>NZ_SDKC01000001.1:2327500-2958564 GCF_004123145.1 Blautia faecicola | reverse complement strand
TGAAATAAAAAAGTTGAAAAATGAAGTGAAAGAAAAGGAAACATTCTGGATGATAGCTTACATGATTTTGGTTTTATTGGCAGTAATAAGAAATACAGTATTTCAAAAAGATTTATTTGCTTGCATAACTGTTCCACTGAAGTTTGGGTACAGGTATGTGGAGTGGGTGATCCGTCCATCAGAATTAAATATTTTAGGTGAGCGAGAGTATTTTTCTACAGAATGGTCGTGGTTTTTGAGAATTATGGCTATTCTTATTTTTCTTGGACTAGGAATAAGTGGTGAGATATTTGTGTTGAGGAAGATAGAGCAGTATCGAAAAGCATGGGATAAATATTCTATATGGATTCTGCTTATCAGCGTGACATCGATTGCTGTAACAGGTGATGTGGTGAGAAAGTATATTCCAATAAATCTTATATTACTCTTAGGAATTATAAATATTGTTACCATGGAAATAAGAATTTATTACCATGACACTAATGAATTATATTAAAACGCGTCATGGTTATTAAAAATCAAATTTGATTATTGACAATCAAATAAACAAATGCTATAGTGAACACAAGGAAATTGATTGTGAATAACCAAAGGAGGAAACAGGGTTGAATATTTCAGTTAAAGAGTTAAAAGAAAAAGAAGGCTCGAAAGTTGAAGAAATTAGTTGGAATATTTCAAACAGGATGAGAGAACTTGGACTAGGAAATACATCTACATCCATGTATGGAGGATTTTGCTTAGCGTATGTAGCGTATTTATCTTTAAAAAATAAGATAAACGATGTATATCAGTTAGTAAAATATATGGAACTGACTTTTTCACCGGAGAGAGTCAGTTTCATAAAAGGAAATATTGAAAATTTATGGAATGTGGCAATAGAAATCGGAGAAGCATATTCAGAAGAAACACTTTTAGCAGTAGTATTGTGGTGGCCATTGCAAGGAAATAAATTTATGGGAGAATGCGAAACCCCACAGAGTGTTGTAAAGTTGGCAAATGAGATACTTCAAATTTCAAATGATAAAACAGCAGATTTCTGTAGTGGAATTGGAATATTTCTAGTGAATGCTATAGAAAGAAACCCAGAATCACAGTTTTATGGCGTAGAGCTTGTAACCGAGGTCAAAGAAGTAGCAGAAATTAGAACGGAATTAATTTCTGATCGGGTGAAAATTGAGCAAAAATCAGTTCTGGACATAGATGACAATTTGATGTTTGATAAAATATTCTGTGATTATCCTTGGGGGATAAGGGTGAAAGAGAGCATTGGAAACAACGAGGAATTAGAAGCGATATATAATATTATACCGGAAGTACAGAAAGCAACTGCGGGAGACTGGGTATTTATTATAAATGTCATGAATCATCTCGACAAACATGGAAAAGCGGTTGTTTCGGTGAGTAATGGAGTGACTTGGAACGGAGGAATCAATACAGTAATCCGCGAAAAATTTGTAAAAAAAGGATTTGTCGAGGCGGTGATAGCACTTCCATCCAATTTGTATTCGAATACTGGAATTGCCTGTTCATTACTGGTATTAAGCAGAAATAATAAAAATATAAGAATGATAGATGCAACGGAGATGGTCTCAGTTGGACGAAGACAGAATGTTCTTAGTGATGAAAATATTTCTAAAATTATTGAATTGTTGAATACAGATGACGATAACTCAAAGCTAGTTTTGGGTGAAGAGGTGGCAAAAAATGAATACACTCTTAATCCGTCAAGATATCTTCAAAAAGAGATGCCCATAAAAAACGGTGTAGCATTTGAATCTGTGATAAAGAACATAACAAGAGGAGCACAGATTAAAGCAACGATTTTAGATGAAATTGTATCTGATGAACCAACGAACATGCAGTATTTGATGCTGGCAAATATAAAGGATGGTATTATTAGTGATGATCTTCCTTATTTGAAAGAAATGAATCCTAAATACGAGAAATATTGTATTAAAAATGGAAGTCTCGTAATTTCTAAAAATGTATCTCCGGTAAAAATGGCAATTGCATCCGTAAAAGAAGGAAATAAGATTTTAGCAAATGGTAATCTTTATGTTATTGAGTTAGATGAAGATAAGATAAATCCTTACTTTTTGAAAGCATATTTGGAAAGTGAAAATGGAAAAGCAGCCTTATCTAGAGTAGCAGTAGGGGCTACTTTATTAAATCTGCCGGTTGAAGGATTGAAAAAAATAACAATTCCATTGCCTGACTTAAAAAGTCAGAAGATAATTGCAGATAAATATTACGCCAAGATAAATGAAATAAAAGAATTGAAATACAAATTAGAAAAGGCAACAGCAGAATTAGAACATATTTATACGGAGGAAAAATAAATGGATGAAAATAATAAATTTGATGTAGTTGGAACTAATATAGCAGAGAAAGCGACAATGATCTGGAATGTAGCAGATATGCTCCGTGGTCCATTTAAACCGCATGAATATGGATTGGTAATTTTGCCAATGACAGTAGTAAAAAGATTTCATGATTGTTTATTACCGACACACAAAGCAGTATTGGAACAGTATGAAAAGGTGAAGAATTTTGCTGTAATTGATGGATTTCTGACGAAGGCTTCCGGTTATCAATTTTATAACATCAGCAAATATACATTTGAATCTTTATTAGCTGATCCGGAAAATATCGAAGCAAATTTTCGAGATTATCTGAATGGATTTTCTGCAAATGTTCAGGATGTGCTGGCAAAGTTTGATTTTGATAACATTATCCGCAGAATGGTAGAAAGTAATACCTTGTATCTTGTCATAAAAGAATTTAATTCACAAAAAGGATATCTGGGACCAGATAAAATCAGTGCAGTAGACTGTGGATATATTTTTGAAGATTTAGTAAAACGATTCTCCGAATCTTTTGGTGAAGAGGCCGGGGCACATTTTACCAGTAGAGATATTATCTATTTAATGACGGATTTACTTTTATCAGATGCAGATCTGAGTAAGGGTGGAAATGTAACAGTGTATGATATGGCGATGGGAACATCTCAGATGCTTAGCTGCATGGAAGAAAGAATTCAGGAACTAAACACGGAGATTGGAGTTACCTGCTTTGGTCAGGAGTTTAATCCCTCTACATTTGCGATTGCAAAAGCGGATATGATGATTCGTGGGGGTGATCCAAATAATATGAGATTTGGAGATACCCTATCTGAAGATCAGTTTAGCGGATATCAGTTTCAGTATATTATTTCAAATCCACCATTCGGAATTGACTGGAAAAGAGAAAAAGCAGCAGTAGAAGCAGAAGCGAAAAAAGGTGAATTGGGAAGATTTGCACCCGGACTTCCGAAGATATCAGATGGACAGCAGTTGTTTGTATTGAACGGACTTTCTAAGCTAGCTCCAAATGGGAAAATGGCTATTATTCAGAATGGATCACCATTATTTTCAGGAGATGCAGGAAGTGGACCGTCAGAGATTAGAAGATATATTCTGGAAAATGACTGGTTGGATGCGATTGTGCAGTTAGGTACAGATATGTTTATGAATACTGGTATCAGCACGTATATTTGGATTTGTTCTAAAGACAAACCAATACACAGAGCTGGAAAAGTACAGTTGATTGATGCTTCGCATTGTTTTGAAGCAAGAAGAAAAAGTATCGGAACAAAAAGAAATGACATTACTGATAAATGCCGTGATCTGATTGTAAAGGCATATGGTGCATTTGAAAATGGAACTATATATGGCGAGAAAGATGGTATTTACTGTCAGAGTAAGATTTTTGATACAGAGGAATTTGGATATCAGAAGATTGTAGTAGAACAGCCACAGAAAGATGAAAATGGCGAAATCATATTAAAGAAGGGAAAACCAGTGGCAGATGTGTCCCTGCGTGATACGGAAAAGGTACCGCTGACAGAAGAGATTGAGGAATATTTCAAGAGAGAAGTATTACCATATGCACCAGAAGCATGGATAGATGAAAAGAAAACGAAAAAAGGATACGAGATTCCAATGACAAGGTACTTTTATGAATATCAGGCACCGGAACCAGTAGAAGAAATTGCGGTACGCTTACATGAATTGGAGTTGGATATTCAGAGCAGTTTGGATGCTTTGTTTGGGGAGAAATGATATGAGTAGAAAGATGAAAGAGTCAGGTATTGATTGGATAGGAAGTATTCCTATGCCGTGGAATACTATTAAATTTAAGTATTTGCATGGTGGTATGAATACAGGAGAAGGAATTGATAAAAATTTTTGGTCTAATGAACCAACTGACAGATTATTCTATACCGCTGGAATAAATCCTATTAGGACAAACTATGAGGATTTCCCAGAATGGAAATATACAAGTGAAAATGATTTATTATTAGCTAGAAATGGTACACCCTATATTTATATACCGTATCCAAATGCTTGCTATACAGACCATATTATAAGGGTGACTATGAATGCAAGTGTAAATAAGCGATTTGTACAATACGGATTACAATGTAGTATAGCGTCAGTAGTAGTGGATTCAGTAAGTCTTGCAACATGGTCAGCGTCGTTGTGGAATAAACAGGTTATAGCATGGCCGTCTGCTGAAGAGCAGGAACGTATAGTTTCGTTTCTTGATGAAAAATGTGCTCATATTGATGCTGTCCTTGAAAAGACTCGCAATAGCATTGAAGAATATAAGAAGTTGAAGCAGGCAGTTATTACCCAAGCTGTTACAAAAGGTGTTCGCCAAGAGCGGCTCATGAAAGATAGTGGCATTAGTTGGCTCACACATATCCCGGATGACTGGCGTGTAGAGAGGGGAAAGAACATTTTTATAGAGACAAAGGAGATTTCAAATACCGGAGCAGAAGAACTGCTGACGGTTTCTCATATTACAGGCATTACACCGAGGAGTGAGAAAAACGTAAATATGTTCATGTCTGAATCTTTAGTAGGTTACAAAATCTGTCACAAAGGGGATCTTGCAGCAAATACAATGTGGATGTGGCAAGGTGCAATTGGCGTTTCAAAGTATGAAGGAGTGATAAGTCCTTCATACAATACTTATCGCCAACGGAATAATGAATATGTATCGGATTATTTAGAGTATCTTCTGAGAATTCCACCGTTGATTGCAACTTATGCGTCCTATTCAACAGGTATTACAGCATCTAGATTGAGACTATATCCTGAACAGTTTTTCTCTATATTATTCCCTATTCCGCCATGGGATGAACAGATAGAAATTGCTTCTTATCTTAACAGGAAAATTTTTGAAATGGATAAGATTATCCAGAAAAAAGAACAGTTTTTAGTTGAACTTGAAAATTACAAAAAATCCTTGATTTATGAGTATGTCACAGGAAAAAAGGAGGTGCCAGAGTTTTGAGTATAGATGTTACAACAGAGAAACGTTTCGAAGCAGATATTGAAGAATTTTTTCTATCACCGGCAGGTGGATACACACATAATAACGATATGTATGATCCACAGCTTGGCGTTTATAAAGATACTCTATTGAGATTTGTACAAAGAACACAGCCGAAAGAGTGGAAACGCTTTTTATTGCAGAATAAAGTGGATCCAGAACGAAAATTCTGCCTTGCTTTCAACAATGCATGTGATATGGATGGGCTCATTTCTGTACTGCGGCACGGATTTAAACATAGAGGTATTCCGTTCAAAGTATGTTATTTTAAACCAGAATCAGGCCTGAATCAAACAGCGGAGGCACTGTACGAAAAGAATGAGATTACTTGCAACAGACAATGGTTTTATTCCAGTGATATACATAATTCTGTTGATATGGTTCTGTCGGTAAATGGGATTCCGGTATTTGCCCTTGAATTAAAGAATCAGTATACAGGACAAAACGTTGATAATGCTAAGCGTCAGTGGATGTATGATCGTGACCCAAGAGAAATATGTTTTCAGTTCAATAAGAGAATCTTAGGATATTTTTGTATTGATCAGTTGGAAGTTTGGATGACAACACGGTTGGAAGGAAAAAATACATATTTTCTTCCGTTCAATCAGGGATCGAACGGTGCAGGAAATGATGGCGGTAAGGGAAATCCTGCGAATCCAGACGGATATCCGACATCATATTTCTGGGAGTATGTATTCCAGAAAGATAGTATGATGGATATTATCCAAAAGTTTATTCATCTGCAGGTAAAGGAAGAAAAGAAACAAATGCCTGACGGATCAGAGCAGGTCACGAAGAAGAAAAGATTGATTTTCCCAAGATATCATCAATTGGATGTTGTACGTAAATTAATTGCAGATGTGAAAAAAGAAGGTGCAGGTCGTAATTATCTGATTCAACATAGTGCAGGTTCTGGAAAATCCAATTCTATTGCCTGGACAGCGTATAGACTGGCTTCCTTACATGATTCGAATGATGAATCTGTTTTCAGCAGTGTGGTTGTAGTTACAGACCGAACCGTGTTAGATGAACAGTTACAGGAAACCATTTCAGGGTTTGATCACACGATAGGGTCGGTAGAGACAATTGATGATAAAAAGAACTCAAAAGATTTAAGAGACGCCATCAATAACGGTGCAAGAATTATTGTAACAACATTACAGAAATTCCCGGTGATTTATCAGGAAGTAGATAAGGTTGCCGGAAGAAACTTTGCGATTATTGTAGATGAAGCTCATTCTTCACAGACGGGAAGTTCTGCAATGAAACTGAAAGCGGCGTTGGCTGATACAGAAGCAGCATTGCGAGAATATGCAGAAATAGAAGGAAAAGCAGAAGATGAAATAGACAGAAATGATAAACTTGTGCAGGAGATGCTGACACATGGGAAACATCCAAATTTATCCTTTTTTGCATTTACTGCAACTCCGAAACCAGCAACATTGGAGATGTTTGGAAGTCAATGGACAGATGGAAGTTTCCATCCATTTCATATTTATAGCATGAGACAGGCGATAGAAGAAGGGTTCATACTGGATGTTTTGCAGAATTATATGACTTACAGTACCTGTTTCAAAATTGCAAAAGACACGCCGGAAAATCCAGAGCTTCCAGAAAGCAGAGCAACAAAAATTATAAAGAAATATGAAAAATTACATCCATATAATATCAGCCAGAAATCACAGATTATCGTAGAAACATTCAGAGAGACTACGAAACAAAAAATCGGTGGAAAAGGAAAAATGATGGTTGTCACAGATTCGAGATTGGCAGCAGTTCGATATTTCCATGAAATCAAAAGATATATAAGAGAACAACATTATGTAGATATGGATATTTTGGCTGCATTTTCCGGAACGGTGCAGGATGGAGATGAAGAGTATACAGAAGCCGGGCTGAACGTAAGGAAAGATGGAAGCCATATATCAGAAAGTCAGACAAAGGAAGAATTCCACGATAATTTTAATGTTCTGGTAGTAGCGGAAAAATATCAGACTGGTTTTGATGAACCATTGTTACATACAATGATTGTTGACAAAAAATTGAAAAATGTGAAAGCAGTGCAGACATTATCGCGTTTGAATCGAACATGCCCTGGAAAGGTGGACACATTTGTGTTGGATTTTGCAAACAAAAAAGAGGATATTCTGGAAGCATTTCAGCCATTTTATCAGGAGACAAGCCTTGAGCAGGAAGTAAATGTAGATTTGATTTATCAGACAGAAAAAGAACTTTTGGATTATGCAATTTATAATGAGAATGATATCAAGGCATTTATTGATATATGGAATCATCCTGGTAAGCAGGATACAACTGCAATGGGAAAAATGACAAGTGTATTAAAACCGGTAGCGGACAGATATAATTTGAAAAACCCAGAAGAACGGTATCAATTCAGAAGACAGGTAAGAAAATTATTACGATGGTATAGTTATATAACACAAGTAGTTCGTATGTTTGACGCTGATATGCATAAGGAATATCTCTTCCTTAGCTATTTAATTGGACTCTTGCCAGAAGAAAAGGAAGAACCGATTGATTTAGATGGAAAGCTGAAATTGGAATACTATAAATTGCAGAAGACTTTTGAGGGTGCAATAAAACTGGAAAAAGTTGACGGGCAGTATGTTCCATCTAAAAAGCAGGGGGCACAGGGGATCCGACAGAAAAGCACATTGGATGAAATCTTGGATAAGATTAACGAGAAGTATAAAGGGCAGTTCACGGATGGAGATCGGGTGATGCTTGGTGCGTTACACGATAAGCTGATTGCTGATGATAGACTGGCAAGTTCTGCACGTACTTCAGATCCAAGAATTTTTACGGAAAGCATTTTTCCTTCTGCTTTTGGAAATGCAGCAATGGAAAGTTATATGGAAGCGCAGGACAGCTATGGTTCTCTATTTGAGGACAAAAGTAAGTATGATGCTGTAATGAGTGCACTGGCGGGAGTGATTTACAGGGAAATGCGTTCTAAAAAGACTGTGGATTACCGGAAAATTGAGAGAGATGAGCAAGTGCAAATGGTAGCGGAAGAACCAGTTAAATATGGAAAATAGTGAAGAAAATATGATGTTATAAAATTGTGTCAAAACAAGGGAGGGTTTTTATGTGGCTAGATAATGCGTCAGATATTGATATTCTATTTTATGAACCATATGCAAGAATAATTGCAGATATTGCTAAAAATAAAGAATATAACCCATTGACAATTGGAGTGTTTGGACTATGGGGTGCTGGAAAATCCACTTTATTGAAGTTAATAGATAAAAAACTTGAAAATCAAGAAGGTATTATTTGTGTGACCATTAATGCATGGATGTTTGAATCATATGATGATGCGAAAACTGCAATTATGGAGGCCTTATTGCAGGAACTAAAAGAAGAAGTTCCTGCAGAGGTAAAAAAGAAATTTGGAAAATTAATTAAAAGAGTAAATTGGTTTAAATTAGGAACGAAAGCCGTATCTACACTTGCACCGGTAGTTGCAAGTGTAGCAACAGGAAATCCATTACCTATGTTATTAAACGTAACTGGAAGTGCAGAAGAAATAGGGAATACTGTCAAAAATGCAGCAGATTCAATTCAATCGTTGAAAGATGAATATTGGAAAGATGAAGATGACTCGACCGATGAAAGTACAATAAATAATATAAGAAAATTTAGAGAAGAGTTTTCAGATGCGCTGAAAAATGACAATATCGAAAATATAGTTGTAATGGTAGATGATTTGGACAGATGCCGCCCAGAACGAATAATTGAAATATTGGAAGTGATTAAGTTGTTTTTAGCTGTTGATAGGACAACATTTATTATTGCTGCGGATGAAAATGTTATAAAGTATTCCATTCGTGAAAAGTATCCACCGATGAATGGTTTTGATGTAGAACTAGACAAAGAATATATTGAAAAAATTATTCAATTGCCGATATATATTCCAGAGTTATCTGCAAAGGACATACAAAATTATCTATTATTACTGGTTGCACAAAGTTATTTGGAACAGGAAAGTTTTAGTCGCCTAATAGCTAAAATATTTGAAGAAAAAATGATAGTTTCTGGCGATGTAATTACATTAGAAGAAATTAATAATTTGATTGATGAATTAAACCTGAGTTGGAGGGACGGGGATAAGTCAGCTTTTAATGAAACGGCAAAGATTATTGATGAAATAAGAGAAATTGTTGCTTCTACGCTGAAAGGGAATCCACGTCAGGCAAAACGCTTTCTGAATACATTTATTACTAAACGCCAGTTGGCAAAAATTTATTATGGTGATGAAATTGATATTTCTATTTTGGCGAAGTTGTTAGTGTTACAAAAATTGGATAATGACTTGTTTATACAGCTAAATGAATGGAGTAAAGAATTTGATACTGAAAATAAAAAATTCAAGCAAATTCGTACAGAATTCCAGGAAGGAAATATGGATAGTCAAAATCCGTGGAATACGGCACAAATGAAAAAGTGGATAGAATGTAAACCTGTTGACTTGGAAAAATATCGTTTAGAAAAATATTTTTATTTAACAAGAGAAAATCTGAAAAGTTCTAGCATTGATGAATCTGGATTCAGTAAAAATACGAAAGAAATTTTGGAAAGAATTGGACGATCTAAAGCTGGCCAAATGGCGGCTATTATAAAAGATATGAAAGAATTAAATGCAGAAGAAGTTGCAGATACATTTAAGATTATTATACCTAAGATCGAAAAAGGCGAAATGAAATTTTTTATTATAAGAGATTTATTTTTGAATTTTGATACGTATAAAGGAAAAATAGTGGAGGCAATTGGAAAATCAACAGTCACAATAAAAGCGGGTGATATGGCTGCATTAAGAACAATGTATAATAGTGATACAGGAAGTATGAATACTGTATTAGAAATAATGGTAAAAAAAGGAACGTTAACAGATGAGCAGATTACAGAAATAAAAGAACAGAGGAAAAGCTAATATGGGTACATCGAAAGGATATATAGCACCAACAACACTGCATTGGTCAAAAGCGAAAAGAGCAGTGACGTCATTTATAAATAATAGAGATTATGATTCGAAAGCAAAAGCTGCTAGTAAATATGCTACAGCAATGAAAACAGACATGTCGACAGGTGGTAGTTTCCAATCAGCAGCTGCAAGAACTTTAGGTTTTGCACAAAAAGTTGCATCGGGTGGACTGGACAATGCATTGCGTGAATATAATAGGGAAGACCTTGTAGGAAAGCCGTCAGAAGTTGTTTGGACAGAATTACTGCATGAATTTACAAATTCTGGAGCATCGGTAGAAGATAATATGGCAGCAGATGCATTGTCACAGGCTATGGATAATTTGGAAATTGAAGATATTGCAGATATAGGGAATGTTTCAGTTGATGTACTGTTAAAAGAAATGTTGAAGGAATACATAAAAGAAAATTTTGACTTTCGATATGAAGAAAAAATATCAAAAGGAAAAACACCGGCACAAACATCCGAAATTTTAAATGACATGCATGAATATATAGAAAATAGCATTGATGGTGATTTAAACTTGGATAATTTGAGAACAGTTGATTTTTCTAATATGGGAACAGCACAAGTAGTAGAAGATGCATTAAGAGATGCGTTATCTGTGTTTGAAAAGTATTATGGGGAGGATTAGGAATGCGGTTTTGGGTTGATAAGGAACAAGAGAAAAAGCCAGATGACGAATGGAAAGACGCATATGTTTTTTCGATTAATCGAAAAAAATATAGTACGATATTTACAAATATAACAGACAGCTGGTACCGGATGGATCAAATGCAGATTCCTGCAATATATGAGGATTTATTTATAATAGGTTTGAGTATTTTTGCTTTAGACAAAAGAGTATCCAGAAGAAGGTTTAAAGATTGTTGGACTAGAGATATAAATGTATCTATTCCGGTATTGGAATATGATAAATGGAAGGATACGAGCTTACAATGGGAAAAAATACTTGGATTTTTAACGGGAGATCATTGGCATATTATATTTAGGAAAAGTGAAGTAATATATAGCTATAGAGAGCATGCAAATAGGATTCATTTGAATGTTCAGGATTGTGATTGTGTATGTTTGTTTTCGGGAGGTTTGGATTCTTTTTGTGGTGCAATTAGACTATTAGAAGAAGGGGGCTCTCCTTGCCTGGTTGGACATAATGAATATCCTAAACTTGCCAAAAGACAGAGGTTATTTACAAGTACTTTTCAGAACTTTTATCCAGAACAATCTGTTAAATTTATTAGTTTTACGGCGAATTCCAGGGCTCCTATTAGCGAAAAAGAAGGCGGTTTAAAGGGAAACGAAAATACCTCTCGAGGAAGATCACTATTATTTTTATGTGCAGCACTTAGTATAGCTGGTATTTTAGGAAGAAATGTTCCGGTATATATTCCTGAAAATGGATTTATAGGACTTAATATTCCGTTGACGGGAGGAAGAAAAGGAACATGTAGTACACGTACCACTCATCCGTACTTTTTGCGACAATTTAACGACGTTTTAAAGCAAGTAGGAATACAAAATACTATTATAAATTTTTTTGCTTATAATACTAAAAGAGAGATTGTACAGCAGGTTAAAGATACCAATGCATTTAAAAGTTGTTATGCAGATACGATTTCATGTTCACATCCTTGTTTAGCACGGTACAATAAAAATGGTTCAAAAGAATATCCTATAAATTGTGGATATTGTTATCCTTGTTTGATTCGTAAGAGTTCACTTTTGGATATAGACGAGATAAAAAAATATTCCTATAAGGGAGAAGCTTATGAGTTCCTTATGGCATATGAAGAAAGTGAAAAAAGTGCTGATTTAAGAGCAGTACTTGGAAGTATTTATCGTTGCAAACATTCTTCAGATAAAGAATTAAAAAGAGATATTAGGTGTGTCGGAGAATTAACAGAAGAGGAAGTTGGAAAATTTTTAGTTTTATATAAGAAAAGTATAGATGATTTGGTACAATTATTTTCTGGAGATCAGAGGATGAAGGAGTATCTTGGGTTATGATTCAACATCTTATTGATACACACTTCCATTTGGATCATTACAAGGATCATCAGAAAATATATGCTGGAATTAATGAAAAAAAACAATATACATTGTGTATGACGAACTCACCTGGGGTCTATATGTCTTGCAAACGCATGTATCCAGAAACAAAATACTTGAAATTTGCACTTGGTTTCCATCCACAGGAGACATCATTAAATGATACAGATTTTTATAGTTTTATACAATTAATCAATGAAACCAATTATGTAGGAGAAGTTGGACTTGATTTCTCAAAAAAAAGTTATATTTCGTGTAATAAACAATGTATATATTTTGAGAAAATTGCAAAAGTGTGTGCAGAAAAGAATAAATTGATGTCAGTGCATCTTAGAAGAGCGGAAAAAGAAGCAATATCTATTTTAAAAGAATATCGTCTTCGTAGGTGTATTATTCATTGGTTTAATGGGAGCAGAGAGCAATTGCAACAATTACTGGATATAGGCTGCTATTTTTCGCTCAATTCCAATATGGTAACAAATGAAAAAAGCAAAGAAAAATTGTATTTGATACCAAAAACAAGAGTACTGATTGAAAGTGATGGGCCGTTCACGAAGATTGATGGGAAAAAGTACACATTTAATAATTTGATAAAAATATATGAGTTAGTTGCACGGTATTATAATGAACCAGACATTATTAAGATTGTTCATGATAATTTTCGAGATGTTCTTTCAAAATGATGTTTAATTGCAAAGTTAGAGGGTGATTTTATGGCAATACGATCAGTAGAATATCTGCAAAGTCTTGTCCGAGAGCTTGCAAAGCTTCCAGATGAGACTGAATGGGTAGAATTTAAATGTAATAACAAGCAGCCACAGATGATTGGCGAATATATTTCTGCTCTCAGTAATTCAGCTGCGTTGTGCGAACGACCAAAAGCATATTTGGTTTGGGGGGTAGATGATGCAACGCATAAAATTGTAGGAACTGAATTTCAGTATCGTAAAATGAAAAAAGGGAATGAGGAATTGGAAGCATGGCTTTCCAGAATGCTTTCACCAAGAATTAATTTCCGATTTTTTGAGGTTCCGATGGATGAAGGAATGGTTGTGCTGATGGAGATTCCTTGTGCGGAAAAACAGCCGGTACAGTTCGCCGGTGGGGAATTTATAAGAATTGGAACGAACAAAAAGAATTTAAAAGAGTATCCTGACAAAGAAAGAGAATTATGGAGAACATTCGATTCTACACCATATGAACTCCGAATTGCGATGGGAAATTTAGATGAAGATGAAATGGTGTTATTATTGGATTACTCAAAGTATTATGATAAACTGGAAATGCCAATTCCGAGAAATAGGGATAAAGTATTGGAAGATTTACAGCATGAAAAGTTCATAAAGAGAAATGATGCCGGTACATGGGATATCACGAATATGGGAGCATTGATGATCGCAAAGGATTTGAAGAAATTTGAATCTTTGCATAGAAGAACTGTGAGGGTGATATGGTATAAGGAGAATTCCAGACTGGATGCTATCAGAGAAAAAGAGTTCTGTGCGGGCTATGCATTTTCGCATGAAGAAATCGTGCAGTATATTATGACAATTATTCCGCAGGAAGAGGTTATTGTAGAGGCAACAAGGAAATCTGTTGTCAGTTTCCCGGAAATTGCTATCCGTGAGTTGTTGGCAAATGCTATGATACATCAGGATCTGCAGCAAAGAGGTACAAATCCGATGGTAGAAGTATTTAAAAATCGAATTGAATTTTCAAATGCTGGCGCACCACTGGTAGCAATTGAAAGAATTGTAGATTCGGTGCCGGTGTCCAGAAATGAAAATATTGCCGGATTTATGCATAAATGTGGTATTTGTGAGGAACGTGGCAGTGGATATGATAAGATTGTTGAAGCAACCGGTAAAAATGAATTACTTGCACCGAGGATTGAAAATCAAAACAATCAATTTACAAAAGCAATATTGTTTGCGAAAGTACCGTTTGAATTAACCACGAAAGAAGATCGGATGCGTACTTGTTATATGCAGGCATGTCTGGCATATGTCAATTTTGAGGGGATTTCTAACTCAGATATTCGAAAAATATTTGGATTGGGAGAAAAAGAGAAAGCGAAAGCATCTCGACTTCTTACCAGTGCTGTTGACGGAGGCTATATTAAAGTAATGGATCCGGATACTGCACCAAGATATAAAAAGTATATTCCATATTGGGCATAATTTAAGTTTCGCTAAGTTTCACTTATATAGGCGGGATGAGGAAAATTCAATAGAGCAATATGAAAAAGGGCACTGAAAACCACTGAATTATTGGTTTTACAGTGCCTTCTCTTTGACTAACGAGAAAAAACATAATAAATTTAAGTTTTGCTAAGTTTCACTAAGTTCAGCATTAACAGATCGCCACTGCCTTTTCGGCTCAAATTTCTCACACCCATCACAGGTCTGCGGCCAGTTGATTTTCCATTCAAAATATTCATTTCTGGTAATTTCGCCAGATTTTAATTCTTTCTTTCTGAGAACCCATTCTTTCATAAAATCATTGAGAACTCCATAATTGAACCACATACCAACAGGTGGATGAGCAGGCCAGTTATCTGAATCATGGTAACGGACAGAGGTATCTTCGCTGGAATTGCATTTCTCTCCGGGATAAGTTTCTAACTGAAAGAGATTGATAGCTGCCGGATTAAATTCGTCAATCCAGAACAGGATTTCCATAAGTTCAGAAGCATCCATAGTAGTAGGCTCATGCAGTGCCAGTGGATTCACATCCAGAATTTTAGCCATTTCAGTTACCAGATCTTTGCGGGGAACCCGGTAATTCGTTTCATATTGGGCAAGGCGGTTTGCACCTTTATCGCCCCAGCCGAGGGCAGCACCAAGTTCTGCCTGTGTCATATTCCGGAATGTCCGGATTTTTTTTATTTTATCACCGATTGTCATATCAGATTTCCCACTTTCTTTTTGATAAATCCATTTTACTACCAAAAACAGTGAATGTAAACAGAAAGATTCGCATTGAAGCGAATAAAACACTTGACATTCGCATGAATGCGAATTAAAATGACAGTACGATAAAGGTTCGCATGAAAGCGAATGTACAGATGAGGATAAATACTATTTGCAAATTATTGCAAAATGAGGTTGTAAAATCCTTCTGTCAGGCTTTATTAGTGAGAGGATTTTTTTGAAGAGAACAACATTTTGGTGTTTCTAGGCTGTAATAAGTGAAAGGATATTCAAAAAACTCTCTTTTGTACCTTGAAAATTACATGAGCTGTATAATCTGATTCCACAGATGCCATAACCCTGTAAAGGATTTTACGGGCGAGCGTCAAAGATACTCCGGAAACGGCTGGTAAGTTTGCGAAGAAGCTACCAGCATTCAGAAATATTCTGATAGAGGTTGGCAGTAACGCTGACAGCAGATTATACGAATGGAAGCCAACACGCCGAACGGAATATGCAATGCTATAACAATAGATAAACTGTGAGAACAAAATACGAAAAGGTAAGGTGATGCAATTGAGAAAATTGCAGGTATAGGACAACTGATACAAAGAATATGTTGGAAAAGAGGTGAGCATCATGGTGAATCAGTCAGTAATAGACTCCAGTGTTGATCTGGAGCAGTTAAAGGACATTGAAGATTTAATTCCTGATATGGATAAAGCTATTTCTGAGAAAGTGGAAACTTTTCTGGATAAATCCGGCGATCAGCCGTATGCCCACATGAATGAAGGATATGTAGTGGTTGTGGAGATGACAGGAGAAATGGATGCCACAGATGCCATTAGCGATTATCTTAGAAAAAGAACGGAGTTGATGTATTAGATGCAAGTCTTGAAAAAAACATCTTGCGAAGCTACAGATGTTATGTTAATGTGAGGTCAGGGAAAATGAACGTGATACATGGTTTCTGACTTCTATTCAATGGAATAAGTAAGTTGGGAGCGATGTAAAATGGAACAGATGCAAATGAATATGCCAGATATATACGATGCTGCATTGTATCTTCGATTATCGAAAGATGATATGGAAGAGGGCGATGCGAAGTCAGAGAGCAACAGCATTGCAAATCAGAGAGAGTTACTTCGGAGCTTTGTAAAAAGCCAGCCGGATATTCAGATTTTTGATATATATGTGGATGACGGATACTCAGGAGGAAATTTTGACCGACCTGAGTTTAAACGAATGACAACTGATATAGAAGCTGGAAAAGTAAACTGCGTGATTGTAAAAGACTTATCCAGATTCGGAAGAGAGTATATAGAAGCCGGGCGATGGATCGAAAAGACCTACCCGGCTTTAAATGTGCGTTTTATTTCAGTTACAGACCAGTTTGACAGTAAAACAGCAGATTTTCAGAAAAGTCATTTGTTGTTCCAATCAAAAATTTTGTAAATGAAAGCTATTGCCGGGACATTTCCGGTAAAGTGCGAAGCCACCAGAAAATCAAACGTGAAAAAGGTGAATTTATTGGAGCATTTGCCCCGTATGGTTACTGCAAAGATCCGGAGAATAAGAATTGTCTGGTGATTGATTCTTATGCAGCGGATATTGTAAGAAAAATATTTTCATGGAAAATTGATGGGTTCAGTCTTGGAGCAATCGCAGAAAAATTGAATGTACGTCATGTGCAGTCACCAAAAGAATATAAAAAGGCAAATGGTGAAAATTACAATTCCGGATTCCATAGTTCAGACACACCGAAATGGTCAGCAGTGCAGATAAAAAGGATTCTGACCAACGAGGTCTACATTGGAAACATGGTACAGGGTAAGCAGGAACGAATCAGCTATAAGGTAAAGCAACGTCTGGATAAGCCAGAATCAGAATGGGTGAAAGTAGAAAATACGCATCCGGCAATAATCAGGCAGAATGATTTTGATGTGGTGCAGAAGCTACTTCAGTATGATGGCAGGGCATCGAAAACATCGGACAGTGCAAACTTTTTTTCAGGTTTTGTATTTTGCGGAGATTGTCATACACCGATGATACGCAGGGTAAATCAGTATAAGGGAAAGAAAAAAGCCTTTTATATTTGCCAGACAAAAAATAAAGGTGGAGATTGCACCAGACACAGTATTCCGGAAGAGGTGCTGAAAAGGATTGTATTGAAAGAGATTCAGGCATATACGGCACTTTTCGTAGACTATCAGATGATTATGGAAGAACTTTGTGAAATGAAAGTCAGTTACGATCAGGTAATCGGTTATGATACGCAGATTAGTAAGTTGCAGGAAGAATATAACCGTTATTACAGCCTGAAAGCATCTTTGGGTGATGACTTGAAAGAGGGATTGATCAGCAAAGAGGAGTTCGATGATTTTCGGGAAAGTTACGGAAGAAAATGTGAAGAACTGGAGCAGATGATTGAAAACCAGAAAAAACTGGTAAAGCAAATGTTTGAGGGTGGAGTGTCTGCAACTGTTCAGTTGGAGGACTGGAAGAAATCACTGGAAATCAAAGAACTGGATCGCACATTGCTGGCACTGACTGTAGATAAAATCTATATTTATGAGAACAAGCAAATTAAAATTCACATCCGCTATCAGGATATGATTGAGAAGATGAAAGTCATAAGACGGTTTTATGCGGAACACAGGACAGAGTACAGGAAAGAGGTGGGATAAATGGCAAGAACAGCAAAAAGATATAAGAAAAACACAGAGAAGAAAGTTTCTGGTATTCCGGTATGTATGGCTGCAATTTATGCCAGATTATCCGTAGATAGTGATGAAAAAAAGTCAGAATCTATTGAAACACAGGTTACGCTGATAAAAGAATTCATTCAGAAGCACAATGAAAATCCAGACAGAGAGTATGAGATTGCTGTATATGATATTTATTCTGATTTGGGAAAAACCGGAACAAATTTTGACAGACCGGGATTTGAACGGATGATGAATGATGTCAGGGCAGGTAAAATAAATGGTATTCTGGTAAAGGATTTCTCACGATTTGGAAGAAATTATATCGAAACCGGAAATTATTTGGAAAAGATTCTCCCTTTTATGAAAGTGCGGTTTGTTTCTGTATGTGACAACTATGACTCCTATGCACTGGGTGCTAAGAATCAGGAGTTATCCATGAATATCAAGAATCTGGTGAATGATGCTTACGCAAAAGATATTTCTGCAAAGGAACGGGCAGCAAAACGTATTGCACAGAAGAACGGTGAGTATGTGGGATCTACAGCTCCATACGGATATTGTGTGGAAAAGGTAAATGGGATTTATAAGCTGATTGTGGAACCGGAATCTGCAAAGATTGTTCGTAGGATTTTTGAAGAATATGCTTCTGGAGATGGTATACAGAGTATTATTGACAGGCTGTTTGAAGATGGGGTACATCGGATTTCGGACTATAACCAATATCATCATGTGTACTGTCAGGATGGAGAGAATCTTCATCAGTGGGGAAATTCTTCGATACGTGCGGTTTTAAATCGAAATAATTATTATGGTGATCTGGTTCAGAGAAAATATGAATCCAGATTTCAAAGAGGTGAAAAATGGTGTGACATATTGGACGAAAGTCAGTGGATTATTACGCCAAATGCTCATGAGCCGATTATCAGCAGAGAACTGTTTGACAAAGCACAGATCAGGTTAAAAGCAGCACAACAGAAAGCAACAAAAACTACAGAAGGATGGGAGGATGATGAAAGAGCATTTTACAATGTATTCTATTGTGGTGATTGTAAGCGGAAAATGTGTACACGTAGATGCAAAGGCAATGTGTATTACTTTTGCAATGCTGCCTGGTATCGGGATGAAAGAAAATGTAGTCATAAATCTATTTCCGAGGAGAAGCTGCAGAAAATTGTCCGTTCGGAGCTGACCAGACAGTTTCAGTTATCTGGATTGCGGAAAAAGGATATGTCTGCTATAAGCAGTGCGGTATTTCTTTCCAAAATCAATGAGATTCAAACTGAGATCAGAAAACTGGATGCAGATATGGAAAGACGTTCAGAAAAACTGGCACAGGCATTTATGAAATATAAAGAGGGTGAACTTTCCAAAGAAGCTTATATAGAAATGAAAGATGACCGTAATAACTGGAAAGAGTTTTGTGAAGAGAGAAAGAAGTCTCTGGAGCAGACCATACGAAAACTGGAAAAACAGCAGAAAGAAGAAGCCAGATTTTTACGAAGTCTGTTGGAACTGGATGGGACAACCAGAATCAATGCGGAACTTGCAGAGGGCTTGATTGAAAGTATGTATCTGTATGGTGATGGCAGACTGGAAATCAACTTCGGGTTTAAGGGGGCGGTAGAACATGAGTGATCAGAAACTGATTATTGGATATTACCGTCTTTCCATGGAAGATGATTCAGAGGGAGAAAGTAACAGCATTATCAATCAGAGAAAACTGGTAAAAGATTATATTTCCAATATTCCGGAGCTTGCTGCTATGCCATTTCAGGAGTTTTACGATGACGGATATTCTGGTTCCAGTATGGAGCGCCCGGCAATTAAGCAGGTTCTGGAACTTGCCAGAGAGAATAAAGTTCAGTGTATTGTGGTAAAAGATTTTTCCCGTTTTGCCAGAAACTATATTGAGATGGGAACTTATCTGGAACAGATTTTTCCATTCCTGGGAGTACGATTCATTTCTATCTCAGACCGATATGATTCTAAAGATTATAAGGGAAAGAGTTCGGATATTGAAGTACAGTTTAAAGGACTGATAGCAGACTTTTATGTGAAAGACCAGTCCGTAAAGGTAAAAGCGGCAGTCAGTACCAGACGAGGAAAAGGTGAGTATTGCTGTGGTTCTGCACCGTATGGGTATCGAATCAATCCTGAAAATAAGAAAGAACTGGTGATTGTAGAGGACGAAGCGGAAGTAATCCGCAGAGTATTTGAACTGACCAATCAGCGGTATTCCAAGATAGAGATTTGTAAGTTATTCAATGAAGAGGGTGTATTGACTCCCTTGCAGTCTATGAGCAGACGACAGAAATCAGACAGCAAGAAAGCTGCATCAAGAGGATTGCAGTGGACGAGTGATATGATACGGAAGATTGTGGATGATAAGACTTATATAGGCTGTATGGTCTATGGAAAGACAAAGATTCCAGATCCCGGAACAGGGAAAGAAGTACCAGTGCCGAGAAATCAGTGGAAAGTGATGGAAAATCACCATGAGCCGATCGTATCAAAAGAAGTTTTTGAAAAAGCACAGTCCCTGCAGATCAGATACACAAAGAAAAGTAAATTTGACAGGGAAACAACACTGTTAGGTGGCTATGTGAAGTGTGGAAATTGTCGCAGAAGTCTGACTTCAAGCAGTCCGGTTCATGGTCATATCCTTTATAGCTGCGCTTACAGTAAAGGAAAAGAAGATACAGGTTGTTTTGCCGGGAAAGCGGATAACAAAATGCTGGAGCATATCGTGCTGGCAGAAATAAAGGCTTACTTACGTCAGAATATCAGCCAAGTACAGATGCAGCAATCCATGAGAAAACAGCATGAGGATAGTATAGAAGCCTATAAGACGGAAAGTGCAGATTGTGAAAAGTGTCAAGAACAAATAAAAATCCAGAACCGCCAGAACTATGAGAAGTATCACGAGGGACAGATGAACCAGAACCAGTTTATGGAAGCAAAGAAGCAGTTGGAAGAAGAAAGAGAACGACTGCAGAAACGTGTACAGGAACTGGAAGAACTGATAAATGGTGAGAAAGAAATCCTGATGAAAAAGAATGTTCCAGTGGAGCAGATGTTGAAGTATTTAGGCTATGAAAAGATGACACGAGAGATGCTGGAAGAATATGTGCAGGGAATATATGTGTATGATGACGGGAGAGTGGAGGTGGAGTGGAAAAATAGTTATTAAATATAGAAGGATTTGATTGCTCTTTAAAGTTATATAAGATAAAATATTGTGTATAAAATTGGAAATATGCCATACATTATAGAATTTGATGGTTGAATGAGGGCGAGTAAATGGAAGATACTACACTTAAAAAAAAGGATATTGAAGAATTAGAAAAGTTAGTAAAAATAGCTGAAGAACAAGGGAATAATATTAATCTGAATCTAGTATATATGATAATAGATTCGGAAAAAATAAATTTTGCAGAAGTAATGAAATATTTTGAAAATAGAGGAATTACAATGATAGAAGGGGATGTTGAACCAGATATTACGGCATATTCATGTGAAGGTGAACGGATTAGACCTTTTGATCCTTCTAAAATAAGCATTACCATGAAACCTATGACGTTGGATGCATTAATAAAGAGAATACAAAATGAAGAAATTGAATTTGATACATCGTTTCAAAGAAAAGCTGGATTGTGGAGTAAAAGACAAAAAAGCCAATTGCTGGAGTCGATTTTTTTGCGAATTCCTTTGCCGGCATTTTATTTTGATGCTACTGATGAGGATGAGTGGTTAATTATTGATGGTTTACAGCGAGTATCAACTTTAAAAGAATTTGTTGTAGATAAAAGCTTAAAGTTACAAGAATTAGAATTTTTCCCGGAATTGAATGGTTGTAATTATGATAAATTACCAAGAATGTTTCAAAGGAGAATAGATGAAACGGTCATCAATGTTTATCTAGTTAATCCATCTACACCAGAAAATGTGAAATTTAATATTTTTAAGAGAATTAACACAGGAGGGTTGACACTTGAACCGCAGGAAATAAGAAATGCTTTATTTCAAGGTCAAGCAACAAAATTTTTACAAGAGTGTTCCAAATTAGAGTGTTTTATTAAGGCAACCGCAGGAAGCATAAAAAGCGAAAGAATGTTGGACAGAGAATTTGTCCTTAGATATGTTTCATTTTGTTATTTGGATTTACAATTATATAATGGAAATATAGATGAGTTCTTAAATGAAGGAATGAAATTTCTTAATCATGCTGACGAAATGTATATTAGAGAAATTAAGAATGAGTTTACCTTTGTTATGAAGGCTATGTTTGCAGTAATGGGAAATAACAGTTTTAGAAAAATATGTGAGGATGGAAGGCGAAGACCAATTAATAAGGTGATCTTTGAGTCATGGTGTTATGTATTTAAAACACTGACACCAGAGGCAGTAGGACTATTAGAAAAGAAAAAAGAAAAAGTGCAAAAAGAATATATGCAGTTATGTGCCTCTCAAGAGTATTTATATTTATTAAAAGTTCCAGATAAAAAAGCATTATACGCACGTATCAGAGCAGTTGATGAATTAATCCATAAATTTATTTAAAGAGGAATTAGAATGATTGAAAAAATTTCATTAAAAAACTTTAAATGTTTTGAAAAAATTGATGTTACATGTCGGGAATTGAATTTATTTACAGGTATTAATGGCATGGGAAAATCGACATTGATTCAGGCATTATTATTATTGCGGCAAACATATGAAAAAAATAATTGTTTGGAAAATCAGCGTTTAATTCTTAATGGATCATATGTCGAACTGGGTACTCAGACTGATATTATGTATTGGTTTAGAAAAGATGATGTGCTTTCTATAGAAGTAGAGGAAAATGATCATAAATGGATGTGTCAGTATGATAAAGTTGGAAATTTGATTTCAGAAAGTCAGGGACCTTTATCTGAAAGAGATTCATTTCTTACAAAAAAATTTGAGTATATATCGGCAGAAAGATTAGGACCTCGCCGTTATTATGACACGATAGAAAATGAAAACTCTTTGCATTCGGAAATTGGAGTGAAAGGTGAAAAAACCGCAGTATGCTTGTATGAGAAAGGGAGTGATGTAAAAGTTTATCCAAATATGAAGCATAGTTCAGAAACAAGTGAACGACTTGAATTGCAGATAAATGCGTGGTTATCAGAAATCTCGCCAAACATAAAGGTAAATGTAATTCCTTATTTAGATGTGAATTTAATGGGAGTGAGATATTCGACAAGTAACAGTTTAGGAGAAGAGTCTACAAATGCATTAAACATGGGATTTGGAGTTTCATATTCGTTACCTATTATTGTTGCATTATTAAGTGCAAGGGAGGGAGACATACTTGTGCTTGAGAATCCAGAAGCACATTTACATCCACGTGGTCAGAGAAAAATTGGTGAATTAGTTGCTTTAGCTGCTGCTAATGGTGTCCAAATTTTTATGGAAACACATAGCGATCATGTTTTAAATGGAATTCGATTAAGTGTTCGCAATAAAAAAATATCATCTGATAAGGTAAAAATAAACTATTTTTATGAATATTTATCAGAAGAAGGAATTCAAAAACATGAAAAAACATCTCCGGAGATTTTAGAAGATGGCAGTTTATCGAATTGGCCGGAGGGATTTTTTGATGAGTGGGATAAAGCAATTGATGAATTATTTTAAGAGGAATACAAATGGTATTTAATGAGATTTCTTTGAAACAACAGGTTGCAAAATTACCATTAACTGAGCAATTTTCGGGCTTTTTAAAAGTGTGTCAAGAATTGAAACATAGGAATAAGGACAATGACTTCTATTATACGGATGAATTAATGACAGAAGAAATTGCTAATGAATATACGATACATGATTGGTTGAAAGATCGAAATGTGCCTCAAAAAGATAAGCAGTTTTTTAGATCTCTGATTCAGAGAGGACATAGAATAGAAACAGGAGATTTCCTTGAGAGTGAACTGATTGTAGAACTAGAAAATGAAGGTTCTATTTCTGCTAAGGGTGCTTTAATGGCATATGAATGGGATAGCTACATAGTTAGTTTGTTATCATCTGAATTATGGGAAAAGGAATGGATGGAGGGAAAATATGTATCCATTAATGACGAAGAAGATGAAGCAGTCAAAGTAAGAAATTGTGGGATTTTGGATCATGTAGATCAATTGATTACAAATGAAAGGGAACGACAGTCATTAATTATTTCTTCAGGAGCTGAGCTATGGGAAAAAAGAGAACAATTATATCCACATTTAATTTTTTGCAAAGAGGTGAAAAGGCAATTAGAAGAAGCTCGTGTTTCAATACAAATTCAAACTATCATGAAAAGAATTCAGATTTTAGAGGATTATTTCGCAACATATGAAGGAGTGTTTGATAAAAATGAAGTTGGTTTTGGATGCAGGACAGAATCCGAGTCGGTGAAGAAAGATAAAGAATTAAATGAGTATAGAAAATTTGTAACACCATATGGAAAAGAAGAATATTTTTATTGGCATATAAGTTTTCCGGGAAATTATCCAGGCAGAATACATTTTTTACCAGACCCGGAACATAGAGTGGGGATTGTTGGATACATAGGAAAGCATTTGCCAACCTCCAAATTTTCGACCATTTAATGTAGCAATTATGTTACATCCTCCCCACCTATTTTGTGACAATTATATAACGTCCTCTATACAGAAATATGCGGTTTTAAGCCATTTTCGTGGCAAAAAAGCCGCATATTTTTTGTAGCAATGACTTGACATCCTCGGGGGTGTTATGCCTTTCAGAGAGCATACCAAAGTAACTGCCTTTTTGTGAAAAAAATAGTTGAATTAAAGTGCCTTTTATGTATATGCTGATATGGGTAGGGAAAAGTTATATTGCAGATACAGGACTTTTGGTGGCACATTATTTTATGGATGATAAATTTACAGATAACGAGTTATACAGAGATATTTATATATGGCAATGTTTTTGTGAAGAAAATTGTGAGTATAAATAACAGCAAAAGATGAAGTATTTTGGAGAGGGAGATTAAATGGCAAACTTAAGATTAAAGAAACTGATATTGGAAGTTGTAGATAATCAGTTAAGAGAAAATAATCCGCCTGTAACAAAGGAATCTTATGACAAACTGATCGATGCAGGATATTCTGCGAGAGAGGCGAAAGAAAAAATAGGTGCGGTTGTAAAAGAGAAGAAAGTGTATCCAAATGATCCCTGTCCATGTGGCAGTGGAAAAAAATATAAGAAATGCTGTGGAAGAAAAAAGTAAGTGGAGAATATTTCAGCTGGGAAAGGTTTTTTGCAGCAGTTTTAATAGAAGAGACAAAAGACAGTTATATGGCATATACAAAACGAAAAATAAATCCGGCCTATTTAGACAAAACAATGAGTGGAGCTATTTTAAAACAGATGGGTAAAATTAAGCGAGAAGAAATGATAAATGATAGGAAAATCATATTAAAAGAACTTGGTATTCTTGTCCGACATGGTTCTCCTAAAAATGGACATTGGGAAGTTGCAGATTGTGGGGAAAAGAACAATGAAGATACCGAATGATTTTATAAAAAACAAACTGTTTTTTTATCCCCTTTTTTCTTTGCGGTTCAGTTCTCGTGCATAAGCCAGGATCCTGTCTTTTATGTCGTGATTTTGCTGAAGAGTTTCTACCAGAGAATATAACTCCGGAGATTCGGAACGTGAAATAACGATATAATCACAATTCATGACATCTGAAGTTCCATATAAAAAGTCAATATTGCAATGAAAAATCTGAGCAATATAAGATACTGACGGATAAGAGGGTTAGCGTTCTCCTTTTTCATAGCGGCCGTAGGTCATGGCGGAAATATTAAGTTGGCGGGCGGCCTCGGCTTTGCTGATATTCATAGATGTTCTTAATCGAATTAAACGATTAGGACGAAATTTCACTGTGATCACCTCTTGATCATAACCAATGGTTACGATATTGTAAAGTATAAGTGTAACCTATGGTTATTATAAGAATTATGTGCAAATAAAGCAAGAAAAATAAAGAGTATAACAGTTAATCAGGGGAATTGTTTATAGTGATGATTATACAGAAATAAGGAGTGGAAAACAATGAAGAAAATCTTATTTGTTGCAACCGGTGGTACGATTGCATCGAAAAAAACAGAAAATGGTCTGACTCCGCAGATCACGCCGGAAGAATTGATATCTTATATCCCGGAGGTGGAGAAGATTTGTGAGATTACAGCCGTGCAACCCTTTAATCTGGACAGCTCCAATGTAGTGCCGGAAAACTGGAGCATGCTGGTAAAGGTTATACGGGAACATTATGATGCATTTGATGGATTTATCATAGCGCATGGCACCGATACGATGGCCTATACGGCGGCTGCACTTTCCTATATGATTCAGAATTCGCCGAAGCCCATTGTCATCACCGGTGCACAGCGTCCGATCAATCTGGATATTACCGATGCCAAAACAAATCTTTCGGACAGCTTTTACTATGCCTGTGACGATGCTTCCCAGGGGGTACAGATCGTGTTTGACGGAAAGGTGATCGCGGGAACACGAGCAAAAAAAGTGCGGACCAAGAGCTATAACGCGTTTTCCAGTATTGATTTTCCGTATCTGGCTGTGATACAGGATCGCCGGATTCTGCGGTATCTGCCGATGCTGCCATATGAAAAACCGGTGCGGTTTTATGAGAAGTTAAGTGATAGTGTTTTCTTATTAAAATTAATCCCTGGTATTCAGCCGGTGCTTCTTCCGGTAATTTTCGAATATTACGATGCGATTATCGTGGAGAGTTTTGGCGTCGGTGGGATTCCGTCCAGTATCAAGGATATGTTTTATGAACTTTGTCAGAAATATCCGGAAAAAATGATCGTCCTGTGCACGCAGGTTGCCCATGAGGGAAGTGATATGACGGTTTATGAAGTTGGACATGAAATGAAAAAACTGTGCAATGTACTGGAGTCTTACGATATGACACCGGAGGCGGTTGCAGCGAAGACCATGTGGCTGCTGGGAAATCGGCCGATGGACCATGAAAGCAGAGAAAAAGCATTTTATAAGCCGGTGAATTATGATACGGTGTGGGGATGAGGGAAAACAGATATAGAGATAATAGGAGAGATAACGGCAGTGACGGATGGAACAAAAAGCAGGAAAAGTGCAGTAGTAAACGCCAGGAAACTATGAAAAGCACCCATCCGGGTGCTTTTTATGTGTGTGCGAGCATGGAATTAATAATTTTTAAGGTTGTCATCTAACAGTTTGTTTTTTTGCAGCCGGAGCATAAATCCTACACAGAGAATCAACTGTAATATAGAGGACATCGGTGTTGCCAGTCCGATATGGAACAGAGAAGTATTCGGCTGGATGCTCATAATGTAAGATACCGGTACTCTGACGCAGAAAGCACCGAGAATCCCCTGTATCATAACAAATCTTGTTCTGCCAATTCCATTATAGAATCCGGTGTAACAGAAGAAGATAGCGGTGAACAGACAGTCAATGGCATAGGCTTTCAGGTAATCTGCGGCTGCTGCGATTACTTCCTGATCAGAGGAGAAAATACCTGCCAGGATATCTCCATGGAAGAAGGTAATTGCGAACATTACAATACCGACGGTAAAAGAAACTGCGATGCCATAGTGCAATGCCTTTCTTGCTCTGGTAAGGCGTCCGGCACCATAATTTTGTGCTACGAAAGCAGACATGGACTGCATAAAAGCGGATGATATCAGCATAATAAAAGCACAGACTTTTTCCGCAACGCCAACACCGGCGGAAGCAATCACGCCCATACCATTTACGATTGCCAGAATGATCAGGAAAGAAATACTTACGAGAAGATCCTGCAGGGCAATCGGTGCGCCGAAAGCGGTCATTTTGCGCAGGTAAGTTTTGTGAATCCGGATATTTTCTTTTTTTATTGTAAATGGCAGATCTTTTTTACTGATAAGAATAAAAGATACGATTACACTGACGATCTGTGCAAATACAGTAGCAATAGCGGCACCTGCTGTACCCATACCGAAAACAGCACATAAAAGCAAGTCTCCGGCGACATTGAATACACATGCGATGGCAACTGTGATCAGTGGTGTTCTGGAGTCACCAAGCCCTCGGAAAATACAGCCGATCAGGTTATAAGCGACAATAACAAGCATACCGCCGCCACAGATCCGGATATAATCAACGGTCTTTTGAAAAGCTTCTTCCGGAGCGTTCATGAGACTGCTGACCTGAGGAGCAAAGACTACAAGAATGACTGACATGATCACAGCAATTCCGGCAAATAGCAGAATGGATGTTCCTACGGTGCGGCCACCTTCTTCTTTCTTACCACTTCCGATCTGTTGTCCAAGCAGAATCGTTGTTCCCATTGCGAAGCTGCTGACCAGATTTGTCAGTGTGGTCATGATCTGTGAACCGGTAGATACCGCAGATACATCAGCTGAAGAAGCAAACTTACCAACAATAAGTAAATCTACTGCACCGTACATAGCCTGTAGGAACAGTGCCAGCAATACAGGAACTGCAAACAGAAGTAACGGCTGCATGATTTTTCCTTCGGTAAATGATGTGTTTTTTTCCATGTGCTGTGATTCCTCCTTGTGTAATTGATTTTATTGAAAATTCCGTCGAATCAGGCAGATAACAAAAAAGCTGAATAAGAAAGCGGACATTTCAGCCCGCCATCTTATCCAGCTATTGTTTCTGATCGAACAAATCACCCTCCGATGAACAAAACGATTATATACTACAGATTTTTGAATGTCAATTATGATTTTTATATGATCATCTGATGTTCATAAAATTATCCCCTGCATCTCTGTAAAATTAACTTGGTTGGCTGACTTTCTTTGCACTTTTCCGGTTCAGCCAGAGGAAGAAACCGATGTTCAGGCAGATACCGACTGCTGTGGACACCGGAGCTGCAAGACCGATTTTGGTCAGGCTGGCATTCGGCTGGATACTCATATAATAGGACAGGGGAAGTCGGATCAGAAGAGTCTGGATCAGTCCCTGGCACATCACCCAGAAGGTTTTGTCATTTCCGTTAAAATATCCGATCATACTGAACAGCACGGCAGTAAGCAGTGTTTCCGGGGCAAAACCTTTCAGGTAGGCGTAGGCGTTCCGGATAACGGCACTTTCGGTAGTGAAGAAACCGGAGAGAACATCGCCCTTTAACAGCACGAGAGCGAAGACAAAACAACCGAAAAACAACCCGATACCGATACCGGTAAACATGGATTGTCTGGCGCGCTTCTGATTGCCGGCACCCACATTCTGAGAAACGAAAGATGCCATGGACTGCATCAGAGAGCTTGGGATCAGCATGGCAAAGTTCACGATCTTACAGGCGACCCCGTAACCGGAGGAAGCTTCGAGTCCCAGACGGTTCACAAAGGCACACAGAGCCAGAAAAGAAAGCTGCGTCAGGCACTCCTGCAAAGCCAGAGGAAGACCGATGGTAAAGAACTTTCCACACTGATCGTTCAGACGGAAATCAGACCTGCAGATCTTAAATGGCAGTTTCTTCTTTATCAGAAGAATAACCGCACACACCACACTGACAGCCTGTGCAAAAACGGTGGCGAGGGCTGCTCCGGCAGCATCCAGATGGAGTCCGGCAACGAGGATCAGATCACCGACGATATTGACGATACAGGCAACAAGAACAAAGAGCAGCGGTGACTTACTGTCTCCCAGACCACGGAAGATCGCAGCCATCAGGTTATAGGCAACGATGAAGAAAATACCGCTTCCGCAGATGCGGACATAACTGGTGGTCAGATCCACCGCTTCCGCAGGTGCCTGCATAAGTACGGCGATGGGATGCGCAAAAACAACCATCAGGAAAAATAAAACAATGGAAATTGCCGCAAAAACGATAACCCCGCCACCGATAACAGAACCGATCTGTTCCGGCCTTTTTTCACCCAGATAGCGGGCGATGAGAATAGTGATTGCAGTAGCAAACTGAATCACGACAAAAGTAACAAGATTTAATACCTGGCTTCCTGTCGAAACCGCGGAAAGTCCGGAGGTGGAACCGAATCTTCCCACCACCAGTAAGTCAACGGCTCCATACGCAGCCTGTAACACGAGTGCACCCAGGATCGGAAGCATAAAAAGGGCAAGCTTTTTCAGAATACTGCCCTGTGTAAAATCATTTTTTGCACTTGTCAAGGTCAGGTCTCCTTTCACACATAATCTGATGTACCGCATCAATGGTGCGGATCATACACTTTATATCTTCTTCCGGGATATCTTCCATAAAAGAGGCGAGAGTGGTGAAAAACTGTTCGTTGTAGATACGGGACAGTTCCCTCCCGGCTTCTGTGAGAGAAAGATAGGTGACACGACCGTCTTCGGAAGAGGAAACCTTTTTCAGATATCCTTTGGCCTCCATCGCTTTCAACGTCCGTGTCACACCGGGTCTCGGCAGATCCAGCGCATCACTGATATCCGATATCTTCGCCCGGACACCCTGCTTCTCCAGCATCTCAATAATATCCAGATAATGAATATACGCAGGAGTCACCCCCGCCGGCAGAGTCGGAAGCATCCCCCGGACCCGCTGCGCCAGATAACAGGCATCCATCATACGTTTCATAAGTGCAACGTCCATTGTGATACTCCTTTGATAATTACTATTAATAGTTACTGTTGATAGTTGCTGTTGATAATTACTATTGATAATTACCAATGATAATTATATAGAGACAGTAAAGAAATGTCAAGAGAGTATTCCGGGGGTACTGTTCACATTGCAGTTTCCGGTAAAATCAGGTAGAATAGAACACAGGAATATGAATCATACATGGGGTAAGCACGGATGAAGAAAAGAGAAAAACGAATAGCATATATCCTTCGGGCAGGAATGACGGTACTCACAATCATACTGATTTTCCTGTTTTTCGGTATCATGTCGCTGGTCAGTGACCTTCAGGGGACGGCAAGGGTTGTAAACTATGCCGGACTGGTTCGCGGAGAAACCCAGCGGGTGATCAAACTGGAAGTGTCAGAGAATCCGGATGACGAAATGATAGCAACCGTGGAAGCGATCATCAACGGACTTCGCTACGGAAGCGACGAACTGGATCTGGTGCGGCTGGAGGATACAGAATTCCAGGAGAAAATGGATGAACTTGCAGCTGACTTTACGGAACTAAAAAAAGAAATCACGAAAGTACGGCAAAAAGGCTATGCACAGACAGAAATCATCAGTATGAGCGAGAAGTTTTTCCGAATGTGTGATGAGGTAACCGGCGTTGCGGAACGATATTCACAGAAGAGAGCGACCGCATTGGATCATCTTGAAAAGATTGTAGTTGCAGATATTGTCGGCCTGGTACTTCTGATTGGTGCGGAACTGCTTCGGGCACTCCGCTATGCGGCACAAAACAGGATCCTGCGAAAGAAAGTCTATCTGGATGAATCCACAGGGCTGCCGAACAAAAACAAATGCGAAGAGATCCTGAGCGATCCCACACCTCTCGGAGAAGAAGAGAGTACAGCCATCTGTGTGTTTGATCTGAACAACCTGCGAATCATCAATAACAATCTGGGACATGACAAAGGAGATGAATATATCCGTTCCTTTGCCGAACAGCTTCGCCTTGCGGTAGATCCGGAAAACTTTGTCGGCAGGGACGGGGGAGATGAATTCATCGCGATATTTCAAAAGACTGACCATTCGAAGATGCGGGAAACCTTAAAAAAGATCCGCGGACAGATGGAAACCTACTCTGCAAAACACCCGGAGATGCCGATCAGCTATGCGGCAGGGTACGCAATCTCTCTGGACTTTGCCGGTGCCACCCTCCGGGAACTGTTCCGGCTGGCAGATAAAAACATGTACGTGGACAAAAACAGGGCAAAGATCGAGGAAGCGACACGAAAACAGCAGAAAACCTATGAACTGCTGGAATGGATCCAAAAAGAAAAATACCATTTTTCGGACTGTCTGTACTGTGATGCCCTGATGGATCAGTATGAGATCCTGCGGTCAAGCACCGGATACTTCCTCGCGGAAGACGGTAATTATTCCGGGGCGGTGGAACAGATCGTGGAAGAACTGGCAACCGACCGGGTGAGAAAAGAATTCTGGGAGACCTTACAGCTGACCTCCCTGGAACAGCAGCTGACAAAGGACAACCCTCAGCTGGAGATTCCCTATCGTTACAAAAAAGAGAATGTGGTTCACCGGGGAAGAGTGATCCTGAGATTTCTGGATGCCACAGAAGATGGAAGACTACACCATTTTATACTGGGGCAGGAGAACTTCCGGGACAGCAGACAGAACCAGAGGGATGAAAAACAGGAACTGATCCGCTACTACGAGCAGATGAAACAGTCTATTCTGGAAAACAGCAATTATGTAGACGCATTAATGGAAACAGCGGAAGCGGCGTATACAGTAGATCTGACAAATGACTGCCTGGAAAATGCATTCTACCATATGAAACGGGAAAGCATAGTGATCGACCGGGAGATGCCATGCTCTTACGATGCCTACTGCAGAGAACGGAGTCAGAAGGTGACAGACGATACGCTGGAAAGCTACCGGATCATGGATTCCTCAGAAAAACTGCTGAAACGCTTCCGGGAAGGCGATAAGCAGATCACCGTAGAGTACCGGGAAGAAAAACAGGATGGCGGGATGATCTGGCTGCAGAAGACGATCCTGATGTCTCAGGAACTGCTGTATGACCGGGAGACCAGAAAAGAACGCAGTGCTGTACATGGAATTATCCTGTTTAAGAATACTTCGGAATTCCATAAAAAAGAAGAACAGGAAAAAGAACGGCTGCAAAAAGCGGTGCAGGAGGCCGACGCAGAAAGCAAAGCCAAGACAGACTTCATGAACCGCATAAGCCATGATATCCGTACACCGATCAACGGTATCATGGGGATGCTGGAGATCCTTCGGAAAAATAAACATAACCCGGAGAAGCTGGAAGAATGTATGGATAAGATGCAGGTATCTGCCGATCATCTGCTGGCGCTGGTCAACGACGTACTGGATATGAACAAACTGGAAACCAATCAGATCCGGGCGGAGAATGAACCATTTGACATGGAAGTGCTGATGCGGGAAGTGGCAGTACTGATGAATCCGCTTCTGGAAAAGAATCAGATCACACACCGGGCACACCGGAAAAATATACAGCATACAGCACTGAAAGGAAGCCCGTTGCAGCTGCGCCAGATCATGCTGAACCTGTTCAGCAATGCGGTCAAATACAACAAACCGCAGGGATCCGTGGATACCTGCGCGGAAGAATTATCCTGTGACGGAAAAACAGCCTGGTACGAATTCAGAATCACAGATACCGGTATCGGCATGAGCAGGGACTTTGTAAAGAATCAGCTGTTTGAGCCATTCACCCAGGAACAGTACGGAGCCAGAACACGCTATCAGGGAACCGGACTTGGAATGTCGATCGTCAAAGGGCTGGTGGAGAAGATGGGCGGAACCATTCAGGTGGAGAGTGTCCGTGGAGAGGGAACTACATTTACCTTCCGTCTGCCGTTCACCGTCAATGAGACAGCTGCTTCAGAAACAAACACAGTGGGAGAAGATATATCGGAGCTCCTCCGTGACCGCAGGATCCTGCTGGCAGAGGATAATGAGATCAATATGGAGATCGCACAGTTCTATCTGGAGGAAGCAGGGGCAAAAGTGGAAAAAGCATGGAACGGGCAGGAGGCAGTAGCTCTGTTTTCCCAGAAACCTGCCGGCAGCTTCGACGCGATCCTGATGGATGTGATGATGCCCGTGATGGACGGAATGGAAGCCACACAGCATATCCGCGATCTGAAACGGGAGGATGCGGCGTCGATTCCGATCATTGCGATGACTGCACAGACGACAGCAGACATCCGGGAAACCTGCCGGAAAGCAGGAATGGATGCCTATATCGCAAAACCGATCCGTGAGGAAGAACTGGCGAAGGTAATCAGAAAATCATGGAAAGTAAAAAAGTGTAATGCTTTGCGTTGACAAAGAAGAAATTACTGACTAAAATAAAATCAGCGAGAAGTCGCTTCCGGGAGATACCATACCGGAGGCGATTTACTTTTCTATGATAAAAAAGAAGAGTAGATGAGGGGAGGGAACCATATGGACAAACAGTTACCGGAACTCAAAGTGAATATGTTGGGAAGGTTCTCCATAACCTATGGAGATCAGCCAATCACGTTCAAAAGAAACTCGGCAACCAAGGCAGTAAAATTGCTGCAGATCCTGTTGCATTCCAGCCTGACAGAGAATCAGGGAAACGGTGGAATCTCCAGAGCACAGCTGCTGGATGATCTGTTTGGAAGAGAGGAACTGGCAAATGTGGGAAATAACCTGCGTGTCACCGTGTTCCGTCTGCGCAAGATGCTGATCGAGGCAGGGCTGCCGGAGTACGATTATATCGTAAAAGAAAAAGGTGTTTTTTACTGGCGCAGTCCGATGAAAACAGATCTGGATGTGGTTCGTTTCGTGGAACTGATCCGGGAAGGGGAACAGGCGGAAGAGAAAGCGAAGAAGATGGAACTGTGGGAGCAGGCGTGCCGGCTGTATAAGGGAGAACTTCTTCCGATGCAGTCCGGCGAAGACTGGGTGATTATGAATAGTGTCCATTACAAAGAAAAATATTCGAAAGCCCTCCGCAGTCTGTGTGAATATAAGAAAGAACAACAGGAATACGATACGATTCTGGAACTGACGGATACGGCGATGGAGATTTATCCGTTTGACGAGTGGCAGTCCGTAAAGATTGATGCACTGATGGGAATGAACCGTTATAAAGAAGCGTATCAGCTGTATGACGCTACATCCAGGATGTTCTTTGAAGAGTTGGGAATCACACCTTCGGAGCGTATGATGAACCAGTTCCAGGAGATGAGCGAACGGATGGGAAGAACGTACCATGCGGCAGGGGAGATCAAAGAAGATCTGAAAGAACCGGAGTATGAGGATGGCGCTTTTTACTGCAGCCTTCCGAGTTTCCGTGACAATTACCGTCTGGTGCGCAGACTGATCGAACGAAACGGACAGTCCGCATTTTTAATGGTATGTTCGCTGACAGACGGCAACGGGCATCCGATGGAAAACCGGGAAAAACTGGATGTGATGTCCATGGAACTTCACCGGGCGGTAAAAGGAAGCCTTCGCCGCGGAGATTCCTTTTCCAAATACAGTCCGTCACAGTTTCTGATTCTTCTGGTGGGAGTCAATCAGGAAAACTGTGATATGATTTTCCGCAGGATCGCCGGTCGTTTTACCGACAGACACGGATCCTGGAACCGATACCTGGAATACTATGTTTCTTCCATCGCAGAGGTGGAAAACCCTAATGCAAGATTAAGTTTTCAGAAAAATGAATTTCACTGGAAATAACTACCTAGGAACAGGAGTGTGAAACATGAGTCAATATTGGAATGGAGAAATACTGGCAGCGCCAAACCTCATTACCGTGTGCGTGGACGAGAGTAGGGCCAGCGAGATATCCGGTCGACTATATCACTGTTATTCCCGGGAACCACAGTCCTTTGAAAATATCGTACAGCTGATCCGATATATGGAAGAGTTTTATGACAACATCCGTTTTCCGGAGTCCTCCGTGGTTCTTCGTGAGTTCCGATCGGAAAAACAGAAAATCAGAGAAAAACAGGAAAAAAGTATGGAGTACCGTCAGCTGATGGAGCAGAGCGGCACCTGTGCAACGTTTCATATCTATGTAAAATACCGCCAGAGCGCTACCTGGCAGGGAATTCTGGCATGGAAAGAAGGAAAGCGGGAGATGGAATTTCGCAGTGTGCTGGAACTGATCATAGAGATGGATGCGATACTGGGAAGAAAATAAAAGACAGAAGAGAACTATCGTTTGAGAAGGCGATAGTTCTTTTTTTTACGCGGGCAACGAGTCAAAGTCCGTGATTGCACGAGATCTTGACGATTGCAGCGATAATCAAAATTGATCCACTGGATCAATTTTGATTGTCCCAAGGAGATAAATTTTCAGAAAAAGCAGTCATAAATCCAAAAACATAATATATAGATAGAAGAAATGAGGAAAAATCCGCTATTTTCGATAATAGTTTGGATGAAACGTTACAAAAATAAGAAAAAATAAAAAAAAGTAAAAGATAATAATGAGTGTAATGCTTTTCGTAACGGTGCATTTTATATAATACTACTATAGAGAACGGGATCATATAAGGAGGTGGAACAGCTGTGAGCGATTCTACGAAAAAGACGGAGACCTTTATCTTAAATATTTACAACAGACAGAATGCCACCTGGCAGGGTTCGGTGACCTGGGTGGAAAAAAAAGAAAAGCAGCAGTTCCGCAGCGCTTTAGAATTATTAAAACTGATAGAGAGTGCTTTGGATGAAGAGGAAGGAGGAAGCCATGAAAAGTAAAGGAAAGAAAAGACTGCTGGCATTAGTGCTTTGCATGGTCGTTGCGTTGAGCAACAGCAGCTTCATATTCGCATCCGAGACCGGACAGACCGAATACCCACAGGAAGCGGAAGTACAGACTCAGGACGAAGCCGTTGCCAATGACATGGACGTGGCTGCCTACGCAGCAGATGAAGGCCAGGCAGTAGCCGAGGAGCAAACCGCACCGGTGGAGCAAGTCACCGCAGAACCGGTCGCAGAACCGGAAACAACCGTCGCAGCTCCGGCAGAACAGCCGACAGCGGAAACACCTGCAGCAGAACAGCCGACAACAGAAGCACCTGCAGCAGAGACACCTGCAGCCCAAGAACCTGCAACTGTTTCAGAAGGGACAACAACAACTTCTGAAAATACGAATGCAGCAGTTGGGGAAGCGCAGACTCCGCAGGAAGAAGAAAACGGTGAAACCGTAACTTATAATCAGAAGATGGATCTGAAGCAGGACTTCACAGACGAGCTTGGAAATGTAATTGCAACAGTAAGTGCAGAAATTCCGGAGGGAGCTTTTCAGGTAGGAGAAAGTTCCCAGATCACAATGGAAGTCAACACACTGACAGATGCTGAAAAAGCTCAGCTGGAAAATCTGATGAAAGAAAAGATTCCGGCTGAAAAAGAACTTGGTCAGTATGTAGCATACAACATCAGATTCAAAGTAGACGGTACAGAAACAGATTCTCTGCAGCCGATCAAGATCACCATGGCAGGTGACAAAACACAGATTGACGATGTAGAGAACGCAACAGTCTTCTATCAGGATCCGGCAGATCCGACAGTGACCGGAGATAAAGAAGAACTGGAAGAGATTGTTCAGAGAGCAGCACTGGTAAAACAACTTCAGGAAGCTGGTCAGAGTATTGAAAATATTGATGAAGACTATGATCTGTCAGATATTGAATTGAATGAAGACGGAACTGCTTCCAAGATTCAGATGGAAGGAAGACAATCTACAATCTATGGATGCTATGTAGAAAATACACCGGAACAGGAAGATCCTGGAGAGGATAGGGAGGATGATTCAACAGTTCAGGATCCGTCAGAAGAGACTCCTGATCCAACAACTTACGCAGCAGATACGACAAATAACTCGGTGACCCTGACTGATGATAACGGGAAACTGACGGCATCCTATACAGCAGACAATACCGAAGAGTATGGTTATGTGTGGTACAGAAGCATTAATGGTGGTGCATTCGAAGCACAGGAACCGACTACATACACAAGCAGTGCTGGAAAAAGACTTGGTTCCGATATCAAAGCTGACGGAACAGAACTTTATATCGCATTGAATGGAGGAGCTCTAGAGCGTGTTTGAAAAACATTTTAAGTTGTTCATTTTAACCAAATTAATATTGAAACGATACATAAGAAGCCTAAGTAGGTGAATGCTAATTTATCATAACGTGTTGCGGGAGTATCCCAAAGTTTGTGTAAACCTCCAAACTGATGTAAGATAGAATTACTCAGTTTGGAGGTTTATTTTATGGCAAGAAAAAAGGATTCACCACAAAAAGCAGCACTTAGAGAACTCATGGGAAACTACCTGAAAGAAAACAATGTAAAAGTAAAAGATGGAACAGATGTTAATTCCATTATGCGGGATATGATGTCTATCATTTTGGAAGGTGCCCTTGATCAGGAACTGGATGAAGAACTGGGATATTCCAAGTATGATTATCGAAATAAAGAAACCGATAATTCCAGGAATGGATATTCCCAGAAAACGTTACATACCAGTTACGGAGATATGGAGATTGATATTCCAAGGGATCGAAAAGGTGACTTCGAACCACAGGTTGTAAAGAAGTATCAGAATTCGATTACGCAGGACATGGAAGAAAAGATCATTTCCATGTACGCAAAAGGAATGACTACTGCCGATATAGAAAGCCACATGCGTGAATTATACGATCTTGAGATCTCCGACAGTACTGTCAGCCGGATTACTGATAAGATCCTGCCAATAGTAAAAGAATGGCAGGAAAGGCCATTAGAAAGTGTGTATGCTGTTGTATTTATGGATGCGATCCATTTCCATGCCCGTAATGAGGGGCGGATTGTAAAACGTGCTGTTTACATTGCGATTGGGATCGATATGGAAGGACGTAAGGATGTCCTCGGGATGTATGTGGGTCAAAATGAAAGTGCCAAGTTCTGGCTCTCCATCCTGAATGGTCTGAAAAACCGGGGCGTAGAAGATATATTGATTGCGTGTGTGGATGGACTGACCGGTTTTCCACAGGCAATTGAAGCAGTATTTCCCCAGACCGAGATCCAGCAGTGCATCATCCATCAGATCAGGAACACCACGAAATTTGTTTCTTACAAAGAGATCAAACCACTTATGGCAGATCTGAAGCGTGTATATGCAGCTCCTACAGAAGAAGTTGCATTGGCAGAACTGGACAGCTTTGACGAAAAATGGAGCGGGAAATACCCTAAGATTGCAAAGTCATGGAAAGATAACTGGGCAAATCTTTCAACGTATTTTAAGTATCCGGAAGCTGTCAGACGTCTGATCTATACCACGAACACGATTGAAGGATTTAACCGCCAGCTCCGGAAAGTCACCAAATCCAAGACGGTATTTCCATCCGATGACAGTCTCTTGAAAATGCTGTATCTGGCCATGATAGATATCACCAAGAAATGGACGGGACACCGTCAGGATTGGGGACAGATCCATTCTCAGCTGGAAATTTTCTTCGAAGAAAGATTGGAAAGGTTATAAGCAGAATGCATGCTAGGCAGGGCTGGCACAGCCAGTCCTGCTTGACATGCCTTAAAACTGCATTATAATACAAACAAGGACAGAACCCTGAAAAACAGGTTCTGTCCTCGATAACTAATGACATATCTTATATCAGTTTTTCTGTTTACACAAAACTTGAAACGCTCTCCGTGTTGCTATTCGGCGAAATGCTTTCAATTTCAAAAAATAATTTTCGACCAGATGTCTTTCCTTGTAAAGCCACCAATCGCAACAACGGTCAAATTTAGCTCCTCGACGGGATGGAATGGTCGGCTCTCCTCCGTGGTCGTAAATGTAATCCATCAGTTGATTACTATCGTATCCACGGTCCGCCAGAACCTTGCTGCCATCTATTCGGATATGATCCAACAAAGGGATTGCGTAATTGATATCATTACGCTGCCCTTCACTGATCATAAAATACACCGGATACCCATAGGCATCTACTACTGCATGGATTTTGGTACTGGCTCCTCCACGGCTATGTCCGACTTCATTTGGGAGCCCCCCTTTTTAGCACCTGCACTATGCTGGTGAGCCTGAACAATAGAAGCATCTATAGATAGTTCTTCCAATTCAGCTTCCAGACTTAGAACGCGAAAAATATTATCCAGAATCCCATCATCAATCCATTTGCGAAAACGACTATATACGGTTTGCCAGGATCCATAACGTTCTGGGAGATCTCGCCAGGGTGCACCACTGCGTGCCAACCAGACCATCCCATTAAGAATGATGCGGTTATCTTTTCGTGGACGTCCCTGTTTCCCTGTATTTTCAGGCGGGAGTAACGGTGCAATGCGGTTCCATTCTTCATCTGTTAACTCATATCGTCTCAACATAGTGAACACCCCTTTTTCTTTATTTTATCATGAAAAAGGGAAATGAAACATGCGTTTTGTGCAATTTTTATTTTTCAAACACGCTCTAGGATACACAGAAAACAATGTGACGAATACAAGCGTACAATATAAAGTTGCAGTTTTCAATAAGAGTGATATCGAGAACAGTGGTCTGCCAAAGAACGGAACTACTGCGATAGCAGAAAGCAGAACCTACAGTGTTACTTCTTATTATGAGGTGCGAAACGGTGGATTCGAAACTCCGAATGTTCGGGATAAATACAAAGACTATAATCATTACCAGTATTCAAATGCAGATTATGCTTCAAGCGGTGGCGTATGGCAGACAACTGGAATTGGAACCGGAGGCAAGGCTGGTTGTGATATTGAAATTATCAATACCAAAGATGATTCTTATAAGAGTCCATACAGTTGGTACGGTTCGGACGGAGCAGCCGAGGGAAATCAGTTTGCAGAACTAAACTGTGAAGCAGCAGGTGCATTATATCAGGATATTCTGACAACACCAGGTGAGACATTAAACTATCAGCTGTCCCATCGTGCCAGAGGATCTAGGGCTGATAACACATCGGAATATGATACGATGTACGTTTTGATCATGTCTACGGCATTGGCAAAACAGTATGATGTAACAACAGAAGCAAAAGCACAGGATATTGTTAATCATCCGGAAAACTATTCCGGCGCGACAGTTGTAAGTTACAGAGATGACGATCAGAAGTGGACCACTCACCAGGGTGTGTATAATGTACCGGAAGGTTCAGAACAGTACTCCACCAGATTTTTCTTTGTAGCAGGTACAACAGCATCTGGAAACAAAACGGTTGGAAACTTCCTGGATAATATCAAGTTGACAAGAGATAGACTGACACCGGTAGAAGGCACAGCGACCGTCACACTGACAAAAACAATCACAGGTTTAACGTATACAAATGCCCGTGCATTGGCAAACAAACTGACATTTACGGTTGGATCTCATACGCTTGGCTATAGTGATCTGTCATGGAGCTGGTCTGGTGATGCGGATTCTGTAGGAACTTATATCGGAACCTATGTATTGTCGATACCACAAAGTGAGTTCGATACTTTGAATGTCAGCGAACAGGCAACAGACGGTAATCTGGATGTAGATGGATATACAAGAAATACTTCCTTATTTATCGACGGAACAAACAGCGATCAGGAAACACAGGGAAGTATCACTGTAGGAAATAAAGATGCTCGTTCCGTTGAATTTAAAAACAATTACGTGGTAAACGACGGCGGCACAACGGATGATCCGGAAACAAATATATACCATGAAAAATACATCAAACGAAATAGTGATGGAACATATGATATTACGTTAGATGTATCCGGAACCGTAGGAACAGAGACCAAAAAAGCAAATGTGGATGTTGTTTTGATTGTTGATACCTCCGGAAGTATGGGGGACAAAGTAACTATAAACAATCAGAACAAAACAAAATTGAAAGTTACTAAGGAAGCAATCAAAGGACTGGTTAAAACATTCAATAGCAATAACACTGTAGATGTTCGTTATAAACTGGTTACATTTGCAAAAAAGGCAAATCTGAAAACTAAAAACTGGGTTAATGGAAATAAGTTGGTGGATTATGTTGACTCCTTGTCGGCAGATGGTGGAACCAATTATGATAAAGGACTATCGTTGGGAGCAGATGCGATTAGTACAAGTAGCAGTACACAAGCCCGACCAAATCCACAGAAAATTGTAATTTTCTTAACGGATGGTGAACCAACGTATTATGGTGATGGACCATCGGGAGGCGGAAGTTATACAGATACCACAACATATAATAATGCGTTATCATCAGCAGCCAAAGTTTCTTGTGATAAGTTTTATGCGATTGGCATAGGTTTGCCTGATAATGTAGATATATATACATATGATTGGTATGGATACCCGGAGAAAGATAGAACAACAACTGGAATACAGATTTTAACTGATGTGGCAAGTAAAACAACAGCATCTACAAAAGAGTCAAGTAATCTGACAAACGTAGCAGACTTGGGAAATAAATTCCAGAGTATAGTCGGAGAGGTATTGACATATGAATGTGAAAATGTAGTAATCACCGATACTTTAAGCCAATATGTAGATCCGACAGATGGGAGCCGATTGGTAATTAAAGAAGCTGTAAAAGATGCAAATGGAACGTTTACTCCGACTGGTGCGACTCATACAGTTAGTTTAAGTCAAGGCGGCACCGTTACATTCGCAAATGGAAAAAAAGCAGAGGCAAGTTATGATGCAGCTACGAAAACTGCGACACTGACATTTGCACCTAATCATAAGTTGGAAAAAGATCATTACTATTATCTGACAATCACTAACGTCGTACCAAATGAAGCAGCATTCCAGGAATACCAGACAGGAAACAGTTATAACGCAGTGGGAGATACTCCTTCCGATGCAAGCGATGATGGTTATCAGGCGGTCAGCACAGGAACTTCTTCTGGAAAGAAAGGATTTAAGTCCAATGCTTCTGCAAGTATAAGCTATACGTATAAAGACGTTAACCATACGGAATCTTATAATGATCCGGTTGTTCAGGTCGAAAAAATCACGGTCGAAAAGAAATGGGTTGGCATGGATGCCAGCGATATTAAAAAACAGGTAGTGCTTGTACAGCTGATTGACAAAAATGGCGATCCGGTTGAAGACAAAGTGTTAAAACTGAGCAGCCAGAATAATTTCCAGGGCTCTTTCATAGTAGAAGAAACCGATAATTATGGTGGCGTTCGAGAATTGAAACCGGATAAAAAGGGTTCCATTACATACGAAAACAGGAAATACTCGATGATTCAGGATAATGGAAGCACTACTATCGATGATAATACCTACAAGGTAACCTACTCAAAAGATTCCAAGGATGCCAATAAGCAGATCATTACCAACACAAAGAATTCTGAAAAAATTAAAATCATTAAAACCGGAACCAACACAGAGTTGAAACTGGAAGGTGCAGAATTCACGTTAAAAGACAGCGAAGGTAATCCGGTGAAACTTGGATCTAATACAACTGGTACGTATATCTCTGATGAAGAAGGTCTTGTACTGGAAGAACCATTAGAACATGGTACTTACACACTGACAGAAGTAAAAGCTCCGGACGGCTATGTAGTATTACCGGGAGTGATTACGATTAATGTTTTAGCTGAAGGTGATACAAGAGTAACAGTATCCGGACCGTCGGAGGATATCGCATCCTGTGAGAAGAAAGAAGATGTGTATGTAATCACTGTAAAAAATGAAGTGTTATACAACCTTCCATCCACCGGTCACACCGGAATCTTCCAAATCATGATGAGTGGAATGCTGCTAATCTTTGCAGGCGTTCTGATCATATTTAAATTAAGAGACAAGGGGGTGCTGAAAAAATAAGGAAACTTAATATTTCAGTGGCCTCCGAGCCACAACAATGATTTCCGGTGCAAATAAAAGGAGAAAAGGCACTGAAAATAAAAGAGAGGAAATAAAAAAGAAAAGGAGAAAATCATATGAGTAAAGTGAAAAGAATCTTATCAGTGATTATGGCGATGGTAATGGTACTGGCTATGAGCGTACCGACATTCGCAGCAACAACACCGACAGCAAATGATACAGCAAAAGGAACCGTACAGAATGTAGAAAAAGCAGCAACCGTAACCGCATACCAGATCACAAAAGCACAGTATGACGGTGGATTTATCGGATATGTGAAAACCGATAATAAGCTTGCGATCGCAGATGTTCTGGCTCCGACTTCCGATGAAGTAACCGCAATTGCAAAACAGATTGCAAGCGGTGCTGTAACTCTTAAAAGCAAAACCATGACAGGCGCAGCAGTTGCAGATGATGTAAAATACACAGATTTCACAGCTGACCTGAATGCAGGTTACTGGCTGGTAATCGTATCCGGTACGGTTGACGAAGTATATAACCCAATGTTAGTTGGTGTATACTATTCCGCAAACGGAAGCGACAACACCATGACATCCAACCCGGTCAATGCAGATTCCAACTGGACTCTGGAAACCAGCAATGCATATGCAAAATCCACCACTCCTTCTATTAAAAAAGAGATCGTAGGTGGTGAAACCGCAAAAGGAAACGATGTGGCAATTGGCGATACAGTTAATTTCAAAATCACAACTGCTATTCCTTCCTACAGCAAACAGTATGATACCGTAACCGTAGCCATTTCCGATACCATGAGTGCTGGTCTGACATTAGACAAAAACAGCATCAAGATCAACGGTGCAGATATTTCCGCTGATATGATCGAGAAGGTGGAGACAACCGATCATGGATTTACTCTTACAGTTAAGAGTGATTATGCAAAAGAAAATGGCGGCATGGAACTGGTAGTAACCTATTCCGCAACTGTAAATGATCAGGCAACGGTAAACTTTGATCCGAATACCAACAAAGCAACATTATCCTACACCACCAACCCGAAGGGTGATGTAAAAACCACAGACAGCAAAACTTATACTTATACCTTCAGCATCGGTGCAGCTTTAAGCGCAGCTACTCAGGGATACACAGAAAAAGTAAACCAGATCATCAAAGTAGATGAAAAAGGTAATGTGATCAGTAAAGTAGAAGAAAAGAGCCAGGAACCGGATGAAAAAGTAGTAGAAGTATTAAAAGGTGCAACCTTTACATTAACCAATACCAAGACCAGAAAAGTTTATACAGCAGAATCCGGTGAAGATGGTGGACTTACCTTTAACGGACTGGATCAAGGAACCTACACCTTAGTAGAGACAGCAGCTCCGGAAGGATTTACCATTGACAAAACAGAACATACCGTTGTGATCGCAGCAACTTACAACGAAGACGGTACGCTGAATACTTATACCATTACAATCGATGGAAAGAATACTTCCACCTATACCGCTACTTATGACAAAGAAGGAAAAGTTACAACAATTGCAACCACTACAACAGTTACAGAAATTAAAAATACGAAACTGAGTGCACTGCCATCTACCGGTGGTATCGGTACAACAATCTTCACCATCGGCGGTTGCGCAATCATGATCGTAGCAGCTGGTCTGTTCTTCGCAACAAGAAGAAAAACTCAGAAATAATAAGGAAGCCCGTACACTCGTTGGAGATAACGGAAGAACCCATGAAAACGGGGCGGCTCGCCCGCCCCGTTTTTGATAAAAAGGATAAAAGAACAAAGAACTGACACTTGAGTATACAACAGTAAGGAGAGCCCGGATGAAGAAAAAAATGTCAATTATCATAGCAGGAATTTTATTTTTAGCCGGTTTGTCCTTGTTGCTGTATCCGCTGGTGGCAAATCAGTGGAATACTTACCGGCAGAGCCGTCTGATCTCAGAGTATGAAACGACAGTCAGCACGGAGAACAGTGAGGGAGCCATTGATTATGAGAAAGAATGGGAGAAAGCAAATGCATATAATGCATCACTTCTTCCGAGTATTCTTCCTGATTCCTTCGCAATCGCAGCAGCATCAGATGAGCCAGGAGACGAATATATGTCCTGTCTGAACATCCTGAATGACGGAATGATGGGATATGTGGAAGTACCGAAAATCAACATTAAAATTCCGATTTTCCATACCACTTCCGAGGAAGTCCTGAACAAAGGCGCAGGACATCTGGAAGGAAGTTCTCTTCCGGTAGGCGGGGAAAATACCCACGCAGTAATCTCTGCACACAGAGGTCTTCCCAGTGCAAGCCTGTTTACGGATCTGGATCAGTTAGAAAAAGGAGATCATTTCCTGATTTCCGTATTGGATCAGAAACTCTGTTACGAAGTGGATCAGATCCGCACCGTAGAACCGGAAGATACCGGAGATCTGGCGGTGGAGCCGGGAGAAGATCTCGTGACACTGCTTACCTGTACACCTTACGGAGTAAATACTCAGAGACTTCTGGTAAGAGGACACCGGGTACCGTATGAAGAAGAGGTTGTGGAAAAAGAAGAAAAGGAATCACCGATGAGCCTGTATACCAACTATCTGCTCTGGGTAGTGATCGGACTTGCGGTAACAGCAGTATTGATCTTTGGCTTATGGAAATATGATAAACACTACAAAAGAAAAAGGAAAGAAAAACAGGAACAGGTTTCCGAACGGAAAGAGGAATAAAGATGAAAAGAAAATTATCAGGAATTCTCTTCGGGCTGCTGTTTCTGACAGGATTTGGAATCCTTGTTTATCCGACCGTATCCAACCAGTGGAATACTTACCGGCAGAGCCGCCTGATCAGCGACTACGAGAAAGTGGTAAGTGATATGAAACCGGAGGATTACACAGAAGAATGGGAGGCAGCAAGAGAATTCGACAGTACCTTGGTTCAGAATAATATTTACGGGGATGTGTTTGGCAGTGACGATACACAGATAGAAGATACCGATTACTGGAAAGTGCTGAATGTGGCAGAAGACGGAGTCATGGGTTATCTCTCTATCCCGAAAATCAATGTCAGACTTGCCATATATCATGGAACTGCGGAAGATGTTTTACAGACGGGAATCGGTCATATGAATGGCACATCGCTTCCCATCGGCGGTGAGAGTACCCACAGTGTACTGGCAGCCCACAGAGGTCTTCCGGCAGCCCGGTTATTTACCGATATCGATCAGATGCAGCAGGGAGATATGTTTTACATCCATGTGCTGGATGAGACACTTGCCTATCAGGTGGATCAGATTCTCGATATGGTAGAAAAGGATGATCATGAGACACTCGAGGACGCATTGCAGATTCAGGAAGGAAAAGATCAGGTAACATTGTTTACCTGCACACCGTACGGTGTCAATTCCCACCGGCTTCTGGTCCGTGGAACGAGAGTTCCGTATAACGGGGAAGAAGAAACAGAAAATACGCCGGTTGACAGCATGTTGCGTGCTATTCAGAATTATTATATGTTATACTTAATCTTAGGATTGGCAGTTACACTGCTTGTGATACTGATCATGAAGTTCCTGTTTGACCGGAAGAACAAAAAACATTCCGGTAAGACGGATGATATGTCGAAGGAGGGATAGAGGTGACTATGAAAAAGAGAATAAGAACCGCAGGGGCGCTGACCCTTGCAGCAATCACTGTTTTATCAGCAGCCGGTTTATCCAGTGTATACGGTGCTCTGGGAGTGGATACCGAACAGAAGTGTTCACTTACCTTTACACTGGACGGCACAGAATTTGCTGAACTGAATGAGGTGGAGATTCCGGTCGATGTATATCAGATCGCGGATATCACAGAGGAAGCACAGTACACGGCACACACCGGTTATGAAGGACTTGGGCTGGATCAGATCAGCAGCACAACCACCGCAGAAGCGTGGATGCAGATGGCAGAAGATGCCATGAAGATCGTGGAAGATACCAAAGCGGAACCGACAGCTGTGACAACGGTGGAAAAGAAAGCAGGAGAAAGCACAGCGACAGGAAAAATTGAAAATCTGAAAACAGGAATGTATCTGGTAGCAGCAGAGACGGTACAGACCAGTGAATACACCTACGATTTTTCCCCATATCTGGTATCGCTGCCGAACAACTATTATTCCGGCGAACATCCGGATGACACCTGGGTCTACGATGTGACAACAGGCATGAAACCACAGCAGACACAGCGGTACGGCGATCTGGAGATCGTAAAAGACCTGACCGCTTATAATACTTCTCTCCAGGATGCACTGTTTGTCTTCCAGGTAGAGGGAACAAGAAACGGTGAAAATGTTTACAGTGATGTGGTTACAATCAAATTTAATGAGGCAGGAAAGAAAACAACACTGGTAAAACACCTTCCGGCAGGAACGGAAGTGACAGTAACAGAAATCTATGCAGGCGGAAGCTACAAAAATACATCCGGTGACACCCAGACAGCAACGATCATTGCCGAGGGAGAAGACAACAGTCCGGTAAGCGTAAGCTTTACCAATACATATGATGGTCGCCTGGTTCCGGGAAGCGGTATCGTAAACCATTTTGAAAATAAAGATGGCGAGTGGAGCTGGGAACAGCAGGACGATAACACCGTCAGTGCAAATTAGGGAAAGGGGTGCAGGATATGAGAAAAATAAATAAAAAAAGTCTTTGCCTTGCAGCCGCAGCTCTGACACTGACAGCTGGGATCAGCGCAGGAACAGCGATGGCGTATTTCACCACTTATACGGAAGCCTCCGGAGGGGTAACGTTGAACATGGGATTCAGTGAGACGATACCGAAAGAAGATTTCAGCAACTGGACGAAACATGTATCGGTGGAAAATACCGGTGATTATGACTGTTATGTCCGTGTGAAAGCACTGGCAGGAAGCAAATATCAGGATGGATTGCAGTACAGCGATTCCGATGGAAAATGGACACCGGGAGAGGACGGATACTATTATTACAGCGATCCGATCGCACCGGGAGAAAGCACATCGGTCCTGGATATCCGGATCGACAGCAAAGAGTCGGATGCCAGCTTCAATGTAGTAGTTGTTCAGGAATCCACAAAAGTCCTGTACAATGAAAACAACGAACCGTATGCAGACTGGACACAGATCGCAGATACCAGCGAGACAACCGGAGAATAGGAGGGTGAGAGATGAGTAAGAAAAAGAAAATGCCCCTTGGGGGACTGACTGTGGCTCTTCTTTCCGCTTCTGTTGTATTACTGGCAGGAAGCACGATAGGAAGTGCCCGGGCAGCACTGACATATTACAGCGAGAACTACGGCGCACAGGTAGAGGTTTCCAATATCGGTGTCAGCCTGGTGGAAAATGACAAAGTAGTCAGCAAAAGAGATTATGCATCCAATGGAACATGGGATGAGACGACAGGAGATCTGCTGACCGCTCTGAAAGAAGAAAAAATCGTACCGGGAAAACAGTACGAGGAAGCAATCAAGGTAACAAACAGCGGCTCCATTGACAGTTATGTCCGTGTGATCCTGAAAAAGAGCTGGACGAATAAAGAAGGCGTAAAAGATACCAGTCTTTCCCCGGATCTGATCGATCTGAACCTGACAGATGGAAATGGCTGGGTGGTTGATGAAGATGCATCTACCACAGAGCGGACGATCCTCTATTACACCAGCATCCTTCCGGCAGGAAGCAGTACACTGGCGCTCAGCGATACCCTGACGATTGACGGCAGCATCGCTACGAAAGTAAAACAGGATGTCACAGAGAAGGACGGTTACCAGACAATCACCACGACTTATGCATATGATGGTTATAATTTCCAGATTGAAGCAGAAGCAGACGCAGTACAGACACATAACGCACAGGATGCCATCAAGAGTGCCTGGGGTGTGGATGTAGATGTGGATGGAAATGGCAATATCAGCTTACGATAGGAGGGTGCAGAATATGAAAAAAAGAATTTTGTGCCTTGCCATGGCAGCAATCATGGCCGTAGGCATACATACAACAGCATTTGCAGAGACGCTGCAGGGCGGTTCTGAGTGGAAGGTAGAGTTTGACGGTTCTAAGATGAGCAGTAATTTTACTTCCGCAGACATGAAGAAAGATATCTTCCGGTTACAGCCGGGAGATACCATGGAACTTCAGGTAGGACTGAAGAACACCAGTGAGAAAGATGCAGACTGGTATATGACCAATGAAGTATTAAAATCTCTGGAAGACAGCCAGAGCATCGCAGAAGGCGGTGCCTATGGTTACAGGCTGACTTATGTGGGACCGGACAAGAAGGAAACCGTATTATATGACAGCGAAACCGTAGGTGGCGAGGATGCCAAGAAGGGTGAAGGTCTTCACCAGGCCACCGATGCACTGAATCAGTATCTGTATCTGGATCGTCTCTCCAAGGGAGATGTAGCTTCTGTGCATCTGACAGTAAAGCTGGACGGTGAGACACAGGGAAATGATTATCAGGATACACTGGCAAGCCTTCAGATGAGCTTCGCAGCCGATCCGGTGACGGTGACAACCGTGACGAAGAAGGGCGAAGACAAAGTTGTCAACAAGACAGTAACCAGGACGGTTACAGCACCTTCAAAGAATGTTGTCAGATCCCCAAAGACCGGTGATACCACACAGATTCTTGCTGTATGTGCAGTAGCGCTGGCAAGTGGTGTGATTCTTCTGATTCTGGCAGTGATACTGATCAAGAAGCGAAAAGAGGAGAAAGGAGAGGGTCAGCGATGAAAAAAATGTATAAGATAGCCACATATCTTCTGGCCTTTTGTTTTCTGCTTGGATCGATTCCTGTGAGTGTTAAGGCGGAGGATTATAAGTATCAGGTAACGATTTTCAGCGGTAAGCAGGGAGCTTTTTCCGGAACTGCCGGACTGGTAGTAAAGGGAGCAGATTATAGCGTTTCCAATACTGCAGATGCTATCGTGATCAAGAATCTGAATCCAGGAGATACCGTAAGTTTTGAAGCAAGATCCGGTGCAGTAGCGCTGGATAAGGACAGCAAGTATTATGTGCAGGGCATCCGTATCAGTGGACGTGATAATAATGCCGCAGTAGAGAATTCTTCTTTTGAAGTGACCGGAGACCAGGAATACGTAGTAGCATACGGAATCAAAGGCAATCAGGTAGCCTACACCATCAATTATCAGGATGCCAACGGCAACAAGCTGGCAGACAGCCAGACCTTCTATGGCAATGTAGGTGATAAACCGGTGGTTGCATATACCTATATCGACGGATACACACCGGAATACAGAAACCTGACCAAAACCTTATCTGCCAATGCAGCAGAGAATGTATTTACCTTCAATTATCTGCCATATGAGACCGTAACCGTGACAACACCGGGACAGACCATCACCAACACCACCGAGCAGACAGTTACCGTACCTGGAGGTACAACAACTATAACTGGTGGTACTACCGGAACAACCGGTGGAACTACAGGCACAACCGGTGGCACAGGAACCAATGCCAATGGCGGTAACGCAGCAGGCACAACCACCGGAAACGGTGATGCACAGGGCACAGATGCCACAGGTGGAACCGGCAATGGCGGACCTGGCAATGTAACAGATAATCAGGGAACAGAAGGCACAGAAAACGGCGGAACCACCCAGGATGCACAGGGTAACGAAGACACCACTACCATCGGTGATGAAGAGACACCAAGAGCAGACCAGGATCTGAAAGATCTGGACGATGAGGATGTACCGAAAAGTAACAAAGACCTGGATGGCAATAAGAAAGTAAAGAAGAGCCTTCCGCTGGTAGCCGGCGTTGGTATCGGCGTAGCAGCACTTGCAGCACTGGCAGCAGGTATCGTGATCGTCAGAAAACGTGTACACAGATAATCAGACAGTGGAAAGAACAGTGAAACTGCTGTATGGAGTAAAACAAAACTCCATACGGCAGTTTTTTTATTACACGGAGTGAACAGTAACGCGAAGGGTATTTTGTATACAATAACATATAAAGAAGACTTGCTTTCTTTTGCGTAATGTATTAGAATATGCATGTATATTTCGCGGAAGGAACGAAAATCATATTTTCCGTGAAAGTGTAAGATAAGTCAGGAAAGCGGTTGTCTCAGGAGGATGCAGACCCAAATATGCAAACATGTGGAACGTGTATGAAGAACAAAAAATTAAAGAAACAACAGGTTTTGTATGTAAAAATGTTCGGTGATTTTTCCCTGGAATATCAGGGGATATCTTTGATCGCAAAGAAGAAAAAAGAGACACAGTTTGCACGGGTGTTGCAGTTGATTTTCCATAGCGGAGAAAAGGGGATCAGCCGGGAACATCTGGAGAAGGTTTTGTTTGGTGAACGGACATTGGACGATGCGAATCATGCGATCCACAGTCTGATCTATAATATCAGAAAAAAACTGGAACAGACAGGTCTTCCGAAAGGAAAATATATTATTTCCAGAAGAGGAAGATTTTACTGGAACAAAGAGATTCCGTTTGAAGAGGATGCGCAGGTGTTTGAAGAGTATTGCAGCAGAGCACGCAGGGCAGGGGACTGGGAGGAACAGCTTGAGCTGTGCTGGAAGGCTGTTTTGATGTATAAAGGTGCCTTTCTTAAGGGTTCCGCGCAGGAAGGCTGGGTAAAAGCGGAACGGGAGCGTTATCAAACCATGTTCCGGAAGTTGGTGAAATATATGGCGGAACTTCTGCGGACAAAGAAGGCGTATATCCAGCTGGAGAAGCTGGGTCGGCATGTATCGAAAGCAGCGCCATATGAGGAAGGGGAACTGCTGGTGCTCGAGGCACTGACCGGTATGGGAAGAACGGAACAGGTAGAGATTCTGTATGGGGAAACCATGGAAAAGTATCGTCAGGTCTATATGGAAGAAGAACTGGTCAAATTAAAGGATTTCCGGAGAAAAATGCAAGAACAGCTTGACCATCCGTATGATATACTGGATAATATACAGGAGAATATGACAGAACGGCTGGAAAAGGTGAAGGAGCCGTATCAGTGTAACTGGGTGGTGTTCCGGGAGATTTATCATATGGTTGCACGTATGATAGAGCGAAGCGGACAACAGGTGCAGCTGATGTTATGTACTTTAACGGATATGGAGGAACATCCCATCAGATCCGATGAATATGCAGAGGTACTGTCACGGTATATATGGGAAAGTATCTGCAGAAGTATTCGTGCGGGGGACGTAGTTACCCGTTACGGGAGGGGACAATATCTGGTACTTCTGATCAATACAAAACCGGAGGATTGTCAGGAGATCCAGAAACGCATCGATGCACAGTTCCGGAAGAAAAATACCGTGTATGAGATCCGGTACAACGTGAAGTCTGTCAGAAGTCTGAATAATGCAAAGGATGATCAGAACCTGTCATAAGGTGATTTTCGGGCAGGTATCGGTTCTGGTACAGGATATGGGAAAAAAGAAGAAAGAAAAAAGAGGGGCACTGGCAGGATGTGCCCGGATCTGTAAGATATTCGGAACGGTCTGTCTGGTGGCGGTGATTCTTGTATGTCTGCCATTAACTCTTCCGCGGGTCTTCGGGTATGAGATCTATACAGTCATCAGTGGAAGTATGGAGCCGGCGATACCGGTGGGAAGTCTGGTTTATGTACAGCCGGGAGCACCGGAGGATGCCGGGACAGATGATGTGATCGCATTCTACAGTTCTATGGATACGGGAGCGATCATCACACACCGGGTTATCAAAAATGATATTGTAACCGGTCAGATCCACACCAAGGGTGATGCAAATGAAAAAGAAGATCTGTATCCGGTGGGTTATGATTATTATATCGGAAAGGTAGTATATTCTGTTCCGGTGCTGGGACGGGTACTTGCATTTTTTGTGACTTTCCATGGTAAGATTGCAGCGGGAAGTCTGATCGGACTCGCGATTCTGTTACAGATCATCGGAGGAGTGCTGGACTCGGCGGATGAGAAGAAACAGGCAAAAATATCGCAGAAATAGCTTTGCGATGCCGGCAGAAAATAGTATAATAACAGTAGCTGTGAAAAATGAGGCAGTTACTGAAAAAAGAAGGTAACAGGGGCAGCAGCTTGCGGTTACCTTCTGTGTTATAGAAAGAAGGACAGATGCGATGGGATTTAAAAAAGTGGATGTGAAAACACTGGAGATGAAACCTTTTGAGAAGATCGGTTCCGAATGGATGCTGATCTCCGCAGCAAAAGACGGCAAAGCCAATACAATGACCGCTTCCTGGGGCGGCATCGGCGTTCTGTGGGGTAAGAATGTGGCAACAGTATATATCCGCCCACAGCGTCATACCAAAGAGTTCGTAGATGCAGGTGATACATTTACCATCAGCTTCTTCGGTGGCGGGCACATGAAAGAGCTGGGTTACCTCGGCAAAGTCTCCGGCAAAGATGTCCCGGACAAGATCGAACAGTCCGGCTTGCATCTGACAGAAGTGGACGGTCAGCCGGGATTCGAAGAGGCTACACAGGTGCTGGTATGCAGAAAGCTTTACCAGGATGACATCAAACCGGAAAACTTTTATGAACCGGAAGAAGATGAAAGATGGTATCCGGAAAAAGATTATCATACCATGTACATCGCTGAGATCCGGGAGTGCTGGGTGAGAGAGTAAAGCAGAAAGTACAAAAGAAGAGTCGGAATCCGGGAAGGTAAGACCGGTTTCCGGCTTTTTTGCATGACAGGCGAGGCAGGATTGGGTGTTTCTGGTTGCAGAAGTAAGGAAAAGAGACATATAATAGATGTTGCAGGGGAACTATTCAGTTGCCACTGTCCCGCGAGGTGTTTTGACATGAATATGTCAAAATCCCGAGACATACAAGCCAAAATGCCATCACCGAAGGTTTAAATGCATTTTGGCTCGTAACTGTGAAGGTACTGAACAGTTACGTTGCAGGAAAGGTTTACATGCAGAAAAAGGAGACAATCGTATGCTGAATATTTTTTATGGTGATATGAAAGAAGCTGTGTATAATACGGCAGCTTATTTTAAATATGATTACGAGGACAGCTGGATCATAGATCCGTTTGTGAAAGAAATGATTCAGGATGTCGATCGGTCGACGGTCTTAGACAGTGGAGTCATCGACAGTCCGGTCCTTGGGAAGATACCACCAACCGGGCTATCCGGTGGAGTGAAAACATTGATTCTTGTTAAATTTGAAAAAGATAAGATTTTTAATGCTTCGACATGCGGTGACAATTGCGCAAAATGGTTGTTGAAAATTGCTGCATCGCAGGATCGCACAATTAATCTGCATCATTTGATGGAATTTGGGGAAGAACCATTTCAGATCCGTATTCTGAATACGGATCAGGTGGTGTGTTCCATGAGAGAACTGATATCGATAGCCGGTGAATTTGTCTGACAGGAGATAGGGAGAATGAAGGGAAAACATAAAATTGTTGTTTCAACCAAACGCTTAAAATATGAGTTTGAACTGCACCGCAATCTGACTGTCATTCGTGGAGACAGTGCAACCGGAAAAACCACGCTGGTAGATATGATTCGGGATCATATCAATAACCCGTCTGGCACACCGGTGGAGCTGGTTTGTGATAAAACATGCTATGTGCTGGAGGGAAACTTATGGAAAGCACAGTTATCGGAGATCTCAGATGGTATCGTATTCATAGATGAAGGTAATGAATTTATCAAAACAGAAGAGTTCGCGGGAACTATTCAGAAAACAGATAATTATTATGTAATTGTAACAAGGGAATCTTTACCTGCACTGCCATACAGTGCAGAGGAAATTTATGGTATCCGAACATCTGGAAAATATGGGACGTTGAGACAGAGTTATCATGAGTTTTACAGAATATATGGAACAGATACCTGGACCAACCCGGTAAAACCGGAGATGGTTCTCACAGAGGACAGTAATTCGGGTTATTAGTTTTTTTCTCACATATGCCAGGCGAATGGGTTGAAATGCGAGTCTATGAATGGAAAATCGAATGTTTTCCACTATATCAATGAACATAAAGATCAGAAAATCCTTGTAATAGCAGACGGTGCGGCGTTCGGTTCGGAAATTGACAGAGTATTGAAACTGATCCGGGAAAATGAAACAGCAGCTCTGTATCTGCCGGAATCCTTTGAATGGCTGATTTTAAAGTCTGGGGTATTGAAAAATAATCAGATAGACCAGATGTTGGATGAGCCGGCAGAATATATAGAAAGCAGGGAGTATTTTAGCTGGGAACGATTTTTCACATCTGTGTTAATTGAGAACACCAGGGATAGCTATCTGGCATATGCCAAAAAGAAGTTGAATGAGGCTTATCTTGGGGGAATGATAGAGGATGCAATTCTTAAGCAGATGGAGAAGATAGAACTGGGGTGGAAGAAAGAGATACAGGAAAATAAAGAAGAAAAAGAATTGTAAAATATTTTGATGGTATATATAATGGTATGGCAAAGAAATTTGTGAAATGTCAGGTGTTTTGGAAAAGGATATCTGTGAGTTGAAAAAAATGTTTATGTAATTTCATTTAAGGGGGCTGTCGCACTAATTAGTGCGCAGCTCCTTTTCTTGTGCAAAAAAATAACTGCCAGACCTCGAAAGAATCCGGCAGTTGGTGTAAAATCAAGTTATGCTACTAACTAAATTATTACAAAAAGATTATACAAAAAATTCAGACGGATATCAACTTAAACTTCCGTTAAATCTTGAAACAATCATTCCGGATAATGATTCTGTTCGATTACTAAGTCAGTTTGTGGAGGCTATGGATTTGACTGACCTATATTCTACTTATGAAAGAATAAATTCTGTATCGCCCAGAACACTTTTGAAGATCGTGCTCTATTCTTACATGAACGGGGATTACTCCTCTCGTTCCATGGAACTAAATTGTAAAAGAGATATCAATTTTATGTTTCTTCTAGAAGGTTCCCCGGCTCCTGATCATGCAACATTTGCAAGGTTTAGAAGTATCCATTTTGCTCCCTGTTCTAAACGTATCCTTGCAGAAATGTCTAATGCATTGTTTGATATGGGAGAAATTTCCGGAGAGACCATTTTTATTGATGGTACAAAAATTGAAGCCAGTGCCAATAAGTATACTTTCGTCTGGAAGAAGGCAGTAACAAAAAACCAGGCAAAACTTTTGCAGAAACTTGCTGATTTTGTGGCTGAGTGTGAGTTGCTTTATGATATAAAAATCGTTTATGGAAATACGATAAAAATAAGGCATGTAAAGAAGCTCCGCAAAAAACTGTATGCATTAAAAGAAACTGAAAATATAGTGTTTGTGCATGGGATCGGGAAAAGAAAAACTTCACTTCAAAAGAGTATTGAAACTCTTGAAAGTTATTTGAACCGGCTCAAAAAATATAACCAGCAGATACATATCTGTGCGGAACGCAACAGTTATTCAAAGACAGATCATGATGCTACTTTTATGCGAATGAAGGAGGATGCCATGGGAAACGGACAGTTAAAGCCTGCGAACTATGAGATTTCCAAGACCCGTAAATATAAAAATGATATCGGTAAGATAGAAAATATGGAGTATGATGTAAAAAAGATATCTATACCTGCAAAAATGGTAAAAAATTAGGTGTAGATCATATCCGCCACTCAAAAAGCAAAACAGGATATGTAAGCGAAAAAACGATTTATAAATGTGAGGACTGTAATGGATGCCCTTACAAAAGCGAATGCATCAAAGGGAATAACTGCAAAACACCCTTAGAAGAACGGACAAAGACACTTCAGGTTGCGAAAACATTTCTAAAACATAGAAAAGAAGATTTAGACCGGATACTCTCAGAAGAAGGGATCCTCTTCAGGACAAACCGAAGCATACAGGCGGAAGGCTCCTTTGGCGATTTAAAACAGGATATGCAGTTCCGCAGATATTTGAGCAAATGAAATGCAAATGTTCTTGCAGAAAGTACGTTGCTTGCCATGGCAAGAAACATAAACAAACTGCATAATAAGATTCAAAATGGAAGAACCGGAACACATTTATTTCCGATAAAAAGTGCCTAAATTTTGACTTATCAAAACAATTTTTCAAGCCATCAAGAATGGCTTATTAAAGTGCGTCTTTAATAATAGCCTGTAACAATGAAAAGCGTTTTTTGATGGATTTTATCCTTAGAACAGCAAAAAGAAAGCTGCCGCTTCACGAAAATTCATTCGTTAAAGCGACAGCCCCGTGAGTTGAAATTTGAAACAGAAGCAAAATTTGTTAAGGCAGGAAAAAGTCAGCCTCCTTGTGAGAATGTGAGTTGAAAGGACGATTACGATGATGAAAACGGGTACGATGATGAAGTCATCCTATTTGAGAGGATGAGAGTTGAAATGTTACCACGGTCAGCATGAAGAAGAAACAGGAGTTGTCAGCCTCACTATGAGGCTGTGAATTGAAAAGAAGAATATGGTGTTATAGTTGTTGCGGCGAGAAAATTAACAATCATTTTACACAGAGAAGATTGTGAAATTAACCATTTTCATATATAATAAAACATATAATATGTCGTGAAAAAAAAAAATTTCAGAAAAAATATATAGGGAATGGAGGATGTCGTATGAAGAAGAGAAGGATATTCCGCAATCTGAACAACAAAGAATTTGCCTGGGTGCTCTATGATGTGGGAAATTCGGCGTATACGATGCTGGCGTGTGCGTTGATACCGATCTGGTTTAAGGCGATGGCGATCGGGACGAGGCCGGGGCAGCTGACTTCGGATCAGGCAACGGCTTATTATTCGATGGCGATTGCGGTGATTACGATTGTGGTTGCGCTGCTTGGTCCGGTGTGCGGGGCGATTTCGGATCATAAGGGGATGAAAAAAATCTTTTTTACCACGACCGTAGCAGTTGGCGTTTCCGGATGTATCCTGAATGGATTTGCGTATCAGTGGATCGCATTTCTGCTTCTGTTTGCGGTGACCAAAATATTCTATAATATGTCGCTGATGTTTTATGACTCCATGCTGAACGATATCACGACAGAAGAGCGGATGGATGAAGTCTCTTCCTACGGTTTTGCGTGGGGATACCTTGGCTCCTGCATACCGTTTCTGATAGCACTGGTGGCTTATGTACTTGGTCCGGATATGGCGGGAATGATTCCGGGCAGGGTATCGATGGCGATCGGATTCGCAGTTACCGGACTCTGGTGGCTTCTGGTAACGATTCCACTGATGAAAAACTATAAGCAGCTGAACTATGTAGAGCATCAGGGGCATGCAGTGGGAAATGCATTCCGCAAGATTTTTCAGACAGTAAAATTTATCGCAACCGAAGACAAAAAAGTATTTTTCTTTCTGATCGCATTTTTCCTCTATATCGATGGTGTGGGAACGATCATTGATAACTGCATTAATATAGGAACAGATCTGAACTTGAGTACCGTCGGACAGGTCATCTGTCTGCTGGCAACGCAGGTCGTTGCATTTGGCGGATCACTGGTGTTCGCAAAACTGTCAAAAAAATACGATACCGTTTGTCTGATCCTGGTATGTATCGTGGGTTATTTTGTCGTCTGTCTGTATGCGCTGACGTTAAAAAATCTGCTGGGATTCAGCTTTCTGGCATTCGGTGTAGGATGCTTTCAGGGGTCGATCCAGTCCCTGTCGAGATCCTATTTTTCCAAAATTATTCCGCCGGATAATTCAGGAGAATATTTCGGTTTATATGATATTTTTTCAAAAGGTGCCTCTTTCCTCGGTTCTGCCGTGATCGCAGGCGTCAAACTGGCAGGCGGAACGATTAACATTGCGGTAGCATCGCAGGCAGTATTTTTCTTCCTGGGATTTATATTCCTGAAGATTGCGGACGGAAAAGAAAAAAGAACAGCAGAACGATAGAAAAAATATGGTCGAAAAACAGAGAAGTCATCAACCGGGCTTCTCTGTTTTTTTACTTTACAGGAAATTGTTCCCCTGTAAAGTAAAAAACGCTCCGCGAGGATGCGCACTGCGGCGTATAAGGTAGATGCCGCAAGCGGTCTACGTTCCACTTCGGTCGTTGCTAAACAAGTGCCACTGGCACATTCTTTGTTAAAATTTATAAAAGAAAAGAAGAAAAAAGTCGATGAATGTGTTAGGATATTTGAGTAAAGGTAACAAAAAGAAACAAGGGATACAGACAATGAAGAAAAAACAATCTACAAAAAAAGAGTAGGAAAACAGATTGTATGTCTTCTGGGCGCAGCGGCAGGAATTCTTGCGCTGGTAAACCGGGTGCTGAAGGCGAACAGGGAAAAGAAGGAACAGTTTGCGGTTCTGGCATCAATGTCGGAGATTTACCACAGTATGCATTTGATCCGGCTGGATGAAAATTCCGTAATGGAATATTCCGGCACAAAAGAAGAATCCGAGATGGGAAAAAACAGAGAAAATGCAGATCAGGTGATCGCAGAACTGATGAAAGAAACCGCGCTGGAAGTGTACGGAGATCAGGCAGAAGCTTTTGTGGATTTTACGACACTGGCGAAGCGAATGGAAGGAAAGAAGATTATTTCCGCAGAATTTGTAGGAAAAGATCTGGAATGGTTCCGGGCTTCGTTTATTGAGATCACAGAAGATCAGAATAAACATCTGGAATATCAGAAGCAGACAGCGTTTGACTATCTGAGAAATCATCTCGATGAGGATCATAAGAGAATCAGCATCACATATCGAAGAAAAGAAAATGAGAAATATAAAGTTGTGACGATGGAAGTGATTCCGGCAGATGACTATACAACAGAGAACCGGGCAGGTGTTCTGTATGTGAAAGGATAAAGGACAGGAACTGTGAGATTCCAAACAGGATTTCACAGTTTTTTTCATATGTGATAAAAAAAGAAATCCGGAACGGGATATTTTCCGGACTTCTCCGTCTAATCTATGTAAACAAAAAGAGCCGGCCGGCGAACCAACCAGAAAAGGTGGTGCAAAAGTGACAAAAGAACAATTAGGGACACTGATCCTGGATACGGAGAGGCAGATGTACTGCACTGCCAAATCCATGTTATACAGCGATCAGGACTGTGCGGATGCCATACAGGAGACGATTGTCAAAGCATTTTCCAGACTTCATACGTTACGGAATGACAAATACGCAAAGACATGGCTGATGCGGATCCTGATCAACGAGTGTTACACCATCCTGAGAAAAACAAGCAAAGTGATTTCTCTGGATGAGATGTGTGAGACGACAGAGATCGCGGCAGATGAAAAGACCGATTACAGTGAACTGTACAAGGCAGTCGGTTCCCTGAAAGAAGATCTGCGGATGCCGGTGATCCTGTATTATATTGAAAAGTTTAATATCCGGGAGATCGCACAGATCATGGATATTACCGAGGGCGCAGTACAAAAAAGACTCGCCAGAGCAAGAGAAAAATTACGGCAGGATCTGCAGGAAAGTGAGGCATGGACATGAGATTAGAAGATATGAAAAACAATATCCCGGAAACACCAGATTTTATTCATAAAATGGTACAGGAAGAGGTAAACAGACAGCTTCAGGATACCAAAGTTGTGTCAATAAAGAAGAGAAAATGGAACAAAATGCAGGTGGCAGCGGCAGCAGCCGTGTGTCTTCTGGCAACATCCACTGTTGCCTATGCCGGCAGCCGACTGTACCATATGTATGTGGAAAAACAGGGAACCTACAGCGTGGCAACCGGACTTCAGGCCGATGGCAACACAACCCTCCAGCTCCCGGAACAGGTACACGATGTAACCATATCAACGAGCTATATCCCGGACGGCATGACTTGGACGGATGATGAACACCTGCAGTATACTGCACAAAACGGTGGCTTCAGCTTTACCTCTGTCCTGCTTGACAGTGACGATTTTGCGCAGGTAAAAGAAGATAAAAATATCGTAGAGAGCGAAGAGCGGACGTTCGGTCAGTATGAAGGTGTCTACCTGAAATACCATGAAGTTATGCAGGATGGTTTCTTTAACCAGCGCATCTACCTGCTCTGCCCGGAAGCATACCGTGTGATCACGATTTATGTGGGTGACGATGTATCGAAAGAAGATGCCATCAAAGTAGCAGAAAACCTTCAGATCACCGAAAAAGATACGATGATAGACACCGCCAATATGTACACCTGGAGCGACATCGTCTCCCCGGAAGAAACACCGGGCGATGAAGAGATAACCAGTATAGCAGCAGACAAACTCCCGATCGCGAAAGTCGGCGAAACCATAAATTTGACCGCCAGCGGCGAAGATACAGATGGAAACTATGTATCCGACATCCCGCTTCAGGCAACCGTAGACTCCGTCCAGATCGCAGATGACCTCCAACTCCTGAACGGCCAGATTCCGGAAGACTGGAAAGATGCCACTGACGCAGACGGAAAACTGAAAGAAAACACCATCTCCTACATCAAAGAAGGAGACGGCGTAAACACTCTGGATGAAATCGTAAAAACAAAAACCGAACAGCAGAAACTGGTTTACACCACTGTCACTTACACCAACACCTCCGACCAGGAAGTAAACCACATCCTCTACATCGGTTCCCTGATGAAGCTTCACAGCGATGGCAGCACCTATGAAGCCTATGTACCTGAGGAAGAATCCGGAGACGGCTACGATCGCACCACCTGGGACAGCGCCGCCAGAACCGGCGAAATGAAATACTATAGCGTAACCGACAACTACGGCAACGGCGGAAACTACATCCCAACCCTGAAACCAGGCGAAAGCATTCAGATATCCATGGCATGGATCGTCAACGAAAGCGACCTGACCGAAGCCTACCTGAACCTCAATGGCAGCTCCTACCAGTTCAACGACGAAACCCTCGCCAGCGGCGTAATCGATATCCGCCAAGAGTAAGAAACAATAAATTTGATACTAACACAAATATTCAGTGGTGTCTAAGAAGTTCAAGTAAAACTTGCCAGAATATACTCAGGCACCCATAAAACAGTCAGGAGAACAGAGATTAAAAAGCCTCTGTTCTCCTGATTATTTAGGCGAGCAACGATCCAAAGTTCATGCTTGCATGAAACCATTCCAAACTTATAGTATATATCTTGAGCTTAATGTGAGTATGAATCCCTATACAAATCCATTTAAATATGTACAATACATGATTACAAATTAAATACTTATAAAACACATCCCTTCCACTCGGAACAAATATCATCTTTCCCAATACCTCCCAACTCTATGCGTACCTCCCACCTCCAATACCCAGAAACCATGCCCAAGATCCAGCTCCTCAGACAGCCTTATGCTGGCGCCCTTAGCAAAGATGAGATCCAGTCCTTAGAAGAACTTGACAGTGAGCGGCTCTCCGCGAACTGGCATATAGTTCTTCTTAGGACTTGGCTCAGATTTGCGTTGCCAGCGGTTGTCTGTGGGGCTGGATCTTGGGCATGGTTTCGTCCGTTTGCAGAAAAAACATGAATAACACCAAGAATTTCCGTCAAACATCTAAAAAAACAAAAGGAGTCCATAAAAAAATGAAACATCACAAACATATATCCCCCGCAACCCTAACCGCCCTTCTCTTCCTAGCCCTCCTGCTCCTAATAGAGTACCCGACCCGACAATCCACCCTCCAGCACGAAATCTCCACCCAAGTCCTCCGCTTCCACATAAGAGCCAACAGCGACACCCCCGCCGACCAGCAAAAAAAACTCCAGCTAAAACAAACTCTCCTGACCTGGCTCACCCCCATCCTCTCCACCGCTGCCAGTAAACAGGAAACCATAAAAACCATCCAACAAACCCTACCGGAGATCACAAAAGAAGCCAACCGCCTCGCAGCCCCCCAGACCGCCACCGTAACCCTCCAAAAAGAATGGTTCCCCGAAAAAAACTACGGCACCTGCACCTTCCCCGAAGGAACCTACGACGCCCTCCGTATCGACATCGGAGCCGCAAAAGGCCATAACTGGTGGTGCGTCCTCTATCCGTCCCTGTGTTATGCAGATACCCTCGATCCAACCATGACCGAAGAAGGCGAACAAAAACTCCAACAGGTACTCGACGAAGATGCCTACGACCTCCTCCTGCACCCGCAAAAGCTGAAAATCCGGTTTAGACTTGAATTCTTCTTACGAAACAGGTAGAATATGATAAGTATGAAAACCTGAATGGGAGAAAAAACATGAAAATAGATCGTAACGCACCGATAGGTGTATTTGATTCCGGTGTGGGCGGACTCACCGTGGCAAGAGAAATCATGAGAAACCTGCCCATGGAAAAAATCGTATACTTCGGAGACACCGCCCGCGTTCCCTATGGAAGCAAATCCAAAGAAACCGTACTCCGGTATTCCCGACAGATCGTCCGCTTTCTGCAAAAACAGGGCGTAAAAGCAATCGTGATCGCATGTAATACAGCCAGCGCACTGGCACTTGATGCCCTCGAAAAAGAAATCGATATCCCGATCATCGGTGTGGTAAAACCGGGAGCCAAAGTAGCGGCAAGAGAGACTACGAAAAAAAGGGTTGGCGTCATCGCAACCGAAGCGACCATCAACAGCCATTTGTATAAAGAACTGATTCAGCAGATTGATCCGGAGATCACCGTGATCGGAAAACCATGTCCGCTGTTCGTGCCACTGGTGGAAGAAGGATGGCGAAAAGATCCCGTCACAGAGATCGTGGCTCGCAGATATCTGAAAGAGATGCAGGATGAAAAAGTAGATACCCTGATCCTTGGCTGCACCCACTATCCATTGCTTCGCGGCGTGATCGGCTCCATCATGGGCGATCAGGTACAGCTGGTAAATCCGGCATACGAGACTTCACTGGCATTAAAACAGCTGCTGACCGAAAAAGACCTGTTAAATCAGGGATCCGTGGAAGAAGAATTTCCATACCGCTTCTATGTAAGCGATGCAGCAGAAAAATTCAAAAACTTTGCAAACTCCATTCTCCCCTACGATGTGGAGATGACAAAACAGGTAAATCTGGAGGAATAAAAAGATGACAAAAGAAGTATTGATCCATCTGAAAGGCATGCAGACCACGGATGAAACCCATGGTCCCGACGAACCTCTGGAACTGATCACCACCGGAGAATATTATTACCGGAACGATACCCATTATCTGCTGTATGATGAACAGATGGAAGGACTTGACGAACCGGTACATAACATGGTCAAGATCCGTCCCGGTCATATGGAAGTACGAAAAAAAGGACCGGTACAGACCAATATGGTCTTTGAAGAGGAAAAACAGAACCTGACCTGCTACCAGACACCATACGGTCCGATCCAGATGGAGATCACAACTACCGGAGTAAATTTCGGGGAAGAAGAGGAACTTCTGGAGGTAAAGACAGAGTACGTTCTTGGGATGAACGGTCAGAAAGTAGCGGACTGCCGGATGCATATCCGCGTAACTCCGAAGGGCAGCAAGGGAACTACATTTTTTGAATCATAACGCGATAAAATATGCTTCGCGAATGTTATCGCGGCAGTCGTCAAGGTCTCGTGCAAGCACGGACTTTGGCTCGTTGCTCGCGTAAAAAAACGGAACTTATCATCCATCACTGGAAAATAAGTTCCGTTTTTTCATTTCTTATTTGTCTTTTTTTGCGATTTTATTTTTCATTCTCTGGAAGAATTTTTCCTTTGGTTTCGGCTGTTCCAGAGGACCTCTGACTCCGCGTACATCGGTGATATAGATACCACTGATCGTAGCTTTGACTTCTTTTTTCAATGGGATCAGATCAAAAATCTTTTCGTCAGCAACCATCGTCATGATTCTCGGACCGATCTTTGCTTTTACGATAGGAAGCTTTGTTCTGCGCATCAGCTTCGGCGTCTGATCGATTACCATCTGCGGGAGTCCGGATTCTTTGATCCGAAGTCTCTTCTTATCAATAATCAGCATATTGACGGTCTGCTTAGCAGCCTCAATCTGTGCCTGATTTTCATCCTGTTTTTTCTGTGCACGTTTGCCGAGAAAATAAAGGGCAACCAGTACGGCAATCAAAATCACTAAAATAATTAATAATACCTGCCAGACTTTCATACTTTTCCTCCTGTCCTGTAATCCAAGCACGAATCAAACATTTCATGCCTGTCTATTTTATCACTGATATCGGCAAAAGGCAATCAGAATCGGGGAAAATCTCAGGAAAATCCGATTTTGCTATAGCTTTCAAACAGATTCATGCTATAATATCTGAGAGACGCGATCCTTTTTCGACAGAGAAGGAAAATGCGGAAAATATGGAACAGAAACCGAAGAATGAAGTCAGAATATCGTCTTTTTCGGAAAACCATACAAAACAAAGGAGTAGAAACATGAGTGAGGGACAAAGAAGAACAAAACCGCCCATGACAGAAGAAGAAAGACAGCGGCGGATGGAACGAATGAGAAGAGAGCGGAGAAGAAAGAGACGCCAGCGGGCGATGATCATGCGTGTATCTGTTATGGGTGTACTGCTTCTGATCCTGATCGGATCCATCGCGCTGGTATCCGCCCAGGTGCGCCGTTCGAAGGCAAAGAAAGCAGAAGAAAAGGCAAGACAGGAAAAACTGATCCAGGAAGAAGAGGCAAAGAACAAACAACGGCAGGAATCCATTGAGCAGGCAGAAGTCATGGCACAGGGATATGACTATGACGGCGCGATCGAGCTTCTGAAATCGCTGGAAAACTATGATAAAGATGCGGATATTATCGCTAAGATCGCAAGCTACGAAGCGGACAAATCCACACTGGTAGCTGTCAATATGAATGAGATCACCCATATTTTCTATCATTCACTGGTAGTAGATCCGGAACGTGCTTTTGTGGGAAATGACAGCACAGCTGCCGGATTCAAACAGTGGATGACAACTGTCGATGAATTTAACAAGATCACACAGGCGATGTATGATAACGGCTATGTGCTGATCGATCTTCACGATATGGTGACAGAGACGGTCGATGAGAATGGAACGGTTCATTTTACCACAAACCAGATCATGCTTCCGGAAGGAAAGAAACCGTTTGTATTATCTCTGGATGACCTGTCTTACTATCACAGCTACGACGGTCGTGGTATCGCATCGAAGCTGGTACTGGATGAGAATGGAAAACCAACCTGCGAATATATTCAGGCGGACGGAACTACCGTGACCGGAGCGTACGACTGTATTCCGCTGTTAGACCAGTTCCTGGAAGAACACCCGGACGGTGCGTACCACGGAGCAAGAGGAACGATCGCACTGACCGGATATAACGGTATTCTGGGATATCGTACGGATATTGCCTATAAGACAAGAGAAAATCTGACCGCAGACCAGCAGGCATGGCTCGATGCCAACCCGGATTTTGACTATGACAAAGAATGTGAAGAGGCAAAGAAAGTGGCAGATGCCATCAAAGCAGACGGATGGAAATTCGCCAGCCACACCTGGGGACATATCCGCATCGGTGATGCAAGCCTGGAGAGCATCCAGACAGATACAGAAAAATGGCTCAGCTATGTAGCACCGCTGGTGGGTGGTACGGATACCATTATTTTTGCACACGGACAGGATCTTGCCGACTGGCACGACTATTCCAGTGACAATGCAAAATTCACCTATCTGAAGAGCCAGGGATTTAACTTCTTCTGTAATGTAGATTCTTCTCAGTATTTCTTACAGATCCGTGATAACTATGTGCGTCAGGGAAGACGAAACCTGGATGGTTACCGTCTGTGGAATGATGTACACGGAGAAAAGAACAGAACCAGCGATCTGTTTGATGCAACACAGATTCTGGATCCGGCACGTACAGATATGCCGTCATTATAAAGGTAAGTGAGGATGAGGCTGACGGTTGCAGAAACAACCGTTACGATAAAGGGAAAACATGGACGATACAAAGCGACAGAATGAAAAGGAAACGCCTGAAGAGCGTCGCCGCAGGATGCGTCGGAAACGCCTGATTCAGGAGCGCCGCCGCAGACGCAGGAGAAAGGCGCTGATTTTGAGGGGCATTCTGGTAATATTTTTTGTACTGATACTTGTGGGGATCGGTTCTGCCGTCTCCTGCGGAGTAAAACAGTACAACCGGTCAGCAAAGAAAAAAGATAGCGGGAAACAGGAGACACAGATCGAGGAAGAGCCTGTACAGCTGGAATCTGTGGATCTTACGAATGTGCTTTATCTGTCCTTCGAAAGTCTGATTGCAGATGCCGATCAGGCATTCGGACAGGAAAACACACGGGCAGCAGCGACACTGGATCAGACCCGTGTGACCGTGGATGAATTCAATGCCATCCTGGAACAGCTGTACGAAGACGGATACATCCTGGTGCGGTTTTCTGATCTGGCAGCGGTTAATGAAGACGGGGTGATGGAAGCCAAAGAACTGATGCTTCCTTCCGGAAAGAAACCGTTACTGCTGTCGGAGACCAATGTAAATTATGATCTGAAACTGTCCGGGCAGGGACTGGCATCGAAGCTGGTGCTGGATGAAAACGGAGCACTTACCTGTGAACGGCAGACTTCCGATGGAAGTACCGTGACGGGGGCTTTTGATGTGGTTCCGTGCGTGGAAGCATTTGTCCAGGCGCACCCGGATTTTTCCAACAATGGAGCCAGAGGTATCCTGGGACTTACCGGTTACAACGGTATTCTCGGCTACCGGACGGATGACGCGCTGGCAACATCAATCGATAACCGCTATGCGGCGACATACGGTCTGTTTGATACCGCAGCGGAAAAAGAGGAGGCAGCGCCTGTTGTGGAAGCACTGAAAAATGCAGGATGGGAATTTGCATGTAACGGATATGACGGAAGCAGTTACGGAAGTGATGCGGAAGCGGTATCTGCCGACCTCGCAAAATGGAACGAAAGTGTGGGAACACTTGTGGGGGATGTACCGATCCTGCTTTATCCATCCGGTGCGGACAGCCATGGATGGAAAGCGTATGACGAGACAGATCCGGTGTATCAGGTACTGAAAGAACAGGGATTTGTATATTTTGGCAGTATGGATATCAGCGGCACAAAAACGCAGATCACAGACCAGTATCTGCGGTGCAGTTATAAGAATGTGGACGGCTACCGGATGTATCAGGATCTGTGCCATAACACCGGACGGTTTGCAGGAATTCTTGATTTTCAGGGGATCTATGACAGCAGACGTCCATCGATAGCAGCGGAGACCGAAACAGACACAACGACACAGGATGCAGAGACAGAAGAGGGAAAAGTCTGAAAAAAATGTGAAAACTGACAGATATACTTTTCATTTAAGAAAAAATATGATATAACCAAAAGGTATTATGCCTGTCAACGGAATGAAAATGGAGGATTTATGAAGAAAAGAGCGATAATGATCAGTATGCTTCTGGTAATGGCACTTTCCGTAACGGGATGCAGCCAGAAGACAGCTACAAAAAATGATGATACAAAGACAGAAGAAACAGCAAGCACAGACGATGCAGAACAGACAGATTCTGACAGCGAGGAAGATACATCCGAGGATTCCCCGACTACCGCAGAACTGATGGCAGATATTGACGTGGAAAAATGTGTAACTCTGGGTGATTATAAAGGAATTACTGTAGAAAAAACTATCCAGTCTGTAACGGACGAAGATGTACAGAATGAGATTGACGATGCACTGGCAAGCTATCCGGTAGAAGTAGACCGGACAGCAAAAGAAGGTGACACCGTAAATATTGACTATGTGGGTAAGATTGACGGAACAGAATTTGATGGCGGAAGCGATCAGGGTGCAGACCTGAAACTGGGTTCCGGAAAATTCATCGATGGATTTGAAGATGGTCTGATCGGAGCAAAGAAAGGTGAAACCCGTACGCTGGATCTGACATTCCCGGAAGATTATACACAGGATCTTGCCGGAAAAGCGGTAGAATTTACCGTTACAGTCAATGCAGTCAAAGAGCCGTTGACTGAGCCAACCGATCAGTGGGTGGCAGATAACATCGAGGGATATGACAATGTAGCAGATTACAAAGCAGGTATCCGTTCTGATCAGGAAGAAAACAACGAGCAGACAGCAGAAAACCAGGTGCGTTATTCTGCATGGACACAGGTGGTAGAGAACTGTACGATCAACGAATATCCGGATTCTCTGGTTGAAATCGGAAAGAACCTGTATGTGCAGCAGGTGGAAACCTATGCAAAATATGCAGGTATGGAACTGGATGCTTATATTGAGTCTTCCGGACTGTCTCAGGATGAATATGAGTCCAATAAGGAAGAATATGGCAAAAATGTAGCGGCACAGGCTCTGGTTTGCCAGGCAATCTGTGACAAAGAGGGCTTTGCTATCGGTGATGATGCATATAAGGAAGCACTGGACAAGATGCTGACAGAATATGGATGTACCGAGGACGAACTGATTCAGACCTACGGTCAGGACAATGTAGAACAGAGTATTATGCTGAACCGTGTCAGTGATCTGATCCTGGCAAATGCCAATGTGACAGAAGTACAGGCAGACAGCAGCAGTGACAGCACAGAAGACAGCAGCGCTAACTAAAAAGGATTGAAAAACGAATCGCAAAGAGAGAAAAAACGACGGAAAAGCCCCGCCGGTTTTTCTCTCTTTTTTTATATGTCCCGGACTTGAAGTAAATGTCGATTAGAGGTAAAATAGGAGACAGCGATAATTGTATATACAGGAGGAGAAGACAATGGAATTAGCAGTATTGCAAAAAGACATGGTGGCAGCTATGAAAGCAAAAGACAAAGTAAGAAAAGAGGCTATTTCTTCTTTGATCTCTGCAGTAAAAAAAGTAGCAATTGACGAAGGCCACAGAGATGACATAAAACCGGAACTGGTGGATCAGGTGATCTTAAAAGAACTGAAAACCGTAAAAGAGCAGATTGATACCTGCCCGGCAGAACGTACCGATCTGATCGAAGAGTATCAGACCCGTTATAATATTATCAATGAATATGCTCCGCAGCTGATGTCTGCAGAAGAAGTAAAGACCTGTCTGCAGGAGAAATTTGCAGAAGTTCTGGCAACAAAAAATAAAGGACAGATCATGAAAGCTGTCATGGGAGAACTGAAAGGCAAAGCTGACGGTAAGGTTATTAATCAGGTAGTGGGGGAACTGTGTAAATAACCAAAAAACGGGAGGATTTGTTATTATGGGAAAATTTAAGATTGAAATGGGCGATATTACCACCTATGCGGTAGACGGAATTGTTAACGCTGCCAACACGACGCTTCTCGGTGGCGGAGGTGTGGACGGTGCGATTCACCGGGCAGCAGGACCGGAATTGCTGGAGGAATGCAAGACATTAGGCGGATGTGATACCGGTAAGGCCAAGATTACCAAAGGGTACAATCTGCCGGCACATTATGTGCTTCATACGCCGGGACCTATCTGGCATGGTGGATATAATTATGAGGATGTGCTGCTGCAGGGGTGTTATGAGTACTGCCTGAAACTGGGAGAACAGCATGGTCTCAAGACGATTGCATTTCCATCGATCAGTACAGGGGTGTACGGCTATCCGGTGGAAGAGGCAGCGAAGATCGCGGTGCGGACAATCTGTGATTTTCTGAAATGGACACAGGTAGTGGAAGAAGTGACCATGGTGTGTCACGGTGAAGGTACCTGGAAGGTATATCAGGAAGCGTATCGGGAGTATCAGGCTGCTGAGAGCGAAAAGTAGAAAGAATGAAACGGGCAGAGAGGAGTATGTACAGCGGGGACTGTGCAGGACTTCATCTGTCCGCTTTTTACACAGCAAAACTATGGGAGGTTTTGGGGAAGATGAAAAAGTCATATGAGATGGACATGTGTACCGGGCCATTATTGAAGAAACTGCTGATCTTTGCGGTTCCTTTGATCTTGTCCGGGGTACTGCAGCTGTTGTTTAATGCTGCAGATATTGTAGTAGTGGGAAAATTTGCGGGAAGTCATGCACTTGCCGCAGTGGGATCTACAGGTGCGCTGATCAACCTGTTTACCAATGTATTTATCGGTTTTTCTATTGGTACCAATGTACTGGTTGCCCAGTATTTTGGGGCAAAGGATGAACAGAACATCCAGGATACCGTACATACCTCGATGGCGATTGGCATCATCGGCGGAATGTTTCTGATTGTGGTAGGTATGATTTTTGCACCGATGATGCTGGAACTGATGGCAACACCGGAGGAAGTGCTGGGACAGGCTGCATTATATATCCGGATATATTTTATCGGTATGCCGGCGATGCTGATCTATAACTTTGGGGCGGCGGTGCTGCGTGCCATCGGAGATACCAGAAGACCGTTGTACTATCTGCTGGAGGCAGGTGTGGTCAATGTGATTCTGAATCTGATTTTCGTGATCGGATTTCAGATGGGAGTTGCAGGTGTCGCTATCGCGACCGTAGTTTCACAGTGTATATCAGCGGCACTTATCGTACGTTGTCTGATGAAAAGTGAGGGAATGTACCGGTTGTATCTGAAACGGATCCGGATTCACAAAGAGAAGATGATCCGTATTATCCAGATCGGACTTCCTGCCGGGTTGCAGGGAGCGATTTTTTCAATCTCTAACGTGTTGATCCAGTCATCCATCAACTCTTTCGGAGCGATTGCCATGGCGGGCAATACGGCAGCCGGTAACATAGAGGGATTTGTTTATGTTTCCATGAATGCTATTTACCAGACGGCACTGAGCTTTGTCAGCCAGAATGTGGGAGCCGGTCAGCAGAAGCGGATTCCCAAAATTTCCATATACTGTATGGCAATTGTATTTACTGTCGGACTTGCGCTTGGTACACTGGCATATCGTTGCGGAGGCACCTTGCTTGGCATCTATTCGTCCGATCCGGAAGTGATCGCATATGGTCTGGATCGTATGAAGGTTATCTGCCAGATTTATTTTCTCTGCGGAATGATGGACGTGGCGGTAGGTATTCTGCGAGGTATGGGATATTCCATCATGCCGATGCTGGTATCTCTTGCAGGTGCCTGTGGACTGCGAATCGTGTGGATCTTTACTGTCTTTGTATGGAAACATTCACTGTTTGTCCTGTACCTGTCGTATCCGATTACCTGGATCATCACACTGAGTGTTCATCTGATCTGCTTTGCAGTAGTATGGAAAAGAAAAAAAGGGATCTGGGCGACCGTAAAACCGCATCCGGATCTTGGAAAAACGGAGGAATAACATGCGTTTGAAAAAAATACAGGAAGCGCTGAAAACAAAGAATATTATATTTACCTATACAGAAGAGGACAATTGCGGAAGTCTTGATTTTCAGTTCCGTGGACTGCGGTATCATATCTGGGAATTTGTGGATGGTGACATCTGGGGCGTGGAGACAAATGTATATCATGCCGGAAAAAGTGAGGATATTACCGGAGATTACGAAAAAGAGATCAGCGAACTGATCTTAAGCTGGCCGGATATGGCGATTCCGGGATAAATCTAAAGCAGGTATTTTTGTAGCGGACAGAGGCTTTGGAGAAGTAAGAAGTGTATAGTTACAAAAAACAGATTCGATTCAAATTGGATATTTCTCAGAAAGTATCCGGTTTGAGTCGAATCTGTTTTTGATTGTAACTGTTCAGTACCTTCACAGTTACGAGCCAAAATGCATAAAAAATCACCTTCGGTGATGGCATTTTGGCTTGTATGTCTCGGGATTTTGACATATTCATGTCAAAACACCTCGCGGGACAGTGGCTACTGAATAGTTACTTTTGATTTACATAAATAACGGACTAAAATCCGTGTTTACAGAAAATTACTCATCAACAACTTCCAGTACATCCATCGGACATGCTTTTGCACAGATGCCGCAGGCAATACATTTGGATGCCGGGTTGCCCTCTGTTTTTACGATCAGACCAAATGGACAGGCTTCTGCACATTTGCCACAGCCGGTACATTTTTTCTTATTGATCATATAAACACCCTTTGGATTCTGTGTGATTGCACCTTCCGGACAGGCTTCCGCACATTTGCCGCACTGTGGGCAGGCCATTGGACGAACAGATTTTTTCTCTACGATCTGGATGCAGGATTTGTCCGGGTCGAATTCTTTATAGAAAGACTCGGAACAGGCTCTGACACATGCCAGACATGCCATACAGGTACTGCCTTTTTTTACTTTCAGTTTCTTCATAGTATCGTATCCTCCGCTTTATCAGTAATGTTACCGAGAAATATTCTCAATAATATTATTGTACAGCAAACGGTAAGAAAGTAAAGAGAAAGTTAGTGAAAATCGTTTAAAAATAGTCAGATTTTCTTACAGAAAATATACCGCGGAAGCCCACCGTATTTGAGGGCTTTTGTAACAAGTTTATACCCCAGCTGCTCAAAATTATGTACACTGTACACATTATCCGGATGTGCGGTTCCCATCAGCCAGCGAAAACCGGCAGAACGAAGCTGCTCTTCTGCGGCTTCCATTAGTTTCTTTTGCAACCCATTGCCACGATATGCACTGCGCACCATGGCAATCTCCATATGTGCCACCAGGGAAAGCTGCGTATCATCCAGTTCCAGATAACTCCCCAGGTTTTCATCACCGAGATCGGAAGTTCGTGCCACAAAAACCGCCGCCAGTTCCTTTCTGCCATCCGCAGCAACTGCCTCCGCTTTCAACCCAAACCCGGAGACTGTCATATAACGAATCAGATCTTCCCGTTCATCCATACTGAACCAGCTTTTTTCAGGAAGCTCCCGGTAGACTTCAGTCATACAGTCAAGTACCGTGGGGAGATCGCTGGGTTCTATTTGGGAGATAGAGAAGCTAGGAATGGAAGATATGTTGAATTGATCAGACATAGTAAATACTCCTTTTAGTTTTCTGTGTAAAATTAAAATAACTATTATAAATATATAGGGGAGAAGGCATGGTTGTAAAGAACATTTTCTTTCGACATCCGGATAAAAATAAGTTATATTAGAGTCAGATGAAAAAGGTAAATGGGGTGATTTCGTACAATTTACGGAAACAGGACTCCACCAGCAATAAAAGGTGTATAATTTTGTCAAAATCGCGGAAAATAAAATTATAATTAAAAATATGAGAAATTATCGCGGAAAAGATATTGAAAAAATAAAAAAGCGAGACGCTGATGAATGGTGGAAGAACTGGCGAAGTATTTGCCGGAGGAACAGAAAAAGTTTTTTAGTTAGATATCTGTAGTTTATAGAATCAACATACACAGACATACCACCAAAACCCCCCGCATACATTGTAAAAATAATGTACGCAGGGGTTTTTAGCGTGAAGGATTATATCGAGGAGCGTGCAGTAGAAATTGCGGATTATATCATAGAAACAAAAGCAACCGTGCGGCAGACGGCAAAGAAATTCGGGATCAGTAAGTCTACGGTACATAAGGACTGTACCGACCGTCTCCAGCAGATCAACCCGTCCATGGCGCGGGCGGTTCGGAGTGTGCTGGATATCAACAAGCAGGAGCGCCATATCCGGGGTGGAATGGCAACAAGAGAGAAGTATCTTCATTTTGGAGAATAAGATTACAGGACGGGAAAAGAAAAATATCCGCCAGAGAAACTGAAGCGAAGGAAAAACGCAGATGGACATAATCCCTCCCGCCTTTACATAGAATAGACAGAACGGCGAGAAGTAAAGGGGGAACAGGATTGTACGATCGTGGTTTGGGGGTGTTGGAACAGTATGGTCTGACAGCGGAGACGGTTCTGCGGGGCAGAGGTGCGCTGATCTGTCAGACGGAGGAAGGATGGAAGAGCATCCGTGAATATTGGGGCTCCCCCGGAAGGATGGAGCAGCAGCGAAAGGTGCAGAAACACTGCCGGGAAGCCGGATTTTTACTGGTGGATCAGGTGCTGGAAAACCGGGAAGGACAGGTGGTCACGACCGGGGAAGACGGGATTCCTTATGTGGTGAAAGAATGGTTTCAGGGAAATGAATGTAACACCAGATCCCGGGAAGATATTTTAAAAAGTCTGGAAGCAATGGCCCAATTACATACGGTGATGCAGATGGAGAGGGAAGACGGGATGCCGGGAACGAACCTTCTGGAAGAGTGCCGCAAACACAACCGGGAACTTCGGAAGACCAGAAAATTCGTGCAGAAAAAGAAGATGAAAAATCCTTTTGAAGAGCTTCTGGCGGCCAGTATTACGCCTTTTCTGGAAGCAGGGGAAATGATGGTACGGGAACTCGAAAACTCCGGTTATGAGCATTTTCGGGAAGAACACAGTCAGGCAGTCTGCCACGGAGACTGTAACCAGCATAATATTATCTTTTCACGGGAAGGTGCCGGTTTTATGAACTTTGAGCACTGTCACTACGAACCGCAGACCGAAGATCTGTGCCTTTTTATGAGAAAAATCCTGGAAAAAAACAACTGGGATCCGGCGCTTGGCAGGCAGATGGTGGAACAGTACAGCCGAAAACGTCCACTTTCCGATGGGGAATTTCGAAATCTGAAACTGCGGCTTTCCTACCCGTGGCGCTACTGGAAACTGGTGAATTATTACGCGGCGAATCAGAAAGTATGGATATCCAGAAAGAACATTGAAAAAATAGAACAGGCGACAGCGCTCTGGAAACCGTGGCAGCACTTTTTGCGGAGTTTTTCCTGAAAATACCTAAAAACCTTGACAAAACGGGAGAGGCAGTATATAAATAGGTGTAGCGTTGTAACCGGTCAGCTTGGAAATGCTGGGAAGGTACGAGAAAGCTATAAAGTATGTAAAATTGCTAATTTACGAAACAGGAGGAATATCATGAACAAAACAGAATTAGTTGCAGCTATGGCTGAACAGACACAGTTATCTAAAAAGGATGCAGAAGCTGCTTTAAAAGCGTTTATTGATGTAGTATCTGAAGAAATGAAAAAAGGAGAAAAAGTACAGCTGGTAGGTTTCGGTACTTTCGAAGTATCTGAAAGAGCAGCAAGAGAAGGAAGAAACCCGGCTACCGGCGAATCCATGGTAATCAAAGCTTCCAAAGCTCCAAAATTCAAAGCTGGAAAAGCTCTGAAAGATCTGGTAAACGAATAATTCACATATGAGATTAGATAAATATTTGAAAGTTTCCCGCCTGATCAAACGCAGAACCGTGGCAAATGAGGCATGTGATGCAGGAAGAGTCCTGATCAATGACCGCCCGGCGAAAGCATCTGCACAGGTGAAGGAAGGCGACGTTCTGGAGATCCAGTTCGGCAGCAAGGCTGTCAGAGTAGAAGTGCTGAATGTACAGGAAACTGTCAAGAAAGAAGAAGCACAGGAACTGTATCGATATCTGTAAAAGAAAACAGAAACGGTTGCAGAAATAACATGAGAGATGAGATCCCTTCATATAATGTATCAGTACATTGTATGGAGGGATTTTTGGTATGGAAGAAAAGAAGGGAGCGACGCACAGCCTCCATCTGGAACAGCGAAGCCGGGGGATGATCACCGGAGTTACTGAGATGAAATCGTTTGATGAGGAGAATATCCTGATGGAGACGAGTCAGGGGACTCTGGAGATCCGGGGAAGCAGCCTCCATGTATGCCGGCTGGAACTTGATAAGGGAGAGGCGGAAATTGAAGGGAAAGTGGACAGTCTAATCTATACGCAGGGAAAAAATGGAAAGAAGAAAGGCAGCCTGTTAAAAAGGCTGTTTCAGTAGATGAGTGCCTATATGGGAAGAGAGCTGGAACTGTTTGTAAAAAGCATGGGATGCGGCGCTCTTCTCGTTTTGCTTTATGACGGGATCCGGATCCTGCGGATCATAGGAAAACGGATGAAATATCTGGATGCTGCGGTGGATCTTCTGTTTTGGAGTGCAGCCGGACTTTTTTTATTTTTTACGTGCCTGAGAGAGAACGAAGGGAGAATGCGGGCGTACCTGCTCTGCGGAATTTTGCTGGGAGCAGGTGTCTGGTATTGGGGAATCGGGCATTTTTACAGAGAATTTGCATTTATTTTGGCAAAAAGGTTGCATTTTTGTTTACAAAGAGTTACAATTTTTTTACTTGTAAAAATGCGCAAATTCTGGTTAAAAATGCGTAAAGACCTGGGGATAGATAAAAATAAGGGAGCGTGGAATGAGAGGAAAGAAAAGTGCTGCGCGAAGAAAAAACGCAGGAGCACGTCGGATAAAAGTACAGAATAGAATCGCGATGATTTCTATCAGTCTGGTAGTCTGTATGCTTGTGGTACTGCTTGCTTTCAAGGAACATTCGTTACAGGTAAAATATCAGGCGAATGAGAATCGGAAAGCTCAGCTGGAAGAGGAGCTGAAGACGGAAGAAGCCCGTACCAAAGACATCGAAGATATGCAGGAATACATGCAGAGCGACGAATATACGGAAAAGATTGCAAAAGAAAAGATCGGTCTGGTAAAGGACAACGAGATTATCTTTAAAGAAAATAAATAAGCAAAAAATGGCTGTTCGTGTCAAAAATTTCTGACCGGACAGCCTGTCTGTTTGACAAGTTTTTTGCAGCATGTCATCTATAATAAGTCTTCAGGAGTAACTGTGAAAAGAGGAAGCAGTTATCAGCGTAAGATGCCGTAAGGGGGTTATGGATGTATGCAGATATGGATGGTTGCCATGCTCGCAGTCAGTGCAGTGCTGATACTACGGGACATGGCAAAACTTGTTTTCACGGGGAGAAAAAAAGGTCGTCCGGTATACGATGTCTATCCACAGAAAGAAAAAATTGACCGGTATGCGAGATCGTTGCAGAAACTTGCCCATACATTTTATGAGATGCCCGGCAGGCAGGAGCAGCTGAGCCAGGCAGAAGTACAGGATATGTTTGTGCAGGTGCAACAGCGGGTGTGTGTAGAATGTAACAGGCAGGAGAAGTGTTGGTCGGATCTGGATCCGCGTACCAGCCAGCAGGTGTTTGAGATGTTGCAGATCATCGAGGAGGGCAACCCCGACCGTTTTCTGCGGGCACAGAGTGAATGGCTGGGGCAGTGTCCACAGGCGTTTCGGTTTACGGAGGAACTGCAACGGATCTTTTTTGAGACCAGAGAGGAACTGTTGTATCGAAACCGTCTGATCGAAAATCGGATCGCCGTGGCGGAACAGCTGCAGGAAGTGGCACGCACGATCCAGAAGATCTCTTCGGATGTCAGTGCGGTATGTACCCTGCCGGATGAGGAAGAAGAGCGGATCCGGAAATACATGCAGAAACAGAAAATCCTGGTGAAGCAGATCTGGTTTCTCGACCGGCCGGACGAAAAGCAGCGGATTTCGCTTACGATGCGCACGAGAGGCGGGCAGTGCCTGACTATGAAAGAAGTGGCGAAACATTTGTCACATATATGTAACTGTCGGATGATCCCATCAAGAGACAGCAAGGCGGTACTGAACAGCGAATGGCGCACGGTACTGTTCTGTGAGGATGTGAACTACAAAGTGCTCTACGGTGTTGCCAGAGTGACGAAAGAGCGGGAGACGATCTCCGGAGATAATTATGCCTGTGCGGCCACCGATGAACAGTTTACCATGTGCCTCTCGGATGGCATGGGTTCCGGTATGGAGGCAAGCAAAGAGAGTGAGACGGTGGTGGAGCTGTTAGAACAGTTCGTGACCTCCGGATTTTCCAGAGAGACGGCGGTACGCATGGTCAATTCTGCCTTGATCTTACAGCGAAAAGGTGGGATGTTTTCCAGTCTGGATGTGTGTTCGCTCGATCTGTATACCGGTGTGTGCGAGTTTTTGAAGGCGGGAGCCGCCACGACATTTATCCGGAGAGGGAACTGGGTGGAGGCGATCACTTCGACCAGTATGGCAGCAGGACTGATGCAGAAGCTGGAATTTGAAAAAACGACGAAGAAACTGTATGACGGGGATTATCTGGTGATGGTCACGGACGGTGTTCTGGACGCGTTCGGGGACGAGCCGGGAGAAGAGATTTTAAAAGAGATGATATTGCAGGCGCAGGAACAGATGCCGAAAGAACTGGGACGGCATCTGCTGGAAAAAACATTGCAGTATGCGGATTATCGGGCAAAAGATGACATGACCGTACTCGTTGCGGGAATATGGAGAAAATAGATGACTACAAAAGGTGGAAGTGGACAAACTAACAGACAGATGTGGAAAACAGAACAGAAAGTGAAAGTATATGTGGAAAGATTCCATATGATCGAACCAAAAGATACGATCGTGCTGGGTATTTCCGGAGGGGCAGATTCCGTGTGTCTGCTGAAGATTCTCGCACGATGGAAAGAAGCGTGGGGGATTTCCCTGCGGGCAGTGCATGTGCATCATCAGCTGCGGGGAGAAGAGGCGGATGCGGATGAGAGATTTGTGCGCGAACTTTGTGAGAACGAAGGGATTCCCTGTAGGGTATTTTATGAAGATGTGCAGGGAATGGCGCAGAGAGAAAAAATCGGTTTGGAAGAGGCTGGAAGAATCGCACGGTATCGCTGTTTTGCAACGGTCTGCGAAGATGTCGGTGGAGGAAAAATTGCTCTCGCCCATCATCAGGACGATCTTGCGGAGACGATGCTCCATCATCTGGTAAGAGGAACCGGCATGGCAGGTCTTTGCAGTCTGAAACCGGTATCCGGCAATCGGATCCGCCCGCTGCTCTGTCTGGAAAAAGAAGAGATTCTGGTGTATCTGGAAGCGGCAGGACAGCCCTGGCGCACGGACAGCAGCAACCTGGAAGACGATTACACCAGAAACCGGATTCGTCATCATGTGTTGGAAGAGCTGAAAACAGAGGTAAATCCGCGGGCGGTAAGGCATATGGCACAGCTGAGTGAAGAACTGGAAGAAACCAGGGCGGTACTTGCACAGGTGGCAGCGAAAAAAAGAAGACAGTATGTCAGAAAAAGCGAAAAGGGTATGCTTCTTGCTGAAGAGTTGAAAAAGGAACCGGATCTGATCGGCAGACAGATCGTGCATGATCTTCTGAAAGAGATTTCCGGGAAACAGAAGGATTTTACCAGGATCCATGTAGAAGCAGTGCAGGAACTGTGGAACCGGAAGGTCGGAGCCAGACGTGATCTCCCTTATGGGATGCAGGCGATACGGACGTATGACGGGATTTATCTGGAGAGAAAAGCAGAAAAATGCGAAACGCGGGATTCTGAAAAAAACGCAGGGATCCAGATAAACGTACACAGCGAAGGGACGGAATCTTTTCAGATTGGAGAACTGACACTTACAGTAAGCCGGACTGCCCGTGATTTTGGGGAAATACCGGAAAAAAAGTATACGAAATGGTTTGATTATGATAGAATAAAACAGACACTGGTGATCCGGCACAGACAGCCGGGCGATCGGATCTGCCTTTTTGACGGGGGCGGCAGTAAAAAGCTGAAAGATTATCTGATCGACCGGAAAATCCCGGCACAGAAACGGGATCAGCTGTGGCTTCTGGCGGACGGGTCCGACATCCTGTGGATCATAGGAGACCGGATCAGCGCAGCCTATAAAGTGACGGCGGAAAGTCAGAGGATCTTACAGGCAGAGATTAAAGGAGGAAGTACTCATGAGTGATAAAATTAATGTATTAATCAGCGAAGAAGATGTAGAAAAGAGAATCCAGGAGATCGGAGCAGCCATCAGCAAAGAATACGAAGGAAAATGTGTACATCTGATCTGCGTATTAAAGGGCGGCGTATTTTTCGCATGCGAACTGGCAAAAAGAATTACCGTACCGGTAACCATGGACTTTATGTCCGTATCCAGTTACGGAGATGACACCAAATCAAGCGGTGTTGTAAAAATCGTGAAAGATCTGGATCAGCCGCTGGAAGGCAAAGATGTTCTGATCGTAGAAGACATCATTGATTCCGGACGTACCCTGAGTTATCTGATCGAGATCCTGAAAAAGAGAAATCCGGCAAGCCTGAAGCTGTGTACCCTGCTTGACAAACCGGAACGTCGTGTGAAAGAAGTACATGTGGATTATACCTGCTTCAATATTCCGGATGAATTTGTCGTAGGTTACGGTCTGGATTATGCACAGCGTTACAGAAACCTGCCATTTATCGGTGTTGTGGAACCGGGCGCAGGAGAAGACTAAAAATACAAATGAATAAAAACAGTCACAGACTGAATGAAGTATAAAAAGTACTCCCGGCGGCTTTCTGAACATCAGATACAGAAAGATTCCGGGAGTACAACCCGAAAGGAGAAACAACGTGTCAAAACAACTGAAAGGGATAGTAGTCTGGCTGATTGTATTGGTGCTGATGGTTGCCGGATTATCCTATCTTGGCGAGAAGCTGCAGACGCAGAACAATTATTCCTACAAAGAACTGGAACAGGATCTGGAGAATCATCAGGTGTCGGAAGCAGTGATTCATCAGAATCAGCAGACCCCGACGGGACAGCTGATCGTGGTTCTTACCAATGGAAGAAACAAAGACATGTACATCGATGACGTCAAAGAAGTGCGTCAGATGCTGGAGAATGCCAACGTATCCTACCAGATGACGGATGTGCCGAAAGAAAGCAAACTGCTCAGTGTAGGTGTTCCGATCGCATCGCTGGGTGTGATGGTGATCCTGCTGTTTATGCTGATGGGAAGAAATGCCGGAAGCAGCGGTGGTGGAAGTAAAATGATGAACTTCGGCAAGAGCCGTGCACAGATGACTACAACATCGGGCAAACGTTTTACCTTCCGTGATGTTGCCGGTCTGCAGGAAGAAAAAGAAGATCTAAAAGAGATCGTCGACTTCCTGAAAAGCCCGGACAAATACAACAAAGTAGGTGCAAGAATCCCGAAAGGCGTGCTTCTGGTAGGCCCTCCGGGTACCGGTAAGACGCTGATGGCAAAAGCAGTTGCCGGGGAAGCGGGTGTTCCGTTCTTTTCCATCTCCGGATCTGATTTTGTGGAAATGTTCGTAGGCGTGGGTGCATCCCGTGTCCGCGATCTTTTTGAAGAGGGAAAACGCCACAGTCCATGTATCATTTTCATCGACGAGATCGATGCCGTGGCAAGACGAAGAGGAACCGGTATGGGCGGCGGTCATGACGAGAGAGAACAGACGCTGAACCAGTTACTGGTAGAGATGGATGGTTTCGGTGTCAATGAGGGAATCATCGTGATGGCAGCAACGAACCGTGTGGATATCCTGGATCCTGCGATCCTGCGTCCGGGACGATTTGACCGTACGATTGCGGTAGGTGCACCGGATGTGCGCGGAAGAGAGGAGATCCTGAAAGTTCATGCCAAGGGGAAACCGCTCGGTGACGATGTGGATCTGGCACAGATCGCTCAGACCACTGCCGGATTTACCGGAGCAGAACTGGAAAATCTGCTGAATGAGGCGGCTATTCTGGCAGCAAAAGAGGATCGCCAGTTCCTGTGCCAGAAAGATATCCAGAAAGCATTTATCAAAGTCGGTATCGGAACCGAAAAACACAGCCGTGTGATCTCGGAAAAAGAGAAGAAGATCACGGCATATCACGAAGCCGGTCATGCGATCCTGTTCCATGTACTGGAAAAGATGGATCCGGTCTATACGATCTCAATCATCCCGACAGGAGCAGGGGCAGCAGGTTATACGATGCCGCTTCCGAACCGGGATGAGATGTTTAATACCAGAGGAAAGATGCTGGAAAATATCCAGGTATGCCTGGGCGGACGAATCGCCGAGGAACTGATCTTTGATGATATCACCACCGGTGCATCGGAAGATATCCGCCGTGCCACAAGCATCGCCAAAGCGATGGTGACAAAATATGGCATGTCTGCGAATATGGGTATGGTGACCTACGGTGATGATCAGGACGAAGTCTTCATCGGCAGAGATCTGGCGCACAGCCGTGGCTTCAGCGAGACGACAGCGGCAGCGATCGACCGGGAAGTGAAAGAAATTATTGATGACTGCTATGTAAAAGCGAAAGCAAGTATCCAGGAACACAGTTATGTGTTGGAACACTGTGCACAGCTTCTTTTGGAAAAAGAAAAAATCGGAAGAGCAGAATTCGAAGAATTATTCGAAGAGGAAAAAAATACAGCCGCTTCCGGGGAAATTGTACAAAATTCCGAAGATGAAAAATAAGAGCTTTTTTATCCGCAAAAAAATGAATAAAAAACCACACAAAAAAAATCCATGTTTGTGCACACTTTTCGGGGGCTACATGCTATTATAATAACTGTAAAAACCCCCCAATACATTATATAGTTTTTGCTACACCCCATAAGAGAAATACCTTCTCCAAAAAAGGCAGCTTCGGCTGTCTTTTTTTCTTGCACTGCATATCAACAATTGGTCCAGTGGACCAATTTTGATGCTCTGATATAAATATCAGGAAAATCGTGGTTTGCAGGACAAAAATAACATTTGCAATTCAAGGAATTCTATACTAAAATGGGAAAGTATTTGTTGATGCGGCACACAGACATGGATTCGGGCAGGAATCATTTGCTGTGATCTGCGTAGTTCAGAAGATGAAGGAGTTTTACGATATATGAAAGCGATTTTGCAGGGATTTTATCAGAAAGAACATTTCTGGCTGAGACTTGGCGTAGTGCTGCTGGCGGTATTCGGAATGGGATTTGCGTTGTCGCTGTTACTGCTGGTGGATATGGGAACAGATCCCTGCAGTATGATGAGCAAGGCGATTTCCACACAGATCGGTATGAGTTTCGGAAACTGGCAGGCAATGATGAATACGGTACTTCTTGTACTGGTAGTGATCTTCGGAGGAAGAAATCTTGGATTTGGAACACTGGCGAATATGTTTCTCGTCGGATACTTTGTGGATTTTTTCACCTGGATCTGGAATCGGGTGCTGCCGGCAGACTTTTTTACGACTCTGCCGGTTCGGATCGCGGTACTGATTCCATCGGTGGCACTGTTTATTCTGACAGCAGCTTTATATATGGATGTGGATATGGGCACGGCACCGTACGATGCGATTCCGATCATTATCTCCGGGCATTTGCCGAAAGTACCGTTCAAAGCGGTGCGAATCACGTTTGATTTTGTGGTGACTGTGATCGGATTTTCTTTCGGCGGAAAGATCGGAGCGATGACTGTCATTATGATCGTAGCGCTCGGACCGGTGATCCAGTGGCTTGGAGAGATCATGAAAGAACATTTTCCTGCGTTGACAGGAGAAGCCTGAGAACAGAAGATACAACCCGGACATTTGGCGGAAAATCCAAGGTCCAGGTTGTATTTTTTTTTGCAGTAGGATAAAATAAAATATAAGCGACTGCGAGAAGGGAAGGGAAAACATGGAAGATTTGAATAATGTACTTCGCGTACAGGAATATATCAATAAAATGCGTCCGGTATTTAACAAACGGGCATTATACAGCGACGAGACAGCACAGTACAGAACTCCGATGGAGCCGGAAGCGGGAGATGTTGTGACGGTTCGATTCCGGACGATGAAAAACAATGTGGATGCCGTTTATTTTATCAGCGGCGCGATCCGAAAAGAGATGAAAGTGGCGGAGAGTCGGGAAGGATTTGATTATTATGCGATCGAGATCCCGGTAGGAAACGATCCGATCCACTATTATTTTGAGATTCAGGCAGGCAAGATTGTCTGTTATTATAATGAACTGGGTGTGACCAGACAGTTACAGGAACAGTATTCGTTTGGTATCGTTCCTGGATTCCACACACCGGACTGGGCAAAGGGGGCGGTGATGTATCAGATCTTTGTGGATCGTTTTTATAACGGCGATTCTTCAAATGATGTGCTGACAAATGAGTATTTTTACATTTCCAGCCACAGCAGACGGATCGAGGACTGGAGCAAGATTCCGGACAATATGGATGTCAACAATTTCTACGGCGGCGATCTGCAGGGTGTCATGGATAAACTGGACTATCTGCAGGATCTTGGCGTGGAAGTCATCTACCTGAACCCGATCTTCGTCTCACCGTCGAACCACAAGTACGATATTCAGGATTATGACTATGTGGATCCGCATTTTGGAAAAATTGTTCATGATGAGGGAAATCTGCTGGCGGACTGGGACAAAGACAATACCCATGCCAAACGGTATATTGACCGTGTGACCAACAAAGAAAATCTGGAAGCCAGCAATCAGCTGTTTATCGAGCTGGTGGAGGAGATCCACAAGAGAGGCATGAAAGTGATCCTGGACGGTGTATTTAACCACTGCGGATCCTTTAACAAATGGCTGGACAGGGAACGGATCTATGAGAATCAGCCGGGATATGAAAAGGGTGCGTTTATCAGCAGTGACAGTCCGTATCATCACTTTTTCAAGTTCCATAACGAACACTGCTGGCCTTACAATGAATTCTATGACGGCTGGTGGGGGCATAATACGCTTCCAAAGCTGAATTTTGAGGACTCCGAGGAATTACAGAAGGATATTCTGCGTATCGCGAAAAAATGGGTTTCTGCGCCGTTTAACGTAGATGGATGGCGTCTCGATGTGGCAGCAGACCTGGGATACAGTGCCGAATACAATCATGAGTTCTGGAGAAAGTTCCGTAAGATGGTAAAAGAAGCCAATCCGGAGGCAATCATCATTGCCGAACATTATGGAGATGTGAGCCCGTGGCTGCAGGGCGATCAGTGGGATACCGTTATGAACTACGATGCGTTTATGGAGCCGGTTTCCTGGTTCCTGACCGGTCTTGAGAAGCACAGCGATCAGTACCGGCAAGAACTGAAAGGAAATGCAGAGAGCTTCCGTGATTCCATGCGTTACAACGGCTCCCGGTTCTATGCACCGTCTCTTCTGACGGCAATGAACGAGCTGGATAACCATGATCACTCCAGATTCCTTACGAGAACTAACAGCCGGGTAGGACGTATCAACACAGTGGGTGCGAGAGCGGCAGAAGAAGGAATCAATAAAGCGATTTTAAGAGAAGCCGTTGCCATTCAGATGACCTGGCCGGGTGCACCTACAGTTTATTATGGCGATGAGGCCGGTGTCTGTGGATTCACCGATCCGGATAACCGGAGAACGTATCCGTGGGGACATGAAGACCAGTATCTGTTACAGTTCTACCGGGATGCGATCCGGATGCACAGAGAACTTCCGGTGTTAAAATATGGATCTCTGAAAATGCTCAAAGAAGATTATAATCTGATTTCTTTTGGCCGATTCAATGAGAACGAACAGGTAGTTGTTGTCATCAATAACAACAACGAAAACAAGAAAGTAGAAATCCCAGTATGGGAAACCGGTATCAGCAGAACCATCGACACCACCATGACACGGATTCTTGACAGCAATGCTATCGCCTACGACATGGAACAGAAAGAATACCAGGTAGTGGCAGGTTATCTGGAACTGGAGATGTCCCCACTGGAAGCCATTATCCTGTGCAGGGGATGTGAACTTCCACAGAAGAAAGAGGAAGAAGCTGCTGAGAAAGAGAGAGATGCATCCACAGTTTCCAATAACTAAAAATATCTTGCAAATCAGTTAGAAAAGACTTGCAATTTAAAAAAGATTGCGCTATAATTCTATCTTGTCAGAGCGTGTGAATGCTTTGACAAGATATGGATGGATTCCCGAGTGGCCAAAGGGGACAGACTGTAAATCTGCTGCAAATTGCTTCGGTGGTTCGAATCCACCTCCATCCATTAGGATAAAGGTAGTTCAGAGTTGAAATTGCTGAAATGATAGCAAAAAGGCTCGAATCCACCTCCATCCATCGGATAAAGGTAGTAACGAATCGAAACTGTCTGAAATGATAGCAAAAAGGTTCGAATCCACCTCCATCCATTAGTACGTATGAAAGTTAGCTAGCTGGGACAGTGCTTGCATGTATGCCCACGATGGAAGCCGTATTCATATGTATACGCCGCAGTGGCGGAACTGGCAGACGCCCGGGACTTAAAATCCCGTGGGTAGTGATACCCGTACCGGTTCGATTCCGGTCTGCGGCATTAGGTAAAAATGGGAGAAACGTTGAATTTACAGCGTTTCTCTTATTTTTTTGTTTTAAAATGTTTGAACACCTTTGAACACTTTATGATGAAATACCAAGATTCTGAAAAGCAAGCCTGTCATTCTTCCTCTTATTGACATTCCGCAAGTAATGCAATGTTGTAGCTGTCTCACTATGTCCCATTAAATAACTAAGGGTTGTAAGATTATTTCCGTCAAAAGCTGTTGAAGCATTGTAAAAGCGGATTTTATGACTGGAATGATAAGGAACACCGGCTTCTTTGCAATATTTCTTCAAACGGCGATTAAAGCTGTCTGTTGTCATAATCTCGCCGTTGGGTTCAAAGACATATATTCCATTTGGATTTAATTCCTTTGCTTTGTGAAGAATTTTAAGTGCTTCGTCTGTAAGGAACTGTTTACGGAATCCATGAGAAGTATTTCCTTTCATTTGATTTACTACTTTTACTTTTCGGCTTGAGAATGTTAAATCATCATTCAATGTACGTTCACAGGTCGCCTGTCTGTGAAGATATACAAGCCTGTTATTGTAGTCAATATCTTCCCAACGGATAGCTTTTGTTTCTCCAACACGGATAAACAGATAGAAAGATAACTGTATTGCAAGAGAATATGGCTCTATGATACACCGAAGATAATTTAATAACTTATGCGTATCATCACGGGAAAATACATTGTCACTTTGTACTTCTAATGGCTTATAGGTAAACTGTTTGAAATTCACATCAGAGACAGGATTATGTGATATAATTTCTTCTTCGATCGCATAACTCATTATTCCATTCAAAACAGAACGGGCATTACTGACTCGCTTGTGCGTGAACTGTCGGTCTTTTGTAGCTTCTCTGAAAAAGCGGATAAGCGTGATTGGTTTGATTTCGCCTATCTTCATTTTAACAAGTTCTGTATCTTTGAAAAATCTATTCCATTCAGATACATATTCTTGAATTGTTTTTGCTTTTACGGAAGTATAATCTCTTTTATACAAAAGCCATTCAGCATATAATTCTTCCAGTGTGATATTCTGACAGTTTTCAGCTTTCTGCTTTTCAATATAAAATCTGATGATTTCTTTTTCAAGGTTCTCTTTACTCTTCCTCTTAACAGGACGGCGTTTGTTAGGTTTGGTTTCATCGGGTAAATAAGTACGCCAGCTTTTTTCTGATTCTGAGTAATAAATTTCATATTTGTGATTCTCCAAGATTTTTTTATTTGCCATAATTTTAAAATCTTTGAAGACTTCATCTGTGGTCATGTTAGCACAGGTGGCTAACGTATTCAATAATGTTATATCTGAGAACGTAACGGGATTATCCATAAGATTCCCCCTTTACGCAAGGATTTTCTTTTTTTATTTTGATGTAGATAACACGGCTGTCCTTTAAGCATGAACCAGTAGATAAGAAAGCGTTGGTATCGTAAATTTGCCTTGTGTATTCTTTCTGAAAGACGATATTTTCTTTTTGTAAGTCATGTAAAATGTCTTCGGTCAGCATGACTTTTGTTTCGTGTGGAACTTTCAGATTTTGAGATTTAAAAAAGGCTTTTTTCTTATGTTCTTTCAAATCAAGGTCTTTTCCAAAATACTTGCTAAGATAACGACCTCTGTTTTCTTTGCTGTCTACATCAATGCGATTGATTTTAATAAATCCATGTGACCATAAATTCTGTAATTTTTCTTTTGCTATATACGGAAAATCAAAGAAAATAACATGATAATGGATTGCTCCACGCTTCTGTTTCTCCCACGTTGCAAGGTATTTTAATAACTGGGTTTTGGTATGGTACAAATAATAATTTAATCGCTGGATAAAATACTTAAATTCTCGGTTAGTTATCAGGATTTCCTGAATGTTTTCTTTAAATGTCAGCGTTACAAATTTTGTTTTGTTATCAAAGTTGCAGTCAACAATACGGGCAATATCCCAACGAGCCTGTTCGTAATGCTTCTGCTTGCGTTTTAAACTGTCATATTGCTTATGAGCTGACATTTCATCAAATTTTTTTTGGTTACTTGTGTCTGTTAAATCTACCTTTTCTTTCGAGTGAATAAAAATAGGGTTTTCGTAAATATATACTTCTTTTGTAGTAGGAGTTTCAATGATTTTCGTATTGTATGCAAAACACTCTTTTGTTTTGCTCACGAATCTCACCTCATATCCCAATTTTTGTAATGAATGTTCCGATTGTTTTCGGAAGATGTTGTTTTATATATCAAGTATAGAGGTCAGCCAGTTCAGCACCTATGACGTTGTCCGGCACTGACTGGCTGACATAATGGGAAAAATTATTTCATTCCCACTTTTCTGATATTGGAAGCTTCTGCTTTGACAGAAAGACGTCCATTATAGAGACTAGCCCAAGTATGTAAGCCATCAAATGAGACTGGAATCTGCCCTTTTTGTTCAAGTTCCTCGTTGGTAACAATCGCTGTGTTGGCTTTAATGCCTACTTTGACTTTCTCAAACTTTAATTTTGGAAGAAGAACTGTATAGTAGAATCCTAATTTTTCTTTTGTAGAAAAGTCTACCCAGTCAGAAACTTCTACTAACTGAAATTCCTCTTGCAGTTTGTCTGGATTTAAAATAAAGTCATTTCCTCTAATCATCGTTTCACCTCCTTATGGATATCTGATTATCAGATATTAAGATAATCTTATGATAAAACAAGCATTGCAGAATGTCAATAGAAAATATCTGAATATCCGATAAAAAGATTGACGGACGGAAAATCTTGAAATATAATGTGCTTATGAAGGAGGTGCTTGAACGTGAACAAAATAAAAGAATTGAGAAAAGAAAGCAATATCACGGTTGCGGAACTGGCAAAAGAACTGGGTATTTCGCAGAGTATGCTGACAAACTATGAGAACGGCAATGGAACACCGAGAGATGAATCTATATGGGAAAAGCTGTCGCAGATATTTGGAGTAAGTAAAAGCCATGTCATGGGACTGACTACGGATATTGAAACTACACAGAAAACCAATCGGCTGAAAGTAGTGGTTGATATGTCCCAGCCAGTATCCGTACATCCAAAGAACCAGACAGAACTTGATATACTGGTGAAAATGGATTTACTGGACGATGATGACACGGAGAAACTGCTGTGTTTTATCAATGAACTTCTTGCGAAAGACAAATATGAGGGAAGAAGAGAATCGGCGATAGAATATCTGGCAGAATAGGGAATGTGTAGAGAACCGTCCACTTGCCCAGCCGACCCTCCGCCCTGTTAGGAACCGTCGCTCTGGGCATCCTGCGGAACGTTAGTCTTTGAAAGATACGGACAGCAAATGAATAATGGTGGTAAGTCGAAAAGGATAGCAGACAGCACAGGTGGTGTGTTGTTATGTTATTCTTTTTTATTGAATTGCTTAGAAAATGGAACTATAATGTGGGGGGAGAATTAGACAATCTTGAAGTTATAAAGGAGAAACACTATGGGATTATTTGGTAAAAACAAAAAAGAGCGAGAAAAAGAGTATATGAACAGATTAGATGTTCCATTATGTTTAAAAGAAGACTTTGAATTGATTATTGATGATGTATTTACAATTATGGGGGTTGGAACAGTTGCCACAGGAAACATATCAACAGGAATGTGTAGAGAAGGAGAAAATGCGTGTGTTTATAAAACAAATGGAGGTGTATTAGAGACTATAATTACTACCATCGATATACATACAAAAGAACGAAAATCAAATGGTTGTGGATATAAAACAGAACATGTTGGACTTGGGTTAAGAGGAGTTTCTAAGGAACAATTAGAAAAAGGAGATAGAGTGATTGTAAAGAATGCCAATATGTATGGAATGTAATTACAAATTCCAGCTTGTTGAGATGAAAAATCAATTTATTGAACTGAAAACTATTGACTCTCACGGAACGTCATAGATTAAAGTTATCTTATCAGGAACAGGAGGTCAGCAGTTATGAGGACAGTAAAAGAAATATCAGATTTAACAGGTATCAGCGTTCGCACGCTTCACTATTATGATGAAATTGGATTGTTAAAGCCAACAGAAAAAAGTGATGCGGGATACCGGCTTTATGACGATAAGGCATTGGAAACATTACAGCAGATTTTGTTTTTCCGTGAGTTTGATATTCCATTGAAAGAAATCAAAGCTGTTATGGATAACCCGGTTCTTGAAAGAAACCAGCTTTTGCAAATGCAGAGAAAAATGTTGGTAGCAAAAAAAGAACGTATGGAACGTCTGATTACCAGCATTGATGATATTCTGAAAGGAGAGAATAAAATGGATTTTGCAATTTTCAGTAAAACAGAAGTGAAAGAAATGTTTCAAACTATGCTTGAACATATGCCCGACAATATGAAAGAACTTGCTGTCAAAGAGTTTGGAAGTGTTGAAGAATGGAAAAAGCATTATATTGAGGCAGTCTCATCAGAAGAAATGCAAAAAGGCTATGCCAAAGTTGTTGAGTGGTATGGAGGAAAAGAAAAATATTTATCTGTAGTCAACAATCCTATTAGCAAAGACGTAGCTGACAGTTACAACAAACGAATAGAAGCAGTTTTGCAAAAACTAATTGCAAAAAGAAATTGTGATGTAAATTCTTCGGAAGTTCAAGAAGTTGTTGAAGAATATGGCTTACTTATGAAGCAGTTTTCACAAATAAAAGAAGAACAAGGTTTTATGATGGCACAGGCACAGTATTATCGCAACGAAAGAATTAAGTCTATGACTGATGAGAAATATGGTGAAGGTACTGCTGATTTCTTAGCACAAGCTATTGAAGCATTTTACAAGTAAAAATACGGTTTGTGAATGAGAAACATTTGAACACTTTTTGAACACCCAGACCGTGATGAAGTCCTCAAAGCCCCTTTCTATCAGTATTTGTGATTGCTTAAAACGGTTCGATTCCGGTCTGCGGCAGTAGTCGAAGAGAAGAGAAACGTTGAAGATACAGCGTTTCTCTTTTTTTAATAAAAAGTTTGAACATTGGGGAGCTGAAAATAGGTTACCATGAGTAATAAGCTGGTTAAGAACAAAAAACAAAAAGAAATATTAAATAGAAGACAGAAAAAAATTCTCTTTTTTGGAATTCTTATTATTTTAATGATAGCTTTCCTGGGTGTATGGGGAAAGATAATTGTAACGTCAAATGCCTTCAAGACACAAATGGAATCTATGGTAGAGGGAAAAGATTATTTTTTAGAAGACATTGAGATCACAGATAAAAGAAGCGAAGCTGTTACTACGGACGATTCCATATCAGAAAATTATTTCTTCTACTATCAAAATGGAAGAAGATATGATTATGATAAGCGGATGCAAGTGCCGGGAAAGATATATTCAGAGTATCATGTGGGAGATACGATAACGGCATATACAACGGATCATGTCAGTTATTCTTACTATAAGTATGGAATTCTTCCGAAGAATGAGTATACAAATAACGAAATAATGAAATGTGTTGGAGTGTTATTGGGAGTGGGGATACTTAGTTTGCTGTTAGTTGGAATAGTAAGCAGAAATGAATAATTTAAAAACAGGAGCGGCAAAGTTTACCGTTCCTGTTTTTAGATAACAAAAAAGCACGAGACGGGATTCGAACCCGCGACCCTCGCCTTGGCAAGGCGATACTCCACCACTGAGCCACTCGTGCATAAATAACTGATATTCAGTTAAAAGCGGGTGATGGGAATCGAACCCACGTATCCAGCTTGGAAGGCTGGTGTTCTACCATTGAACTACACCCGCAAGTGTTTGTCGCTGACAACATAATGTATTATATATTAGTCAGTCGAGATTGTCAAGAACTTTTTAAAACTTTTTTGAAAAAGTTTTAAGTTCTTTCTATCGGATCAACCGATAATGCCCAGAACCGGAATCGAACCAGTGACACGAGGATTTTCAGTCCTCTGCTCTACCAACTGAGCTATCTGGGCAAGCTCGAGATATATATTAGCATACTTTTTTTGAAAGCGCAAGATATAAAATTCGAATTTTGTAAAAAAATACAGGGGCAGAGACATAAAATTCATATATTTGCAAACCGGAAACGGCGAGTGGCTATTGAGATAACCGGAGAGATACAGTATAATAAGAGCCATTCGGAGGTTACAATGCAATGGCAGAAAGAAAACATATCTTGTTGGCAGCAATCAATGCAAAATATATCCATTCCAATCTGGCGGTATACAGCTTAAAGGCGTATGCGAAAAAATATCAGGACCGGATCGGTCTGGCGGAATATACGATCAATCAGAATCTGGATGATATTTTAAAGGGAATCTATCGTGATCATCCGGAGGTTTTGTGCATTTCCTGTTATATCTGGAATATTTCCTATGTGAAGAATCTGATCCGGGAAGTGCATAAAGTGCTTCCCGACACTGCGATCTGGCTGGGAGGACCAGAAGTGTCCTATGATGCGCGGAAGGTGCTGGAGGAGCACCCGGAAGTGACAGGTGTGATGAAAGGCGAAGGAGAAGTGACGTTCCTGGAACTGGCTGGATTTTATCTGGAAGGCATCTCAGAACTGGCGAAGATTGATGGAATTACCTACAGGGACGGGGATCAGATTCAGGAAAATCCGTGGAGAGGAATCACGGATCTGAGTACGATTCCGTTTGTCTACAAAGATCTGAAAAAATTTGAAAACCGCATCATTTATTATGAGTCGAGCAGAGGGTGTCCGTTCTCCTGCAGCTACTGTCTTTCCTCAATCGACAAGAAACTGCGGTTCCGTGATCTGGAACTGGTAAAAGAGGAATTACAGTTTTTCCTGGATCATAATGTGCCGCAGGTGAAATTCGTGGATCGAACCTTTAACTGCAAGCACGATCATGCGATGGCAATCTGGAAGTATCTGATCGCTCACGATAACGGAATTACGAATTTTCACTTTGAGGTGGCAGCGGATCTGTTAAATGAGGAAGAGATTGCACTGATCCGCACAATGCGTCCGGGAATGATCCAGCTGGAAATCGGTGTGCAGTCGACGAATCCGGATACGATCCGGGAGATCCACAGGAAAATGGATTTTGCCCAGGTATCCGAGGTGGTGACACGGGTGCAGGAAGGGCATAACGTACACCAGCATCTGGATCTGATCGCGGGACTTCCCTATGAAGATTATACTTCCTTTGCAAAATCCTTCTGCGATGTCTACCGTCTGCGGCCGCAGCAGTTGCAGCTGGGATTTCTGAAAATGTTAAAGGGATCCTTTATGTATCAGGCGGCACCGGAGTACGGTTGTGTCTGCCAGAGCCGGGAGCCTTACGAGGTGCTGTATACCAAATGGCTGCCATATGAGGACGTTCTGCGGCTGAAACTGGTGGAAGAGATGGTGGAAGTCTACTATAACAGTAATCAGTTCGGGAAAACCCTGCTTGCGATAGAAAAATTATTTGACAATCCATTTGCGCTGTATGAAGCGCTGGGGGTATTTTATGACAAAAAGGGGTATATGAACATTTCACATACCAGAATCCGCCGATACGAGATTTTGCAGGAATTCCTGCAGGAATATGTAGAGGAAGAGCAGATGGAATATTACCGCCAGCTGATGATTTATGATCTATACGCAAGAGAAAATATGAAGACCCGGCCGGCATGGGCGAAGGATCTGAAAGCGTATAAGAGAGAGATCCGGCAATTTTATCTGAAGGAAGAAGAGACACATGCGTATCTGCCGGAATATGCAGGATACGATGAAAAACAGCTGGCGCGTATGACGCATCTGGAACGGATGGACTATGATCCGGATACCGGTGCGAGGGAAGCGTGCTGGATCCTGTTTGATTACCGGAGCAGGGATGTACTGACGTACGATGCGAAAACGGTAAAATTACCGGTAGTTGACATAATGTAAGAGAAAGGAAAAGAAAACACGATGGAAAAAACAGCATGTCCGTCCAGCTATGTGGTTGTGGATCTGGAGACCACGGGGCTGTATCCGTCTCAGGATCGGATCCTGGAGATCGGAGCAGTCAAGGTTCTGGACGGAGAGGTGACCGATACGTTTTGTATGTTTGCAGATCCGCAGATGAAGATTCCGGAGCGGATCCGGGAACTGACGGGAATTACACAGGAAATGGTGGAAGGACAGCCGACACCGGCAGAAGCAGTGCGGGCATTTCTGGATTTCTGCGGGGAACAGGATCTGATGGGGCATAATCTGATCTTTGATTACAGCTTTCTGAAACATCAGGCGGCGGATCAGAAAATCCCGTTTGAGAAAAACGGGATCGATACGCTGAAGATCGCAAGAATCCTGCTTCCGGATCTGGAGAGCAGGAGTCTGACGAATCTTTGCGGCTATTTTCAGATTGATCGGGCGCACGCCCACCGTGCATATCACGATGCACTGGCAACGCATGAATTGTATCAGCATCTGGTGCGGATCGCAGAAGAAGGACAGGAGCGGATCTTTCAGCCGAAACAGTTACAGTATAAAGTAAAACGGCGTGGTCCGATCACTCCGGCACAAAAAGCATACTTGAATGATCTGGTGAAATATCATAAAATAGAACTGGATGTGTCTATTGACAGCCTCACCAAAAATGAGGCATCCAGGAAAATCGATACGATTATTGCCCGGTACGGGCGCATGAAGAGGTGAATGAAAAATGAATATGTGGAAGAAAAACGGAAGACAGATCGTAGCGGGAATTATTGCAGTCATACTGGTACTTGCAATGGTGGTTCCGATGATTCTGGAAGTAATGTTATAAGGGATTGACATACAGATGAAGAAGAAAATAATGGCGGCCCTGCTGGCGGGAGTAATGATGTTACAGCAGCCGGTCAGCGGATGGTGCGCGCAGAATACAGACAGCGCCCAGCAGTCGGAAACGACGCAGGAGGGCGACAGTAGCGAAGATGCCGCCGCAGGAGATACAGAAGACAGCGCGGCAGGTGAAGGAACAGCTGTGACAGAGGACGGAGAGAACGGCGGGAAAGCTGCGGATACGGATCAGGATGTGCAGGAGGAAGATGAGATTCCGACCTGGCAGGCGGAAACCGATGAAGTAACCCTTGACACCGGTACATCCAACAATGCTGTCACCGGAGAACGGACGATTCTGGATCATATTTATCTGGAAAGTGTGGATCTGTCCGGCATGACGAAAGAAGAAGCACAGGAAGCGGTGCAGTCCCGTGTAGACGAGATTACCGGATACCAGATCATTCTTCACATGGATGACATGTCCACCGGAGTGACAGCAAAAGAACTGGGTGTTACCGGGGATAATGACGGTACGATCCGGCAGGCGATGGATGTGGGACAGGTTGGTAATGTGATCCGACGCTATAAAGTAAAGAAAGCTCTGGAAAAAGAAGACCTTCAGCTGGATATTTCCTGGCAGGTGGACAGTGACAGCATGCGGACAGCACTGGAACAATATTGTGTGCCGATGAACCGGGAAGTAGTGGATTACAACCTGACAAGAGAGAATGATCAGTTTCAGATCACGAACGGTGTCCGTGGGGTTTCTCTGAATGAGGATGCCTCTGTGGATAAATTAACGGATTATCTGGAACATGTGTGGAGAGATGGTCCGGGGAACCTGGATCTCGATGTGGAGATTACCGAGCCGAAAGGTTCTCAGGAAGAACTGGAAAAGGTAAAAGATATCCTGGGACAGGGAAGTACGGATTATTCTGCCAGCAGTGCTGCGAGGGCGACAAATGTAAAAAACGGAACCTCCAAACTGAATGGCAAAGTTATTTATCCGGGCGATGAGGTTTCCGTCTGTGATAATATGGTACCATTTACCGAAGAAAACGGGTATGAACCGGCAGCCTCTTATGCCAATGGTACGGTGGTGGAATCGTTTGGCGGAGGTATCTGCCAGGTATCTACAACGCTGTATCAGGCGGTTTTGCAGGCAGAACTTGAAGTGACGGAACGCCACAATCATTCAATGATCGTAAAATACGTGGAACCATCCATGGATGCGGCGATCGCGGAAGGAGCGAAGGATTTTCGGTTTGTGAATAATACGGAAGCGCCGATCTATATTGAAGGTTATGTTTCCGGTGGAAAGATCTATTTTAATCTATATGGACAGGAATATCGATCTGCGGACAGAACCGTTACCTATGAAAGCGAAACGCTGGAAACGATCAATCCGACAACAGAGCTGACAGCAGACTCGGAAAAAGCATTTGGCAGTATCACACAGACACAAAGTGCCCATACAGGTTACAAAGCACGCCTGTGGAAAATTGTCACGGAAAACGGGCAGCAGGTCAGCAAAGAAGAAGTAAATAACAGTTATTATCAGATGACACCGAATAAATACAAAGTCGGTGTAAAAACAAGCAGTACAGAGGCGTCCAGTGCCATGTATACGGCAATAGCAAACAACGATCTGAATCAGGTCTATGTGGTGCTGAACCGGTATGGCGGCTGACAGATGTAGAGGAGAAAAACATGAAGATAGGTAAACTGCCGGAACCGGTATTGATCCGTTCGGTATTAAAACAGGTAAAACACAGAAGAGAGGAAGTCCTGGTTGGTCCGGCGGTCGGACAGGACTGCGCTGCCCTTGAGGTGGGCGAGGATGAAGTTTTGGTGATGTCCACAGATCCGATCACGGGAACCGCAAAAGATCTGGGGCATCACAGCATCCACATCACGGCAAATGATCTGGCTGCAGCCGGTGCAGATCCGGTGGGTGTGATGCTGACCGTAATGCTTCCGGATACCGTCGAAGAGCCGGAGATCCGGAAAATGATGCAGGATGCGGAAGAAACCTGCGAAAAACTGCATATGGAAATCCTCGGCGGACATACCGAGATCACAAACGTGGTAAAACAGCCACTGATCTCTGTGACCGGTGTTGGCAAAATGAAGAAAGAAAATCTGCGCACGGTATCCCAGATCCGCCCGGATCAGGATATCATCGTGACGAAATGGATCGGTCTCGAGGCAACGACGATTCTCGCGAAAGAAAAAGAAGAAGAACTCAAAAAAAGATTTCCGGCAGTTCTGGTCGATACGGCAAAAGATTTCGACCAGTATCTGTCGGTGGTACCGGAGTCACGGATCGCAGTGAAACATGGTGTATCTTCTATGCATGATATAACAGAGGGCGGCGTCTTCGGCGCGTTCTGGGAGATGGCGAGCGGAGCCGGTGTTGGTCTGGAAGTGGATCTGAAGAAAATCCCGATCCGTCAGGAAACCGTGGAAATCTGTAATTATTTCGGTGTCAATCCTTACCAGATCATGTCCAGCGGTTCCATGATGATCGCGGCGGACGATGGTCACGAACTGGTGAGAAAACTGGAACAGGCAGGTATCCATGCCGTTGTGGTAGGCCGTACCAACAGCGGTAACGACCGGATCCTGCGAAACGGTGAGGATGTCCGTTATCTGGATAAACCGCAGCCGGATGAGTTATACAAAGTAATGGGGTAAGAGAAAATGGCAAAGTTAAATATTGTTCTTTATGAGCCGGAGATCCCGTCAAATACAGGAAATATCGGACGAACCTGTGTGGCAACAGGAACGAGACTGCATCTGATCGAGCCGCTGGGCTTCCGGTTAAATGAAAAATCAATCAAACGTGCAGGAATGGACTACTGGGATGATCTGGATGTCACCCGGTATATCGATTATCAGGATTTCCTGGAGAAGAATCCGGGAGCGAAGATCTATATGGCATCGACAAAAGCACCGCAGACCTATACGGAAGTGCAGTATGAGGAAGATGCCTACATTATGTTCGGAAAAGAAAGCGGCGGGATCCCGGAAGAAATCTTACTGGAAAATCAGGAGACGGCGATCCGTATTCCGATGATGAACGATATCCGTTCGCTGAATCTGAGCAATTCCGTGGCAATCGTGCTCTACGAGGCACTGCGGCAGCACAATTTTGATCATATGCAGTTGGGCGGTCATCTGACCAAGTATGAGTGGAAATAAAAAAATAATCAAAGAAAAGGTAAAGCAAGGGAATCAGCCGGTTCCCTTGCTTTTTTCTAATGTAAAGATAAATTCGGTACCGACTCCCTCGGTACTGATGACATTGATATTCTGATTGTGTGCGGCAATGATCTCGCGGACGATCGAAAGTCCGAGACCGGTACCTTTGCGGTCCTTGCCGCGGGAAGAATCGATCTTGTAGAAGCGATCCCAGATCTTGTGCTGTTTTTCTTTTGGAATCCCCATACCGGAATCTTTCACAGATACAAAAACCGTACCGTGCCGTTCGGAGGTTTCCGCTTTGATGATCGAGTTATCGGAACTGAACTTGATTGCATTGTCGATCAGGTTATACAAAACCTGCTGGATCTGTTCCATATCGGCATGTACCATCAAAGTTTCCGATTCGAGATGCAGTTCGATCGTGATCATTTTCTTGCGGCAGATCGCCTCGAAAGTGGCTACCGTATTTTTGATCGTGCGGTTGATATCGAAGTCTTTCATATGCAGAGGCCGTCCTTTGGAATCGAGTTTATCCAGCGTCAGAAGGCTCTGCGTCAGCTTTTCTAGGCGTTCGGTCTCATCAACGACGATTTTCAGGTAACGATCCTGCATCTCCGGCTGGATCGTTCCGTCCATGATCGCTTCTACAAATCCCTTGATCGAGGTCAGCGGGGAGCGGAAATCATGCGAGACATTTGCAACGAACTTATGCTGATATTCTCCCGATTTGCTTAGCTCTCCGGACATATAGTTCAGGGTATCGGCGAGATAGCCCATCTCGTCATTGGTGGTGACGGGGATGTTATAGTCCAGATTTCCGGCGGCGTACTCATTGGCTCCGGCGGTGATCTTTTTCAGCGGCTGGTAGACGGAATGAGAAAAGAGTGCCAGGATCAGAAGAGAACAGAGCAGCAGGATCGCAAACACGATATAAACCGGACCGAGAACCGATTCTTTCTGATCAATGATCACGGTCATGGGAAGGTGGATCGACACATACCCTTTGGTGGACAGATTTTTGGTGATCGGAACCAGGGTACTGACCATGTCTTCCTTAAAATACCCGTGAAAAGTGCCTGTGATATAACTGTCTGACCCCATGATCGCCGGATCAAAGTTTTTGATTGCTTTTTGTGCCTCGGAACTGTAAGCTTTGCTCGTATCGATCAACGGCTGCCCGGACGGATTCAGGATGAGAATCCGGGAATCCTGAAAGGCAGAGAGCGTTTTTAACTGATTATAGGCAGCTTCCACAGCTTCACTGTCGGAATAATCGGTATTTGCCTGATAGGAGGCGAGAGAGATCGCTTCTTTATACAGGGCGGCGCCGGTATCTTCCAGGATGTGATTCTGGATCAGAGAAGATCCCAGTGTGGCGATCAGAACCGTTCCGAGAACGCCCAGAAGAATATACGCCATAATAAATTTGGAATACAGTGTTCGTTTCATCAGGATTTAACCTCGAATTTGTAACCGATGCCCCAGACGGTACTGATGGACCATGACGGATGATCTTTGATCTTCTCGCGCAGTCGTTTGATATGTACGTCCACGGTACGGGTATCGCCGATGTACTCATATCCCCAGATATGGTCTAACAGCTGTTCCCTGGTAAATACCTGGTTTGGTGAGGAAGCAAGAAAATACAAAAGTTCCAGTTCCTTTGGCGGCATATCGATCGTCACACCCTGATAGACAACGGAATAGTTGGTCAGATTGATGATCAGATCCGGGTATTCCACGTATTTTCCTGCCGGTACTGCCGGAGCAGAAGGGGCAGGCTGGAAACGGCGGAGAACCGCTTTGACGCGGGCAACCAGTTCCTTGGAATCAAATGGTTTGATCATATAGTCATCCGCGCCGAGTTCCAGTCCGAGTACCTTGTCAAAGACTTCTCCTTTGGCGGAGAGCATGATGATCGGTACATTGGATTTGTGGCGGATCTCCCGGCAGACCTGATAGCCGTCCATACCGGGAAGCATCAGATCCAGGAGGATCAGGTTTGGCTGAAAGGAAGGAAACACACTTAAAGCTTCCTCACCGTCGTTTACAATCTTACATTCAAAACATTCTTTGGTAAGATAAAGAGATATCAGTTCGGCGATGTTGTTGTCATCGTCTACAATCATTATTTTCTGTTTGGATACCATAAAAAACTCCTTGTCGTACTATAGCGACTTATTTTTATTTCTTAAAGTTAACAATCGTAACACCGGCATCTCCCTCGCCAAATTCAGCGAGATGGAAAGAAGAGACGTATTTTACCCGGCGTAGATAGTTATGGATGCCTTTTCTGAGGGCACCGGTACCTTTTCCGTGAACGACACGGACACTTGGAATATGTGCCAGATATGCATCATCCAGATATTTATCCAGTTCCGCGATGGCTTCGTCGACGGTGCGGCCAAGCAGGTTGATCTCAATGCCGACAGAGGAAGATTTGGACATCTTGATCTTACCGGCGCTGGTGCGCTGCATATTCGGTGCGGAGATCACGGTTTCTTCCTGTAACAGTATCAGATCGGAGATATGGATCTTGGATCGCATAATACCCATCTGTACCAGAAGATACCCTTTCGCATCCGGGAGGGTGCTTACGGTTCCCTTGAGGTTCAGGCTCAGCACTTTTACGCCGTCGCCCAGATGCAGATCGGAAGGTTTCAGATTGCCTGTGACCTTCTTTTCTTTCTTGGACATATTGCTTTCGACCTTGTTCATCTTCTTACGGAGATTCTGTCGTTTATTTTCCATTTCTTTAATGGAAATATTGGCTTTTCCGAATTTGTTAAAGTCTTTGATCGTCTGATCCGCGTATTCTTTCGCATCACGCAGGATCGCGTGCGCCTGCTCATTGGCTTCGCGGAGGATCCGGTCACGCTGCTGGTTCAGCTTTTCCTGCTTGGTCTCCAGTTGTTTTTTCAGATCTTCTACTTCGGACTTGTAGCGGGCGATTTCCATGTGTTCTTTTTCAATAGTGATACGGTTTTCTTCGAGGGTGGAGATCACATCCTCGAAGGATTCGTCTTCCTGGCTGATCTGCTGTTTCGCATCGTCGATAATATACGACGGCAGCCCCAGCTTGCTGGAAATGGCAAATGCATTACTCTTGCCCGGAACACCGATCAGTAAACGGTAGGTAGGACGAAGCGTCTCCACGTCAAATTCACAGGAAGCATTTTCCACACCCGGAGTAGAGAGGGCATAGACTTTTAACTCGCTGTAATGGGTGGTTGCCATGGCGCGGATGCCCTGCTTTTGCAGATAGTTCAGGATCGAGATTGCGAGTGCGGCACCTTCCGTCGGGTCGGTACCCGCTCCCAGCTCATCGAAGAGAACGAGGGATTTCGGATCAGCCTTTTCGATAAAGGAAACCACGTTGGTCATATGGGAGGAGAAGGTACTGAGCGACTGCTCGATACTCTGCTCGTCTCCGATATCCGCATAGACTTCCTCAAAAACAGACAGTTCGGAACGGTCAAGTGCAGGAATGTGAAGACCTGCCTGTCCCATCAGGGTAAGAAGACCGACCGTTTTTAAAGAAACGGTCTTACCACCGGTATTCGGACCAGTGACGATCAGCAGATGAAATTCTTTTCCCAGATGAATGTCGATCGGCACGACTTTCTTCTTATCAATCAGCGGATGACGGCCTTTGCGGATATTGATATAGCCTTTGGTATTAAAGATCGGCCGTGTGGCGTTCATATCCATGGCGAGGGCAGCGCGGGAGAAAATAAAGTCCAGTTCTACCAGATTTTCCAGGTTATAGCGAAGGTTTTCACGTTCCTGGGCAGCCATGTTACTCAAAGAAGCAAGGATGACTTCGATTTCTGCCGCCTCTTTCATTTCGAGATCGCGGATTTCATTGTTCAGTTTTACGATTGCCATCGGTTCGATAAAAAGAGTGGAACCGGTGGAGGACTGGTCGTGGATCATACCCGGAACCTGTCCTTTGTATTCGGCTTTGACCGGGATACAGTAACGTCCGTTTCGCATGGTGATCACGGCATCCTGCAGGTAGGTTCTGGCGGAACCGTTGACCATACCGGCAAGCTGTGTATGGATGCGTTCGCCGGTTACTTTCATCGAACGGCGAATCTGTTTTAAGGCAGCACTTGCGTCATCGGCGATCTCATCTTCAGAGAGGATGCAGCGGCGGATCTCTGTATTTAACAGTGGCAGAGGTTCGAGTGCATCAAAAAGATCGTCCAGAGAATCCCGCTGTGCAGTTTCTTTTTCCCGGCGTCCGTAGGATTTTACCCGGGAGGTGTTGTCCAGAAGGGCACAGATCTGCAGAAGTTCGGTGATACCCAGGGTACTTCCGATCTCCAGACGTTTCAGGGAACCGCGGATATCTTTGGCACTGCCGAAGTTGATGTTTCCTTTCTGAAACAGACGGGACAGCGCGTCCTGGGTCTGTTCCTGCTTATATTCAATCTCTCCCAGAGAACAGGAGGGAAGGAGATCTTCGCAGCGGATCTTTCCGAGAGGGGAAGAAGCGTGGGCTGCGAGCATCTCGATGATTTTCGTGTATTCGAGTGTTTTTAAAGCTTTGTTGTTCATAATGTTAAATCCTTTCTATACGCTTTATTTTACCCTATCTGCCAGGGAAAGGAAAGGCAAAAAAGGGAGGCGGAAAAAGTTTTTTCTCTATGTCATAAAATGTTCATATCTATTTGATAAAATATTAAGGAAATTTTCAGGCAGCAGCTGTCTTTTCGATGTGTTCCGAATATGGGAAGAGATATCCGGATACAGGGAAAACGGCGCAGTTACAGTTGGAGTCAGAAACAGGAGACTACGCGTATGGATAAAAAGAAAGATCACAAGCAGGACGAGTACGATTTTTACCGGGAAGTGATGAAAAAGAAGCCTCTGGATAAACGAAAAATCGCGATAAGTATGGCGGGAGTGGCAGCAGGTGCTGTGCTGTTCGGTGTGATTGCGGCTTTTGTATTTGCAAAGGTGGAGCCTTATTTCGAACCGGAAGAAGAGCAGCCGAGAGTGAGTATCGTGGACGGAACCGGGACGGATGAGGACGAAGAAAAAGAACCGCAGCAGGAGATACCGGAAGAGGAAAACGGGGACGATCAGACCGATGAAAGCGACACAACAGCTGCGGATACATCCAAAGAGCCGATGACGCTGCAGGAGTATTCGGACCTGTATCAGCAGATCTCGGAGGCGGCAAGTGAGCCGAAGCGTTCCGTGGTGATCGTACAGGGATTTACCAATGATGTAGACTGGATGAATAATTCTTTTGAGGATGAGAAACAGGCATCCGGCTTTGTTGTGGCAGACACAGGGAAAGAATATTATGTGCTGACGGAATACCGGGTTGTGGATACGGTGAACCGGATCCTTGTGACCTTCTGTGATGGCAATACGGTGGACGGTCATTTCGTCAAACAGGATGCAGCCACAGGACTCGCAGTGATCCAGATTGCGAGAAATGATCTTGGCAAAGAGACCAGGGATGCAATCGCAGTGGGTGAACTGGGAAGCGCATCTTCGGTGAATCAGGGAGATCTGGTACTGGCACTGGGAAGTCCGTCCGGTTATCCGGATTCGGTAGTCTGCGGCCGGGTGACTTCCACAACAAATGTGAAAAGTACGGTGGACAGTGAATATCATCTGCTTACGACGGATATTATGGGAAACAGCGAGGGAAGCGGGGTTCTGGTCAATCTGGACGGAAAGATCGTGGGTGTGATCGCGCAGTCTTTTTCCGGGGAGGCGGATACCGGGGTGGTGACGGCATTATCAATCTCGGATCTTCGGAAACTGATTGAGCAACTGTCAAATAATGAAGATCTGATATATCTCGGTGTCCGGGGACAGGATATCAGCAGCAGTCTCTCACAGAAAACCGGAATTCCTACAGGTATTTATGTAAACTCCGTGGAGGAAGATTCTCCGGCGATGAACGCTGGGATCCAGAACGGAGATGTGATCGTGAAAGTGGGAAATGAAAGTGTCGAGACGCTGTCGAGACTGCGAACACGCCTGGATCAGTCGAAAAAGGATCAGAAGATCAAAGTGACGGCGATGCGAAAAGGTGCGGAAGGATATGTGGAAATAGTGTTTGACGTAACGCTGGATGCGTTATAAACTATAAAAGAGTCTGTAAAAAAGAATAGTGAGATAAAAAATGTGGTATAGGGACGATGGCTTTCTATACCACAAAACTTCTGCGGAATTTTCACTGACAGAAAATCAGGCAGAAAGACGGAAGGAGATTATATGAAATTTATTCAGGAATTTTTTGAGGGATGCCGGGTGTCCGGAATTTACCTTTGTAAACATAAACAGGCAGCAGTGACAAAAAACGGAAAACCATATGAAAATGTGATTCTGCAGGACAAGACCGGGACGATCGATGCCAAGATCTGGGATCCGAATTCGCTGGGGATTGATGAGTTTGATTCACTGGATTATATTGAAATCATGGGAGATGTCACCAATTTTGCAGGCGCACTGCAGCTGAACATCAAGCGTGCAAGAAAAGCCCGTGAGGGAGAGTACGATCCCACCGATTATCTTCCGGTGAGCAAATGTGATATCGACGAGATGTACGGAGAACTGATGGCGATTATCAAAACCATCCAAAATCCATACCTGTCCCGTCTGTTAGAACTGTTTTTTGTGGAGGATGAAGCATTCATCAAACGCTTCCGCTTCAATTCCGCAGCCAAGACAGTACACCACGGTTTTGTGGGCGGACTGCTGGAGCATACGTTAAATGTGACCAAACTCTGCGATTTTTATACGAAAGCCTACCCTGCACTGAACCGCGACCTGCTTCTGACCGCAGCAATCTTTCATGATATCGGAAAGACGAAAGAAATTTCTGCATTTCCGATGAATGATTATACCGATGACGGACAGTTGCTGGGCCATATTATGATTGGAGCGGAGATGCTCCACGATGCGATCCGTGAGATCCCGGATTTCCCGGCAAAAGTGGAGAGTGAGTTAAAGCATTGCATCCTGGCACACCATGGAGAACTGGAATACGGTTCCCCGAAGAAACCGGCCCTGATGGAGGCGGCAGCGCTGAATATGGCGGACAACACGGATGCCAAGATGGAAACATTTACCGAGCTTTTCGACAATGCGAAAGATCCGAACGAATGGCTTGGCTACAACCGGCTGTTTGAATCAAATATCCGTAAAACCAGTATGTAAAGAAAGGGCAGATCCATGGAATACAAAAAGAATGATCTTCTGACTGTAACCATCGAGGATATGGGACATGACGGGGAAGGAATCGGAAAAGTGGACGGTTATACCGTATTTGTAAAAGACACAGTGATCGGCGATAAAGTACAGGCAAAGATCATGAAGGCGAAGAAAAATTACGGTTATGCCAGACTGGTGGAGATCATGGAGCCGTCGAAAGACCGGGTCGAGCCACGCTGTGCGTACGCCCGTCAGTGCGGTGGCTGTCAGATCCAGGCACTTTCTTATGAAAAACAGCTGGCATACAAACAGCAGAAGATTGAAAATAATCTGATCCGGATCGGCGGTTTTCAGAAAGAAGAGATTCCGATGCAGCCGATCATCGGCATGGAAGATCCGTACCATTACAGAAACAAAGCGCAGTTTCCGGTGGGATGCGACAAAGAAGGCCATCTGATCGCCGGATTCTATGCCGGAAGAACCCATTCGATCATCAGCAACCGGAAATGTTATCTCGGCGTGGAAGTCAACGAACAGATCCTGAATCTGGTGCTGGCGCATATGGAAGCATATGATATCCCGGCATATGACGAGACAACCGGGAAGGGTCTGGTGCGTCATGTACTGATCCGTTATGGATTCCAGTCGAAAGAGATCATGGTCTGTCTTGTCGTCAACGGCAGCCGCATCCCGGGAGCGGAAGATCTGATCGCAAAACTTCGCGAGATTCCGGGAATGACCAGCATTTCCCTGAACATCAACCGGGAAAAGACGAACGTGATTCTGGGAAGAAAAGGGAAAGTCTTATGGGGACAGGAATACATCACCGATACGATCGGACCGATCGCCTATCAGATCTCCCCGCAGTCTTTTTATCAGGTCAATCCGGTGCAGACACAGAAACTTTACGAAAAAGCACTGGAATATGCAGGTCTGGAAGGAAATGAGACGGTCTGGGATCTCTACTGCGGAATCGGAACAATTTCCCTCTTCCTCGCCCAGAAAGCAAAACAGGTCTATGGTGTGGAAATTGTCCCGGCTGCCATTGAGGATGCAAAACGAAATGCAACGCTGAATCATATCACCAATGCAGAATTCTTTGTAGGAAAAGCGGAAGAAGTGTTGCCGGAAAAATACGAAAAAGAAGGCATCTATGCGGATGTGATCGTGGTGGATCCGCCACGGAAAGGATGCGAAGAGAGCGTACTGGCTACGATGGTAAAGATGCAGCCGAAACGGATCGTGTACGTAAGTTGTGACTCTGCGACTCTGGCCCGGGATCTGAAATATCTGCGGGGGGAAGGATATGAAGTTAAGAAGGTGCAGGGGGTGGATCAGTTTCCTCATACGGTGCATGTGGAGACGGTTGTCTTGCTTTCCAAGGACTATGCGCTGGAGCATAGCGGGTTAAAGGTATCCAACCTGTATATCTCACAAATTAAGCGAAAATGTGGGATTGGGGGTGGTAAGAACTATAATTTGCCGAAGTCCGAGGATTCCAGACAGCCACAGTGCCCACTGGAAAAAGAGAAAGCAATCCGAGAAGCATTCAAATATTTTGGGATAAGCTAACATCCCGCAGAATGGAGGAATATAAACCCTTAGATTAAAACTCAGCCCTCTGCCTTTTCCTTGGCAGAGGGCCGTTTTTTGCTTAAAGTTATTGAGCATCCCTTAATTGCTCTACAACGCTGCATTTCGCTGCGTTATCATACATCATGCAAGGAATCAGCCACCCCAGCAGAAGAAATACCGGAATTGTCAACAGGACAGGCAGAATGGTGAATCGATATTCAAAGAACCAGAACATACTGCCCAGCATTTTTCCTGCAAGAGGTCCAAACACCAGTGACAGAATAAAGGCCGCTGCTACGGAGGACATTGCGTAAAACAATCCCTCGTAGATCAGCATGGTTTTGAGCTGCCGGTTCGTCATTCCTACAGCCTGAAGTACAGCAAATTCACGGCGGCGGGAAAGAATACCGGTCATCATGGCGTTGAAAAAATTTAAGAGTCCCACCAGCCCAATGATAGCACAGAGGATACCACCTATCAGAAGGAACATCTGCCGGAACTGAGCAAATTCAGAGCGAGCCGTGGCCTTGCTTTCATACATCAAGGGCGAAAACTCACCGGCAGTGAGCTTCGATAGATATTGCTCTGCTTCGGTCTCGTCAGCGTCGTCCGCTGTGTCGAACAGGTAAAGCATCGGAATGACTGCACCACCGCTGTCCCTCTGTGCGGTGTCCACAGACAAAACTACGTCATATCCAATACCACCATAACGATAACTCATGGAATTCGGAAGTTCTACCAAGGCGCAGACCGTGTACTCTACATCTCTGGCTCCATACAATTTTGCCTGAAGGTACTCCTCCGGTGTATCTTCGGTGCAGAGTTCTCCGGTGCGACTGTCGATATATTTCACATCATCCGCATAGGTAACGGTGATCGTGTCTCCCACCTTGGGGTAGTATTCAAGATTGGGCAGATTACCGTAATCATCCAAAGAAACCGCAATGGCAATGGCGTTATTGTCCGGCTCCAACATGGGAGAAATATCTCCGTCGAACACTTGCAGCTTGTCAAACAGACTGTTATCCAGAGCCTCGATTCTGGTATCTCCCATCACCATATTGCCCCGGTGCTCCAGACAGCTCATATGGCTGTCCAACTGCTCGGCGCTTTCGTACCTTGCATAGTCCTGCCGCAGAGCATCCTCCGCCATCCACAGATATGCGGGTTTTCGCACAGCATATCCCGTGCCGGAAAGACTGGCCTTTGTGTTTGCGGAGATATCCTCTATTTGTTCCTGGGTGATGAATTCATCTGCACTCGAGTTATAACGAAAATAGTCGGGAGTGCTGACGATAAAATCGGCGCAGGTCATGGCGGATACATACTTCTCCATGCTGAAGCCGCCCACAAAGGCACACAGCGCATTGAACAGTGTCACCGACAGTGCCAGAGACACCACCACCAGCACCGTCTTTTTCTTGTTTCGTCCCAGATTGGCAAAGGCCATCTGATGGAGCTTCGCTCCCCGGGTACTGCGCTGTTTTTTCTTAGTCTGCATCGCATCTGTATATTTGGTAGCCTCCACCGGAGAGACCCTGGCTGCCATTTTTCCGGGCTTGGAACAGGACAGGAGCACCGTCAACAGGGCAAACAGCATGGAGCCAACAAAGATCACAGGCGAGGTGCTGATGGTCGTGATGCCCACCTCTAACTGGGTGGAGCGCAAGACAACCGGCACCAGAACAGCGCCGATGCCGTAGCCCAGCAGCAGCCCTGCCGGAATGCCGATCAGACAAAGCAGAAGTGCCTGCTGGCGAATGATACGTTTGATCTGCCGGGGCGTTGTGCCAATGGTTTTCAGAAGTCCGTAAAACCGGATATCCCCTGCAACAGAGATCTGGAAAATGTTATAGATGATAAGATACCCGGTAAAAATCACCAGCAGTAAAAAAGCTGCTATGGCGATCACAAGTTCCGGATCAAGTTGCGACTCCAACTGGGATGAGGTATATCCCCAATTGACACCGATTCGGACGCTGTTGGGATCGGTATAGCTGTCCCATGTGTAGCCAAGATCGGTATCCACCTGCTCCATCTGCCCTTGAATGTTTGTGCCGGAAGCCATCATGACATTCAAATCGGTGCGGAAGGGCTGTAACCCTGTTTTCACTGCCTGCGCTTCGATGTCATCTGCGTAATCACTGCTGATGTTGATGTAGTGAACAGGCATTAGTTCATCATAGTCCCAATAGCCCACCAACGTAAAGGTATCCGTTACAGCAAAGGCGGTTTGATCCTTGTCCGTGATGGAATAGGAAACCGTGACCTCTGCGCCCAGTTTCGGTGTCACGCCAAGTAGCTGCAACGCTGCCGTATCCATGGCAACTTCTTTGCCGCTTTTGGGCATCCGCCCGGTAGTGGGGGTGGCATAGCTCCATTTGGTGCAATTGGCGTCCATGTAGCTGATCTCTGCCGGCGTTTTGGCAAAGACACCTTCCGCAGTGATACCAATCGCCTTCCGTGCCCCCGCAGCCTTCACCTTCGGGTGGGCAGCGATGCGTTCCGCCTGCTCGGGGGAAACATCCTTAAAGGTGCCGTGTGCATAGCCGCCTACCTGCCGGAACTGGTAGGTTTCATAACTGGCGTTCAACGACAAGACAATGGTGAACATGGACGTAAATAGCAGCGTTGTCAGCGCAATGGCAAAAATGGCGATCAGATTACGGCGGCGGTTCGCATAAAGAGATTTTAAGCTGAGCTTTCGAATACATTTTCTGTTTTTGACATTCATCGTAGCCACCTCCCGTTAGTTCTGGGAGACGATCCGACCATCTTCGATACGGATAATGCGGTCTGCCATCTGCGCAATTTCTTCGTTGTGAGTGATCATTACGATTGTCTGGGCGAACTTTTGACTGGTGACTTTCAAAAGGCTCAATACATCCTGGCTGGTTTTGGAATCCAGATTGCCGGTGGGTTCATCTGCCAGAATGATAGCGGGTGCTGCCGCCAGCGCACGGGCAATGGCTACTCGCTGCTGTTGACCGCCTGAGAGCTGATTGGGCAGCGCATCCAGACGATCATCCAGCCCAAGTGTCTGTACAATCTGCTGTACGAAATCCTTATTGACCTTGCCACCGTCCAGCTCAATGGGTAGAACAATATTTTCATACACATTCAGCACCGGAACAAGATTATATGCTTGGAACACAAAGCCGATTTTCCTGCGGCGGAAGATGGTCAGCGCTTCCTCCTTTAGGGAGAAAATATCCTGTCCGTCCACCATGACCGTGCCGCTTGTAGGGCGATCCAGCCCGCCCAGCATGTGCAACAGCGTGGATTTGCCGGAGCCGGATGTGCCGACGATTGCAACAAATTCGCCCTTCTTTACACTTAAATCAACTCCATCCAACGCATGAACTGCGTTATTGCCGGAGCCATAAATTTTTCTCAGGTCTTTTGCCTGTAAAACATCCATAAATGAGTACCTCCATGAAAAAATCTGTATGTATGCAAAGAAATCATCCTTTGATACATACAGATTATCGCATAGGAATCTTTCCACATTCTTTCCGGCGGAAAATGAAATCTAACAGTTTTGATAGAATTGTTGTTATTTCGGCAGAAATATGGAAAACGTACTTCCTTTTCCCGGAACGGAAGCAACCTTGATATAACCGCCCTCGCCGGATATGATCTGTCGGGCAAGGTATAAGCCGATGCCAACACCTTCTTGTTTCTGCACACTATTTGAGCGGTAAAAGCGAGCAAATATCTTCGCTTGCTCACTTTCCGGGATGCCTGAACCGGTATCCGATATATCGATCCTTGCAAACATTTCATAGCTTACAGCAGAAATCCTGATTGTGCCATGCTCTGTATATTTGATGGCATTGTCTACGATATTAGCCAGTGCTTCCGCTGTCCATTTGAAGTCGAATACAGCAAAAGCATCAGTATCTTGCAGTTGCAAAGACAATCCTTTTTCAGAAACCTTGGCGGCATATTGTTCTGCAATACCTTGAAGCAGTGGCTGTAATGCTGAGCGCTGCGGCGATAGTGAAATAATTCCGTTTTCCAGCCGGGACAGCTTTATAAGCGAGTCAATCAAAAATCGCAATTTCTCCGATTGATTGTACAGCGCCTCCACATTTGCCTTCGCCGATACAGGCAGAGTTTCCTCCATCAAAAGCTCGCTGTATAACAGCAGGTTTGCAATCGGCGTTTTCGTCTGGTGGGAGATGTCCGCAATCAAGGTCTTAATTCTGTCCTTCTCCTGTGCTACATTTCGAGAGGAAGTTTCTGCGGCGGAAAGATAGTGCGCAAACTTCGTTTCCAATGCAGACAGCCGGCGTTCATTAAAATTGGTTTCAGAAAAGGAGCCGGTCATGGCAGCGTCCAGCATCCTTTCGATTTCTTCCATCGTTTTTCTGACCTTTCTCCGATTCCATAATACAACAGCTGCCGCCGCCAGAAAACATAGCAGTATGATCACAATGCCGGTTTTATTCATCTTTTGTCACCCAGCTATAACCGATTCCATAGACGGTTTTAATGTATTTCTGTGCACCAAGCTTATCCCTCAGACGCTTGATCGTAACAGACAAAGCATTTTCATCCACATATTCCGCGCCATCTGTCCAGATCCGGTCGACAAGGTCTCCACGGGTCATGGTTCGACCACGATTTTCAACAAGCAGACGCAGTAATTTTTGTTCTGTTTTACTCAATTCCACTTTTGAATCTCCCACATAAAAGGTCATAGCCTCAAAGTCAAAGTGAAACGGATCCATATGGATTGGCGCATTTTTATGGTTTGACGCTTGCTTTCGCAGTTGGGTATTCACCCTTGCCCGCAAAACCGAAAGAGAAAAGGGTTTGGTAATGTAATCATCAGCGCCCCGCTCCAGTCCGTCTACGATGTCCAGATCGGTGTCATTGGCAGTCAGCAGAATAACAGGAATACCGGGCATGTTTTCCTTGACCTCCCGGAGCAGCTCAAGCCCACTGCCATCCGGCAGATTGATATCCAGCAGGATCAGGGATACACCGCCGCAAAGCAGCTGCTCCTTCGCCGTTTTTAGGTCTTGGCAGGAAATGATTTTCCGATCATCTACTTTCAGTGCTTTGCATAAGCCTTGATTCAAACCGATATCATCTTCAACAATCAGTAATGGTTCCATATATCTCACTCCCTCGTTATTCAAATGCCACCATTATTTCCTTGGGCAATTTTTCGTTCTCACAGTTCAAAAGATAGGCTATTGCTCTGTTTGCAAATTTGTGTGTTTTCACTGTATCTCAATCAGCAAGCCGGATGATCTCTGCTGTCCCGTTTTTTACTTTCTTAATTGTATCATGCTAATGTAAAGAAATCTATATTATCTGAAAAGTTATCCTGTTTTTTGAAAAATCAGGCATATCATAGTAGAAAGAGTCAAACACCTGCCAATCACGGCGGGTATGGGGATTTATGGACGTGAAAGCTGTTGCATCTGGGAAATAAAAAGATTAACAAGATGCTGAAGGAATTGAAAGTACATAATCGATTTATCGAGCCATCCGTTCAAAGTAGAACGAAATCAGGAGTTGTTTGAATTAAGATGCAGTATTGAGAAAGAAGGGGTATTAGTTCCGCTTATGATGAGAAAGAATCCGCATGGTGATGGATATGAAACAAGAATTGCAAAAGCAAATAATATGAGACTTCTGCTCATCTTTATACAATCTTAATTTCAAAACAAACTTACTTACGCCCATTTAATACAAATAAAGATAGAATAAAGGCAATATAAAAAAGAAATTAAGATTATGGGGATATAGTTATGCAACAGAAAAACAGGTCAAGACATCGGCATATGACATCATTTCAAGTGATTAGTTTAGGGTTTTTATCCGTGATTCTCTTAGGCAGTCTGCTTTTGATGCTGCCAATTGCTACAAAAAGCGGCCAGTGTACCTCCTTTTTGGATGCTTTGTTTACCGCAACTTCTGCGGTTTGTGTGACGGGACTGATTATTAAGGATACGGCAACCTACTGGTCTTTATTTGGCCAAGGAGTTATTTTACTGCTGATTCAAATCGGGGGTATGGGAATTATTACGATTGCTATTGCGATTGCTGTTGTTTCCGGGCGTAAAATCGGGTTGATGCAGCGAAGTACCATGCAGGAGGCAATTTCGGCTCCAACGGTGGGTGGTATTGTGCGGAGAACGCAATTTATTATTCGGACTACTATTCTAATCGAAATCATTGGTGCGGCTCTTTTAGCCCCTGTTTTTTGCAGGGATTTTGGTTTTTGGAAAGGAATATGGTATTCGCTGTTCCATTCTATTTCTGCTTTTTGCAATGCAGGATTTGATCTGATCGGTATAAGAACACCTTTTTCCTCGTTAACATCCTATTCTGTACAGCCGATTGTAAATCTTGTGATTATGGTGCTGATTGTTGCAGGAGGTATTGGATTCCTTACCTGGGAGGATATAAAGAATCATAAATGGCATTTCAAAAAATACCGAATGCAAAGCAAGGTAATTTTTACGGTAACAGGATTATTGATATTCTTACCGGCTCTTTACTTTTTTTATTTTGAGTTTTCAAATGTGCCACTAAAGGAAAGAGTATGGGTTTCCTTGTTTCAATCCGTTACGCCGAGAACTGCAGGATTTAATACGGCAGATTTGACTTTATTCAGTGAAGTTGGGCAAATGCTTATCATTATGCTGATGCTCATCGGTGGCTCGCCCGGTTCCACTGCAGGTGGTATGAAAACGACGACTCTTGCAGTTCTCGTTTCATCGGCATTATCTGTATTTAGAAAAAAGGAACACACTCATTTTTTTGGCAGACAAATTCCGGATGGCACTATCAGAAATGCAGCTACGATTTTTTTGATGTATATCGTTTTATTCCTTGTCGGAGGAATGGTAATTAGCAGCACAGAAGATATTCCACTTATGACCGCTTTGTTTGAGACGGCGTCGGCAATCGGAACAGTAGGGTTATCGCTGGGAATAACTCCTGATCTGGGGTTTGTTTCCCATATAATCTTGATTTGCCTGATGTTTTTTGGCAGAGTGGGAGGATTGACCTTGATTTTTGCCACCGTTTCTGAAAAAAAGGCTAACGGTTCAAAATATCCTCAGGAAAAAATTACAGTAGGTTAAGGAGAATAAAAAAATGAAATCAATATTACTTATCGGTCTGGGAAGATTCGGACGGCATATCGCTATAAAATTAGATGAATTGCATCATCAGGTGATGGCGGTAGATAAAGAAGATACTCGAGTTGATGCTGTACTTCCCTTTGTAACCAACGCTCAGATTGGGGATGCGACGAATGAGGATTTTTTGAGTTCGCTTGGTGTTGGGAATTTTGATGTTTGCATTGTGGCTATCGGAGATAACTTTCAGAATTCATTGGAAGTAACGTCCCTTTTGAAGGAACTCGGTGCAAGAATGGTGGTGTCTCGTGCCGCTCGTGATGTTCATGCAAAATTTCTTTTACGAAACGGCGCAGATGAAATTGTTTATCCCGAAAGGCAGCTTGCCGATTGGGTTGCGATCCGTTATAGCGCTGATCATATTTTCGATTACATAGAACTAGATGAAGGACATGCAATCTTTGAAATATCTATACCGGGAGAATGGATAGGAAAAACAATCGGTCAGTTGGATATACGAAAAAAATATAACATCAATATTATGGCACTGAAAACAAATGATATTATGAATCTGAAAATAAGTTCCGATACGCAGTTGTTAAAGGGCAGTACCATGCTTGTTCTTGGGGAGACGAAACATATTCAAAAATGTTTTCATATTTAATTTTTGAAAGAAGTTGGTGATATGAAAGACTTTGCTTTACTTATAGTGGTGTTGGTAGCATTTAGTTATGGTTATTTTCTTATGGGAAAACTGGATAAATTTCTCGAGGAAAACCAATCCCAAAAACTTATTTCAGGTTCTAAGCTCAGGATTGGATTTGAAACACCTGTAATTATAGATTCTATTGCAGATCTATTAGAACAATTTTCAAGCGAATACCCAAACTATGAGCTGAATCTGTTCTACGGTTCTGTAAGTGAAATAATAAATGGGCTAGGAAATAATAAACTTGATTTTGGCTTTATCATAGAAAGCTCCAACGATATTCTGAAAGATGAGTATTGTTCCTTATCCCTTCAAATAAAGCAAAGTGTCATTAATCCAGACTCTGTAGACATTACGGTACATCCCATCAACACGATTGAGAAACCAGCGAGAGTGATATGGCAAAATGACATTGATTGTATGAAGAGTCTATTTGTCGAAAAATTGCGTGATTTTTCGGAGCATTTTCCGCTTTCGGCTACACGCCCGAATGGAAAAAGAGAAGAAAAGGTGTTATAATCTTTATGCAATTTTAATGTCAGTGCTAAAATACTTTTCTGAAATTTACTTATTATTCGTAACTGTTCAGTACCTTCACAGTGGGTTCTGAATAGTTACTATTATTTTATATAATGTTTTTGTACAAGGAGATGACCGTATGGGTGAAAGCAGACACAATCCGGATCAGTTATTAAAGGGAATTCAAGCGGATGAAGAAAACCGTAATAAAGGACTTTTGAAAATCTTTTTCGGATACGCAGCTGGTGTGGGTAAAACCTACGCCATGTTAGAAGCGGCGCATATGGAAAAACAGCAGGGAATTGACGTGGTAGCCGGTTATATAGAACCTCATGCATGCCCCAAGACAGCAGCTCTTTTGAATGGCTTAGAAGTTCTTCCTACAAGAGAAGTTCTCTATAATGGTATGATACGGAACGAATTCGACATTGACATGGCGCTGAAAAGAAAACCACAGATTATTCTTGTGGATGAACTTGCGCATACGAATGCCGAAGGATGCCGTCATGCAAAACGGTATCAGGACATTAAAGAACTTTTGAATGCAGGGATTGATGTCTATACGACTGTCAATGTCCAGCATATTGAAAGCCTTTGTGATACAGTTGCATCCATTACGGAAATTGTTGTACGGGAACGCATCCCGGATTCTATTTTTGATAATGCAGATCAGGTTGAATTAATAGATATTGAACCACAGGATTTGATCAACCGTTTGAATACAGGAAATGTATACAGACAGACACAGGCAAAACAGGAGGTAGAAAATTTTTTCACAATAGAAAATTTGACAGCTCTTCGGGAGATTGCACTGCGGCGATGTGCGGACCGGGTGAATATCCTCACAGAAAATGCCCGCATTAAAAACCATGGAGATTATCATACAGACGAACATATTCTTGTTTGTCTATCTTCTTCTCCATCCAATGCGAAAATTATCCGTACCGCCGCAAGAATGGCTTCTGCTTTCAAAGGAAAGTTTACGGCTCTGTTTGTAGAAACACCTGATTTTTCGGTGATGAGCGAGGAAAATATAAAACGCCTTCGTTCAAATGTTCGTCTTGCTGAGCAACTTGGGGCAAAAATTGAAACAGTTTATGGAGAAGATATTCCGTTTCAGATTGCGGAATTTGCCCGTTTGTCCGGTGTGTCAAAGATTGTGATCGGGCGAAGTTCTGCTACAAAACGGCATTTGCTCAGCAAACCGACACTGACAGAAAAACTGATTGATTATGCCCCTAACCTGGATGTGCATATTATTCCGGATACGGTTTCTAATGCTGCAGTGTATCAGTTAAGAGGGGGCAGGAAAAAGAACCATATCGTCTTCTCTGCCACTGATACATTAAAATCTACTGCGATTCTGATTTTATCCAGTTTAGTCGGAATGATTTTCCAGAATCTTGGATTTGGCGAAGCAAATATCATTACTGTTTTTGTTTTAGGCGTTCTTGTCACCGCTGTCATCACGAAACATCAGGTATACAGCCTAATTTCCTCGATTGTAAGTGTTTTGATTTTTAATTTCCTGTTTACGGAACCTCAATTTACCTTGCAGGCGTATGATCAGGGTTATCCTGTTACCTTTATTATCATGTTTTTGGCGGCATTTTTAACCGGTTCTCTTGCTATACGGATTAAAAACCAGGCAAAACAGGCGGCACAATCTGCTTACCGTACCAAAGTGTTATTTGACACAAACCAGCTATTGCAACAGGCAAAAGATAAAAATGAAATTGTATCTGCAACTTCAAATCAGCTCATTAAACTCTTGGGAAAAGATATCGTTTTTTATTTAGCTGATGGAGAAGTGTTGGATACGCCGCATATTTTTTCTGTAACTGAGGAAAATTTGGAATCGTGTATTTCCGAAAATGAAAAGGCCGTTGCCGGCTGGGTATTGAAAAACAATAAACGTGCCGGAGCTACAACAGGAACGCTTTCCAATGCAAAATGCCTGTACCTTGCTGTTCGCAGCAGTATGGTATATGGAGTTGTTGGAATCGTGATGGGGGAAATACCTCTTGATCCATTTGAAAACAGTATTCTACTGTCCATTCTCGGAGAATGTGCCCTGGCTTTGGAAAATGAGAAAAATGCCCGTGAGAAACAGGAGGCGGCTATCCTTGCAAAAAATGAACAGTTGCGAGCGAACCTGTTGCGTGCTATTTCACATGATTTGAGGACACCGCTGACATCCATTTCCGGTAATGCCAGTAACCTTTTGTCCAATGGCGATTCCTTTGATAATGATACAAAAAAGCAGCTATATACGGATATTTATGATGATTCCATGTGGCTGATTAACCTTGTAGAAAACCTGCTGGCTGTAACCCGGATTGAAGAAGGACGGTTGAATCTCCATATAACGGAAGATTTGATGGAGGACGTGATCACAGAAGCGTTACATCATATTAACCGAAAGAGTGAAGAACATCATATTTCCGTTGAAAGCAAAGAAGAATTTCTTCTTGCAAAAATGGATGCAAAGCTTATTGTTCAGGTAATCATCAATATTGTTGATAATGCTATCAAATATACACCTAAAAACTCTCATATTGTTATTCGGACAGAAAAGAGGGGAAAACAAGCAATCGTATCTATATCGGATGACGGAAACGGAATTGCTGACGAAATAAAGCCACGGATATTCGACATGTTCTACAGCGGTGCAAATCAAATTGCAGACAGCCGCCGAAGTTTAGGACTTGGATTATCTTTGTGCAAGTCCATTATTAACGCCCACGGCGGAGAACTTACTGTTTCAGATAATCTGCCGCACGGAACAGTATTTACATTTACATTACCGGCAGGGGAGGTCAAAGTATATGAGTAAGTTACTAATATTAGTTGTAGAAGATGACACATCTGTCAGAAATTTAATTACAACAACCTTAAAAGCGCACGAATACCGATATCTGACGGCGCCCGATGGTCAATCGGCAATTTTAGAAGCATCTTCACACAATCCTGACATTGTTTTACTTGATTTAGGACTTCCTGATATGGATGGCGTTGAGATTATTAAAAAAATCCGTACTTGGTCAAACATGCCAATTATCGTAATCAGTGCTCGCAGTGAAGATACCGATAAAATTGATGCGTTGGATGCTGGTGCAGATGATTATTTAACAAAGCCATTTTCTGTTGAAGAACTGCTTGCCAGACTACGAGTCACGCAAAGAAGATTATTGATGATGCAAAAAGTATCCCCTGCCGAAGCGGTTGTTTTTGTAAACGGAAAACTTCGTGTAGATTATGCTGCAGGTTGTGCTTATTTGAATGAAGAAGAGTTGCATTTAACACCTATTGAATATAAGTTGCTTTGCCTGTTGACAAGAAATATAGGAAAAGTTCTGACCCATACTTTCCTTACGCAAAGCATTTGGGGAAGTAGTTGGGATAATGATATTGCCTCCCTTCGTGTGTTTATGGCAACACTTCGTAAAAAAATCGAGAAAGAACCGAACTCTCCACAATATATCCAAACACACATTGGTGTTGGGTATCGGATGCTGAAAGTTGATTGAACTTCACAACACCATAGTTAAAGTTGGAATATAAGTTATAAACTGACATTTGTACTCAAATGCAATCAGACATTAAAGGTAGAGAATGCGAAAGCAGACTACAGAGCAAATCAGAAAGGGAAAAAGATGTCATAAATGGAGCAGAATAAGGCAAAGTGATTGAATGAAAATGTAACTGAAAAAATGTGTTCATCAGATGGTAACGTGGTTGGGGAAAGATGTTCCCAAGCCGATGCCGACACATGTGGAAACAGTCTGCTTATTATCACGTAAATAAGCGATTTTACAGGCTTTTACGAATGAAGTTCAGTCTATTTGCCACCGTAATTTTTAAAATTATCACTGAATAAATATTGGGAGTGAACACGCTGAACAATCAGCGGATTCACTCCCAATATTTGTTAGGGCAAGGCCCTGTTTTACATTGTGGAGTTTTTCGTTAATCCGAAAAACGGAACTTTGGAAAACAAATAAACCACCTGCTGTGCGGATGGTTGAAGTTGCTTCATCTTACAGTATAAAACCTCCTTTGTTAAATAATGTTAGGTTCGCCAACCGCATTATTTAACAAAGGAGGTATCCATATGGATAGTAATAGTTTATCACATACGAAATGGAATTGTAAGTATCATATCGTTTTTGCACCAAAATACAGAAGAAAAGTAGCATATGGAAAGATTAAGCAAGATATTGCAAATATATTAAGTATGCTATGCAAAAGAAAAGGTGTAAAAATTGTAGAAGCAGAAATATGCCCAGATCACGTGCATATGTTGGTTGAAATTCCACAAAGCATAAGCGTATCGTATTTTGTCGGATATCTAAAAGGTAAGAGTACATTAATGATATTCGAACGCCATGCAAATTTGAAGTACAAATACGGAAATAGACATTTCTGGTGCAGGCAGTGCTTGCTATTCTTGATTAGTTAAAGGTTTTTAACTTTTCTGATTTTAAAATAATACCGATCAATAATATCCTGCAATGTAATGGATTTCATTTTTTCATCTACCATATTTTGAATTTCATGATAGAAGTCCCCAATAGCGAATTGAATGTTGATACCGATTCCACAATCCGGATTGGTATCTGTGTCCAGGTGAAGTAGCGGCTTATCGCCCTCTACGGCTCGGTAGATGTCATACATAGTGATTTTATCTGCCGATTTTGCAAGAGCGGCATTCGCATGACCTTGTGTGTTGACAACAATGCCTGCATTTTTCAGGGTTGCCATAAGCTGTCTGACATAAGCCGGGTTTGTCTTGATGCTTTCTGCAATTTTTGTGCTTGAGAGTTGTTCGTCATCTCCAAGAGCAATAAATATAAGAATATGAATGGTGTCACTAAGCTTTGTGGAATATTTCATTTGTCACCTCGAATTTTCTTCTTGCAATTTTTAAAATTACATGATAATATGATTTTAATGTTTGATGTAAATTTAATTTTAACAAGTAAAAAAATAAAAGTCAAGCGAAATAAAAAAGTGTGGAATCTGATATAAAAAGGAGATAAAGTGGTGTATGCAAAAGGAGGGGGTTGGTGAGATGACACCCAGTATTATTAAACTTCCTTTTTGGAAAATGGCATACAAAAATGAAAAGGTGTTTTATGCCTGTCTGAATCAGATGAAATCCTCAGCTCCAGAGCATATAAAAGACAAAGGCATTTATATAGCAGGAGATTTGGCAGAAACTCTACGGGATTTAAAAGAAAATATAGCAGGAAAGGAAATGTGATGAAGATGAATGTATATCAAGAGATAAGTCAAATCATCAAAGAAGCAGATGGTATTTTGATTGGAGCCAGTAATGGTTTGTCTATCGCAGAGGGATATAATATTTTTGCAGATGACGCATGGTTTCAGGAAAATATGGGAGATTTCAGAGAAAAATACGGACTGCGTTGTGTTTTACACGGATTTTCAGTGCCAATGAAGGTAGAAGAAAAGTGGGCATTTGTAAGCAGACTTGTTAAGGCAAAAGCTATGCAGGATGAGCCGAGTGAGATTATGAAAAACATCTATGCACTAGTAAAAGATAAAGAATATTTCGTAGTAACTTCCAATGCGGAGGATCATTTTGTGCCGGCAGGTTTTGAGGCAGACCGTGTTTTTGAAATGGAAGGGAAATTAACCCAGATGCGGTGCAAGAACAGATGTCATGACGAGGTCTATCCTGATCAAAAAGCAGTTCTCGCCATGACAGAAGAGGAAGTAAACGGAAGAGTACCCAAAGAGTTACTGCCGAAATGTCCAAAATGCGGTGGAGATATGGAAGTAAATTGGGGTGAGATATCCTCGTTTACAGCAACGAAAAATTGGAAGGAAAAGGCTGCCCGCTATCAAGAATTTATTCAGAATTTACATGGAAAGAAGCTGGTAATTCTGGAATTTGGCATTGGTTGGAGAAATCAGATGATTAAAGCTCCTTTGATGCAGCTTGCAGCAGTAGAACCGCAGGCAAGATATATCACATTTAACAAGGGCGAAATTTACATTCCAGAGGAAATCAAAGAAAAATCCATCGGTGTGGATGGTAATCTTACGGTAGCGTTAAAGGAAATCAGAAAGGAAATCTAAGGAAAATGACAAGAGAAGAAAAAGCAGTATATTACAAACATAATGGATTTAATTGCTGTCAGTCGGTTATCAAGGCAATGATCGATTCATCAGATTCTGATAAGGAAATACTGACGAATGCTGCATCCGGATTTGCGGTAGGTATGGGAGGTATGGAAGCAACTTGTGGTGCATTGATTGGAGCAACCATGATGGCGGGAATTGTAAAGCCAGGGAGGAAAAGTGCGATAACGGCACGGGAGATATTAAACAAATTTCAGGAATATTCAGGAGCAACTATATGTAAAGACCTAAAGGGAAAGGATACAGGTGTTGTACTCTGTGAATGTGATGATTGCATTCGCAATGCAATACGGGCTTTTAACGAGGTGTTGCCGATGGAATCAGAAAGGGAAGGATAGACTAAGTAAGGTGGTTAAAGATATTACAGTTGTGAGATAGGAGAATGAAAAAAATGAGCTGTTATGAAAATTTGGTAATGAAAACACAAATGAACTATTCCAGACACTATAGTACCTATGCATCCGGCGGTACTGCTGTAGTGTTGAGCAAACAAAAACCACTTCCTTATGGGGAACAGATTCAGGAATTTGTTCGCAGAGTGCAGGAGGCAGAGTGTATCATAGTAGGCGGAGCATCCGGTTTATCAGCGGCTGGAGGTGGTGACTTTTATTATAGTGATACCCCTTCTTTTCGTGAGCATTTTGGAAAATTTGCAGATAAGTATGGATTCAAGGGTGCTTTTAGCGGCATGATGCATCGGTTTTCTACAAGAAATGAACACTGGGGATATGTGGCAACCTTTTTAAATACTACACAAAATGCCCCTATCAGAGAGCCATATCTGGATTTGGATAGAATCTTGCAGGGAAAGGATTTTCATATCTTAACGACTAATCAGGATACACAGTTTGTAAAGATTTATCCGGAAGAAAAGGTCAGTGAGATTCAGGGAGATCATCGTTTCTTCCAGTGTTCCCAGTGTTGTCAGGATGAAACATGGGATGCCGTACAACCTGTGGCAGATATGATTGCGGCTATGGGAGCGGGGACAATGGTGCCGGATGAACTGATTCCTCGCTGCCCTCATTGTGGTGCGGAAATGTTTCCGTGGGTAAGAGGATATGGGAATTTTCTGCAAGGGAAAAAATACGAAGAAGAATATGAGAAAATCTCAAAATACATTCAAAAGAACAAAGATAGAAAAATCCTTTTGATAGAACTTGGAGTAGGGCGCATGACACCGATGTTTATACAGGAACCGTTTTGGGAACTGACAAACAGCTTGAAAGATGCATATTATATTTCCGTAAATTCAGAATATCAGTTTTTGCCGGAATTCATTGAAGATAAGGGGATTGCTATTTTGGGAGATATAGGAACAGTGTTAAAAGATTTGCTGAAAGCAAAAGAGGAAAGTGCATTTGTATAGGATACTTGTTCTTGATATTCCACTTGATGGAGAAACATTAGAATATTGATTGATACAAAACTGCACTCAGGGATATTGTGGGTGCAGTTTTGCATTAAAATTATTGATTACGATACAGTTTCTGATATCAGGATGATTTTGCAAAAGCAATAAGAGTGTCAGTCAGATCTTAATGATCTTGAACTATGTGATGTGATTGAAACTATTGCAGAAGTGATACAAGAGAACTTTTGGGATGAGTTTTCCAAAATTATCACAAAATGTTTCCTGCCTATTTCTCCAGTCATATAATGTTTTGCAAATCGTTTTGCATGGATGTTCGCTGATAATAGGTATTTATGATATCCTGTAAAGTAATCGTATTCATTTTTTCTTCAGCATTTTTTTGGATTTCATTATAGAATCCCTGCAAAGACAACTGAATATTCATGCCAACGCCGCAATCAGGGTTGGTATGAGTATCTAAATGAAGCAATGGTTTATCACCTTCAACTGCTTTATAAATATCCAGCAATGTAATCTGATCTGCTGGTTTTGAAAGAGAAGGACGGGCATGTCCGGCTACACTGGTCATAAGTCCGGCTTTTTTTAGTTTTAACATAAGCTGGCGTACAAATCCGGGATTTGTATGGACACTTTCTGCAATTGAGGCACTGGAGAGAGATTTTTCCTTGTTGATGGCAATCAGAACCATCACATGAACAGTATCGCTTAATTTCGTTGAGTATTTCATGATAAGAAACTCCTTGTAGTATGATATAATGATTTTGGTTTCACGTTTTTGAGGCGAAAATATTTCTGGTTTGTCAAAAACATCCCAAGTTCTCAACAGCTCTTTTTAATGTGTTGAGAAACTGTACATATTTTTTATTTTGATGATTGTAAATAATATAATTACAACTATAATGAAATTTAAAGGAAAAGTCAACATAGTAATAAAACTTACGGAGGATTGTATAATATGCTGATTGTGGACAAATTAAAAGGAAATTTATATACCAGAATCAAAAAACATATGACTAAAAAAATGTATCACCTTTATTATCGTGAAAACAGGGAAGCTTCACAGTCTAAAGAAGAATATGAAGCAAATTTATTAAGAGCATACCGACATTTAGACGCATGCAGATTCAAAAATAAGGGATGGCCATGTCCAACATGCCCAAGTTGCTGTTTTTGTGGAAAAGATTATGAAACTATGACTGAGGTAATGGATTTTGCCCGGGAATGGATGAAAGAGAATCCGGACAAAGCCAGATTTATGAAACCACCCAAATTCTTGCATAAACATTGATTATTATATGATGCGATAAAATGTTCGCAAAGGAGAAGTTATGGAATACAAAAATCAAACAGAAAATCGTGCATTTCAGGAAATGTTGCAGGCAGCAGTAAAACGGCTGCAAAATCGTTCCGGAGAGGATCTTGCTGCAAAAAGTGGGGCTGCTTTTCATAGCAGCCGAAATGTGCTTGAAGTACTGAGTTTTAATGAAACGATTGAAATTCAACTCCCTGAGTTTCGTATTAACTCAAACATGGACGAATGGCATTATCTGACATTGCTGCATTATCTGGATATGGCCGATGGAACAGAAGGTTCACAGAAGCTCATTACTTTTGGTAATCTGAAAGATGGATTGATTCGAGGAACCAGGTTTGACCGGACTGCAGAGCAGAAACTGGAAAAGCTTTTGCAGGATAAAGATCCTGAGAAAATTCAGAAAGCATGTAAAAACCTAGGTGCAGAATTCACAGAGACAAAGGCGGATCTGTGTGCTGTTTTTCCAGTTCTGCCAAGATATCCGGTAACTTTAAAGATATGGTTTGCAGATGAAGAATTTCCTGCATCTGGCAAAATATTTCTTCAGGATCATGCCGATCATTATCTGAGTGTAGAAGATGCGGTAACAGTTGGAGAAATTTTGCTGCAAAAATTATCGGAAGTCTTTTCTTCTCTCTGATCATGAATCAGAAAACTTTCCAGCCCGGCTTTGATAAATTTGTCGATTACTGTCTGAATCTGTTTCCAGTCATTACAGTGATTGCGGAGCATCAGTCTGTTGATGGAAAGGCAGCCATTCATTTGAAAATAAAAAACCGATTCTGCCTGTTCAAAGGTCAGGAGGCTGTGTGACATAAGCCAGGTCACATAGCCTTCTTTTGTATTTTCTGCTATTTTTTCCAGAAGAATAGGGGCAATTGCATCATCCAGAAACAGTGCTCTGTATTGTGATTCCATCTGTATTTTCTGACAGAACGGATAGGAACAGCTTTTTTGATTTAGACAAAATAAATGATCTACCGTTGTTAACATATCCTGAGTCATATCATTAAAAATATCTGATAATACATCATAGATATCGTAGTAATGAAGATAAAAAGTGCCACGGTTGATTTCAGCATTTTTGCAGACCTCTGTAACTGTAATTTTCGTAAAACTTTTCTGATTTAACAACTCTAAGAACGTATCTTTTATGGTTTGCCTGGTATAGCGGGTACGGCGATCTTGTTTTCTCGTTTTTTCTGACATTATATACTCCTGTATTAGAGCGTGTCTGAAAAATCATTTCCGCAATCTGCAAGCCCCACTTTGCGGTATATTTTACCCTCATTCGGTTGCCGTAGCCCGCTACGCCGCCCTCATTCGGATAAAATCTCCCACAAACTGGGACTCGCAGCTCACGAAAAGCCTTTTTCAAACACGCTCTAGTTAGTATCATATGATTTCTCAACAATTTTTCTGATGTGTTGAGTAACCATACAAATCTCACAGACTGATTATTGTAATTCATATAGTAACAACTATAATGAGGTTTAAAGAAAAAGTCAACAGATTGTTCAGAAATTTAGGAGGAAAAATATGGGACATGTAATTGCAGTATCAGGAAAAGGTGGCGTAGGAAAAACAACTCTTTGTGGATTGTTGATCCAGTATTTATGTGAAAGCGGAAAACGTCCGGTCCTGGCGGTGGATGCAGATGCAAATGCAAATTTGAACGAAGTGCTTGGTGTTGAACCGGAGATTACACTCGGAGAACTGAGAGAAGAGATTGAACGTGCAGGAGTTGATCCACGATATCAGATTCCGGCAGGAATGACAAAACAGGCATATCTGGAAATGCGTCTTTCTGATGCGATTGCAGAAGAAGACGATTATGATTTGATGGTAATGGGACGAACCCAGGGACAGGGCTGCTATTGTTTTGTAAATGGTCTTGTGCAGACCCAGGTTCAGAAACTGCAAAGCCATTATCCATATATTGTGGTTGATAACGAAGCAGGTATGGAACATATCAGCAGAGGAATCCTGCCAATGATGGAAGTTGCCATTCTTGTAAGTGACTGTTCCAGAAGAGGTGTTCAGGCAGCCGGACGTATTGCAAAGCTGATGAAGGAGTTAAACTTTAAACCACAGAAAACTGGGTTAATCGTGAATCGTGTTCCGGATGGAAAACTGGATGCCGGAACTCTGGAAGAAATCCGAAATCAGGGACTGGAACTGTTAGGGGTTGTACCACATGATGACCAGGTATATCAGTATGACTGTGATGGAAAGCCGATCATACGGCTTCCGAAAGATTCTCCTGTAAGAAGTGCACTGGGAGAAATTGTAAAGAAGTTGGGATTGTGAGTTGGAGGATTGAAAGTATGAAGATTGAGTAAACAGAAATATTGTCTGATTTGGTATAACCAATTGCAAAGAAAGGAAAATCTTCATGAGAAATCATTGGACAGAAATAGAAAAATATTTAGAAGACCAGAAGATAGCGCAGGAACTAATTGGAGAACTGAGAGATTTTCACATGCGTTATGAGGTAGAGGATCAGGTAAAGGAACGGGTAGAAAAACCGAATATCCTATTTTATGGGAAAAAGATTCTGGAAATGTCAATGGCAGCGCTTCTTCAGGGAGATAACCTGTTACTTTCCGGTGCGAAAGCTACAGGAAAAAATGTGCTATGTGAGACACTGGCATGGATATTCGGAAGACCGGAATACGACATTTCTTTTCATGTAAATACAGACAGTGCCGATCTGATTGGAACGGATACCTTTATAAATAATGAGGTTCGCCTTCGGAAAGGCCCCATCTACCAATGCGCGGAATTGGGAGGATTTGGAATCCTGGATGAAATCAATATGGCAAAAAATGATGCCGTTTCTGTACTGCATGCCACATTGGATCATCGGCGCAGAATTGATATTCCAGGATATAACAGGATTTTACTTCATCCGGCAACACGATTTATCGGTACGATGAATTATGGTTACGCAGGTACCAGAGAGTTAAATGAAGCATTGGTTTCAAGGTTTATGGTAATTGATATGCCTGAAATGGATGAGGATAGTGTCCTTTTTGTATTAAGACAACATTTTCCAGAGGGAAAAAAAAGTGCACTGAAGGCTTTTGCAGGATTGTTTCTGGATTTGCAGATCAAAGCTTATCATGGAGAAATCTCAACAAAATCTCTCGACCTGAGAGGATTGGTTTCTGCTGTAAAGGCAACAAGAAGCGGACTTTCTCCAATTGAGGCAATCCAGATGGGGATCATAAATAAAAGTTTTGATGTATTTGAAAAAGAGATCGTAGAAGATGTGGTTTCTACCAGAATCCCATCTTCCTGGACCGGAAAAGACATATGGGGGTAAACTTGTATGGAGGATGTCAGATGGCCGGCGGAACAACTGGAAGAACATCGTCTGGAGATCAGCAATCGTATCAGAAATCTTTTTTGGACAGTCAGTGGTGATTATGATATAGAATTTGAACCGGACACAGAAAAATATGTGTATTCAAAACAAACGGTTTTATATGAGGCAGTGAAGCAGGGTGCCTTTGCACGATATTTTGATCAGAAGAAACTTGGCATGTATTTGATGAAAAAATTACATTTTTCTGCTGGAGAAGATGTGCTTTTGCCTCTTGCTGGATTATGCATGGATGCTGCAGTGAATCGTTTTATTATTCGAGAACGTTTGGGAACAAAGGAAATCAGAGAACAGGCGTTCAGAGAATTGGAAAAGGCCGAGGAAGAGCAGGTATCAGACAAAGCTGGAACAGACCTGATTCACAGGATTAGGCTTCTGTATATAAAGCATGCTCTGGAGGACACAGACGATGAGGGAATGGATCCACAGGCAGAGATTGCATTGTACAAGATTTTTTCTCTGAAGGATGCGGAAAATACGGAAGATGTCATAAACGTGATAGATGAGATTTATAATCATGTTCTGGATCCCTCTTTTGAAAAAAGGAATGGGAATCTGGAGAAAATTCTAAATTTACCGGATATGGCATTGGCCAATGACGCGTGGCAGGAATGCATGACGGATGAACAGATGGAAGACATCATTCAAAAATATCTTTCTAATCTCAAAAAAAAGATGATGAGTCTGGATATCAGAAACAAAAAGAAAAAAAGATTTTATTTCTCTCCGGAAAATGAAGAAGTTCCGGAAAGCTCGGAGAATATAAATCCACAGGCAGTGCGACGGATACGGGAATATGTGGAATTGAATTACGGGAAATCGTATCTAAGTGAATCGGAGCAGGCCAGAATCAACAGGAAATTTTGTACAGGAATCCACAAAAACTGTATCCTGTATCTTACAGATGGAATTTTACAGAACCCTGTCATAAAAAATAATCAATACCGTTTTGCTCAGCTGCAGTTTGAAAAAAATAAAGCCTATTATGGAAATAATCACTGGATCATCAAAAGAAATATTTCTGTGTTGGCAGAGTCACTGAAACGGGCATTTATAATCCGAAAGGATGATTTTGTCAGCAGATCTGATGCAGGGCAGCTTGTTCCAGAACGGTTATGGAAAATTGGAAGAACAGACGATGACAAGCTATTTAATAGAAAAAAGAGATCAGAAGATTCTGAATTTGTAATAGACGTCCTGATTGATTCCAGTGGTTCCCAGGCTGGCAGACAGGCTCAGGTAGCGGCGCAGGGATATATTATCAGTGAAGCATTAAGTCAGGCAGGAATTCCTCATCGGGTGACAGGATACTGTGCCTTCTGGGGATATACAGTACTTCAGAGATTTCGGGATTATGAAGATCCAAGGGAAACAAATGAAAGAATCTTTCAATTTCGGGCGTATGCCAATAACAGAGATGGGCTTGCACTGAAAACAGTCTCTTCCTCTCTCATGGAGCGACCGGAAAAAAATAAGATTTTAATCGTATTAAGTGATGGAAAACCCTGTGATATGAGCATACAACGACCAGGAACCCGCCAGCCCAGGATCTATGACGGAGAAGGAGCTGTGAAAGATACTGCTTATGAGGTGCGGCGGGTCAGAAATCAGGGAATTTTCGTAATTGGTATTTTTGTAGGGAATGAAGAAGAACTCTCCGTGGAAAAGAGAATCTATGGAAAAGATTTTGCCTATATTCGTAATATCAGCAATTTTTCCCGTATGGTAGGAACTTTTTTGCGAAGACAAATTGATATGGAATGAAAAGGGAGGAATCACTATGGGTAAAATTGAATTTGCCAATTGCCAGGATGTAAGAAATCAGAAAAAGATACAGGAATTAGATTGTCCACGCTGTCATGAACCGGAAGGCATTGAAGCCTTTGTGAAAGACGGGATACTCGCAGAGGACGGAGTATGTGATAACTGCGGATATATTCTTCCGGAAGGAACAGAACTGGAGGAAGTGGAGTAAGAAGCATTTAAGGAGATATTTGATGTAATGGCAAAATAGACATTATATTAATTTAATTATTTTTCGAAAACAGTTTGAAGTATGGTCATATGTAATGCTTATTATTTAGAAAAAGAAAAGGAGTAAATATAGAGATGAAAATAGCAGTTTGCGGAAAAGGTGGATATAGGATAAAAGAAAAGCATATTACACAGCTGTAATTTGCAAAATTACATCATCTTGACGCAAGAAAAAAGCAGTGATATAATCCCGTCTTTGACAGTTAAAAAAATAAAAACTGCTGTAAGTCCAACGTTTATCGGATTTACAGCAGTTTGGATGCGATTTTTAAAATATAGTAATGTTTTCATTACAGATAAAAAATTGAAAAACACTGTAAAATTAAGGGATTCCAATACTTATCGAAGAATAGATAAGTGCTTATAAAGAGAATACTATTTTATTCACGAAAGGTTAATTATTATAGACATTACTATAATTTAAAACAAATTATTTGACAAAGAAAAAGTAGAGTTTATGCGGGTTTAACGGACTTTTTGATAGATGCAACTGTCAAACTCCCGGGAGTGAACAGTAACAATTGCCGGAAAGATTCCGGATGTAATGGCTTTTGTTGTGTTGACAGTGTATTTGAGATGACGTATACTGAGTTCAGTGATCGTTCTGTGGAAACTTGCGAAGCCTGCAGGCGCGGGGGGAGGGGCTGAGAGTCTCTTCCTCTTTTTGTTTTATGAAATGCTAGAGCGTGTCTGAAAAATCATTTCCGCAATCTGCAAGCCCCACTTTGCGGTATATTTTACCCTCATTCGGTTGCCGTAGCCCGCTACGCCGCCCTCATTCGGATAAAAGCTCCCACAAACTGGGACTCGCAGCTCACGAAAAGCCTTTTTCAGACACGCTCTAGGCAGATTCCGAAGAATTCGTTTCTTTCAGCAAACAGTTTTTCAGGATCAGTGACGGAAAGAGAATAGAATAAAAGACAGGAAAGAGAGGGAAAAGCATGAAAATTTACTATCAGCATCCACAGACCTGGTTTGGCGATTGTATGCCTTTTGGAAAGGGTGATACTTTTTACCTTTTTCATCAGAGAGATACCAGAGTGCCGTGCCCTTTTGGAGAGCCGTTTGGCTGGGATCTGGCAACCACAAAGGATTTTGTGACTTATGAGGATTGCGGTGTGGCGATTCCGAGAGGAACGGATGAAGAGCAGGATCAGTTTATCTTTGCCGGAAGTATCTGCGAAGACAGAGAAGGAAAATATCATGCATTCTACACCGGTTACAACAGAGATTATCCAAAACAGGGAAAACCATCTCAGGTACTGATGCATGCGGTCAGTGAGGATCTGAAACACTGGACAAAGACGCAGGATGCAGTGACCTTTGTTCCGCAGCCGGGATATGATCCGGATGACTGGAGAGATCCGTTTGTACTGTGGGATGACGAATCTGAAAAATATATTCTGATCCTGGGGGCACGTCTGGAAGGAGACAAGCATAAAACAACAGGAAGAACCGTTTATTTTACATCAGATGATCTTGCAGACTGGGAGTTTCAGGGGGATTTCTGGGCACCGGATCTGTTTACCATGCATGAGATGCCGGATCTTTTCAAGATGGGAGACTGGTGGTATCTGATCACAACAGAATATTCCCATGCATCCACACAGGTATACCGTATGGCAAAAAGTCTGAAAGGACCGTGGATCGCACCGGATGACGATGCTTTTGACGGAAGAGCTTATTATGCAGGAAGAACCTTCATGCTGAACAATCAGAGGATTCTGTTCGGATGGGTTCCGACACGTGCCAACGAGACAGACAGTGCAAATCTCTGGTACAGACCGGAGGCAGATAAAGAAGATTTTATCTGGGCAGGAACCTTTGTAGCACATGAACTGTACCAGAGAGAAGACGGCACATTAGGCTGCCGGATCCCGGATACGGTATGGAATGCATTTAAGGATGAGAAAAAGCTGGATGATGTAAAACTGGAAAAAGAATCAGGAAGAGCATTACAGCATGTAGTAACGAAGACCGGTGACTGCTATCGATACGAAGCAGATGTCACATTTGCTGAAGGTACCCGTGGATTTTCAATCGGAGTACGGGCTCAGGAAGCGGATGATGAATTCTATTCCTTTACATTTGAATGCCCGAAGGATCGTGTGACCTTCGAGAAATCTCCGAACTGGCCATGGCCACAGATGAATAACATGGGACTGGAACGTCTGATTCGTCTGGTTCCTGGAAAGAAATATCATGTACAGATTATCGTGGATGATACGATTGCTACACTGTATGTGGACGGAGTTGCCTTGAATACCCGCATGTATACAAATCCTGGGGAGGGAATCTGCCTGGGAGTTACAGATGGAAGTGCGGTATTTGAGAATCAGAGTATTGCATATCTGTAAAAGGGAATCGGGCCGCCGTACTGTTTTTGGTGCGGCGGCCCTGATTTTATCTCGTTCTTTTCAGAACACTTCGCGGGATATCACCTGCCGGACAGTTACAATATTTTAAAAGAGAAACGATGTACTGGTGATTCGAGGGTAAGTATAATTCACAAAATGGGGTCTGAAAAAACAGGCTCCATTTTGCAATTGTTTACTGGTGAAAAGAAAAAAGTATGTTATAATAAAAAGAATACTGTAAAAAAAGAAATGCAATAAGGAGATGGAAATCCATGAAAGTATCTTTGTGCAAAACCATAAGACCTTATGAGTGGAAAAACCTGCCGAAAGATCTTCTGGCGGGGCTTGTGATCATGGCGGTGTCGATCCCGATATCGATGGGATACGCGCAGATCGCGGGGCTTCCGGCGGTGTACGGACTGTATGGCTCGGTATTTCCAATCTTACTGTTTGCGCTGTTTTCCACTTCACCGCAGTTTATCTTCGGGGTGGATGCGGCTCCGGCGGCACTGGTGGGATCGGCACTGGTAAGTCTGGGGATTGAGGGCGGATCGCGGGAAGCGCTTGCGGCGGTTCCGGTGCTGACCTTTTTTGTGGCAGTCTGGCTGCTGGTCTTCTATCTGTGCCGGGCAGGAAAACTGGTGAATTATATCTCGGCTCCGGTGATGGGCGGATTTATCAGTGGTATCTGTACCACGATCATTCTGATGCAGGTGCCGAAATTATTTGGCGGCAAAGCAGGCGTCGGCGAACTTCCGGAACTGCTGGAACATATCTGGGAGAGCCGGACGGTCTTTCATCTGCCATCGCTGCTTCTGGGCGTCGGTGCACTGGTGATCCTTCTGGTATCCAAAAAGATCATTCCCAAATTTCCGATGGCAGTGCTTCTGATGGCGCTGGGAGCAATTGGCACGGTGGTATTTCAGCTGGAAGATCTGGGGATTCAGACACTCGCGGCAGTGAAACCGGGACTTCCGGCATGGAGTATTCCGGATTTTGGATCGGTTCCGTTAAAAGAAGCTGTGACGGTCAGCCTTTCGGTAGCAGTTGTCATCATGGCAGAAACATTACTCGCGGAGAACAGCTTTGCACAGAAAAACCGTTACCGGATCAATGACAATCAGGAGATTCTTGCATTTGCCATGGGAAATCTTATCGCATCGTTTACCGGATGCTGCCCGATCAACGGATCGGTGTCAAGAACGGCGATGGGGGAGCAGTATCAGGCGAAAACTCAGCTGACCGGTATCGTGGCTGGGCTGTCGATGATCGTACTGTTGCTTTGCGGAACCGGATTTATCGGGTATCTTCCGATTCCGGTGCTGACAGCGATCGTGATTTCAGCGTTATTGGGAGCGACAGAATTTGATCTGGCGGTGCGGCTGTGGAAGGTGAGCCGCACGGAATATCTGATCTTTGCTGGAGCATTTTTCGGTGTACTGATGCTTGGGACTATCAACGGAGTATTGATTGGAATCATCCTTTCTTTTTCAGAGATGATTATCCGGACATCCAAGCCTTCCAGAGGCTTTCTTGGGATTCAGCCGGGACACCGGCATTTCCGGGATCTGAAAGAAAGCGATCAGATCCATGCGATTGAAGGGGTGTTGATCTACCGGTTCAGCAGCAATCTGTTTTTTGCCAATATTCAGGTATTGCAAAGTGACATTGAGGATAATCTGCGGGAAGATACCAAAGCAGTGATTTTGGATGCCAGTGGAATCGGAAGTATGGATATTACAGCGGCAGATCGGTTAAAACTTTTATATGAGTCACTGAAAGAAAAAAATATACGTTTTTATATCACAGAACATATTGCAGGATTGAATGAACAGATGCGTCAGCTGGGACTTGGATGTTTGATTCAGGAAGGCTGTGTGCGAAGAACGACACATATTGCTTTGAAAGATATGGGTATTACCCGTCCGTATCCCTTAGAGGGCGGTGTGGATAACGAACAGCGCAGTGCGTCCAGAAAACGTGCCGACAACAGGGTGCAGGAATTTGTCTGGGCGTTTGGAAGTCAGGCAGAAGAGGAGATCGAACGACAGATCAGGTGTCAGATTGAACAGTTGAAGAAAACCGGTGATGTGGAATATCTGCTTCACGGCCGATGGTCTCATATGGAGGATCTTGATCAGGATGAGTGGCTGGAACATCTGGAAGAGCATCTCAAAGAAATTGTCAATATTTCCGGAAAAGATGAAAAAACCCTGGCAATTCGACTGGAAAAACACCGTCAGGAAGTGCATGACCGTATTGCCAGAGAACATCCGGAACTTGCGGAGCGTTTCCGGGAGAGGCGTCATCTGTTGGATGAACATCTGAAGGAAAAGAGACCGGAAGTTTATGAACTTGTAATTCAGTTGCGCAAAAAGATCAGCGATGAGCAGAGAGAAAAAGAGGAACAACAGTTACATTAGAGGGTAGTAAATGATGACAGAGCAAAAGAAAACTAGAACAGAGCAAAAGAAAACCATGACGATGGAGCAGGTGGAAGAGGAGATGGAAGAGTATCGCAGGATTTTTGACGTGGTGCGGCTCATCGAAGAAGAAACGATCCAAATGATGGAAGCGGGCAGGGAGGAAGAAATTGATCCTGAGAAAGTGGCCTGCTATTCATTCTGGAAGAAGAACAGGCAATGTAAGAACTGTATATCTGCAAGAGTACTCAGGGAAAAGAACCAGGGGACCAAACTGGAGTTCGCGGGAGAAGATATTTATCAGGTAACTGCCTGCTATATGGAAATAGATGGAAAAGCATATGTAATGGAACTGGTGAAAAAACTGAACGAAGAATTCCTTCTGGACGCAGAGGGATGTGAAAAACTGGTTCGAAAACTGGACGGATATAACCAGGATCTTTACAGTGATGCTCTGACAGGCTCTTACAATCGAAGATATTATGAGGAACGACTGAAAGAAAAAGAAACTTCTGCCGGTGTGGCAGTTATAGATCTGGATGATTTTAAACTTTGGAATGATACATATGGACATGGAGCAGGAGATGTGGTACTACAGACAGTGGTGAAAGCAATCCGTCAGTCCATACGGAAAACAGACAGTCTGGTACGCTATGGAGGGGATGAATTTCTTCTGGTTATGCCGGATGTTTCCGAAGAAGTTTTTCTGAAAAAACTGGAATATATTCAGAAGCAGATCAGGGATGCGGATATTCCCGGATTTTCCAGAATGCGTCTTTCCGTCAGTATCGGAGGTGTGACAGTACGGCAGGAAGTTATGGAAGAGGCAGTACGAAAAGCAGACCGGCTGATGTACCAGGCGAAAATTCAGAAAAATATGGTGGTGACTGAAAGAAAATCAATTGATGCGGATGGAACGATTCATCTGGAAGAAGAGACAAAGCGGGCAAAGCAGCTGATCCTGATCGTAGATGATTCTGAGATGAACCGTGAGATCCTTGCGTCGATTCTGGAAGAAGATTATCAGATCATTGAAGCAGAAAACGGAGAAGACTGTCTGCGGCTTTTGCAAAAGTATGGAACTGAGATATCGTTGATTCTTCTGGATATTGTAATGCCTGGAATGAATGGATTTCAGGTTTTGCATGATATGAACAAAAATCACTGGATCGAAGATGTTCCGGTTATCATGATTTCCAGTGAAGACTCCGAAAAGAGTATACGACGGGCTTACGAAATGGGAGTATCGGATTATATCAGCCGGCCATTCGATGCAAAGGTTGTTTATCAGAGAGTATTCAATACGATCAAACTGTATGCAAAACAAAGAAGACTGATCACACTGGTAACGGATCAGGTTTATGAGAAGGAGAAAAACAACCGGATCATGGTAAGCATTCTGAGCCAGATCGTAGAGTTCCGAAATGGAGAAAGCGGACTGCATGTGGAACATATCAACAAGCTGACCGGTATGCTTCTGGAACGGCTGGTGCAGAAAACGGACAAATACCATCTGACCTGGGAGGATCAGTATCTGATCACGGTAGCCTCCGCCCTTCATGATATCGGAAAGATCGGAATCAATGAAGAAATTCTGAACAAACCGGGAAGACTGACGCCGGAGGAATTTGAACTGATGAAGATGCATACGATGATAGGGGCGTCCATGCTGGAACGGCTGGAGATCTATAAAGAAGAACGTCTGGTACAGATCGCGTATGAGATCTGCCGCTGGCATCACGAGCGGTACGACGGAGGCGGCTACCCGGACGGTCTGAAAGGGGAAGAAATTCCGATTGCAGCGCAGGTGGTTTCAATCGTGGATGTATACGATGCCCTGACCAGCAAAAGAGTTTACAAAGAGGCATATTCGCATGAAAAGGCGATGCAGATGATCCTGACAGGGGAATGTGGTGCATTTCAGCCGCTGTTACTCGAATGTCTCTGCGACATTCAGGAGGAGGTGCAGCGGGTGACAGAGGCGAAAAGTGAAAAAGATGGAAAAATATCGGGATTTGAACTGACCAGTCTGGAAGAGACACTGAAAAACAGTCATCTGATCGGCGGATTAAAATCAGAAAAGAATCACTGACAGGGTAGAAAAACCGATCATTATGTGATAAGATAAATGCAACGTGTTAAAGTGAAAAAGTGCTAAAGGAGGAGTAACGTTATGTATATTACATGTCTGGATGTAGAAGGGGTACTGGTTCCTGAAATCTGGGTGGCATTTGCCGAGGAAAGTGGGATCCCGGAGTTGAAGAAAACGACCAGAGACGAGCCGGATTATGATAAACTGATGAAATGGAGACTGGGAGTGCTGAAAGAACACGGACTGGGACTCAAAGAGATCCAGGAGACGATCGAAAAGATCCAGCCGCTTCCGGGAGCAAAAGAATTTTTAGATGAACTGAGAAGCTTCAGCCAGGTGATCCTGATCAGCGATACCTTTGCAGAATTTGCCAGCCCGCTGATGGAAAAACTGGGACGCCCGACGTTGTTCTGCAATAGTCTGGAAGTCGCTGAAAACGGAGAGATCATCGGATATAAGATGCGTGTGGAACAGACAAAACTGACCACCGTAAAAGCGTTACAGTCCATCGGATATGATACGATCGCCAGCGGAGATTCCTATAATGACCTGGGGATGATCCAGGCGAGCAAGGCGGGATTCCTGTTCCGAAGCACCGATAAGATCAAAGCAGATTACCCGCAGATCTTGGCATATGAGACGTATGACGAACTGCTTGGCGCGATCCGGAAAGCAATGGCGGACTAAAAATGCTTTTGATAAAAGAAAGCATGGAAATCATAGAAGAGAAGTATGGTTCTGTGCAAAAAAACATATTGACATAGTATGTAATTAATAATATGATAGCAATATCCGGTTCAGTTGCAGAAGAGACTGAAAAAACGAGACAACAGACAGCTGAGCAGGATATCCTTATGACCGGGAGTATGACTGCCCGGTTATAATTTTATGCAATCATAAAGATTCCGAGAGTACATTATCAGAACAGGGAGAATGATATGTTAAATCAGTTTTCAAGAACACAGCTGCTGCTGGGTGAAGAAGCGATGGAAAAGCTGAAGAATTCAAGGGTGGCTGTTTTTGGTATCGGCGGTGTCGGCGGATATGTCTGTGAGGCACTGGTGCGAAGCGGTGTCGGAGCTTTTGATCTGATCGATGACGACAAGGTATGTCTGACCAACCTGAACCGGCAGATCATCGCTACGAGAAAAACCGTAGGAAAATATAAAGTAGATGTGATGAAAGAAAGGATGCTGGAGATTAATCCGAACGTGGATGTGCGTATCCATAAATGTTTCTTTCTTCCGGAAAATGCGGATGAATTCCCGTTTGAGGAATACGATTATGTCGTGGATGCGGTAGATACCGTGACCGCAAAAATCGAGCTGGTTATGAAATGTAAGGAAAAGAATGTGCCGATCATGAGCAGCATGGGCGCCGGCAATAAATTGGATGCCAGCCAGTTCAAAGTAGCCGACATTTACAAGACAAAGGTATGCCCTCTGGCGAAAGTAATGCGTCGGGAGCTGAAAAAGAGAAGGGTAAGAAAATTAAAGGTGGTATATTCCGAAGAACTGCCGAAGCGTCCGATCGAGGATATGTCCATCAGCTGCAGAACACACTGTATCTGCCCGCCGGGAGCCGCACACAAGTGTACGGAGCGAAGAGATATTCCCGGCAGTGTGGCTTACGTGCCGTCAGTAGCCGGACTGATCATTGCCGGAGAGGTTGTAAAAGATCTGACCACTGTAAAGAAAACGAAATAGATTAAGAAAGGAAACGAAACAGCATATGGAAGAAATGATTACAAGAGAACAGATGGAAAAACTGAAAAAGCTGCAGGATTATCTGAGAAGTCTGGAATCTGTTGCAGTAGCTTTCTCCAGTGGTGTGGACTCCACATTTTTATTAAAAGTGGCAAAAGATACACTGGGAGATAAGGTGATGGCGGTGACTGCCCAGTCCTGTTCTTTCCCGAAGAGAGAGTTAAAAGAAGCGATTGCGTTCTGTGAAAAAGAAGAAATCAAACATGTGATCTGCGAATCCGAAGAACTGAGCATCGAAGGATTTGCCCAGAACCCGAAGAACCGCTGCTATCTGTGTAAAAAAGAACTGTTTGAAAAAATTCAGAAGATCGCAGACGACAATGGCATGAAAGCCATCGTGGAAGGCTCCAACCTGGATGACAATGGAGATTACCGTCCGGGACTGCAGGCGGTAGCGGAACTTGGAATCAAAAGCCCGTTACGCCACTGTGATCTGAGCAAAGCGGATATCCGTGCGCTGTCTCATTATCTGCACCTGCCGACCTGGGAGAAACAGTCCTTTGCCTGTCTGTCTTCCCGTTTTGTATACGGAGAGACCATCACTGAAGAAAAACTCGGTATGGTAGATAAAGCGGAGCAGCTGCTTCTGAACATGGGATTTCATCAGGTACGCGTCCGTATCCATGGCATGATGGCACGTATCGAGATCGAGCCTTCCGAGTTTGGAAAACTGATGGAAGACGAAAATAGAGAGAAAATTGCGAAATCACTGAAAGAATACGGATTTACTTATGTAACGCTGGATCTGATGGGCTATCGTACCGGAAGTATGAACGAGACATTATAAGTATATAGTATGCGTATTAATATGATACCAGGGTCAAAAGGTCTGAAATCTGACGCAAGCTTGCTTGCAGGAAGATTTCTGAACTTGGGACCCGCCAAAAACATGAGTAAGTAGCCATTTTTCGAAGAAAAATGAGAAAGACAGAAAGAACCCCGACAACGGAGAAATTTTCCGATGCCGGGGTTCTTTTTATTATTTATTGTTCAAACCAATCAGACACTGGCTTTCCGGTAGACCGTGTACGAGATCACAGCAGTGATTGCCTCACAGATCCAGAACGCATGCCAGACTCCGGTCGGTCCAACGATGCGGCTCAGAAGAAATGCCAGAGGAAGGATCAGGATCGTATAACGGCAGAGCGAAATCATCAGAGACGGTACGCCTTTTCCCAGACCTTCGAGTGCCCCGCAGGAAGTGATGGATACCGAAGATACGATAAATCCCAGACTGATGATACGAAGTGCCGTGCTTCCGGCTGCAATCGTCTGCGGGGTGGTGGTAAAGAGTCCAAGTAAAGTACCCGGGATGATCATGCAGAGCAAAGTTCCCGCAAGCATGATTCCGGCAGACAGATACAGTGTGTAGGAGTAAAGTTTGTGTACCCGTTTCTGCTCGCCGGCACCGTAATTGTATCCGATCAGCGGACGCATTCCCTGGATGATTCCGTTTGCCGGAAGATACAGGAAGGTCTGCAATTTATAATACACGCCGAGGATCATCACATACATCTGTCCGTATGCAGCGAGGATCGCGTTCAGGGAAGAAATCAGCAAGGAAGACAGTGCCATATTCAGTGTAGCCGGAATTCCGACGGCGTAGATTTTCTTTAAAAGTGCCCGGTCGAATTTCAGGTTTTTCAGAGAAATTTTTACCGGCAGCGGACGGATCCATGCGAAAAACAGATACGCTACAAGAGTAAGCAGCTGTCCAAGACCGGTAGCCCACGCAGCACCCCGGATACCCATCCGCGGAACAGGTCCGAGTCCGAAGATCATGATCGGATCCAGGATAATGTTCAGGATACAGCCGCTCATCATACAGAACATCGTGGTCTTCATCCGTCCTACAGACTGGAAAATCTTTTCATAAGCAATTCCCAGAGAAATAATAATGGAGAAACCAAATGTGATCCGGGAGTAGGTAATTCCCATGGAGAGCACTTCCTGATCTTTTGTAAACATGGAAAGAAACGTTGGCATAATGGCAATCGTCCCGATGGTCAAAAGCACGCCGTGGAGAAACGAACGGGCAACGCCGAGTGTAGCACTAGTATCCGCTTTTTCCTGTTTCTGCGCGCCCAGAAAATAAGCAATTGTCGCATTGATACCGATGCCGAAGCCGACACCCACGGCAGTGATCAGATTCTGAACCGGGAAGACCAGAGAGAGCGCGGTCATCGCATTTTCATTGATCTTTGCCACGAAATAACTGTCGATAATGTTGTACAGAGAGTTCACCATCATCGAGAGCACCATGGGAAGCGCCATGGATAAAAGCAATGGCAGGATCGGTTTTTCTTTCATGTAAGTTTGTTCCATAAAATATATCCTCCTTGAATTTGAAATCTTGATACCGGATGGTTCCGACCTTTTGCCCCTGGTATCATAAAAAAAGCCACATAACCGTAACTGCCGAAGCAGAAAGGTTATGTGGCGAAAAATAGATGCAGCCTGAAACCAGGATACATCCAGAAAAATCCACATGGGTTTTGGATGTCGTTTAGGACAGTCGTATTCTATGGGAAAATGAAGGATTTGTCAATGGATTTAAAAAAATTTATAAAATCTTTCAGAAAAAGGTAGGCAGATGCAGAGAAACCAGATATAGTTATTATTTATCAGAGAAACAAAATATCAGAGAACATAAAGGAGAAACAATGGAACATTTGGCGTGGTATGAACTGCTGTTGTTATTCTTTGCGGCGTCCTTTCTTGGCTGGGTGCTGGAGACCGCAACGGCAGATATCAAACAGAAAAAATTCGTAAACCGTGGTCTGGTGACCGGACCGTTCTGCGTGATGTATGGTATCACTACGGTACTTCTGACCGTGGGACTCGGAGAACTGCGCGGTATTTGGCTGTTTTTATTTTCCGCAATCTACGCGACTGTGGTGGAATGGATCGGCGGTCATCTGATCGAGCGGTTATTTCACCAGCGATGGTGGGACTATTCCGGCAGAAAATGGAATCTGGACGGCTATATCTGCCTGAGCGCTTCGGCGTTCTGGGGCGTGCTGGGATTCGTGATGGTGACCTGGGGAAATGACCTGCTGTTTCGGTTGATGGCACTGTTGCCGTTATTGCTGGTAAAAATTTTGCTTCTGGTACTGGCTGGTGTCCTGGTGGTAGATATTCTGGCTTCGTATATTCTGCTTCGCGGCTACGGAAAAAATATCCGCCAGTGGGAAGAGGCAGATAACCGGATCCGCAAAGTCACGTTACGATTGCAAAACTGGATCGGAACGGTCATTGCACGACGAATCCGAAAGGCATACCCGAAAGCAGTGGAGACAAAAATCGAAGAGAAAGAGGAAGCGAAAGCAGCCTCCACGGTATTTGCCGCCGGATGCAGTTTTTATAAAATTGTTCTGTTATTTTTCTGCGGCGCCTTTCTGGGAGATCTGACAGAAACCGTTTTCTGTCGGATCACTGCCGGTGTCTGGATGAGCCGCAGCAGTGTGGTCTGGGGACCGTTCAGTATCGTGTGGGGACTGGCGATCGCGCTGGTGACAGCACTTTTATATCGCTATAAAGATCGCTCCAATACGTTCCTTTTCGGGATGGGAACCTTTCTGGGCGGCGCTTACGAATACCTGTGCAGTGTCTTTACGGAACTGGTATTCGGTAAAGTATTCTGGGATTACAGCGATATCCCGTTCAACCTCGGCGGCAGGATCAATCTGTTGTACTGCTTTTTCTGGGGATTTGCAGCGGTCGTCTGGTTCAAACTGCTGTATCCACGCCTGTCCGACTGGATTGAAAAGCTCCCGATGAAACCGGGAAAAATCATAACCTGGGTACTGATCGTCTTCATGTGCTGCAACATCGTGATGTCCTGCATGGCACTGATCCGCTACGATGCTAGAGGAAAAGGCACAGCCCCGGAAAATACACTGGAAGAGTGGCTCGACGAACACTACGACGATGCCCGGATGCAGCGGATCTATCCGAACGCGATCACTGCATCCTGATGTGCCCGGCATCTGTGCAGTTTGAATAAAAAAGACAGAAAAAAATCATGACAATCGCCTATAAAAGAAAACAACTTCTCATGCTAAGATAATAACAGTGTGATTTTCGAAATCATGTAGGAGAATAAAAGAGGAGAAAAGCAGCCGGGAAGCGTGCTGCAAAAGAAAAAGGAATGATAACAACATACATAAAAAACACAAACTGGTACCGCGTACTGCTGATGTTTGCCGGTAATGTATTTCTGTCGATGGGAGTGGCAATCTTCAAACTCTCGAGCCTCGGAAATGATCCCTTTAACGGAATGGTCATGGGACTATCCGACTGCCTGGGAATGGCATATGCAAACTTTCTGGTGATCATCAACCTTCTGATCTTCGTTGTGGAAATTATCTTCGGCCGCCATCTGATCGGCTGGGGAACCATTGTAAATGCCTTTATCAACGGTTACATGGCAACCTTCTTCTACAACACTTTCAGCGCCGCTATCCCCGCCAGCCAGATGTGGCAGAGAGTCTTGTGTGTTCTGATCGGTGTCGTAGTATGCAGCTTCGGTCTCTCCATGTATCAAGGCTCCGACGTAGGCGTAGCCCCCTACGACGCCCTGTCCCTGATCATGAACAAACGCCTGCACATCCCCTACTTCTGGTGCCGGATGTCCAACGATGTCGTCTGTGCCCTGATCTGCTTCTTCAGCGGCGGAATCGTCGGCCTCGGAACTATAGTCTGCGCCTTCGGCCTCGGCCCGGTCATCCACTTCTTCGATGACTACTTCACAAACAAAATATTACAAAAACCAATCTTCGCCCAAAGATAAACCAAACTAAAAGCCGGAAAGTTCTGAACACAAAAATGTGCAGAACCTTCCGGCTTACTTTATATCAAAATAAAAACCAAAAAACTCAAGAATTTTCCCCTTTAAGCGCCTGCGTAATCCCCTTCACCGAAGAAGCATACTTCATCGGCGCCATCCCCGTAGCCTTCTTAAACTGCTTTGAAAAATAAGGCAGTGAACTATAAGATAAAAACCCCGCGATCTCCGTCAGATTCTTCCGGCCATCCCGGATCATATCCTTCGCCCGCTGGATCTTCATCCGATTAAAAAACTCCATCGGTCCACAGCCTTTTTCCTTCTGAAACAACTTCTGGATCGAAGAACGGCTCAGCGAAAAATGCTCGCAGAGTTCATCCAGCGAAAGCTGCTCACAGATCCGAAACTCCATAAACTCCGTGATCTCCTGTAACCGCTTCTCCCGCGTCCCCGAAAGTTCCACCGGACTTACAAACGTCCCCGTGATCCGACGACGCGGAGAAACATCCGGCTTTGCCTCATTTTGAAGCACCGTGACAAGAAACAACTCCAGATACAGCAAAACCATCTGCTGCGAACCAATCGGTGCATCCGTGCGAAGTTCCACCTGCTCCACCGAAGGAACATTCATCGGTGTGGATAACACTTTCCGGGCGGCGTCGAGAATGTGGGAAACCAACGTCCGTTCCTCCATATTTAATGTCATCTTTTTTTTACGAAATTCATCCATTGCCGGAGAATGGCTGACAAAAGAGACAGCAACAAGATTCGGTGAAGAATTTCCGACTGAGCGGATCGCATGAAACTCATTTGGTTCATGAAAAATAATATCTCCGGCGTGAAGCGTAAACTGATGTTCTCCGCCCTGAACGATCACACTGCCTTTATCAACATACATAAATTCCCAGAAATCATGGGATTCCCCACGGAATACAAAATCCCGCATATATTCAAAATAATGAATCGTGATGATCGAATCAATCACAATCTCGCGTTTCAGCTTTGTTTCAATATAAGTCATAAGTGAACACATACCTCCGAATACCCCTATTTTACCAGAGAACCGGATAATCCACAACAAAAGGAACAGTCTGATTTCGTGCAAAATAATCGCTTTACTATGATAAAACACTAAAAAACATACGCAATCAGACAATAAGAGTACACAATAAGATAACTCAAAAACAAAAAAACTGGTTATAATGAATAAAACAAAAAACAACTGTCTGAGTGACAAAGACGGACAGTTGACAAACGAAAAGAAATAAAGAGGCAAACACCTATGATGAAAATTGAAAAAGGAAATACGAAAGTCTGTCTCTGTCAGGAAACCTTGGCGGTGACTGTAGAAAAGGGTCAGACCCGTTGGGAATGGACCGAAGGCTTTCAGCCGGAACTGATCTGCAAAGAAGGAAGCTTTCATTTTCTGGATGCAAAAAACATCACCCATGAAGCCTATACGATGGGCGTGGGAACCGGAATTCGGAGCTGCTTCGAAGGATTTGAAAAAGACGGCGTGACTTACCCGTATGCTTTTGAGACACTGATCTGGATCGAAGATACGACCGAACAGGTATACTTTGAATGGGTTCCGTTAAAAGAGGAAGGACTTCAGGTAGAAAAAGTACTCTGGCCGGGTCAGATGGCTTTCGAAGAAAAGAAAGACAGCTGGTATACACTGCTGACACATCAGCAGGGCATCCTGATCCCGAATGACTGGGAGACACCGTTATCCGCGATTCCATTTGCCGGATTTTTCGAGACTGCCGGCGGATACATGCCATGGTTCGGACAGGTGAAAGACAGACAGGGGTACATCGCAATCTGCACCACACCGTGGAACGCAGGATACTATGCCGAGCATCCGGCAGGCGGTCCGTACACTCATGTCGGTGTATACTTTGAACCGAGTCTTGGAAAGATGGATTATCGCAGAGTGATGCGATATACCTTCTTAGATGACTGTGATTACAATGATCTGTGTAAAGAATACCGGTCTTATGTAAATGAGCAGGGAAGATTAAGAACCCTGGAAGAAAAGGCGGCAAGAAACCCTTCCGTCAACGATCTGATAGGATGTGCTTTCGCTCACAAGGGAATCAAAACCCAGGTGCAGCACAATTCCGATTTCTTCGATCCGGCAAATCCGGAAAAGAACAATCATCTGACACCTTTTGCACAGCGTACAAAAGAGATCAGAGAACTCCATGAGCAGGGAGTGGAAAAACTGTACCTTCATCTGGATGGATGGGCACAGCCGGGATACGACAATCAGCACCCGGATTACCTGCCGGCATGTAAAGAGGCCGGTGGCTGGGAAGATATGAAAGAACTGGCAGACACCATGCACGAATGTGGTTACATGTTCGGAATCCATGATCAGTACAGAGATTTCTATAAAGCTGCTCCAAGTTTTGATGAAAATTATGCCTGCAGATTACCGGATGGAAGCATTCCGGAGCACCAGAGATGGGCGGGGGGTCCACAGTCGTATCTGTGTGCAACACAGGCACCGTATTATGTGAAGCGCAATTTTACCGAGATCAAAAAACACGGAATCCGGTTGGATGGTGCTTATCTGGATGTATTCACCTGTAACGAAGGAGATGAATGTGACAATCCGGAACATCGCATGACACGTAGAGAATGTTATGAATTCAGAGGAAGATGCTTTGAGTATCTGCTCTCCCAGGGTATCCTGCCAAGTTCCGAAGAGGTAAGCGACTGGGCAGTCCCGAGTCTGGTTTTCTGTCATTACGCACCGTATGATTTTATGATGAAGAAACCGGGAACACCGAAAGAAGGAGTTCCGGTACCGTTATACAATCTGGTATATCATGACTGTGTGATTCAGCCATGGATGATGGATAAAGTAAGCGACGAGGAAGATTACATGCTGTACGCCCTGTTAAACGGCGGTGCACCGTATCTGATCCGTGATGCGGCTTATCCGAATATCGACGGAGCTTTTGACGATAACGTAGCATTGAGTCGAAAAGAAGAAATCGAACGCAGCAAGGCAGTGGCAGAATTACATAAACAGGTGGCAAAATGCGAGATGCTGCATCATGAGATGGTAAATGGAGATTATATGGTACAGGAGACAACGTTCTCCGACGGAACCGGTGTACTGGTGGATTTCAGAAAACAAACGTACCAGATCTTCCATAAATAAAACGATTCAATACGAAAAGACAACGAGAGGGAGCCAAAGCGGGCATATGTACAGGGAGACTGTGCATACCCGCTTTTCCCGTATCAGGCTGAGAAAATTATGGCATTTTCAAAAAAAGATGTTATAATGATGCAGAATAAATAGTTAAAACAAATACGTATGTAAGTGAGTAACCCTTTTGGCTCGTTACGGCGTAAGTACGGAACAGTTACTCATTTTCATAATAGAGTAACCCGACAACGAATATTCCAACAAAGGTAAAAAGGAGAGAAAAGTCATGAAAAATATGAAAAAAATTGCAGCACTGGGTATGTCTGCTGTCATGGTAGCAGGTATGATGGCCGGATGCGGAAGCAGCAGTGATTCTTCCGGCAGCGACAGCAAGGGAAGTTCCAAATCCGGTGACAAAGTAGAACTGACACTGGGTATCTGGGATGAAAATCAGAGAGATGCCATGCAGAAAATGATCGATGCATATGAAGCAGAAAATGATAACGTATCCATCAGCATCCAGCTGACACCATACAAAGGTGGAGAATACTGGACAAAACTGGAAGCATCTGCAGGCGGCGGAACAGCTCCTGACGTATTCTGGCTGAATGTTCTGCATCTGGATTCTTACGTGGAAGGTGGTATCCTGGATGATCTGTCTGATGCAATCGCATCTTCCGACATCAAAGATAACTTCGCTGAGACTCTGGTAAACAACTATGTTCGTGACGGTAAAAACTACGCAGTACCGAAAGACTTCGATACCAACGCTCTGTGGTACAACAAAGACCTGTTCGATCAGGCTGGTGTGGAATATCCGACCGATGATATGACATACGATGATCTGGTTGCTCTGGCAACTGAACTGAAAGACAAACTGCCGGATGGTGTATATCCGTTCGCCTGCCCGGTTGACTTCCAGACATGGTATTATCAGACTGTATACGCAAACGGCGGCTGGATCCTGAACGATGACGCTACCGAAACAGGATACGGTGATGCAAAAACACAGGAAGGTATCCAGTGCTGGATCGACATGATCGATGCCGGTCTGTCACCAAGTGCCTCTACTCTGTCTGAGACAGGTTCCGATGCCATGTTCGAAGGCGAGCAGATCGCTATGACACTGGCTGGTTCTTACATGGTTCCGGAATACGCTTCCAACGATACCATCAAAGACAAAATCGACTGTGTAGAAGTTCCTACCTTCAATGGTGTAGAAGACAACTGTATCAACGGTCTGGGATTCGCAGTATATGAAGGATCCAAACAGAAAGAAGAAGCTGAGAAATTTGCAATCTGGATGGGAAGCTCTGAAGCTCAGAAAATCCAGGGCGAAACTGGTGTAGTAATCTCCGCAAGAGAAGATGCACAGCAGTATTTTGCAAAAGCAAATGAGCAGTACAACCTGGCAGCATATACAAACCACTCCGCTGAAGCTTATCCACTGCCGGTATGCGGCAAAGCAGCAGAACTGTATGATATGGAATCTACCTGGTTAACAAAAGCTTATACGGGCGAAATGTCACTGGCAGATGCCTGCTCCGGCCTGAAAGAAGAAGCAGACGCTCTGTTAGCAAAGTAATAAAGTAGGTGAAAGAATGGCTGACGTGAAAGCAAAAGTAAAGACGCCGAAGAAAAAAGCGTCGAAAAGAGAGAAAAAAGACTGGATTGCCGCATATATCCTGATTGCACCCGTTACCCTGGGTCTGCTGGTGTTTTATATCTGGCCGTTTATCCAGAATGTCTGGTTCAGTTTTAATGATGTAAACAAATTTAATATGTCTACTTTTGTAGGTCTTGCGAACTACAAAGAAATGATCGGTGACAAAGAAGTATGGAGAACCTTCGGCAATACCCTGAAATACGTTATCGTAACCGTACCGGTAGGGCTGGCGTTATCCACTTTCCTTGCGGCTTTACTGAATGCAAAGATCAAAGGAAAATCCATTTACCGTACCCTGTATTTCCTTCCTTCGGTTACCATGTCTGCAGCTGTGGCCATGGTCTGGAAATGGATCTACAATGAACAGATGGGTATCCTGAACAGCGCTATCAAAGCCATGGGAGGAACCGGTCATAACTGGCTGACTGATTCCAAGACAGCATTGTTTATGATTATGATCGTAGGTCTCTGGATGACGGTTGGTTATAACATGATTATCTTACTGGCAGGTATGCAGGGAATCAACAGTGTGTATTACGAAGCAGCCGCTATCGACGGTGCAAGCGAAATTACTCAGTTTTTCAAAATCACGGTACCGATGCTGACACCGACAGTCTTCTTCGTTATGATTACATCCATCATCAGTGGTTTCCAGGTTTTTGATACTGTTTACATGATGATCGGCAAAGCAAGTCCGGCATTCGAGGCAACACAGACCGTTGTGGCACTGTTTTACCGGACAGCGTTCGACTATGGTTATAAAGGATATGCAGCAGCTATTTCTATTCTGATCTTCGCAGCGATTATGATCGTGACCGTGATCCAGATGATCGGACAGAAGAAATGGGTGAACTACGACTAAGGAGGAGTGAGAACATGAAAGGTAAATTTAAGCTAAATCACCTGATCGTCCATCTGATCCTCCTGGTCGGAGTGATCGTGGTTGTATTTCCATTTGCATGGATGATCCTGACATCATTTAAAACATCCGGTGAGGCGATGAAGATTCCGCCGACAATTTTCCCGGAAAAATTCGTTACAACGGCATATCATACCATTGTAAGTTCTGCAATTCCGTTTGCAACTGTTTATATGAATACGATCATTACCACCGTGGTTACCACACTGGTACAGATTGTATTCTGCTCCATGGCAGGTTATGCGTTCGGACGTATCGAGTTCCCGTTCAAGAATGCAATCTTTATTCTGGTGTTATCTGTACTGATGGTACCTGGACAGATCTTCCTTCTGCCACAGTATCAGATCGTTCAGAAACTGGGACTGCTGGATACGATCCCGGCACTGTTTCTGCCAAACCTGTTCAGCGCGTTCGGTACTTTCCTACTGAGACAGTTCTTCATGTCTCTGCCGAAAGAACTGGAAGAAGCAGCCATTGTGGACGGATGCGGACGTTTCCGTATCTTCGCACAGATCATGCTGCCGCTGATCAAACCGGGTATCGTGGCAATGTCCATCTTTACCATCAAGTTTGCATGGAATGACTTTATGTGGCCTCTGATTGTCAACACTTCTATGAATAAGATGACACTGGGACCTGCACTGTCTACCTTACAGGGACAGTACACCACAGAGTATCCGATGCAGATGGCCGGTGCGGTTCTCGCCGTACTGCCGCTGGTAGTGATGTTCTTCATCTTCCAGAAACAGTTCATCGAAGGTGTTGCACAGTCCGGTATCAAAGGCTGATGTTCAACCTATTGACAATGTAGGAAAACGCATGCTACTATAATCCACAGAATTGTGGAGTTTCAAATAAGACAAAAAGATTTCGGGACTTTCAGTTCCCGGAATCTTTTTTCGCTTTATAGAAAAGTATGAAAAACAGGGAGAGAAAAACAATGGAAATGACCATACAGGAAGTAAAACAGCTGGACAAAGACAGTTACCAGATCATCGATATCCGTGATGAAAATGAGATCGCTCACGGAGCCATTCCGGGAGCCGTTGCGATGAAGGCAGAAGAGATTGCGGAGAGTCCGTTGCTCGATAAGAACAAGAAACTGGTGATCTGCTGCAGCAGAGGAAAATACAGTCAGGAAGTGGTACCGGGACTGATCGAAAAAGGATTTGACGCAGTCAGCTTAAAGGGCGGTTATATTGCATGGCTGATGGATCTGATGCGGGAAGACCAGGAGAAAGATATCAGTGCCGATGTGGAAAAAAGTATTCGTAAAAAGTTCAGAAAATCGATCTGGTGTAAATTCACAAAAGCTATTAATCAGTACGAACTGGTCAAAGAGGGAGACTGTGTCGCTGTCTGTATCTCCGGTGGAAAAGATTCCATGCTGATGGCAAAGCTGTTCCAGGAATTAAAACTGCATAATAAATTTTCTTTTGATGTGAAATTCCTGGTGATGGATCCGGGATACAGCCCGGAAAACCGCAAAGTCATTGAGGAAAATGCAAGAAAACTGAATGTGCCGATCACGATCTACGAGTCCGATATTTTCGAGGCAGTCTTCCATGTGGATCAGTCTCCGTGTTATCTGTGTGCGAGAATGAGAAGAGGTCATCTCTATCACTATGCACAGGAACTTGGCTGTAACAAGATTGCTCTCGGTCATCATTATGACGATGTCATCGAGACGATCCTGATGGGTATGCTGTACGGGGCACAGGTACAGACCATGATGCCGAAGCTGCACAGCACCAATTTCGGCGGGATGGAACTGATCCGTCCGATGTATCTGATCCGGGAGGACAGCATCAAGGCATGGAGAGACTATAATGACCTGCATTTTATCCAGTGTGCATGTAAATTTACAGATACCTGCACCACCTGTAACAACGAAGAGACCAAGTCAAAACGTATGGAAATCAAACAGCTGATCCAGACATTGAAAAAGACCAATCCGTTTATCGAGAGCAATATTTTCAAGAGCGTGGAAAATGTCAATCTGGATACGGTTGTTGGCTATAAACAGTATGGAGAACGTCATTATTTCCTGGAAAATTATGAAAAGATGGGCGAGTTGAAGAAAGAGCAATTGGCGAAGAAAGAGGCAGCGCAGAAAGAAGCGGAAGCTGCGGAGGCAGAAAAGAACGGAGAGAACGTGCCAGAACAGAAAGCCGTAGAAGAATAATCAAAATTGCTCCACTGGACCAATTGTTGATATGCAATGCAAAAAAATTTGTAACAGTAGGACAGACAGAATCTGAGGTGAGCATATGGCAGCAACACTGGAAAAGATCTATGAGGTAGCGCTTCATCATTATCATATGACACTGGTCGCAGGTCGGGGAGGACTCTCGAACCTGGTGGACTGGGTGCATGTGGTGGAAGAAGTGGATTATGTGCATTTCTTAAAAGGACGGGAACTGATCGTGACGACCGGCAATCGACTTTTCCTATTTCCTGCCGGCAAATATTGTATTTGGCTCCGGTAAAGTAAAGAAAGTTGGGGAACTGACGAAACCGTATGGCAAGAAAGCACTGATCGTCACCGGACGAAGCAGTGCAAAGAAATCCGGTATCTACGATAAAGTGAAAAACAGCCTGGAGGCAGCAGGACTTACGACGGTACTGTACGATAAAGTCAGCCAGAATCCGCTGACAACGACTGCCGAAGAAAGTCCTGGCTTCCGTTGCCTTCGATGCACTGTGCCATAACATTGAGGCGTATACATCGAGAATCGCACAGCCGTTTACCGATGCGCTGAGCTTATATGCGATCGATCTGATTGCCAACAACCTGGTCGATGTCTATAACGGAACCGCAGGCAAGGACGGATGGGAGAAGATCACGCTGGCGAGCACCATCGGCGGTATGGTGATCAACACCGCAGGCGTTACCCTGGCACACGGCATGGAACATCCGGCGAGTGGTCTGAAAAACATCGTTCACGGACAGGGACTTGCCGCACTGACTCCGGTAATCATCGAGGCATCCTACAAAGGAAACCGTGAAAAATTCAGCAAGATCGCAAGAATCATGGGCGGCATGACCGCAGAAGACTGCGCAACCAAGATCCGTACCCTGTTAAAAAAACTGGATCTGAATTATACACTGTCTGACCTTGGCATCAAAGAAGAAGACATCCCCTGGATGGCAGAAAACTGCATGAAAGTATCTGCCGCCGGCGTCGTAAATAACCCGGTTGTATTCTCGAAAGAAGAGATCGCGGAGATTTACAGGAAAGCGCTGTAGAAAATATAGGTTCTCTGAAAAAAGATAAAAAGAAAGATACAGAAAAATTCTTAAAAAAGAGATTTTCTGTATCTTTCTTTTTAAGTTACGCGAGCAACGAGTCAAAATCCGTGCTGGCATAGAGGTTGTATTACTGTGTCACGTAAGTTTTCAGCAGCTCAAACGTATTCCGCACCCCATCCATATGAGAGCGTTCATAATTATGAGACGCATAGACACCCGGACCGATCAGGCCGTGACGGATGTCGTAGCCGGCGCGAAGGGTTGCTTCCACATCGGATCCGTAATGCGGATAGATGTCGATGGCATAATCAAGTCCCTGTTCTTTTGCAATCGTGGAAAGAGCCGTTACCAGGTCATAATTGTAAGGTCCGCCGGAATCTTTGGCGCAGATGGATACCATCCGCTCGGTACAGCCAAGGTCGGCACCGACACAGCCCATATCAACGGAAATCATTTCTTCGGTGTCTTCTGCTACGAAACTTCCACCGTGTCCGACTTCTTCGTAGACGGTAAATAATAAAGAGACTTTTCGGTTCAGTTTCAGTCCGTCTTCTTTGACAGCATGTGCCAGTCCGAGCAGGATCGCTGCGGAGAGTTTGTCGTCCAGGAAACGGCTCTTGATGTAGCCGCTTTCGGTGACTACCGTGCGCGGATCCATGGCGATGATATCACCGGTCTGGATGCCGAGCGCGAGCGTGCCTTCTCTGGAATCCACATTCTCATCCAGCAGAATCTCCATATGCTTCTCGATCTGCTCCACTTTCTGATCTGCAACATGGGCGGATGGTTCTGTGTTCAGGACAACGCCGGTATACACTTTGCCGTCGCGGGTGTGGATCGTACAGTTTTCCCCGTCTGCGGTGGACCACTGATGTCCGCCAAGGGTTGTCGGGCGAAGACGTCCGTTCTCTTTGATGGAGCGCACCATAGCGCCCAGCGTATCTACATGGGCAGCCAGCACGAGCGGAGATCCGGATCCTCCCAGTGTGACAAAAACATTTCCCTTTCTGGAACGCTCCGGAGTAAAGCCAAGAGCGGTCAGTTCGGATAACAGATAATCTGTCGCTTTCTTTGTAAAGCCGGAAGGGCTTGGAATCGCAGTCAGTGCATACAGCTGTTCTTTGATAAAATCCATATGAGAACTCATGTGATGTTCCTCCTGATTAAAAAAATATGAAATACGTTTTTCATTGTAAACACCGGAAGAAAAAAGGTCAACCAGAAAAAATAAAGATAGAAAGAAGAAACGGTAACATAAAGAGAAACAAACCGGCATAAAATAGCAGTTATAGAATTGAAACGATTCAAAAAACGGATAAAAAAGGGATTCCCTCTAATGGGGACATTTATCAATAAGTGTCCGCTGTACACATACATGTGTGCGAAAAATAAAAACAAATTGCGGGATTTTTCTTGACATTACCACGTTAAAGTGAGTATAATATCACATATTGTCGACAATTTACAATCGACAGGAGAGATGAAAAAGAGAGGAAAGGTGTAGAAAATGACAAAATACACAGTTCGAAGAGTCTGTATGGCATTTGTTACGCTGTTGCTTGTTGCCTGTATTACGTTCTTTCTGATGAATGCGATTCCGGGTAATCCGTGGTTATCAGAAAAAACGCCATCTGAGGCAACCATCCAGGCACTGAATGCAAAATACGGACTGGATCAGCCAAAGTATATTCAGCTTGGCAAATACCTGAAAAACCTTGCACAGGGAGATTTCGGTACTTCTATTAAGATGCAGAAGAACCGTCCGGTCATCGAGATCATCAAAGAGATGTTCCCGGTTTCCGCAAAAGTCGGAAGTCTTGCTCTGTTATGGGCAGTAATCGTGGGCGTTCCGCTGGGATGTCTTGCAGCGTTCAAGAGAGGAACCTGGGTGGACAGCTTCCTGCGTGTGCTGTGTACCATCGGTATCTCCATGCCGGGATTCGTAGTGGCAACCCTGCTGTTACATACCCTCTGCGGCGGTATCGAAGGAGTAAAAGTATTTCCGGCACTGTTTGACGGAACACCGGCAAGTTATGTACTGCCGTGTGCGGCACTTGGATTCTATCCGATGTGTTATCTGTCCAGACAGACCAGAACGGCCATGCTCGACGCCATCAATCAGGAATATATCAAGACAGCAAGAGCAAAAGGTCTGAAAAACAGCAAGATCATCTTCAAACATGCGCTTCGTAACGCGCTGATCCCGGTTATCACTTACCTGGGACCGCAGATCGCGTTCACCCTGTGTGGTGGTCTTGTCGTAGAGACTGTATTTTCTATCCCGGGACTGGGACGTTACTTTGTACAGGCGATTCAGAACCGTGATTATCCGCTGATCATGGGAACCACCATTTTCCTGGCAGCATTTATTATTATCATGAACCTGGTGGTTGACCTGTGTTACAAACTGGTAGATCCGCGAATTAATCTGGTGAAGGGAGGAAATTAAGGTTATGTCCGATAAGAAAAGATTTAACAAACCGGGCTCACTTCAGCCAAATATCGAGGATATTCTGCAGTGGAACGATCTGCCGGCAGATGCATTTGATCCGGCAACATCAGAGGAAAAAGAAAACTTTATTCAGGACCGCAGAAGCGTATCTTACTGGAAGGATGCATGGAGACGTCTTCGTAAAAACACGGTTGCGATGGTGGCACTGGTGATCATCATCCTGCTTTCTGTTTTTGCTTTCGTGGGACCGTCTGTCGTTCCTTATACTTACAAACAGCAGATCCGTGGTTCTGAATCTTTACATCCATGGCACTACAGCCTGGAAGATCAGGACAAGATCAACGCCTACATGGAAGAACATAACGGTGCGGGAAACCTGACACCGGACGAAGCGGTAGAACAGGCACGCCAGGAAGCAGAAGCCAAAGGCGAGACTTTAAGCCGTGTAGATGAAGCAAAGATCCGTGCGAAAGCAAATGTATCTCAGCAGTCTGCTGACGAAGAGGCAGTGACAGAAGAGGAAGCTGCCAAAGCACTGGGAATCAAACACAGCATGTTCGGATACTCCAACAAAGAGCTGGAACGCAAAGCAGCAGGGGAAAATGTATTCCCGCATGTATTCGGTACAGACGATCAGGGGCGTGATATCATGGTCCGTGTTATGGTCGGTGCACGGGTATCCATCATTGTAGGTATCTGTGCAGCAATCCTGGTACTGATCATCGGTGCGCTGTACGGTTCCATATCCGGTTACTGTGGTGGTATGGTGGACAACGTGATGCAGCGAATCGTAGAGATTATCTACTCCATCCCGGAGATGCTGATCATCCTGCTGTTATCCGCAACCTTAAAACCGGCACTGGAACAGTTCCAGAACTCCGGAGACGGAGTGTTCCAGAAACTGGTAACACTCCTTGGACCGAACCTGATCTCCATGTTCATCGCTTTCGGTCTTCTGTACTGGGTAACCATGAGCCGTATCATCCGTGGACAGATCCTGCAGTTAAAACAGCAGGAATATGTAACCGCTGCGAGAGCACTGGGTGCAAAGGGCGGACGTATCATCAGTAAGCATCTGCTTCCGAACTGTATCGGACAGATTGTTACCACAACATTCCTGCAGATTCCGTCAGCAATCTTCCTGGAATCTTTCTTATCCTTCCTGGGTGTCGGTGTATCTGCACCGCTGACCAGTCTGGGATCCATGTGTTCCGAAGCACTGAGCGGACTGAAAACCTATCCGTACCGACTGTTCATCCCGGCAGTGATCCTGAGTGTTATGATCCTGTCCCTGAATCTGTTTGGTGACGGTCTTCGTGATGCATTAGATCCGAAGCTGAAAAAATAAGAAAGGGAGAGACACAATGGAACAGAATAAAAAAGCTGACAAGCTGTTGGAAGTCAGAGATCTCCAGGTCTCTTTCTTCACTCCGGCAGGAGAAGTAAAAGCAGTAAACGGCATCAGTTACGATGTGAATTATAATGAAGTTATGGGCGTTGTAGGAGAGTCCGGATCCGGAAAGAGTGTGGAAGCATATTCGATCATCGGCCTGCTGCAGAATCCCGGAAAGGTTATCGGTGGTTCTATTACTTTTGAAGGTCAGGATGTGCTGGCCAAGACTCCGGCAGAGATGGTAAACTTCCGTGGAAATGAAGTAGCCATGATCTTCCAGAATCCGATGACCTGTCTGAATCCGGTATATACCATCGGAAATCAGCTGATGGAAGCGCTGAAAGCCCATGATAAAAATATCAGTAAAGAAGAAGCACAGAAACGTGCCATGGAGATGCTCGAAGAAGTTGGTATCAACAACGTAGAGAAACGTATGAAACAGTATCCTCATGAGCTCTCCGGTGGTATGCGCCAGCGTGTTATGATCGCTATGGGACTGATCTGCCATCCAAAACTTCTGATCGCCGATGAACCGACGACAGCGTTGGACGTAACCATCCAGGCACAGATTCTGGAACTGATGAAGAAACTTCAGAAGACCAACCAGATGGGAATCATCTTTATCACCCATAACCTGGGTGTTGTGGCAGAAATCTGCGATAAAGTATCGGTTATGTATGCAGGTAAGATGGTAGAGCAGGGACCGGTAGATGATATCTTCTACGCACCGGGTCACCCATATACCAGAGGACTGCTTCGCTCCATGCCACGTGTGGATGCGGAAAGCTACGAACGTCTGATCCCAATCGAAGGAACACCGGTTGATATGCTGAATCCGCCGGAGGGATGTCCGTTTGCACCGCGTTGTGAAAGCGCCATGAAGATCTGTCTGCAGAAGATGCCGCCGTATGTGGAACTTGGGGATAATCATCGTGCCGCATGCTGGCTGTGTGTACAGGAACAGATGAAAGCACAGAAAGCAGCAGAGAAAAATAATGAAAAAACGGAGGCAGGCAGCCATGAGTGAGAAAAATGATACCCTCGTTCAGGTTGAACACCTGAAAAAATATTTCCCGATCAAAGGTGTGAAGGGACCGGGTGTACAGGCTGTGGAAGATATCTCCATTGAGATTAAAAGAGGAGAAACCCTTGGTCTGGTAGGAGAGTCCGGTTGTGGTAAGACGACTTTCGGACGCACGGTATTACAGCTGTATAATCCGACTTCCGGAAAGATCATCTATGACGGCAAAACTATTTTTGAAGGAAAAGACCCGTGGCAGAGAGACGAAAACGGTATTCTGCGCCAGGTGAAAGTTCCGAAAGCAAAACAGGTTAATATGCTTCCTTACCGCCGGAAGATGCAGATCATCTTCCAGGATCCGTCCGCCAGCCTGGATCCACGTATGACCGTTGGCGAGATCATCGGTGAGGCGCTGGATATTCACAAATTATATAAGAGTAAACAGGACAGAACCGACCGGATCAAGGAACTGCTTGGTCATGTAGGACTGAACACCGAACATGCAAACCGGTATCCGCATGAGTTCTCCGGTGGACAGCAGCAGCGTGTCGGTATCGCCCGTGCGCTGGCAGTCAATCCGGAATTCATCGTCTGTGACGAACCGATCTCCGCACTGGATGTTTCTATCCAGTCACAGGTAGTCAACATGCTCGAAGACATGCAGCATGAGATGGGACTGACCTACCTGTTCATCGCACATGATCTGTCCGTTGTAAGACATATTTCCCACCGTATCGGTGTGATGTATCTGGGAACTATGGTGGAACTTGCGGAAAGTTATGAACTGAACCGCCATCCACTGCATCCATATACTAAGACGCTGCTCTCCGCAGTTCCGGTTCCGGATCCGCAGGTGAGCAGAAGCAGACAGCGAATCGTGCTCGAAGGAGACATTCCGTCTCCGATGAATCCGCCAAGCGGATGCCGGTTCCATACCCGTTGCCCGTATGCGACCGAAAAATGTAAACAGGTCGTACCGACCTTTAAGGAGTACGAAAAAGGTCACTGGGTAGCATGTCATCTGCTGGAAGAGTAGATGAAAAATAACCGGATAATGCAGGAAATCTGATAGTGGATGCTCCTGTTTATCAATAAAAGGAAAAGGAGAGAGGATAATATGAAGAAAAAAGTTTTATCCATCCTGTTAGCTGCAACATTTACCGTATCTATGTTTGCAGGTTGCGGAAACAGCAACACTACAGCAAAAGACGACAACGCAGCTAAAACAGAAGACACTGCTGATGACGCAGCAGAGGAAGAAACCAAAGGTGACGCCGCAACAGAGGACACAGCAAGCGACGGTGACTTCAACATTACTGTAAACCTGGCTTCTGAACCTATGACTATGGACCCGGCGCTGAACAGTTCTGTAGACGGTGGTATTATGGCCCTGCATCTGTTTGAAGGTCTGATGAAATGGGAAGACAGCGGAGAAGCTGCCAATGGTTCTGACGGAACAGCTGACAGCGGAAAACTGGTTCCAGGACAGGCTGAAAGCTATGAAAAGACAGAGAATGATGACGGAACCGTAACTTATACTTTCAAATTGCGTGACGGCATCAAATGGTCTGACGGAAAAGATGTAACAGCAGGTGATTTCGAGTACTCCTGGAAACGTCTGGTAAATCCGGAAACAGCAGCAGACTACAACTACATGCTGGATGGCGTGGTAAATGCCACTGAGATCATGGCAGGTGAAAAAGATCCTGATGAACTGGCTGCTAAAGCATTAGACGACAAAACATTTGAAGTAACTCTGGTAAACGACCTGAACTACTTTGAAGAACTGTGTGCATTCCCGGCTATGATGCCTGTACGTGAAGATATGATCGAAAAAGCAGGTGACCAGTGGACATTTGACACAGCAACTTATATCTCCAATGGTGCATACAAACTGAAAGAGTGGACACATAACTCGCAGATCGTAGTAGAGAAAAATGAAAACTACTATGATGTAGAAAACCTTGGACCGGAAACCATCACCTTCAAACTGATGGATGACCAGAACGCTATGCTGTCCGGTTTCAACTCCGGTGAACTTGATTTCATCGAAGATGTACCGCAGGCAGAGATCGCTAACCTGATCGCTTCCGGAGATATGAAGATCGTAGACTATATCGGAACTTACTATGTATGCTTCCAGACACAGAAAGCACCTTTCGACGATCCGAGAGTTCGTAAAGCATTCTCTCTGGCAATCGACCGTACTTACATCGTAAATCAGGTAACACAGTCCGGACAGGTAGAGGCCGGCGGATTTGTTCCGTCTGGTGTATATGATGCAGATGGTGCAGATGGCGACGATTTCCGTACAGTAGGCGGAGATTACTATAAACCGACCGATGCGGATTATGAAGCAAACTGTGACGAAGCAAGACAGCTTCTGGCAGATGCAGGATATCCGAACGGTGAAGGATTCCCGGTTGTAGAATACCTGTACAACACCAGTGATGCTCACAAAGCTGTAGCAGAAGCTCTGCAGTTCATGTGGGAAGAAGAACTGGGCGTAAAAGTAACCTTGAACAACCAGGAGTGGGCAGCATTCCTGCAGACACGTAAAGACGGAGACTACTCCATCGCACGTAACGGCTGGATCGCAGACTACAACGACCCGATCTCCTTCCTGGATATGTGGATGACAGGTGGCGGAAACAACGATGCACAGTATGCAAACGATGATTACGACGCTCTGATCAAACAGGCAAAGACAACAACAGATAACGCAGAACGAATGGATCTGCTGCACCAGGCAGAAGACAAACTGATCGGTGAAGACAGCGTACTGGCTCCACTGTACTTCTATACACAGAAATATATGCTGGCTGACGGCATTGAAGGTATGTACTACTGCCCACTGGGATATTTCTTCTTCGGATATACCCATCAGGCATAAATAAATGCAATGCAACGATACAGCCCGGATAAGCAGTCCGGGCTGTATTTTTCTAAAAGAAAAAGGGAAAATGCAGGGAGAAAAAAGATGAAAGCCTATGAACGCTTACTGAAATATGTTACAGTATGGACAACTAGCGATGAAGACAGCACAACGGTTCCAACTACAAAAAGACAGCTCGACCTGGGGAATCTTCTGGTAGAAGAGATGAAAGAGATGGGACTTTCGGATGTGTCGATGGATGAATATGGATATGTTTACGGATATCTTCCGGCCACGGAGGGAATGGAAGATGTGGCACCGCTTGGTCTGATCGCGCATCTGGATACCGCACCGGACTTTAACGGGCAGAATGTGAAACCACAGATCATTCAGGATTATAACGGAGAAGATGTGGTGCTCGGAACTTCCGGCAGAGTTCTGGCAGTAAAAGATTTTCCGAGACTGAAAGGGTATAAGGGAAGAACGCTGATCACAACCGACGGAACTTCTCTTCTGGGGGCCGATGACAAGGCCGGGATTGCAGAGATCCTGACAGCGGCAGAAGACCTGATGCGGGAAAAGACACCACACGGAAAAATCTGCATCGCATTTACCCCGGATGAAGAGGTGGGTGGCGGTGCACAGTATCTGAGAATCAAAGAATTCGGCGCAACGTACGGATATACGTTAGACGGAAGCCATGAAGGTGAGATCCAGTTTGAAAACTTTAACGCGGCAGGCGCGGAGGTCACTGTTCATGGTGTCAATGTGCATCCGGGGAGTGCAAAAGATATCATGAAAAATGCACAGACCATCGCGATGGAAATCCACGGACTGCTTCCAAAAGATGCGTGCCCGGAGAAGACGGAAGGGTATGAAGGATTCTATCACATGACCGAATTCAACGGCAATGTGGAACAGGCAGTGATGCGTTACATCATCCGTGATTTTGATCCGGTCACATTTGTGGAAAAACAGGAGAAACTCCGTCAGGCGGTTGCACAGATTAACGAAACCTACGGCGAGGGAACCGCGGAAGTAAAGATTGAAGAATCTTACCGCAACATGCGTGAGAAGATCGAGCCGTGCATGCAGCTGATCGATTACGCAAAAGAGGCGTGCAAAGAAACAGGCGTGGAACCGGATATCGCCCCGATCCGCGGAGGCACAGATGGTGCACGGTTAAGCTTTGTCGGTCTTCCATGTCCGAACCTGGGTACCGGCGGAGACGGCTTCCATGGTCCGTTTGAACACATTACGGTGGAAGGCATGGATCTGTCCGTGGAAATCATCAAAAACATTATTAAGAAAATGTGATGCCGAATGGTTTGGCGGATTGCGGGAGTACGAAGTACGGAGCAACCTGGTGTTGTTAAACAGAAAAGAAGTAACTGTTCAGTAGCCACTGTAACTGTGAAGGTACTGAACAGTTACGAAAAGAAATATTTTACAGTGCCCGGAAATTCAGATAAAATATTTCGTGGTAAGATAATAAAGTAAGACAGGAAAATACATGAGCGAATTATTATACCAAACATTAAGAGAAAGCGTAGTGAATGCGATTCGGACCAAGATCATGAATCATCAGCTCCGTCCGGGAGAACGAATTGTGGAACTGGAACTGGCGCAGGAATTTCAGACCAGCCGTGGACCGATCCGGGAAGCGCTTCGCCAGCTGGAGAACGAAGGGATTGTAGAGTATACCAGAAATGTGGGATGTTCCGTGCGGACATTTTCTTTCTGGGATTCCTATGAAGTATATCTGCTGCGTACGAACTATGAAGCTGTCAGTGTACGGCTCCTGAACGGAAAAGTACCGGAAGAGACGATACAGAAGATGGAAGAGATTCTGGAAAGCATGCGGAAAATTCCGGCGGAAGAGTTCGAGAGTGTTTTTGAATATGACAACCGTTTTCATGAACAACTCGTACTGATGTCGAAACTTCCAAGACTTGCCAAAGCATGGAAAGAGCTGTATTATGGAAATCTGCTGGCAGGATATGAGCTGGTAAGAGAAAAAGAACAGATCCTGGCACGCCAGTATGACAACCATATAGCGATTCTGAATGCCTGCAAGGAAGGTGATCCGGAGAAAATCTGCCGGGAAGTGAAAAAACACTACTGGAAGACGATTTTCCGTATGATGCAGGAACAGAAGATCGAAGATCCGAACCTGGAACAGGCATGGATGATGGCAATCTAAAGAAGGAGAAACAGCATGGAAGAATTATATCAGGCAATTGAAGAAAAGATCAAAGCTTCCGGATATCCAAGAGAAATTTCCGGGGAGCGTGTCTACGATGATATCTGTGATCAGATCGAAGGAAAAGAAAACGGAACGTATCTGGTACTTTCCAAATTTGAGGAAGATGTGATATTTGAGTATCATATCACTGTTTCTGATGATAACTTTAATCTGGGTATTCTGACGATGAAGACACCGGAAGGAGTTTTTGAGACAGATTTTGATCGCTGAGCGTATTGTCGTGAATGGGGAATACTTGTTACATATACGGATGAAAATCCCCTGAATCCAGAGATGTGATTCAGGGGATTTTTTCATATGGAGGGGGAAAGATGCAAAAATATGTGCAGAAAAAGAGAATCTTTTCGGCATGTCTGTTTCTGATATTCGTTCTGATGATTCTGGTAATCGGAAAAGGAACAGTGATGACTGGCAGAGGGGAAACTCAGCAAATCCAGAATCTGAGCGATGGATGGTATTATCTGAAAGACGGGGAAAGAACAGAAGTGACTCTTCCGACAACACTTCAGGCAGATCCGGGAACAGTACTGGAATTATATAACGATACAGTGACGGATGAGAACAGAGATATGGTTCTTCTTACCTGGGGAGCACCATATCGCCTGCAGATCCGGATGGATGGGAAAACAATTTATCAGTATCGCGAATACGGATTTAAAAGAAACCTGCAGATGGAAAGAAAACTGGAATGCCGTGTGACATTGCCGGCATTACGCAAAAGCAGTCAGCTGTGTTTTCTGTATACTGTGCCGGAAAGTGGAGTGTGTAAACTGACGCCGGTATATATGGGAAGCAGCGAAGCTATTTTCAGATTTCAGATCATGAATGCGGCTCCGGTGTTTGTGATTGTTCTGGGCATGCTGGTACTGGGCATTTTCGCAATCGGAATCTATGCGTATCTTCGCGTAAGGAAAATGACAGACAGACGGTTTGCAAGTGTGGGATTGTTTCTGCTCCTATGTGGCATCTGGTGCGTGACAGATTCTTCGCTGATGCAGTATCTGAGTCATTATTCACCGGCGGTCAATGAGATATCTTTTTATACATTTATGCTGATGAGCGTTCCGGTTATCCGGTTTGTCCGGGAGACAGAAGGAATGCAGAAGTATACAAGCATATCGGTTCTGATTGCTCTGTTTTATCTGAATGTGATTCTGCAAAGTATCTGCACCTACTGGTTCCATGTCCAGCTTATCAACATGCTGATGATCACTCATCTGCTTCTTGGGGGCGGATGCATCCTGCTGAGTGTTCTTTTATACCGGGAATACAAGGCAGTGAAAAACAGACAGATATATTCGATCCTCATAGCATTCGGTATTCTGGCCTTTGTCGGCGTGGGAACCCTGGTGTTATACTGGTTTTTCGGAATTACCGGATACGATCTGATTTTCGAAGCGGGAATTGTCATTTTTATATCGCTTCTTTTGTGGGGTCTTGGCAGGGCTATGGTGGAAAATCTGCGTTTTAGGACGGAAGCAGAGGTATATAAAAAACTGGCGCAGGAAGATCAGATGACCGGTATGAAAAACCGGTATGCCTATGAAAAAATTTTAGAGGATCTTGAAGAGGGCATCTGCAACTGGAAAAATGCAGTGATGATATTTATGGATATGAATCATCTGAAACAGATAAATGACATTTATGGACATGGAGCCGGAGATGAACTTCTGATTGGAGCAGCACAGAGTATCCAGAAAGCGTATGGAAGTCTCGGATATTGTTTTCGGATAGGAGGAGACGAGTTTTGTGCGATTCTTCCGGAAATAAAAATATCCGAGGAAGAGCTTTCCTGCAGACTGGATGCCGCGGTAGAAGAATATAATCGTTCCAATGACCAGAAACTGTCAGTAGCCCGTGGATTCAGCTGGTTACAGGACAGTCGCGGGATGAGAAAGAGTATCAGTGACTGGAAGTTCGAGGCGGATCAGAATATGTACAGCAATAAGGGCTGGTACAAAAGAGAAGAAGCACAGGAGGAAGATGTCCACTATGAGATATAATATGGATTTTTTAGTGGCAGCACTGATCTTTCTGATTGTCTTATGGCATCATTTTATGAAACAACGGCAGTATGCCGGTAACAAGACAGAAAAAACATTTCAGATTTTTATGTTGCTTGGAATCGGAGATATTATACTGGATATGGTCAGTACAGTTGTTATTGACAACAGTCGTCCGGAATTCTCCAGGATACTTTATGTGATTTTAGTACTGTTTTATTTGTGCCAGCTGCTGATTCCACCGGTTCTTTATCTGTACTCACTGGCTCTGGCAGGATGGTCAGTGGAAGAAAAATTACCAGGGGTACGTTGTCTGCTGCTTTTGCCAACCGTGGTGCTTACGGTGCTGATCATGGGTAACTTTCAGACAGGTCTTTTGTTTTCAGTCTCAGCGAACGGAGCATATATCAGAGGGCCGCTGTATCTTATGATGTATATGCAGGCTGTCTGGTATGGACTGGTGATCGGTGGGGAAAGCATCCGGAATTATCAGAAACTTGGGAAACGAAAATTTGGTGTGATCTGGGAAATTCTTTTTATTATGGTCAGCTGTGTGCTGTTGCAGGGATTTTATCAGGAAGTTCTGCTGACCGGATTTGCTATAGCACTTTGTCTGATGGTCCTGCTGCTTGCCTTTCAGAACCCGTATGTGTATACCGATAATCTGACAGGACTTTTGGATATGCAATGTTTTCAGGAGTGGACAGAAGAACAGTGCAGACGCAAACGGGAGATTTATGTGGCAGTTGTTGATCTTAGGCAGCTGAAACAGCTGAATACCATTTACGGGGTTCCATGGGCAGATTGTTTTCTGAAAAAGATAGCAGGGCAGGTATGGGAGTTTACAGAAAGTCCCTATGTTTACAGAATCAGTGGGAAAAGGATACTGATCGGAATGTACTCTTTTGAAGAATACGAAGCGGTACTGCAGAAGCTGCTGCGGTATTTTTCTCATCCGATTGCCATGGAAGGGGAAGAAATTCTGTTTTCAGCAGCAATCTGCGGAATACCATACGGGAATCAGCTTGGCAGTGAAAATCTCCTGAATTATGTAGAATATCTGACGGCATTAGTTCCGAGAACTCAGGAAACATTGCTGGTCCGGGGGGATGAATACGTGAAGCACGGATTTCTCCGGCAAAAAACAATTGAAGCATATCTTTACAGAGCGATAGAAGAAGATCTGTTTGAAGTATATTATCAGCCGGTTTATTCGATCAGGGAAAAGAGGTTTGTTACGGCAGAAGCACTCAGCCGGCTGCATCACCCCGGCCTCGGACCGATATCTCCGGAAATATTTATCCGAATTGCTGAGCAGAATGGACAAATCAATGAGATTGGCCTGCTGCAGTTCCGAAAAGTGTGCCAGATGGTTCAAAAATGTCCGGAAATCATGCAGCAGCTGAAAAATATCAAGTACAATCTTTCACCGGCCCAGCTTCTGAAGAAAGGATATGTCGGACAATTGCTGGGAATTATCCGGGAACATGGATTGGAGCCGTCGTTTTTCCAGTTTGAGATCACAGAGACTGTTGCGACAGAATACAAAGAAGAGGTGTATGAGGCGGTGGAAGTCTTTGTAAAAGATGGTATAGGCCTGTGCATGGATGACTTTGGCTCCGGATATGCCAACCTGAATGCTGTACTGAAACTGCCGTTCCAGTGTATCAAGATGGATCGCTCCATGTTAAACGGTATTCGTCAGCATAAGGTAGCAGGAGAGTTTTATCGCAACATTGTAACGATTCTCCGGCAACAGGGATATACGATCGTGGCAGAAGGAGTAGAAGAGCAGGAAGAGGTGGAACTTATGGAAGCGTGGGGCGTGGATATGATTCAGGGATATTATTTTTCCAGACCGCTCCCGGTGGAGGAATTTCTGAAAAAGATCCGGGAAGCCGGATAAATAAAAAAGAGGAAGCTCATATCGGAGACTTCCTCTTTTTTGCAGAGTTTTATAAATGTTGCTTATTTCATGATCTTACGGAACAGATCTTTCAGATCTTCCACACTTGCGTCTTTCGGGTTACCCGGTGCGCAGGCATCTGCGTGAGCGGATTCTGCAAGGAACTGCAGGTCTTCTTCTTTGACAGCTTCGAGAACAGACGGGATTCCGACATCAGCGGACAGTTTCTTGACAGCATCGATGGCTGCTTTTCTGTACTCTTCCTGTGTCATATCGTCGACACCTTTCACACCCATAGCACGTGCAATCTCACGATATTTTTCACCGGTGCATTCCTGGTTGTATTCCATAACGATCGGCAGCATCATTGCGCAGGCAACACCGTGCGGGGTATCATAAACAGCACCCAGGGTATGAGCCATGGAATGAGCGATTCCCAGACCTACGTTGGAGAATCCCATACCTGCGATATACTGACCAAGAGCCATTCCCTCACGGCCTTCTTTTGTATTTTCCACAGCACCGCGAAGAGATCTGGAGATGATCTCGATGGCTTTCAGGTGGAACATATCTGTCATTTCCCATGCAGCCTTTGTGGTGTAACCTTCGATGGCATGGGTCAGAGCATCCATACCGGTGGAAGCGGTCAGTCCTTTTGGCATGGAAGCCATCATCTCCGGATCGACAATTGCGATGATCGGCATGTCGTGTGGGTCAACGCATACGAATTTACGTTTTCTTTCCACATCGGTAACGACATAGTTGATGGTTACTTCCGCAGCAGTTCCGGCTGTGGTAGGTACAGCGATGATCGGTACGCAAGGTTTCTTAGTCGGAGCCACACCTTCGAGGCTTCTGACATCTTCAAATTCCGGGTTTGCGATGATGATACCGATGGCTTTGGAAGTATCCATGGAAGAACCTCCGCCGATAGCGATCAGATAATCAGCACCGGAATCCTTGAAGGACTGTACGCCGTGCTGTACATTTTCGATGGTTGGATTCGGTTTGATGTCGCTGTAAAGTTCATAGTCCAGACCGTTTTCTTTTAACAGGTCTGTTACTTTGGAAGTTACATTGAATTTTACCAGATCCGGGTCGGAGCATACGAACGCTTTTTTAAATCCATGTGCCTTTGCTTCATTTACGATTTCCTGAATAGCACCTGCTCCGTGATAAGAAGTCTGATTTAACATGATACGATTTGCCATAATACAAACACTCCTTTTCTCTTAGGGAATCACCGCTTTCCGGCTGTTCCGTTCTTTTGTGATTATATTAACAATGTTTTTCCGAAAAAGAAAGTTACAGAATTCGGCAAATGTAACATTTTGATGGAAAAATTTTTTTTTATTCCGTCAGAACGCCGAAAGAAGCAAAAAGATCCGCCAGTTTGGCTGGCATGGCTTCCACCATCAGGCGTGCCAGGTCTTCCGGGGAGACTGCCATGCCGGAGAGTACCCATTCGATGGTCATGGAGATCGATCCGTGGCAGTACATCTCAAGGAGAAACCGGATATCATCGGATGCCGGAGCGCCGGTCTTTAACTGGATCAGATCCTGATAAAAGCGGAAGATCAGCTGAAAATCGTGTTCCCGCAGTGAGTTCTGCCGGTCATAACGGAAGGCGGCACGGAAAAATTCTTTTTCTTCTGCGATATAGGAAAATTTTAACTGTAAACCTTCCTGCACCGTTTTTCCCTGTCCCATGTATTCAAAGGATTTGATCAGTAGTTTATCAAAGTACCAGTTGATCAGATCAAATTTGTCCATGAAGTTCCGGTAAAAGGTCTGCCTGGTCAGACCGCAGTTCTCTGTGATCTGGCGGACGGTGATTGCGTCTACCGGAGTGTGGCACATACATTCCTTCATGGATTCCGCCAGACGGTATTTTGTTTTCTCTCCCCGGGTGAGGGAAGAGGTTTCAGTTGTCAGGGGCATAATAAGTACCTGCTTTCTTTAAAGATTTCCGTACTCTCTATCATACCACAGAAAAAAGAAAACAGAAGAGGAAAATAGAATTGCGAAAGCAGGGGGAATGAGATAAAATGACTGTATGACAACGAGGGGGATGAATTATGACAGAGACATACGTTTTGAAGCAGATGGTCAGCCTGGCACACACACCGTTTCAGATTGTGAACCGGGATGGAAGTGTGGAACTGGGAGTAGGGATGAGAAATGTGGAACGGCTGTTTTACGAAAAAAATCACCAGATGATAGCGGTCGCCAGAGAGAGAGCAAGAGAATATCCGGTGATCTTTGCGGAAAAACGGCTGTTATTTGCCGTATTTCCGGAAGATCCTGTGACGGGTCAGATCCTGCTTGCGGGACCGGTGGTGTCCAGAGCTTTGTCGAGGGAGCAGCTGATCGAAGTGCGCCGGGAATGGAACATGGGAAAAACAGATTATCAGCCACCTGTAACGAGCATCAAAAAAATGGTTTCGATGATGCTTCTGCTGCACTGGCAGAGCACCGGTGTTACGATGAGCGTGGATGAATTCTGGAAAAAAAACAGGAAAAATTATCAGTCCGGGCAGGAGTTTGAACGGCGCTTATCGAGAGAGCTGTTCCAGTATCAGGAAAATGTAGGACTTCACAACCCTTATGAACAGGAACTGCGTGAGATGAACAGCATTACCAACGGAGACATGGAAGCATTGAGCCGGAGTATGTCCGAAACCTATGAGGGAGAGATCGGAATTCTGGCGAAAGATCCGCTGCGTTCAGCGAAAAATGTGGCAATCGGAAATATTACGCTGGCATCCAGAGCGGCGATCCGCGGAGGAATGAGTACAGAAAAATCGTTTTCCCTGGCAGACAGCTTCAGCCAGCAGGTGGAAGAAATCGAAAATCTTCCGGAGGTGGAGGCTTTTAAGCGGGAAATCAAGTTTACCTATGCACGCATGGTGAAAGAAGAGAAAAATAATGAGATCGTGGAGGGGGAAAATCAGGTGAATCCGCTGATCGCACAGGTCAAAGACTATGTATTTCATCATCTGCACGGGGCGATACAGGTACAGGATATTGCACAGGCGCTGCAGGTGAATCCGGATTATCTCTCGCATCTATTCAGCACCAGTGAGAATATCACGATGATTGAATATATCCGGCAGGAAAAGGTGCGAAGAGGAGAGAACCTGTTAAAATACTCCGATTACCGGGTGCAGGATATCGCGTTTTACCTCGGTTTCAGCTCCCAGAGCCATTTTGCCAGAATCTTTCAGAAGACCACAGGCATGAATCCGAATGAGTACCGGAAGACCTTTGGAAATAAGAAAAAGTGGAAAACAAAAGCATCTGAGAGTACATAGAAGAACCAGGAGGAGAAAAAGTGATTGCATTATTGCTGATGCAGCAGATTGCTGTATTATTTCTGATTATGGGACTGGGATTCCTGATCGTAAAGCTGGGGATTGTGGAGACAGAGGACAGCCGGGTGCTTTCGATGGTGACGATTTATCTGGTGCTGCCCTGCGTGACGATTCATGCTTTTCAGATCGAATATTCCACAAAGATAAGAAATGGATTTCTGCTTGCAGTCGTCGCGGCGATCCTGATCCATGTAATATTGTTTATAGTCTGCGGGATTCTGAGAAAGCTGCTAAACATGGATGAGGTGGAGACGGCTTCGCTGATCTATTCAAATGCGGGCAATCTGATCCTGCCACTGGTGACGTCGATCCTGGGAGAAGAATGGGTGATCTATGCCAGCGGCTTTCTGTGTGTACAGACGATCATCGTGTGGACGCACGGACAGTCCCTGATGCAGGGACAGCGCCAGGTGAACTGGAAAAAGATCGTGCAGAACATCAATCTGATCGCGATCCTTGTGGGACTGGTGTTTTTCCTGTGTAACATCCATCTGCCGAAGATTCTCGATTCTATGACTTCCTCCCTTGCTGGCATGATCGGTCCGATCAGTATGGTGATGATCGGCATGCTTTTAGCGGGTGTGGACTGGAAACAGGTCTTTGGAAAACGGAGAATCTATGGGATTGTATTTTTGAAAATGATCGTGGTGCCGGGGATCATTACCCTGTGCCTGAAACTGGCGGCACCGCTGATCCCGATGGAGAATGCAAAAACGATCCTGTTGATCAGCCTGCTGGCAGTCATTGCCCCGACAGCGGTAACGATCACACAGATGGCACAGCTTTACAAGAGGGATGCGGCATATGCAAGTTCGATCAATGTATTTACCACGTTGGTGTGCATCGTGACGATGCCGCTGATGGTGATGTTGTATATGATGTAAAGCGTATTTGCATAAAATCAGACGGAGAGAGAAACTATGCGGATTAACAGAGAAGATATGCTGGAACTGACCCGGCGTATGACAGTAAAACGATCTTCCATGACCCGGATCGCGGGAGCTTATATGGACCGTGACGGATATGTGGACGGAACTTTTAACACGAATTTCCTGAAACTGTCCCCGGCAGACAAAGAGAAAAATCTGGCACTGGCGAAAGCCGTTCCGTTTTCGGAAACCAACGTCAATCTGAAGCGTTATCCGTTCCCGAAAGAACAGATGGCAGCCGGAACTATGTGGCAGCTGCTCAACGGGATCAAAAAGAGCGGATTGAAAAATGACGCCCTGATGGATATCTTTTATGAAATTGTCGGGGAACAGTACCGTTCCTACGGAGATTACGCCGTATATATGTTCCACGACCGCTACGATATCCCGGTGAAAGCGGCGGATCATGAGCGGGTAGGAGAATCGGAAGAAGTCTACGAATATCTGATCTGCATCTTCGCTCCGGTTAGCGGCGACTACGAACCGGGACAGCCGGAGTGTGGATTCCTCTACCCGGCATTCTGCGACAGAAGCAGCGACTGGAATTATGTGGATATTTACCAGAGAAATGCGGAGCGGCCGCACAATGAGCTGCGGAAGATTCTCGGGGTATAGAATAAAAGAAAAATAAAGTGAGTTACAATAAAGATAAGGTGACAACCAAGCCGGCATGACGGATCTGTGCGTCGGCTTGGTTTGAAAGGAGAAAAAAATGGCAATTGTATTCCACAAAGAGAGCAGATGTTTTCATCTGTATAACAACGAAGTAAGTTATATCATTCGTATCATGGAAAATGAGCAGTTAGAGCAGTTATATTATGGAAAGAAAATTCACGACCGGGAGGATTTTACGTATCTTCATGAGGAGTGCATGCGCTCCCAGATGTCCGTCTGTGTTCCGGAACCGGGCATCCTTTCCATGCAGTATACAAAACAGGAATTCCCGACTTACGGAACCGGTGATTACAGAAGCCCGGCATTGACGATCGTACAGGAGAACGGAAGCCGGATCGTGAACTTTACCTATGCATCCCATGAAATTTATAACGGAAAGAAAGACATTCTTCCGCTGCCAGCTACTTATGTGGAAAATGAAGATGAGGCACAGACCCTCGAAATCACTCTTCACGATGCAGTGATGGATACCGACCTGATCCTTTCTTATACGATTTATGAAGATTATCCGGTAATTACAAGAAATGCAAAGATCAGCCATAAAGGAAGCGAGAAGATCGTTCTGGATAAGATCATGAGTGCCAGTGTAGAATATAATGATATGGATTATGAGATGGTACATCTGTCCGGCGGCTGGGCAAGAGAACGTTATGTGAAAACCAGAAGACTGGAGATGGGTATCCAGAGCATCCAGAGCCTGAACGGTACCTGCAGCGGTGCAGAACAGAACCCGTTCCTTGCACTGAAACGTCCACACACAACAGAAAATCAGGGAGAAGTATATGGCTTCAGCCTGGTATACAGCGGCAACCATCTGGGACAGGTAGAGGTTTCGACTTTTGATATGACCCGTGTGATGATGGGAATCAATCCGGAAGGCTTCAGCTGGGAACTGACACAGGGCGAATCCTTCCAGACCCCGGAAGTGGTTATGGTTTACAGTGATCAGGGATTGAACAAGATGAGCCAGGCTTACCACAGAATCTACCGGAAACGTCTGATGCACGGGACCTGGAGAGATCAGGTACGCCCGATCCTGTTAAACAACTGGGAAGCAACCTATTTTGACTTCAATGAAGAAAAAATCCTGAATATTGCGAAAAAAGCAAAAGAAGCAGGTGTGGAACTCTTTGTTCTGGATGACGGCTGGTTCGGTGCAAGAGATGATGATTATCGTGGACTGGGTGACTGGTATGTCAATCTGAAAAAACTGCCCTCCGGCATCAGTGGTCTTTCCAGAAAAGTAGAAGAACTGGGACTGAAATTCGGTCTGTGGGTAGAACTGGAGATGGTCAACAAAGACAGTGATCTTTACCGTGCACATCCGGACTGGATCATCAGTGCGCCGGAGCGTTTTGAGTCTCATGCAAGACATCAGTTTGTTCTGGATTTCTCGAAAAAAGAAGTGGTTGACTACATCTACGAGATGGTTGCAAAAGTGATCCGTGAATCTTCGATTTCCTATATGAAATGGGATATGAATCGTTATATGACGGAGCCTTACAGCAAAGGAACCGAACCGTCCCAGCAGGGTAAAGTGATGCACAAATATATTTTAGGTGTATATGATCTGTACACCAGGCTGACCACAGAATTCCCGGAGATCCTGTTTGAGTCCTGTGCAAGCGGCGGAGCAAGATTTGATCCTGCCATGCTGTATTTTGCACCACAGACATGGACCAGTGACGATACCGATGCCAGTGAGAGAACCAAGATCCAGTACGGTACTTCTTATGTATATCCGATCGTCAGCATGGGATCTCATGTATCTGCGGTACCGAACCATCAGTTATACCGTACGACACCGATCGAGACAAGAGCGAATGTTGCTTACTTTGGAACTTTCGGTTATGAATTGGATCTGAATCTGCTCAGTGATGCGGAGATGGCAAGTGTTAAAAAACAAATTGCATTTATGAAAGAATACCGGGAACTGATCCAGGTAGACGGCGATTTCTACCGTCTGTTGAATCCGTTTGAAGGAAATGAGACGGCATGGATGGTTGTTTCTCAGGATAAGGCACAGGCAGTGGCGGCACTGTACCAGAGACTGAACAAAGTCAATGCGTCCTGGCTGCGCCTGAAACTGGAAGGTCTGGATCCGGATGCAAAATATCAGGTAAGCTGTGATCTGACCCCGTCCTCTTCTTTCGACACAGAACTGGTAAAACGCTACGGTTACGATACAGTAGGAAATCAGGTAAAAACATATGAAGCATACGGGGATGAACTGATGCGTGCAGGTATCCCGGTTGACCGACAGGATCTGAACAAGAAGGGCGGAGATTTCGCATCCTTACTGTATACAATTAAGAAAGTGGATTGATAAAAAATTTTTTAAACAGCACGTTAGAGCGTGTCTGAAAAATCATTTCCGCAATCTGCAAGCCCCACTTTGCGGTATATTTTACCCTCATTCGGTTGCCGTAGCCCGCTACGCCGCCCTTATTCGGATAAAATCTCCCACAAACTGGGACTCGCAGCTCACGAAAAGCCTTTTTCAGACACGCTCTAGTGTCAGCCTGAAAACTTACCGAATGAAAAAGGAGAGATAGGATTATGCAAAAACAATACAGATTAGGAATTCCTTCGTTTATTACTGTAGAGACAGAAGATGGCAGCTGGATCGGGGAGAAGGATGCACAGAAAACAGAAAAAGACGATGTTGTTGTAACATATGAAACCACACCGGAAGCAGAAGAAGTCTGGCTGACCGCAGATCAGACAAAGGTAAAGACGATCAAGCTTCGTTGGAATACACCGGTAGATAAAAAATCACGGATCCTCGGCGGCTCCTGGGAGAGAACGTACGGGGATGTGGACTGGAAAGGTGTCAGCGGCAGCCGTTTTATGCCGTGGTATTTTCTGGCAGCGGTCGGAGAAACTGTGACAGGATATGGGGTCAAGGTAAGACCTTCCGCCATGTGTTTCTGGCAGGCAGATACCCGTGGAATTACACTGGTGATGGATGTGCGCTGTGGCGGTACCGGTGTGCAGCTTTCCGGTAGAAAACTTCGGGCTGCTCAGATCGTAGCGATGCAAACTGAAGGAATGGGGACTTTCGAAAGTGCCAGAGAGTTTTGCAAAGTCATGTGCACCGATCCGATCTTACCGGACTATCCGGTTTATGGAAGTAATAACTGGTATTATGCTTATGGAGACAGTTCAGAAGAAGAGATCCTGCAGGATACCGACTATATCGTGGAACTGACCAAAGGTGTGGACAATCCGCCGTATATGGTGATCGATGACTGCTGGCAGGAACATCACCGCCTGAATGAGTACAATGGTGGTCCATGGAAAAAGGGAAATAAAAAATTCCCTGATATGAGTGCACTGGCAAAAAAACTGGAAGAAAAAGGCGTACGCCCTGGCATCTGGGTTCGATTCTTATTGAATGAAGAAGAGACGATTCCCAAGGAATGGAGATTATCCCATAACGATTGTCTGGATCCTTCCCATCCGGGAGTCCTTTCCTATATTCAGGAGGATGTGGAAAGGATCTGTAACTGGGGTTATACACTGATAAAACATGATTTTACCACTTTTGATATCTTCGGAAGGTGGGGCGTGGAGATGAACCCGTTCCCGACAGAGGACGGATGGCAATTTTACGATACTTCAAAGACCAGTGCGGAGATTGTAACCGGACTGTACCAGGCAATTTATGAGGCTGCGAAAAAGCACCATACTCTGATCATGGGCTGTAATACCATCGGCCATCTGGGGGCAGGTCTGATGCAGCTGCAGCGAACCGGAGACGATACCAGCGGTATCACCTGGGAGAGAACAAAGAAAATGGGAGTCAACACTCTGGCATTCTGTCTGCCACAGCATGGAACATTTTTTGATGTGGATGCGGACTGCGTAGGTATTACGGGTTCCATCCCGTGGAGCCTGAACCGTCAGTGGGCGGATGTTGTTGCAGAGTCCGGAACCTCTCTGTTTGTCTCAGCAAAACCAGGAGTGCTGACAGCAGAAGAAAACGAAGAACTGCACCAGATTATGTTAAAAGCATCCCGGCAGGATCATCACAAAATCCCGTTAGACTGGGAAGAAACCGACTGCCCGGAAGTGTGGGGAGACGAAGAGGAAGAAGTAGAATACAACTGGTACGAAGAAGCCGGACCGGTAGCAAAAGGAAATGACCAACTGTATCATGCGTATATTCCGCTGTCATAAAATAAATGAGGTGATTGCAAGAGGCGAAAAGTTTTTCAAAGGCTTTTCGCTTTTTGCTTGTCGTAAAAAAGATTATTTCAGTGAAAGTAAAAAATATAGTATTGTATAAAAAGAAAAAGAGAGCCTGGATGAAATATTAGAATTCGCAAAGAATATTACTGTTTTGCCTGACAGAAAAATATGATACTATATGATAATAAGTAAGAATGTCAGAGAAAGGTGCAGAAATGGGAAGTTATCTGTACAGAACAGAAGTATATCTGCGTGAGTCGTCCAAGGAGATTTGGAAAATCCATGGTGGCAAATATGCTTGCAGGAGAACGGGTACAGATTAATACGGGAACATTTTCCAATGATATGACGAATTTCCAGGGGAAAGATGATGTAGTAACGTTACTGATTCACCTGGGATATCTGAGTTATCACTGGCCGGATAAGACGGTTACGATTCCGAATAAAGAGGCTATCGGACAGGCGGTGGATTCCAATGGGGTCACCTGGTATCTGACCTATCTGATCAAGGACAGGAAATTGTATACCGGCTATATGATCTCGCAGTTTATTGACTTTTCGTCACAATTTGCAACCGAGTCAACAATCGGGGTTGTAGATGCAACGAAATTGAATGTCCGTCAGGGGGCAGGAACAGGGTATGCGGTCATCGATACGCTGGAACAGAATCAGAATCAAAATGTCCATATCGTAGACTATGTGACGAGTGCCGTTGGTCAGAGCTGGGATGTGATTGCCTATGAAAAGGACGGGGAATACCGGATCGGATGTGTTTTAGGAGCTTATATCTACAGTACATGGATGCAGCCATCCATAGAACCGATGCAGACGGAAGTGTTGGATAAGCATGTCTTTTATGTGACGGGAAACCCGGCAAAGGTAAAGAAGCTGACGCAGACGCTATGGATCTCCGGAAAAGCCGGGGACAGTTATATGGGCAATGTATGGGGATGCGGTTATCCGACGGAACGGAAAGACGGCCGCGTGTTCGGACTGGAAGTGGCGTTTGTCGGGGCAGACGGCAGCAGGGAGGCTTATACGAGTGAATTTAAGGCAGATACGACAACCTGGCAGTTCCTGAATGATATCTTTATCCCGAAAAAAGCGTATGAGAAGATCGAAGTCAGCTGTGTCTACAGTTACGAAACCAATGTGGCAGCTTTTGACGGTCTTGCCCTGTACCGGTAGGACTTTGCAGAAAGCTATCTGTACGATGACAAGGGAAACATCGTCAGTGTGCAGGAAAATGCAAAGACAAAAAACAAATTTGATTATGACGGGAACAATAACCTGATCAAGATGACCGACCCGAAAGGCTATTCCTTCCAGTATACCTATGATACCAGACATAACGTAACGAAAGCGGTATCCACGGAGAGGATGACTTATCAGTTCAGCTATGACAGTTATGGAAATGCGAAAGAGAGTAAAATCGTAGATGCGGATATAGAAGAAGAATATATCCGTTCCACGGCGGATTATACCGCAGACGGTGCATACCTGCAGCGCATCACGGATGCACTGGGCAACCGGACAAAGTATGCATATGAGGAGGAGACCGGACTGCTCGCAGAAGTAACGGATCCCAGTGGCAACGCAACAAGTTATGCTTACGATGCGGCAGACCAGCTGACCGGTGTGACAGACGGTACCGGTCAGATCCAATATAGCTACGAAAATGATGAACTCAGACAGATCCAGATCAATGACCCGGAAAGCGGAACGGTATACCGGTTCGAAAATGACGGGTTTGGAAATGCAAAAGCAACCTATGTCGGGGACAGCTGTCTGGTATCACAGACCTACGAGGAAAAAAACGGGAACCTGCTGGCGGAAACGTATGGAAACGGCTATGTCTACCAGTATACATACGATGATATGGACCGGGTGACCGGGATCCGTCTGACAGACCCGTCCGGGGAGGAATACCGGCTGTATGAGTATGCGTATGACCGGGAAGGAAACCTTGCGGTGGTACGGGATATCCGGGAAGACCTGGGAGAAGAAACCATCGAGACCCGATATTTTTATGACCTGTCAGGAAGACTTGTCTATTACCGGAACGACCGGGACGAGGACTATCGGTTTACCTATGACCTGAATGACAACGTGGAGAAAGTGGATCAGGGAAACCGATACCGTGCAACGGCACTGGAATACGGGTACGACCGGGACAACCGTGCGATCGGTGTGACGAGCGGGGAGTGTACGGAAGCAGTATTTTATGATGGCTTAGGCAGGGTTGTCTCAAAGGCACTGGGAAAGATCTTTGAACAGAGGATCCAGTATGGTTACCGGGAAGGGGCAGACGGCAGCCAGTCCGACCAGTTGGAACGGTTTTCCTGGCAAGGTTTGCAGAACAATTACGAGATCCATTACCAGTATGATGCGAATGGGAACATTACGCAGACCACAGACGGAAAAGGAAAGATCCAGTACACCTACGATACCCGTAACCAGCTGATCCGGGAAGACCGGGAGGCAGACAGGCAGACGATCACCTATGCGTATGACAAAAATGGCAACCTGTTACAGAAAAACCGATACGAATACCAGCCGGAAGCCGCTATGGAGACCTTAGCGTCCGCCACCCCGTCAGAAACAAAGATCTACCGTTATGAAGGAAACTGGAAGGACCAGCTGACATCGTATAACGGGGAAACTATTGCGTATGACGCCATGGGGAATCCGACCGTATACCGTGGGATGGAGATGGGTTGGAAGAACAGCAGTGAACTGACGGAGATCGTAAAAGACCAGACAACGATCCGGTACCGCTACGACAAAGAAGGGATGCGTAACCGGAAGTACCTGTCGGATGGGACAACGGTCCTGTACCAGGTACAGGACGGACAGATCATCGGGGAACAGCACCTGCGGGAAGACCAGGAGAAACCGCTGTATGAGATGACCTTCAGCTATGATGCGGATGGAACCCTGTTTTCGATGAACTGTGACGGAAAAGATTACTACTACATCCTGAACCCGACGGGAGATGTGATCGCACTGGTAGACACCGGGTGGAACACTGTGGTAAGCTATGCATATGACAGCTGGGGAAAGGTAACCGCAATCGAAGGCAACCAGGATCTGGGAAAGAAAAACCCGCTGCGCTACCGTGGATATTACTGGGATGAAGAGACAGGGCTGTATTATCTGGCAAGCAGATATTACGACCCGGAGGTTGGACGGTTTATTAATGCGGATGATATCAATGTACCAGGTATGAACTTAACCGTATCAAGTAATAAAAATCTGTATGCCTACTGTGATAACAATCCGATTACCAGAACTGATTTGAGTGGAGAATTTTGGCACTTAGCAATAGGGGCTGTAGTGGGAGCAGCATCTCAATATGCGGCTAATGTTGTCTTGAAGTTAGGCGAGGGCAATTCATTAAAAGAAGCGCTGTTGGTAAAAAAGGAAGAAATTCCAGGTTTAATGGGGGCAGCCTTTTCAGGATTATTAACAGCAACTGGAATTTCAGCGGGCGGATTGACAGTAGCGAATGCAGCAATTAACACAGTAACATATTTAGCAGAATGTGAAGTTACAGGGACAAAAGTAAATAAAAAAACATTGGCTATTAATGTGGCAATTGGTGCGGTAGGAGATATAAAGGGAGATGGCGGAATTAATGGAAAAAAACTAAGTGGGATTTGGAAAGAATCAAACCGACAATTAAAAAGGTTAAAGTCCGCTAAGAAAATAATGCGATATACAGCCAAAAAGACTACTGTGAGAAAAACAGTTGTTAAAAAAGTTGGAGAAACATTTTGGTCTTCGTTTAAAACTAATATCGGTTATCCTAAATTTGGAAAATGGATAAAGAAAAAATGGAAGACAGTAAAGAAGATATGGAAAAAATACAGATAATATATGTTTACATCTCCTTTCTCTTCTTTTTTTATTGGTTTGTGTAAGCGGAATAGCCATATTGGAAGGAAAAAGTTGAATGAGAATATATAAGAAAAATACATTGATTTATAAAATACGTGTATGGATGATTTTATATTTGGGAGTAATTCAGACATTGAACTATGTTATTCTAGGGATAGTGATGAAGGACGAGAAAGCGGCATTTAGAACGATATGTGTGATGGGATGCTTATCATGTGGTTTATTTGTACATCTAGTAATAAATGATTTTCAAAGAGATTCGAGCGGTAATGGATTACTTACGGAAATTATAACTTATATAGGATCTATTTTAGCGGTAGGAGAATTTTTATCTGAGTTTTGGTTTGTGACAGCAGGGGGAATAGAAACTATAATTGTGTTACTTGGAATAGTAGCAGTTTTGCAGAGACAAAAAAATATTAACGATGGGAAAAGAAAACCCAATAGAAAGAAATGATTCGAAGAGATTATGAAAAAAAGTTTGTGAAATAAGATCTTTGATCAAAAAATAAGACTACAGGTAGGAAAATATGCATCTGCAAAAATCCTATGTGTAGTCTTGTTTGTTATAAAAGAATGAAATCCAGAACTTTATTTCGCCTTCAGTCCGGTCAGCTCCTCGAAGATCGGTAATTCGTAACTGGGGATATAAATTCCATAAATCTCTCCACGGTATGATAGTTCCATAATATGATAAGACTTACAGTGAATAGAACCGATATTATCGCTGGTCAGTTTATACTGTTTATAAATACCCTTGTTAAAAGGTTCGTCCTTGTTCCAATCCATAACTGTAACGGGTTTTCTGATTGTCTGAATTACCTGGATGGATGACAAGGGGAAAGCATATTTTCCATCCAGATCGACAAGATACAGATTCTCGCTGTCTGTGAAGATATGGAAGGACATGTTGGTGAGAGGAACTCCCTTCTGTGCCATTTTTATTGTTTCATTTTCTTCTTTATAACAGAAAGAAAGCACATCAACCTCCCGCGCATTGTCCGGGACGGAAAGTTCTGCCAATATTTCCTTCTCAATCGCGTCAGAGTCAGAAAGTGTGCGTTTCGTCTCTGTATCTTCCAAAACCTGTCGCTCTTTTCGTTTTCCCAAAATGAAAAGCAGAACCCCAATGATCACACAGACAGCGAAAAGCCAATACAGCCAGGGAGCATTGTGATAGCTTTCTGCCGGGGAAACATCAGCCCGCAGGAGACCGCCAATGATTATTAGGGCGATCAGTTCACAAGCGTACATAACGACACGGAGCGGAAGGGGAAGCTGGGATTTCTTTACGATTTTTTGCGTTTTTCCGGACACGGAATCTAAGGCATCTGTTAATATAGCAGATGGTTTTGCAACCAGAAATTCATTACCGTTGAGCAGTTCATTGCCCTCATCGGAAGAAAGGTTAATTCCTAAAAAAGGTTTCATAATCAATAATCTCCTGAGATTTTTTAGAAGGTGTTTCTCTGATTTCCATTGTAACATGTTTCAGATAAAAGGCAAAGAATATATTCGCTCCGTATTACAGATTCATTCGTTGACTGACAGATATGATATTCTATATAATGTAATTATACATACTGAAAAGTAACCTGCGGGGTGTCAGAGGACTTATTTTACGAGGGATAAAAATGTGGAACGAAGAGATGATCATAAAGTTATTTTTTCAAAAACATAAAAAAGAAAGACTTCTATGGGAATTATCAACGAACAAAAGAGAAGAAGCATTGAAGTCTTTACATGATTTAAAATATGTAAAAAGAGAAATAATGCATTCGATACCATACTATACAGAAAAATACTTGGAGAAGGAACTTAAAAAATTTGGGAATTTTACAAATGTATATTACATGGGATTGTCGTATACCGGAATGTTACCTCTGAAAAAAGCAATCGAGAGATCACGGGGAGAAGATGAGGGATGCATTATTTATTGCGGAGAGGGAATTGGATATTGTCATACGGATCATGAAGAAGGTGCTCCGCTGGCATATCTGTTAAAAGTGAAAAATTACAGGGATATCGAGAAAAATTATGAGTAGCAGAAAGAATGTAATTCTTCCAGAAAATGGTTAGGCGGATAGAGTATGCGAGAAAAGGATGATGAGAGAATGTGTGTGGAATATGATATATATAAAGGTTTTACGGTGATTGATGATTTTCCATTTATTGCGATACGGCACCCATGGAATGTCCATGATGCAATTATCATTCATGAGATGGATGATATAAACTTCAGACGAGATAGGATACCCAAACATTCCATAGAAGAATATGTAGAGTTTATAAATGAACGAAAAATAACACGTGCACAGATAGAAATGAAAGATTTGAGCTTCCTGAAAAGGTGTCCTTCCTTAAACTGTTTGGATATAAGTTTACGCGAAGATGCAACGGAAGATTTTGATTATTCACCGTTATACGAGTTACCGGAAATACAGGGACTTTCCTGCCAAAATACTGCAGATGATTTTTCAGACTATCCGCTGGATTACCCATTGGTGGAAATCGATTATTCAAAGGTTCACGGGCTGGTTGATTTAATTGTGGAGTGGAACAGAAAGGCGTTGAATATTGACAAAATTGATACATTGCGAAGTCTTTATATTAGAGGATATAAGAGCAAAACGAAAAATCTGCAAACATTATTTTCAAGTAAGCATTTGCAGCAGCTGACTATGGTTGGCGGGAATGCGACTTCTCTTGATGGGATTGGGCAAAGTGAAAAATTGCAATGCTTATATCTATACTATGGAAAATATCTGAAAGATATCAGTGTTTTGGAAAAAGTAAAGAAAACATTGCAACTGTTATGTATCGAACACTGTCCAAATATTCAAGATTATTCCGTACTCGAAAAAATGGAGAACCTTCAGACTTTGATAATTTACGGGAATAATAAAATCTCCGATATTCAGTTTATCCGAAAGATAAAAAGCCTGAAGCGGTTCTGGTTTAGCGTGAATATTCTGGATGGAGATCTAAGCCCGTGTCTGGAGTTAGGAGAAGCTACGAGCGTGGTTAATCGAAGAAACTATAACCTGAAAGATAGCGAATTACCGAAGAACTATAAAGGTCCGTTTGGAACGGAGGGGATAGAAAAATGGATGTTGCATGAGTAGAGTTTTTTGGGGAATGTTCCATTGGCAGAGAATGAGGGATTACATGGTTTTTAGACTGCTGTCTTTGGAAAAATAACAGAATACTAAGAATAAGACTACAGAAAGGATGGGATGCATTTGCAAACTCCTCTCTGTAGTCTTGTTTGTTATAAGAAAGAATGGTATTCAGTATCTCTTCCAGTCAGTTCTTCGAAAGACAGTAATTCATAACAGAATATGTAGATTTCAGGAGGCTTATCAGGATGTGCCAGTTTCAGATATCAAGGATTTAAAGCCATAAAGATAATGGAGAGGAAGCGGAACAAATATTGTTTGACGAATCCGCCTTTTCAGAGTATGATAACCATAAGCATTTTATTTCTATTTCTTTACGGCATACAGCCGTATCTAATTCATTCAACCGCGTTCGCGGACTTAGAAATTTCCAATGCAAAATTAAATAAGAAAAGGGCAGAGGAGGATTCTGGGAAAGCGAAAGGCAGATCCTTCTCTTGCAAGCAGGAGGATTAGTATGAATGGTAATGTAGCAAAAGATTACAAAGATCGCTTATTCCGTATGATCTTTAATGACCGGGAAAAATTGCTGGAGCTTTATAATGCGATGAATGGATCGGACTATAAAGATGCCAGTGAACTACAGGTGGTGACACTGGAGAATGCGATCTATTTATCAATGAAAAATGATGTGGCTTATGTGCTGCATGATGAACTGTTTTTATATGAGCAACAGTCTACAAAAAATGCAAATATGCCGTTGCGCTGTCTGTTTTATGCAAGTGACACGTATTCGGTATTGGTGAAGGACAAGAATATTTATGGTACGAAGATGCTTCCGCTTCCAGCGCCTACGTTTGTGGTGTTTTATAATGGAAAGCAGAAGATGGATGAGGAAGGCGAGCTGAGACTTTCGGATGCATTTGTGAAGAAACAGGAGAATCCGAATCTGGAAGTGATTGTAAAAGTAAAAAATATCAATATGGGAAACAGCCAGGAACTTTTTGAAAAATGCAGACCGATGCGGGATTATATGATCTTTGTGGATAAAGTAAGAAGGTATTCACAGGAGCAGACCTTAGAAGATGCCGTGGAGCAGACGATTCGGGAGTGCATGGAAGAAGACGTGATGGCTGATTTTCTGAAGAGGAACAGGGCGGAGGTTGTAAAAATGTGTCTTTATGAATATGACGAAGAAAAACAAAGAGAATTCGACAGGGAGGAAGGCAGAGAAGAAGAGCGCCAGAATACCCTGAGAGAAAAAGCACGGGCGGATGAAGAAAAAGCACGGGCGGATGAAGAAAAACTTCGGGCAGATGAAGCCTTTCGGAAAATTGCTATGTTGGAAAAACAACTGGCAGAGTTAAAAGAGTAAAAGAAAAAATATGGTAAGTGACTGTGTTCGGTATTACAGATTCATTCGTTGACTGACAGATATGCTATTCTATATAATGTAATTATACATACTGAAAAATGAACCTGCGGGGTGTCAGAGGACTTATTTTACGAGGGATAAAAATGTGGAACGAAGGGATGATCATAAATTTATTTTTTCAAAAACATAAAAAAGAAAGACTTCTATGGGAATTATCAACGAACAAAAGAGAAGAAGCATTGAAGTCTTTACATGATTTAAAATATGTAAAAAAAGAAATAATGCATCCGATACCATACTATACAGAAAAATACTTGGAGAAGGAACTTAAAAAATTTGGGAATTTTACAAATGTATATTACATGGGATTGTCGTATACCGGAATGTTACCCCTGAAAAAAGCAATCGAGAGATCACGGGAAGAAGATGAGGGATGCATTATTTATTGCGGAGAGGGAATTGGATACTGTCATACGGATCATGAAGAAGGTGCTCCGCTGGCATATCTGTTAAAAGTGAAAAATTACAGGGAGATCGAGAAAAACTATGATTGCACATTTGGAACTGAGGGGATAGAAGAATGGATGCTGCATGAGTAGAGAGTTTTGGGGAATGTTTCATTGGCAGGGAACAGGTTATTACATGGAGTTTAGACTGCTGTCTTTGGAAAACAACAAATATTAAGAATAAGACTACAGAAAGGATGAGATGCATTTGCAAAACTCTTCTCTGTAGTCTTAAAAGTATCACAAAAATGAATGCAACGAGTAAAATGGGAAACTTTTAGGAGAAATGGAGAAAGTGTAATGGAAATAAAAAGTCTGTTGATTAAAGATACAACGAAAGAAGAAAGAATCCGTATTGTGCAGGAAGGGCTGAATCAGTGCGGCGGAGCATGTGATTTCTGTAATGGTTGCGACAACCTGGGTGGCGGATCCGTGGATACTTTTTATGAACCGTATATTAACGGAGAAAAAGAATTGCGTGAGATTAACGAAGAGTACAGAAAAAATATGGGACTTGTGAGATAGGTGGTGAGTATATGAGACCGCCGGAGATAGAACATTCTACGGAAGAAGAGCGAAGACAATATATAAAAAATACCTTCCGATGCATTGCGGATTGTGATATGTGTGGATTGTGTACGGTATTTCACGGAAAAGATCCGGAACTTGCCTATGCGGATTATATCAGTGGGAAGCGGGATTATCTGGAAGTATCGAAGGATTACAGATAAATGTAAGGTTTCCTGGTTTTCTATGGTATATAGAAGAAAACAGGTGTATAATGCAGGGCAGAGACCGTGAGAAACGCGGGTGCACCTTGGAAATTCATAAGAAAATATCGGGTGCAAAAAGAAAGGACGAGGAAAGATGGACATGACGAGAATAGAAAAAGTAATCGAAGGCATGCGCCAGATGAATCTGGAACAGTTTCTTGTGACGGATCCGATGGCTGTGTATTATCTGACGGGACAGTATTATGCATGTGGAGAACGTATGATGGTTCTCCGACTGGATGTGGAAAAAGAGCCGGTACTGGTGATCGGAAAGCTGTTTCCGCAGGATGAAGAAAAACTGGGAATCAAAGTCGTATACTTTGATGATACCGATGACTGTGTGGAAGTTCTGGCTTCCCATATGAGAAAAGGCGGAACTATCGGTATCGACAAAACGTGGCCGGCGCGGTTCCTGCTTCGCCTGATGGAACTGCAGGTGGGAGATGCTTATGTCAATGCATCCACAATTATCGACCATATCCGCCAGATCAAAACAGCAGAAGAACAGGAAAAGATGCGCGTGGCCTCCCGTTGCAACGACACCAGTATCGAAGAACTGATTCCACTGGTAAGCAAAGGAATGACAGAAGCGGAACTGGGAGAAGAACTCCTGAAAATCTATCTGAAAAACGGTGCCCAGGGACATTCCTTCGAGCCGATCATCGCATACGGCGCCCATGCAGCAGATCCGCATCATGAAACCGACGATTCAAAGGGAAGTTATGGCGATGCCGTCGTTCTGGATGTGGGATGCCTGGTCAACGGATACTGTGCCGATATGACAAGAACCGTCTTTATCGGAAAAGCCAGCGAAGAGGCAAAGAAAATCTATGAGATCGTCAAAGAAGCCAACCGCCGCGGTATCGAAGCAGCAAAACCGGGCGCAAGATTCTGCGACGTAGACCGTGCAGCCAGAGACTACATCGAAGAACAGGGCTACGGTCAGTACTTCACCCACCGTACCGGACACAACATCGGACTGGAAGTCCACGAGTTTGGCGATGTCTCCTTCACCAACGAAGAAGTCCTGAAACCAGGCATGTGCTTCTCCGTAGAACCGGGCATCTATGTCCCAGGCGGCGTCGGCGTAAGAATCGAAGACCTGGTCCTGATCACCGAAGACGGCTGCGAAGTCCTGAACCACTTCACAAAAGATCTGATCGAAGTCGAAGCATAAGAGAAAATAAAAAAGAAATAGCACCCAAAATGCTATTTCTTTTTTATTTTCTCTTAATTTTATTGTTGACATATCTCGTATAATTGCATACAATTATACCAAGATACAGAAATACAAGCATGCAATTAAAAAATAAAGCGAAAAAGCACAGAATCAATCTGGAGGCAACTATGGAATATCAGGAACAATCCCTCGGAGGACAGATCTTCAACCGGATCCGGAACGACATTCTCTCCGGCAACTATGCACCCGGCGAAGAACTGAAAGAAGCGACCCTGGGAAAACAGCTGGGTGTCAGCCGGACACCGGTGCGGGAGGCCCTGCGGCAGCTGGATCTGGAAGGTCTGGTGGAGATTGCACCGAACCGAGGTGCCAAAGTAATCGGCATCTCCCGGAAAGATGTGGAAGACATCTATCATATGCGGGCAAGACTGGAAGGTCTGGCGGCACGAAAAGCTGCGGAAAATATCAAAGAAGAAGAACTGGCAGAACTGGAAGAAGTGATCCTTCTGTCCGAATTTCATGTAAAGAAGCCGGAGAGCAAACAGATGGTCCGGCTGGATGGAAGATTTCATGAGATCATGTACCGGGCATCGGGAAGCCGGATGCTCGAACACGTGCTGACGGATTTTCTCCATTATGTAAAAATGGCGCGATCCCATTCCGTAAAGACAGAACACCGCGCGCAGGAATCCGTGAAAGAACATAAACGGATCCTGGAAGCAATAAGACAACGAGACGGAGATCTTGCAGAACAGCTGGCAAACGAACATATTCAACATGTAATCGAAAACCTGGATCTACACTGAAAGATATCAATAAGATCTGTAAAAGAGAAAAACCAGGAACCGCAAACGGTTTGAAAGATAGAAAAGCAGAATAAGATAAGAGAATAAACAGGAGGAGACAAATAATGAGTAAAATTCAGATGACAACACCACTGGTAGAGATGGACGGAGACGAGATGACAAGAATTCTGTGGAAGATGATCAAAGATGATCTGCTGCTTCCTTACATCGACCTGAAAACCGAATACTACGATCTGGGTCTGGAACACAGAAACGAAACCGATGATCAGGTAACCATCGATGCAGCCATGGCAACCAAGAAATACGGTGTTGCAGTCAAATGTGCAACCATTACTCCAAACGCCGCACGTATGACTGAGTATGATCTGAAAGAAATGTGGAAAAGTCCGAACGGAACCATCCGTGCGATCCTTGACGGAACCGTTTTCCGTGCTCCGATCGTTGTGAAAGGTATCGAGCCATGCGTAAAAAACTGGAAAAAACCAATCACCATCGCAAGACATGCATACGGTGACGTGTATAAAAACACCGAGATGAAAGTTCCGGGACCTGGAAAAGTAGAACTGGTTTACACCGCAGAAGACGGAACTCAGACAAAAGAACTGGTCTTTGATTTCAAAGGACCTGGCGTGGCACAGGGCATGCACAACCTGGACAACTCCATTGAGAGCTTTGCAAGAAGCTGCTTTAACTATGCACTGGATACGAAACAGGATCTGTGGTTTGCAACCAAAGATACTATTTCCAAAAAATACGACCATACCTTCAAAGACATTTTCCAGGAAATCTTTGATGCGGATTACAAAGAAAAATTCGAAGAGGCAGGAATCACTTATTTCTATACACTGATTGATGATGCCGTAGCCCGTGTGATGAAATCAGAGGGCGGTTACATCTGGGCATGTAAAAACTATGACGGCGATGTGATGAGCGATATGGTATCCTCTGCTTTCGGTTCTCTGGCAATGATGACCTCAGTACTGGTATCCCCGGACGGCTACTACGAATACGAAGCTGCACACGGAACCGTACAGCGTCACTACTACAAACACCTGAAAGGGGAAGAGACCTCCACAAACTCCGTGGCAACCATCTTTGCATGGAGCGGTGCCCTGAGAAAACGTGGAGAACTGGATGGCAACAAAGAACTGATGGATTTTGCAGATCGTCTGGAAGAAGCGACCATTCGCACCATCGAAGAAGGAAAGATGACAAAAGACCTGGCTCTGATCACAACCATGGAAAATCCGACCGTATTAAACAGTGAAGGATTTATCAAAGCAATCGCTGAGAATCTGTAAGAGCAGGAAAAATAGAGAGAAACAAGGAGGAATTCCCATGGGAGCAGAAGAATTTCTGAACATAGAAGAAGAACATAAACGAGAGTTTAGCGAACTGTTACAGTATTGTCTGGCATCCGGCCGGATCGACCAGAACCTGTATCAGGAATATGATGTAAAAAGAGGACTGCGTGATTCCAGCGGAAAAGGTGTACTGACCGGTCTGACAGAGATCTCGGACGTTGTCGGTTATACGTATGAAGACGGAAGAAAGATCCCGGCAGACGGACAGTTATTTTTCCAGGGATATAACGTAGCGGATATGGTGGCGAGCCTGGAGAAAAGAAAAAAAGGCTTTGAGGAAGTCATCTATACCCTGCTGTTCGGACGTATCCCGAACGCAAGACAGTCTGCGATGTTTAACGATCTGCTGTCGGATATGATGAATCTGAACAACCGTTTTATCCGTGATGTTGTCATGAAAGCATCCAATGAAAATATCATGAATGCCATGCAGCGATGCGTGCTGACTCTGTACACCTACGATGATAATCCGGATAACACCAGCGTGGAAAATGCCCTGCGCCAGTCCATGCAGCTGATCGCAAAAATGCCGCTGATCGCTGTATATTCGTATCATTCTTACCGGCATTTCCGTCAGGATGAAAATCTGCTGATCAAAAACCCGAAGAAAGAGTACAGCTTTTCTGAGAACATCCTGTATATGCTCCGCGAAGACGGTCAGTTTACCGAACTGGAAGCGAAGGTTCTCGATATCGCGCTGGTACTTCATGCAGAGCATGGTGGTGGTAACAACTCGACGTTCACGAACCATGTGGTAACCTCTTCCGGAACAGATACCTATTCCGCAGTTGCAGCCTCCATCGGTTCCCTGAAAGGACCGAAACACGGTGGTGCAAACCTGAAAGTACAGGATATGTTTGAAAATATCATGGAAAACTGTCCGGACTGGGAAAATGAATCTTCCCTGAGAGATTATCTGAATGACATTCTGGATAAAAAAGTCTTCGACCATGCAGGTCTGATCTACGGTATGGGACATGCGGTTTATACACTGAGCGATCCGCGTGAAGTAATCCTGAAACGATATGCAAAATTCCTGGCAGAAGAAAAAGGAAAGACCAGAGAATTTGCCCTGTATGAGAAAGTGGAAGCGATTGCAGGCGAGCTGATCATGCACAAGAGAAAACTGTTCAAACCGGTATGTGCAAATGTCGATTTCTACAGTGGATTCGTTTACACGATGCTTGGCATCCCGAGAGAGCTGTTCACCCCGATCTTTGCGATCTCCCGTATGGCAGGATGGTCCGCACACCGTCTGGAAGAGCTGGTCAACGCCGGTAAGATCATCCGTCCGGCATACCGTTATGTGGGACACCACAGACCGTATCTGGAAGTGGAAGACCGTGAGGAACAGAACCCGTTCACAGAGGAATACCAGAGAAAATATAAGATTAAGAGCATTAAAAATGCATAAATAAAAGCAAAAATCCGTCTGACAGAAAAAATCTGTCGGGCGGATTTTGGTATATACGCGGGTAATGAGGCAAAGTCCGGGCTTGCACAAGACCTTGACGACTGCCGCAATAGTGAACGGGGAGGGCAACGAGCCAGAAGGGTGGTGAATCAGATCAGTCCGTAATGAGCCATTGCTTTCATCAGTCCGTCATTTTCCACAGTATCTGTGACATACTCCGTATACGGATCGAGCACAGGGTCGTGATGTCCCAGAGCCACGGTGTGTTTACCATAAGTAAACATGGCAAGGTCATTACTGCTGTCACCGAAGACATAAGCATCATCCAGCTCCAGTCCGAAGTGTTTTAGGATAAAATCGATGGCGGTTCCCTTGGAATATCCTTTCGGTACAACTTCATAGACACCGCCCAGGCGGTCGATCAGATCCATATCTTTTGCCAGAGCAGGGAGCAGGGTGTCGATATCGGTCTGCTCGTCGGTGTAGATGACAAATTTGTCAAAGTCGCAAAGTCCGCTTTCGATATAGTGCTCTCTGGTCAGTCCCAGTGTGGCGAGATACCGGCAGGTTCCCTCCAGTTTTGCAAACCGGGTAATGTGGGAGGAGCGGTAGCAGTCCTCTTTTCCCTCAAGAAGAAGCCCTGCATTTGACGCCCTTACCTGACGGATGATCTCCGCCTGACGCTCCTTTGGGATCTGCGTGGAGGTGAGCACCTCATCGTTGTATACAATATAGCTTCCGCAGCCACACAGATACCCGCTGAACGGCAGCTGACAGATCATCGGCGGCAGACAGCAGATGGTTCGTCCGGTGTTGATAAATAAAAGATGTCCGAGATCATGGGCTTTTTGCAGAGCCGCAGAGGCAGATTCCGGGATTTTACCGGTAATCTCACTTAAAATTGTTCCGTCAATATCAAAAAATAATGCTTTCTTATTTGTACTCATGTTGATTCTCCATATCACCTGTGTTTTCATAAAATTGCAGTTTATTATACAGCCGGAGAATCGGAAATGTAAATATAAAATAAGAAGAAAAATGGATTCGGGGGATTTCAGAGGGGGCAAAGTATGTTAAAATAGAACTATTCAGCGGGAAAACAGTAACCCGCAGAAAAGGATAAAAAGAAAGCTGTTTCGGAGTGTGTAAAATGCAAAGATGCGGAACAGTTATAAACAGAAAATTTTCAGGAGGAAAAAAAATGACCAAAAAACAGAGAACCCTGGAGATTATAGAGCGGTTGAAGAAAGAATACCCCGATGCGGCGTGCACCCTGGATTATGACCAGGCGTGGAAACTGCTGGTGAGCGTGCGGCTGGCGGCGCAGTGTACTGATGCCAGAGTGAATGTGGTCGTGGAGGGGCTGTTTGAAAAATACCCAAGTGTGGAGGCTCTTGCCGAGGCAGATGTGGAAGATATCGAGGCAATCGTGCGCCCCTGTGGTCTGGGAAAGAGCAAGGCGCGGGATATCAGTGCATGCATGAAGATGCTGCGGGATGAGTACGGCGGAAAAGTACCGGACGATTTCAAGGCATTGTTAAAATTACCGGGTGTGGGAAGAAAAAGTGCTAATCTCATCATGGGAGATGTCTTTGGCAAACCGGCGATCGTGACCGATACCCACTGTATCCGGCTGACTAACCGGATGGGACTGGTAGATGGCATCAAAGACCCGAAGAAAGTGGAGATGGCGCTGTGGGAGCTGGTTCCGCCGGAAGAGGGAAGTGATTTCTGTCACCGGCTGGTAATGCATGGACGGGAAGTCTGTACGGCGAGAACCAAACCGTACTGTGACCGGTGCTGCGTGAACGACATCTGTAAAAAGGTGGGCGTAGAGTAGGAGGATGGAACGATGAAAATCGGGATCATATCGGACACACATGGAAAATTGCATCTGCCGGTTCTGGATCTGATCGCGGCCTGCGATGTGGTGCTGCATGCCGGAGATGTGGATAAGAGTCGGACCCTGGATCAGCTCTGGATGCATCTGAAACCGAATGCCCCTTTCTATCTGGTACGTGGAAATAACGACCGGGAGTGGGCAGAACGTATCGCAAAAACACAGCGGTTTTGTCAGGCGGGTGTTTCCTTTTTCATGGTGCACGACAGAAAAGATGTTTCCTGGGATCTGAATGGCGTACAGGTAGTTGTCTTCGGGCACAGTCACAAGTTTACGGTGGAAGAAATCGACGGAAGACTCTGGCTGAATCCGGGAAGCTGCGGCAGACCGCGGTTCGGCGCACCTTTGACGATGGCGGTGCTTACGATCGAAGACGGAGTGGAAAACCAGGAGTGGATGGTGGAAAAAATCACGATTTCCAGTCAGAATGTGGAAAACAGGAGTATAGTATGGAAAAAAATACAACCAAAACAGAAGTAAGAGAGAAAATACAGGAACTTTTAAAAACATTGAAGGCAGAGCAGGAGAAAAAGCCGCTGCGTCTGGTGGAACAGCTGGGGTATCTGATGTATGTCCGCCTGTTTATCGAATCACAGAAGAGAGCCAGCCTGCAGGAGAGCTTTCCGTTTGCCGGATTTCCAATGGAATGGACACCGGGGGACGAAGAAGTGGAGGATGGTCAGCGGATCTGGCAGCTGCAGTATCAGGTGCAGTATTGTTCTTCGATGGTGGAGCCGGGACATTTTATGGAAACTGCGAAGCTGGAAGAGAACGGTCTGTGGATGAGAGAATTATGTAAACTCATTGACTGGACCGCAGATCACTGTGACTGGGAAGAAGGGATGCCGCATCTGTTCGGTGTGATGCTTGAGGAGATGCTTCGCCAGATGTATGCCTGGGGAACGACCGGACTGTTTCTGATGCCGGAGAATCTCACGGAAGCACTGATCCGGCTGGCAGATGGCCGCAAGATCGAAAAAGTCTGGAATCCGGCGACGAGAACCGGTGGTTTCCTTGCGGCAGCACACCGGCAGTATCCACAGTGGCAGTTATACGGATGTGAGGAAGAGAAAAATCAGTGGCAGATTGCCCGGATGCTGCAGTTTTATCATGGCGGCGGCATGGAGGGAATCCGTCGGGATGATCCGCTGGAAACCGACCGCATCGATAAAACCGGGGAGCGCACGCCGGAAGGAGAAGTGCCTACGTATGAGGAATATGATCTGATTGTGACGAATCCACCGGTTGGAGAACTGCCGATCGAAGACCAGGAACGCTACTGGATCAGTACCAGAAAAGCACAGCTGCAGTACATGCAGATGCTGATGAACCATGTGAAAAAGCAGGGTATGGTGATCGCAGTGGTCAATGAGGGAACCCTGTTTATGTATGATGCAGAGCAGAAGGTTCGCCAGTATCTGTTAAATGACTACCAGATTCAGGGGGTGATTTCCCTGCCGGCGGGAGCATTTTTACCGTATACGGGAAGCAAGGCTTCGGTTCTGATTTTTACAAGAGAAGAAGAGATCGACAGAGAGCAGCCGGTATGGTTTTATGAGATCCAGAACCTCGGATACAGCCTGGACCGCCGGCAGGAGCGTACAGGTGTGGATGATATTCCGGCGATGCTGGCATCCTGGGAGAATCGGAAAGAACTGGCAGATCAGTGGAAGCATCAGTTAGAGGAAGCCGCTGCGCAGAACCAGTGGGAAAATCCGGTTCCGGCACACTGGGAAGAAAAATCCTGCTGGTTCGCAAGTCTGGATACGATCGCAAAAAATGACAATAACCTGTCAGCAGGAAGATACAAACCATGGAAAGAGCAGGAGACGGTTGTGACAGAGTCCCCGGCGCAGCTTTTGAAAGAACTGGCAGATCTGGAAACCGATACGATGAAGAAAGTACAGGAACTGATGGAGATGGCGAGGGACTATGAGTAAGAAGAAAAATATGTACAAACTGGAATCTCTCGCCCGGCTGATCTCCGGAAGAACACCAGAGCGGGAGCAGAAGGAATATTATGCAGAGACCGGAACGCCATGGGTCAAGATTGAGAATCTGGATCAGGGCTATATCCGGGAGGCATCGGAATACCTGTCGGAACAGGGAAAAGAAAAGGTCAATCTGGTACCGGAAAACAGTGTCTTATTTTCCATTGTCGGCACGGTCGGAAAAGTGGGAATTGCCGGTCGGGAACTTGCTACGAACCAGCAGATCGTATCTCTGATCTTTGACGAGACCCGGGTGCTGCCACTGTACGGATATTATGCACTCCGGTATCATGCGGAAGAAATCCGCAAACTGTCGAATCAGACCACGATGGCGCTGATCAGCAGGAAAACACTGGGACAGTATCGAATCTATGTGCCGGACAGTCTGGAAAAACAGCAGGAGATTGTGGATAACCTGCAGCGATTTGAAGAGATCAAGTTGAAAAAAGAAGAGATGCGAAGCCGGATGGAACGGTATGAGCAGGTATTGTTTCAGAGAATCTTTGCCTCTCAGCTGCGATATGGAGAAAAGGCGAAACTTCGAAACTATCTGAAAGAACCGGTGGGAACCGGCGTTCCGAAAAATGAAGAGCCAAACGGAGAATTTCCATGTGTGCGCCTGGAGGATTTCCGGAAGACCTATCTCACCGGACTTCACGCAGGAGAAAAAGTAGAGGAAAATGCAGGTGCGGACTGGGCGATTGATGACAAATACCGCGTCTGCCCGGGAGATGTCCTTCTTAGAAACGGAAAACTGATTCTGGTGGATCAGGCGGAAGATCCGCTGTATCTGGATCGCAGTGTACTTCGTATCGTGCCGGATCAGGGACAGATCCTGCCGGAAGTCTTATATGCATATCTGAACCAGCCGTGTATGGACGAAGTACTCTACGGAGCCAGAAAAGAAGGAGACAGCCGGAGACGTCCGATCCGTGCCGGTGAGGTGGAAAAACTGATCCTGCCGCATCTGTCCATGAAAAAACAGGAAGACTACAGCCGATGCCTGAAGAAGATCCGCGAAATCGAGAGAAATCTGGATCGGGAAATTGCACTGGCAGAGGCAGCATTTTCCGGTATGGGATGGCTGCTTTTGCGGAAAGAACCTGAGGAAGAGGCGAAGGCGGAAACTGTTTCGGGAGTGGAGACGGAAGAAGCTCAAAAGAAAGATCTGGAAACCATGAAAGTTCCGGAACAGGAAGCAGGTGAAGCGGATCAGGCAGAAGCCGGGGGGCAGGAAGAAACGCCGGAAGTGGTTCCGGGAAACGCCGGACAGCGGACGAAAAGAAAACGGATGGAACTGTCCAAAGAACAGAAAAGGACAGCTCATCTGGTTCTAGGTGTATTGTGTTGCTGGGCACCGCGGGATGAGCGAACCGGTGCATACTGTAAGCGGCGCCAGGAGATTTTCCGGATCGCACAGCCGTATTTTCAGCCGGCGGCGGTTTCCTTTGCTGATAAAAAGGGACAACGGGAATATCTGCTGGAGAAGGATTTTCTGACCTATCGAAACGAGGAACTGAGTAAACGGTACGATACGCCGATTTATCTTTTACAGGAACTTTTACAGGAAGGCGAAAACGGCAATCCGCAGGATGCTCATCTGGCATTCCAGGGTGAGGAAGGGATCGCGACGGATGAACTGTGGAGTACGGCGCAGATCCGGCAGATGGCAGTGCATGGCTGGGAGATGCTGATGGAGTATTCCGGGCTGGGCGCATGCGGATGGCTGGAGCGCGGAGAAAATTGAAAAAGGAGGCAGAGTATATGAAACCGGAGATTCTCATGGTCGGACTGGATCTGGATGGAACGGTATTTAATAACAACAAAGAGATTACAGCACATACCAGAAACGTTCTGGAAGAGGCAATCCGTCAGGGATGCGTTGTGCTTCCTGCCACCGGAAGACCGGAAATCGGACTTCCGAAAGCTTTTTTGGAGATCCCCGGTGTGGAATATGCGCTGACTTCTAATGGTGCCCGTATTATCCGGATCCCTTCCGGGGAGACGGTGTATGAAGAACTGATTCCCTGGGATGTCACGTTACAGGTGATCGAAGTGATGAAACAGTGGGCGGGAGAATCATGCAACTGGGAAACATATTTTGACGGAAAGATTTATGTAGAGGAAGAGACGTATCATTTTGTGCGACACGAATCGATGAGTCCCGCAATGGAACAGTATATCCGAAGCACCCGGACACGCCAGAAACATCTGACAGAGAAAATCCGGGAGGAAAAGATCGGGATGGAAAAACTGCATCTGATCTTTGCCGATACAAAAGAGCGGGATCGCAGAGAAAAGGAATTGCAGCAGATGTTTCCGAATCTGAGTATCTGCCATGCGACACCGTTTAACATGGAGATCATTTCCGGCAAGGCCGGAAAAGGAAACGGTCTGGTGGCACTGGGAAAGATCCTCGGCATCAAAAGGAAAGAGATCATGGCATGCGGCGACGCGCCAAATGACTGGAACATGCTCGAGATGGCGGGACTTCCGGTGGTGATGGCGAATGCGGATGAGGAGACGAAGAAAAAGGCAGCATTTATCACGAAGTCGAATGAGGAAGACGGCGTTGCGTATGCGATCGAGCGATTTGTGTTAAAAAATGAATGACGTATTTGCCTGAATGTCGGAAAACAGATGGGATTCGATACAGGTATGGCAACAGGGAGAAAAAGGAAAAGCGAAGAAAATGAGAAGAAACCGCGCAGACGGAAAAGGAAAGGAGTTTATGCATGACTTTGAAACAACAACTTGGAAAGCTGAAATGGAAGAATTTTCTCTTCCTCACGGTTGCCGGTATGGTGAATGCCTTCGGAGTCACGATGTTTATAGCCCCGGTAGATCTTTATGACAGCGGAATCTCCGGAACATCGATCCTGTTGTCACAGCTGACACCGGAATGGCTGTCACTGTCCCTCTTTTTGCTGGTATTGAACATTCCGCTGTTTTTATACGGACTTCGGAAACAGGGTATCGTATTTACCATCTATGCGATCTACACGGTGGCGGTCTATTCGTTCGGAGCATGGCTGATCACGGATGTACTGCCGGTGGATGTAAGCATCGTATCGCCGCTTGCCGGATCGGATCTGCTTCTCTGCGCTATTTTTGGCGGGCTGATCTCCGGTATCGGAAGTGGTATGGCGATTCGGTTTGGAGGAGCGATGGACGGCATCGAAGTTCTCGCCGTCATCTTTGCAAAACGGCTGGGAATTACGGTTGGTACGTTTGTGATGGCGTATAACCTGGTGCTGTATATCATCTGCGGATTTGTGATCCACAGCTGGATCTTGCCGCTGTACTCGATCGTAACCTACGGGGCGGCACTGAAGACGGTGGACTTTATTGTGGAAGGTCTGGATCGATCTAAAGCGGCTACCATCGTAACGGTTCACCCGGATGAGGTCTGCGCGGCACTCTCCGAAGCCTTTGAGTGCGGCATGACGATCACCGAGGCGAAAGGATATTATTCCGATTCCCCGAAGACGGTGGTGTACATCGTGGTAAACCGTTTTCAGGTAGGAAAAATGAAAGAACTGGTCCGTGAAAATGACCGCTCCGCCTATATATCGATCGCAGAGATCGCGGATGTGTACGGGGCAAATACGGATAAAGCCTGAAACGACAAAAATATAATTAAGAAGAAAGTGAGTAACTATTCAGTAGGAAATATTCCGCGAGGTGTTTTGGCATGAACATGCCAAAATCCCGAGACATACAAGTCAAAATGTCATCACCGAAGGTGATTTTAAATACATTTTGGCTCGTAACTGTGAAGGTACTGAACAGTTACAAAAGTGAAAAAGATATGGATGGAAACATTCTTTTATGGATACAGGATCACCTTCGCTGGGAGGGCATGAACTGGTTCTGGAAAGGGATCACTTCCCTGGGAAACGGCGGATGGTTCTGGATCGCATTATGTATCCTGATGGTTGTATTTGCAAAAACGCTCGGAGAAAAATATCCGATAAAAAATGGCAACTGCTCCTGGGCGGTGATTGGAAAAGCCGGATGGTATGGTCTGTTGTCGATGGGAGTCGGCGCGCTGATCACCAATGTGTGTCTGAAAAATCTGGTAGCACGCACACGGCCGTATGAAGTGGTGGAAAGACTGGTGCCGCTGATCAGCAAACCGACGGATTATTCTTTCCCGTCGGGACACACCTGTGCATCCTTTGCCTGCACGCTGGTGCTGTACCGGATCTTACCGAAAAAATACGGTGTACCGGCAGTGCTCCTGGCGGCGCTGATCGCATTTTCCCGCCTGTATGTGGGCGTGCATTATCCGACCGATGTGCTGGGAGGTCTGGCCGTCGGAATCTTTTCTTCCTGTCTGGTTTTGTGGATCGGAAAGAAGAGGACGAAGAAATAAGAAAATCTTAAAAGAAACGTAATTGTCTGCCCGTGTGGTGTTCTTTATAATAAGAGAGAAAAGAACGCCATCCGGGCAGAAAGAGGTTTAGAGGGGAATGGGAAAGAAAATATTGAAATTGTTACTGTATCTGATGGCAGTGGTCGGAGTGCTCATCTGGCTGGACAGTACAGAAGGACTGACAGAAGAAGGGGCATTGATCATTTTTGGCATTGCATTATTGGCGTATTTTGTGATGAAACTGATCGGCTTTTTGGCAAAGAGACGCAGAATAAGAAGAGAAAGAGCGCGGAAAGCCAGAAGAAAACGTGAGTTGCGGGAAGTAAACAATCACAGAGTAAAACAGGGAACGGGTCGAAAAGCGGAAAATAATCGATCAGGAAAATGGAAAAGCAATGTAGAAACATATGTGCCGGATGTGGAACAATGGAAAGAAAATGTTTCGGTAAGTGGGTGGCAGAGAGAGAGAAGTCAGATAACATCCGTTGCTGCGACAGCGGCATCACAGGAAAACTACCGGAAACAGCAAAAAATACATAATCAAAGCGGTCATAAATTTCATATGACACGGAAAAAAATAGTCTGGACCGTCGGTTTGCTGGCCACATTCTGCATCGTTGTGCTGGCAGGGAAAACCTGGATCCGGCAGCACGAGCAGATTCCGGAGAGCCTTCTTAACATGGAAGAAAAATATCCGGAGGCTACAGATTTTGTAAAAAATTATCCGAAGCGAAGACACTATCAGACGATAGATATTTCATCCGAAGTGGAAACTGCCAGAGAAAACAGTGAGATACCGTATTTTTTGCAGTGGGATGAACGCTGGGGGTATGAAACCTACGGCAGCGATTTCCTTGCCGTCACCGGCTGCGGTCCAACCTGCCTGTCCATGATCACCTGTGGTCTGACCGGCTCCGAAACATGGAATCCCCTGACCGTAGCTCAGTTTTCAGAAAAAGAAGGCTATTACGTTCCGGGTGAAGGAACCTCCTGGTCGCTGATGACCGAAGGTGCCAACAACCTGGGCCTCACAGCAGAAAACATCCCGGTAACACAAGAAAACATCCTTGCCGCCCTGCGGTCCGGCATCCCCCTGATCTGTTCCATGTATCCGGGTGATTTTACCTACACAGGTCACTTTATCGTTCTGACCGGTATCGATGAAAACGGTGCAATTACCGTCAACGACCCAAACAGCCCCGCCAACACCAAAAAACACTGGTCCATGAGCGAAATATTACCACAGATCCGTCAAAGCTGGGGATACCGTACCTGAACATACGGTATCCCTTTTTTGTATATAAAGATATGAGTGTCAAAAGGTCTTCTGCCACTCATTTGATACTACGGATTGCTCCGCAGCTTAGCTGTTCCCGCAATCCTCTCAATATTCGCAATTCGCTGATTTACTACGCAAATCGCTACTTTCACATATCAAGCGTGTCCTAAGTTCAAAAGCCTTATTGTGCAAGCACAAACGAGTATAATCTGAAAAACAGACACCCAACCGGTGCCGCCTCTTTCGCGTCCGTCTGGAAAAAAATTAAAAATTATTAGCACTCCCTATTGACGAGTGCTAAAACATGTGTTATATTGCAACTAGAACAAAGAAAACAATGTGTTCCAAAAGGAGGGGCGCTTATGAATATCAGCAAATTTACGCAAAAATCATTGCAGGCTGTTCAAAACCTGGAAAAGACCGCATATGACTTCGGCAACCAGGAGATCGAGCAGGAGCATTTACTGTATAATCTGCTTCATCAGGAAGACAGTCTGATCTTAAAGATGATCGAAAAGATGGAGATTAACAAAGAACATTTTCTGAATAACGTGGAAAATGCCCTGAACGCCAGAGTCAAAGTCTCCGGCGGACAGCAATATATCGGACAATACCTGAATAAGGTACTGGTAAGCGGTGAGGACGAAGCCAAAGCCATGGGAGACGAATATGTTTCCGTGGAACATCTGTTTCTGGCAATGCTCCGTTATCCGAGTCCAAGCATGAAAAAACTGTTCCAGGAATATGGAATTACAAGAGAACGCTTCTTACAGGCATTGAGCACCGTAAGAGGAAACCAGAGAGTTACCTCCGATAACCCGGAAGCAACCTACGATACCCTGGCAAAATACGGTCAGGATCTGGTAGAGCGTGCGAGAAATCAGAAACTGGATCCGGTCATCGGTCGTGACAACGAGATTCGAAACGTGATCCGTATTCTTTCGAGAAAAACAAAAAACAACCCGGTACTGATCGGTGAACCCGGTGTAGGTAAAACGGCAGCTGTAGAAGGACTGGCACAGCGAATCGTCCGCGGCGATGTACCGGAAGGACTGAAAGATAAAACGATCTTCGCCCTGGATATGGGTGCACTGGTAGCCGGTGCAAAATATCGTGGTGAATTCGAGGAACGTCTGAAAGCCGTTCTGGAAGAAGTCAGAAAGAGCGAAGGAAAGATCATTCTGTTTATCGATGAACTGCATCTGATCGTCGGAGCCGGAAAAACCGACGGTGCGATGGATGCCGGCAACATGTTAAAACCGATGCTTGCCCGTGGAGAACTGCACTGTATCGGTGCTACCACACTGGATGAGTACCGTCAGTATATCGAAAAAGATGCCGCTCTGGAACGTCGTTTCCAGCCGGTACTGGTGGATGAACCGTCCGTGGAAGATACCATTTCCATCCTTCGTGGACTGAAAGAACGGTATGAGGTATATCATGGAGTAAAAATTACGGATGGTGCCCTGGTGGCAGCGGCAACACTTTCGAACCGTTATATCTCCGACCGTTTCCTGCCGGATAAAGCCATCGACCTGGTGGATGAAGCCTGCGCACTGATCAAGACCGAGCTGGATTCTCTTCCGGCAGAACTGGATGAACAGCAGCGTAAAATCATGCAGATGGAGATTGAGGAAGCGGCGCTGAAAAAAGAGACCGACAAACTCAGTCAGGAACGTCTGGCAGATCTGCAAAAAGAACTGGCAGAATACAAAGATGCATTTTCCGTACAGAAAGCACAGTGGGAAAATGAGAAACATTCTGTAGAGAAACTTTCCACACTGCGTGAACAGATCGAAGATCTGAACCGCCAGATCCAGGTGGCACAGCAGCAGTACGATCTGAACAAGGCTGCGGAATTACAGTACGGCGAAATGCCGAAACTGCAAAAACAGCTGGAGATCGAGGAAGAGAAAGTGAAAAATGAGGATCTCTCCCTGGTACATGAGAGTGTTACCGATGAAGAGATTGCAAGAATCATTTCCAGATGGACCGGTATTCCGGTGGCAAAACTGACGGAAGGAGAAAAGACAAAGATCCTGGGGCTGGAAGATGTCCTTCACAAACGTGTGATCGGACAGGACGAAGCGGTAACGAAAGTGACCGATGCGATCATCCGTTCCAAAGCAGGTATCAAAGATCCTACGAAGCCGATCGGATCCTTCCTGTTCCTTGGACCTACCGGTGTCGGTAAGACCGAGCTTGCAAAAACACTGGCGCAGACACTGTTTGATGATGAAAACAACATGGTGCGAATCGATATGAGTGAGTATATGGAGAAATACTCCGTATCCCGTCTGATCGGAGCGCCTCCGGGATATGTAGGCTACGAGGAAGGTGGTCAGCTGACCGAGGCAGTCAGAAGAAAACCGTACTCGGTAGTTCTGTTCGATGAGATTGAGAAAGCGCATCCGGATGTATTTAACGTACTGTTACAGGTACTGGATGATGGCCGGATCACCGATTCTCAGGGTCGTACCGTAGACTTCAAGAATACGATCCTGATCATGACATCTAACATCGGTTCGTCCTATCTGCTGGATGGTATCGAAGAGGATGGCAGCATCAAACCGGAAGCGGCTGAGATGGTACAGAATGACCTGCGTGGACATTTCCGTCCGGAGTTTTTGAACCGTCTGGATGAAATCATTATGTTTAAACCATTGACCAAAGACAACATCGGTGGTATCGTAGACCTGTTAATGGCAGAGCTGAACAACCGTCTGGCAGATCAGGAAATCCATATCCGTCTGACTGATGCGGCGAAGAGTTACGTCATCGAGGGCGGTTATGATCCGGTATACGGTGCGCGTCCGCTGAAACGTTATCTGCAGAAATATGTGGAAACACTGGCTGCAAAGATGATCCTCGGTGGAAAAGTCGGTCAGGATGATACGATCGTCCTGGATGTGACGGATGGTGAGTTGACAGCTTCTGTACAGTCTGTATAAAGGAGTTTTGAGATGATACCGAAAGATCCGGTGATGCTACTCAGTTATGTAAATACGCAGCTGAGAGATTTTTATTCCAGTCTGGATGCTCTTTGTGAGGATAAGGGCATCGAGAAGGAAGAACTGGTGGAGAAGATGAAATCCATTGAGTATGTGTATGAGGTGGATCGGAACCAGTTTGTATAAAAGGGAGAGGCATTCCTGCGAGAAGTGGGGGTGCTTCTTTTTTTGTGGTCGTTTGACGGATGCCGCCGCTCGGGGAAAGCCAGGAACAGCAGACGTGGGCAGGGGCGTTTTGAGCTAGCCGCCCACAAAGTGTCTGTTGTCCCTGGCTTTCCCCGAGCAGCGGCTGAGATTGGAAACGGAAATGAGATAAGAGAGATGAAATAAGAGAGAGGAAGATGGTTGGAAGGGAAATTGAGGAGAAAATGTTGAAGAATGGTTGCGTAGCAGTGTGGAGAAGTGGTAGGATTACGGGTAGAAATGTTTTTTGGAAAGAAGCGTGATGCATTGAAGAGAAAGGTCTGGATTCGGAGGGTGAGTGCCTGGGGGATGGGGATTACCATTTTTCTGACGATTTTATTTACGTTTGTCTGTGTCAAAGGGGCACAGGAGTTTCGGGAGTTGAGAGAGGCTACGGATCAGTATATTGTCTGTGAGAAGGCAGCGAAGCAGTTGCAGGATGGTTCCGATTATCTGACCGAGCAGGTGCGGCTGTATGCGATGACAGGGGATACACAGTACCGGGAAGCGTATTTTCAGGAGGCGGATGGAACGAAGAGACGGGAAACCGCTCTGGAGAAACTCCGGCAGTATTTTGACGGAACAGATACCTTTGAGACGCTGCAGACGGCGCAGAATTATTCCAGTGAGCTTATGGAGCGGGAATATTACTCGATGAAACTGATCGCGCTGGCGAATGGAGAAGAAGAGACACAGTTAGAAGAAGAATTGCAGGAAACAACGATTTCCGATGAAGATCTTGCGCTTACTGCACAGGAGCAGATAAAAACAGCGCAGAATCTGGTCTGCGATACCGAGTATCAGAGAATGAAAACAGAAATCCAGGATCACGTATCGGATTGTATGGCGAGCCTGACCACGAAAACACAAAATCGACAGGGACGGGCAACCAGCATTTTTTCAGATATTTATCTGAAACTGGAGATCGGAATCGTGATCGTGATCGCACTGCTTCTTTTAGACAGTATCGTGATGCGCTGGCTGGTTGTGAAACCGCTGATTCGTTATAATGAGAGTATTCTGCGTGGCGAGATTTTCCCTGTAGTTGGAGCAGAAGAATTACAGAACCTGGCTATTACGTACAATCAGGTTTATGAGGAAAATCAGGAGACACAGTGGCTGATCCGTCACCAGGCGGAGCATGATGCGATGACAGACCTTTTAAACAAAGGATCTTTTGAAAAAATTCTGGCAATTTATGAAAAAGGCGATGCACCATTTGCGATGATTCTGGTGGATGTGGATATCTTCAAATCCGTCAACGATACCTATGGACATGCAACCGGTGATGCGATACTGAAAAAAGTATCGAGTCTTTTAAAGAGTGCATTCCGTAGCGTAGACTATGTATGCAGAATCGGTGGCGATGAATTCGCCATTGTGCTGGTCGAGATGACCAGTGATCTGAAATATACGATTCAGGAAAAAATTACCGCAGTGAATCAGGAACTCTCGGAACCGACAGACGGACTTCCGGCAGTGTCGTTAAGCGTGGGCGTTGCATTTTCCGACCGGGAAAACCCGGGCGAAAGCATTTTCAAAGATGCCGATAAAGCACTGTATCAGATCAAAGAACATGGAAAACACGGATGTGGTTTCTATGGAGAAAAAGAAACAGAAGAATAAGCATAAGAATATCCGGAGAGACATGGAAAGGTTCCGTGTTCTCTTCCGGATATTTTTACTTTGAAGAAAATTGATGCTATGTAAAAAATTCTTCCTGTTTTCTTCAGAAATTCTTTTGTTTTCCTTTCACTAATATCAAAAGTATTCGGGTATCCTAAAGACAGTGAAAATACAGAAAAAGGAGGATATCAGAATGAGAGCGGTATACAGACAGTGGATGCAACAGGATGTGAAAAGGTCGGCAGCGGAGAGCTATTCGCCGCTTTCCCTGATCTTTCTGTTCTTTTTCTTTTCTTTTATCGGATGGTGCTGGGAAGTGGGATATCATCTGGTGATCGATCACCGTTTTATCAACCGTGGCATGCTGTTCGGACCGTGGCTTCCGATCTATGGCGTGGGCGGTGTGATGATCCTGCTGGTACTGCGGCATTTTTTTGAGCGGCCGGGGAAATTATTTTTTATGATCATGCTGGTGTGCGGAACGATCGAATACCTGACCGGCTGGGCGCTGGAGACGATCTGGCATACCCGCTGGTGGGATTACCGGGAATATACCTTTCAGATTCAGGGAAGAGTCAGTCTGATCGGACTTCTGATCTTCGGAACCGGCGGACTTACCATCGTGTACTGGATCGCACCGAGATTTAATCAGTGGCTTGGAAAAAAAGAGGGCAGAAACGAGGAAATTATTGCATTTCTTTTGCTCGCGCTTTTTCTGATCGATGTCTGCTATTCGATTCTGCATCCGAACCAGGGAGCAGGAATTACAGCTCCGGCGGGGGCAGTGCTGGCGATGCGGCCGTAGCTTTCCCGGGATGCATTTTGATGAGATTTTGATACTATTATCTATCAATCCATGAATAAAAGGAATAAGTCATTCCTAACGGAGTATTGACAGGAAAGTAACAAAGTGTTAATATAGTTCTTGTATAAATTCCATAGTAACATATCAAGTGCATCTGCAAACAAAGTTTGCCGGTGAGAGAGGGAATTCAGGTGAGAATCCTGTGCGATCCGGTCACTGTAATCAGGGAGGAGAGCCCGGTAGGATCCATTGTACCGCAAGGTATGAGAAGGAGGGCCGACTGTTGATCTGTAAGTCAGGAAACCTGCTTGTATGTCGTAAGGTTAAAGCTTCCGAGTAAAGTTTTACATCCTGTTTGAAAAAAAGAGATGTCAACTTTCTGTCGGGGAAAAGACATCTTTTTTACGCGGACAACGAGCCAAAGTCCACGTTTACGTGAGAACTTGGTGACTGCCGTGATAGCAGAAGGAACTTGTGAAGCAAGTTTCTTCTGCTTGCAAAAAATGCGAACTTATGGAATGGTCGAAACAGGAGCGTAGTGTTTCGAGACCTTGACTATTTGAATTTATGCACGATTAAACGACAGGGATGAACGGAACTCTGGTTCTGTGGATCTACTGTATCATTTACCTCCGCAACCAAGTGATATAGATTCCTCTTGGATCTTGTGCAGGAGCAGAGCAGTTTCATCCGGTTGGCCTTGAGAAGGGAAGCCCGCAAGGGCTTCTTTTTTTACGTGAGCAAAATTCGCGAAGCATATTTTATCTCGTTGCACGTTCAACATACTTGCATGTAGAAATAACTTTTTGCAATTGAAAGCACCGGAACTTCATGGTACACTGAGGGAGAAAAGTAACTGGAAAAAACAGCTACAGAAAAATATAAATGGAGGCGTAATATGGAGGGTTTTACAACGAAAAAACAGCCGTTTACAACGGTATGGAAGATGCATACTGCGGGCGATGTGCAGTGGTATCCGGCGCAGGTTCCGGGAACTGTCTATACGGATCTGTTGAGAAACGGACAGATGGAAGATCCGTTCTGGAAGGACAATGAATACAAGGCTCTGGATCTGATGGAAAAAGATTACGAGTACGAGACCGTATTCGAGGGAGTCGAAGCACAGGCAGGCGAAAAACAGTGGCTTCGTTTTGAAGGACTGGACACGATCTGCGATGTTTACCTGAACGAAGAAAAGATCGGCAACACCTATAACATGCACAGAACCTGGGAGTTTGATGTGACAGGAAAGGTGAAAGCAGGAGAAAATATCCTGCGTGTGTATTTCCATTCTCCGCTGGAATATATTAAAGAAGCTTACGAAAAACAGCCGACACACGGAAGTGAAGATGCGATGGATGGCTTTGTGCATATCCGCAAAGCACACTGTATGTTCGGATGGGACTGGGGTGCGCATCTGCCGGATGCAGGAATCTTCCGCCCGGTGTATCTGCTGACGATGACCGAAGGCAGAATCGACAGTGTATATATCCGTCAGGAACACAAAGAGGGGAAAGTAACCCTGCATTTTGATGTGAGCAGAAACCCGAAAGAGGATCTCAGAAAAGAGATCCGGGTGGGAAAAGAGGCAGATGGCTATACCTATGAAGTAACTGTGACAGCACCGGATGGTACAAAGATCACTGCAAAAGATACCCCGGAGGATCTGGTGATCGAACAGCCGAAGCTCTGGTGGCCAAACGGTGTGGGCGAACAGCCATTATATGAAGTGAACGTAACGCTGGCAAAAGACGGACAGCCGGTGGACAGCTGGACAAGAAAAATCGGTCTTCGCACGATGACGATGGATATTCATCCGGACGAGTGGGGTGAGAGCTTTGCCCATCAGGTCAACGGAAAAGACATCTTTGCGATGGGCGCCGATTATATCCCGGAAGATCATCTTCTGGGTCGTGTGACACCGGAAACTACAAGAAAACTGCTCGAACAGTGTAAGGCAGCCAACTTTAACGCAGTCCGTGTGTGGGGCGGCGGTTACTATCCGGAAGACTGGTTCTATGATCTGTGTGACGAACTGGGACTGATGGTATGGCAGGACTTTATGTTTGCGTGTGCGGTTTATGATCTGACACCGGACTTTGAGGCAAATATCCGGGAAGAATTTATTGATAATGTAAAAAGATTACGTCATCACGCATCCCTGGGACTGTGGTGTGGTAATAATGAGATGGAACTATTTGTAAAACAGGGAGAGTGGGTAACAAAACCGAGCGAGGTGCGCGATTATCTCTTCATGTACGAGCGCGTGATTCCGGAGATTCTGAAGAAATACGATCCGGAAACGTTTTACTGGCCGGCAAGCCCGTCTTCAGGCGGCTGCTTCGATGATCCGTCCGATCCGAACCGTGGAGATGTGCATTACTGGGAGGTATGGCATGGCAACAAGCCGTTCTCGGATTACCGGAATTACTATTTCCGCTATGCAAGTGAATTTGGTTTCCAGTCCTTCCCGTCTTTTGAGACGATCAAAACTTTTACCGATGATCCGGCAGACTGGAACATTTTCTCTTATGTCATGGAAAAACACCAGAGAAATGCAGGCGCAAACGGAAAAATCCTGAATTATCTGCAGCAGACCTTCCGCTATCCGACCGAATTTACCACGTTATTGTATGCTTCCCAGATGTTACAGGCGGAAGCAATCAAGTACGGGGTAGAACATTTCAGAAGAAACCGCGGCAGATGTATGGGTGCAATCTACTGGCAGTTAAATGACTGCTGGCCGGTAGCTTCCTGGGCATCCGTAGATTATGAGGGAAGATGGAAAGCCCTGCATTATTATGCAAAACGGTTCTTTGCACCGGTGATGGTATCCTGTGAGGAACAAAACTGGATGACTGCGGAAGCAAATATGAACCGTGAGCATTTTGAATATGAAAAATCCATCCGCCTGAATGTGACGAATGAGACACTCGAAGAAAAGAAAATCCTGGTAAAATGGGCACTTCGAAACGCGGACGCATCCGCAGTGAAGGCAGAGGAGCGGGAAGTAACCGTACCGGCACTTTCGAGTGTATGGCTGGATAAAGAAGAATATCCGGATGTGGATGTGTTCAGTCAGTATGTAAGCTACGAGGCATGGGACGGCGATACCTGTATTTCCGAGGGCAGTGCGATCTTCTCCTATCCGAAGTATTTCCGTTATCTGGATCCACAGCTGTCTTACCGGATCGAGGGAGATGAGATCGTAGTCAGCGCGAAAGCATATGCGAAAGGCGTGGAGATCCTGAATGCGTCCGAAGATCTGATCCTGTCCGACAACTATTTTGACATGAATGCCGGAGAAAAGAGAGTGAAGATCCTAGGCAAAGCATCCAGAAAAGTGGAAGATCCGGCAGACTGGGAGAACCAGGTAAAAGAGCAGCTGGCAGGCGGTCTGAACCTGCGAAGCGTTTACGATATTCGATAAAAGATGTTGGGGCAAAAAGCATTTTGCCCCTTTGATACCGGATTGCGAATGCTTTGGCGGATCCCAAGTTCATAAATCTTCGTGCAAGCAAGCTTGCGTCAGATTCCCGAACTTTTGATCCTGGTATCAACAAAAAACTTGACAAAAGAAAAAAAGCCTACTATAGTAATGTCAGCCTTATTTGTTTTGAAAACAGGTAACAGAAAAAGGTAGTGACAAAGAGGAGTAGATACCGTACCCCGCAAAGAGAGGGAACTTCGTGGCTGAGAGAGGTCCCCGGCAGACGATATCGAAGGTAGCTTTGGAACCGGAAGACTGAACGTTTTTCAGGCAGAAAATCAGTAAGCTTTCACGGCTGATCCCCGTTATCGGATAATGAGATGTATGGAGATTTTGTATTTCCATATAAGCAAGGTGGTAACGCGAGACATTCGCCCTTCACACAGATGAGAGTCTGAGTGGAGGGCGTTTCTAATCTTCAAAAAAGACAAAGGAGACGACCATGAGCAAAGAACTGGCAAAGACTTACGATCCGAAAGGACTCGAAGACCGCTTATACCAGAAATGGCTGGACAGCGGCTATTTTCATGCAAAAGTAAACAAAGCAAAGAAACCATTTACCATTGTTATGCCGCCGCCAAACGTAACCGGACAGCTGCATATGGGTCATGCACTGGATGAGACCATGCAGGATATCCTGATTCGTTTCAAGAGAATGCAGGGCTACGAAGCACTGTGGCAGCCGGGAACCGACCATGCAGCGATCGCTACAGAGGTTAAGGTTATCAACAAATTAAAAGAGCAGGGCATCGACAAAAACGAGATCGGAAGAGAAGAATTCTTAAAACATGCCTGGGCATGGAAAGAAGAGTACGGCGGAAAGATCATCAACCAGCTGAAAAAACTGGGTGCTTCCGCTGACTGGGAGAGAGAACGTTTCACCATGGACGAAGGATGCTCCAAGGCAGTACAGGAAGTATTTATCCGCCTGTATAACAAAGGATATATCTACAAAGGATCCCGTATCATCAATTGGTGTCCGGTATGCCAGACTTCTATCTCTGACGCAGAGGTAGAGCATGAGGATCAGGACGGATTCTTCTGGCACATCAACTACCCGGTAGTCGGTGAAGAAGGAAAATTCGTAGAGATCGCAACAACCCGTCCGGAGACGCTGCTCGGCGATACCGCAGTAGCAGTAAACCCGGAAGATGACAGATACAAAGATCTGGTAGGAAAGATGCTGAAACTGCCTCTGACCGACCGTGAGATCCCGGTGATCGCAGATGCGTATGTAGACAAAGAGTTCGGAACCGGATGTGTAAAGATCACACCGGCACATGACCCGAACGACTTTGAAGTAGGAAAACGTCATAACCTGGAAGAAATCAATATCCTGAACGATGATGCAACCATCAACGATCTGGGTGGAAAATACGCAGGCATGGATCGCTACGAAGCAAGAAAAGCAATGGTAAAAGATCTGGAAGATCTGGGACTGCTGGTAAAAGTAGTACCGCACAACCACAGCGTAGGAACCCATGACCGTTGCGGCACAACCGTAGAGCCGATGATCAAACCGCAGTGGTTTGTAAAGATGGACGAGATGGCAAAAGCAGCGATCGACACCCTGAAAGACGGCGATTTACAGTTTGTTCCGGAACGTTTCGACAAGACTTACCTGCACTGGCTGGAAAACATCCGTGACTGGTGTATCTCCCGACAGTTATGGTGGGGACACAGAATCCCGGCTTACTACTGTGACGACTGCGGCGAGACCGTAGTGGCAAAAGAGATGCCGAAGATCTGCCCGAAATGTGGAAAGAATCATTTCCATCAGGATGAAGACACCCTGGATACCTGGTTCTCCTCCGCACTGTGGCCATTCTCCACACTGGGCTGGCCGGACAACACCGAAGAAATGGAATACTTCTATCCGACCGACGTACTGGTAACCGGATACGATATCATTTTCTTCTGGGTAATCCGTATGGTATTCTCCGCTCTGGAACAGACCGGAAAAGCACCGTTCCATCATGTACTGATCCACGGTCTGGTAAGAGATTCTCAGGGAAGAAAGATGAGTAAATCCCTGGGTAACGGTATCGATCCGCTGGAAGTCATCGACAAATACGGCGCTGACGCCCTGCGTCTTACTCTGATGACCGGTAATGCACCTGGTAACGATATGCGTTTCTACTGGGAGCGTGTGGAATCCAGCAGAAACTTCGCAAACAAAGTATGGAACGCTTCCCGTTTCATCATGATGAACCTGGAAAAAGCAGAAGTTCCGGCTTCCATGGATCTGTCCGAACTGACAGCAGCAGACAAATGGATCCTGTGTAAGTTCAACGATGTGGCAAAAGATGTGACCGATAACATGGAAAAATTCGAACTGGGTATTGCCGTACAGAAAGTATACGACTTTATCTGGGAAGAATTCTGCGACTGGTACATCGAGATGGTAAAACCGCGTCTGTACAATGACGAGGATACCACAAAAGCAGCAGCATTGTGGACACTGAAAACGGTTCTCGGCGGCGCACTGAAACTGCTGCATCCGTACATGCCGTTTATCACAGAGGAAATCTACTGCACTTTGGATCCGGAAGAAGAATCCATCATGATCGCTTCCTGGCCGGAATGGAAAACCGAGTGGGATTTCAAACAGGATGAAAAAGATGTCGAGATGATCAAAGAGGCAGTCAGAAGCATCCGTGGCGTGCGTACCGAGATGAACGTACCACCGAGCAAGAAAGCTACCGTATATGTAGTGGCAGAAGATGCATCTGTAAGAGAAACCTTTGAAAAAGGTAAAGTCTTCTTTGCAACACTGGCATCTGCAAGCGAAGTTCTGGTACAGACCGACAAGAGCGGTATCGCAGAGGACGCAGTATCCGCAGTGATCCCGCAGGCAGTGATCTACATCCCGTTTGCGGAACTGGTAGATATTGAAAAAGAGATCCAGCGTCTGGAAAAAGAAGAAGGACGTCTGGAAAAAGAATTAGCCCGTGTCAACGGCATGCTGAGCAACGAACGTTTCATCAGCAAAGCGCCACAGGCTAAGATCGATGAGGAAAAAGGGAAACTGGAAAAATACACACAGATGATGGAACAGGTAAAAGAAAGACTGGCACAGCTGCGGTAAGGTATGCGAGCAACGAGTCAAAGTCCATGCAATCACATGAGACACTGACGATTGCCGTGATATCGGTTCGGAACATGTAGCGCGTGTTTCGAACCGATTTTAGGGGCGTATCTGAATACGATGAGATTTCAGGTACGCTTCTGTATTTACGCAGCAGATAGGAGCAGAAAGAAAACATGAAAAAAATCAATCTGAAAAAACCTACCCGCAATCAGGTGATTCGGATCTGTAACTTGTTGTCAGTACCCCTGCAGTTTCTGGGGTGCTGTGTACTGTATCTGGTAATCGAGGCGCTTTCCCGTCATTCCCTCTGGGAAGCCTGGCAGTATATGACCGGAAGTCCTCTGATCTTTTTATACAATGCATTTTTAATTTTTACCACAAGCCTTGTGGTATATCTGTTTAAACATAGAATCCTTGCCAGAACTATCGTGGGATGTTTCTGGTTTCTCCTGGGATGTGTGAACGGATTTTTGCTGTTAAACCGTGTAACACCATTTACCGGACCGGATCTGAAACTGATCAGTGATGCTCTTCGGATCCTGAACAAGTATCTGTCACCGGGGCTGGTAGTGGCAGTACTGATCGGACTTGGGATCCTGGTGTTATTCTTCATCTGGATGTTCCGGAAAGGATGGAAGTTTCAGGGAAAGATCCGTTACTGGCTGAATATCCCGTTAATTCTTCTTGGTGTGGCAGCTTTTGTACTGACCAGTAAGCTGGCGATCGATAACCGGCTGTTATCGACGTACTTTGGAAATATCGCTTATGCGTACCAGGATTACGGATATCCGTACTGTCTGGCAGTTACGATCTTTGATACCGGTATCAGTGAGCCGAACGGATATTCCAAGGCACTGATGGAAGATATCGTGGACAGCGAAGGAGAGATCAAGAAGACCAAGGAAAAGAACACGGATGTCAATATCCTGTTTTTACAGCTGGAGACATTCATTGATCCGACAGAAGTAAATTTCCTTTCGTTTTCAGAAGATCCGATTCCGAATTTCAGAAAACTGAGCCAGGAATACTCGTCCGGGTATTATAAAGTGCCAGCAGTAGGCGCGGGTACCGCCAATACAGAGTTCGAGTCGATCACAGGTATGAGCCTGCATTACTTCGGGGCCGGAGAGTATCCATATAAGACGATCCTGAAAGAGACGACCTGTGAGAGTGCAGCGTATGATCTGAAAAAACTGGGATACAGCACCCATGCGATTCATAACAATGAGGCAAACTTCTACGGAAGAAGAACTGTATTTTCCAGACTGGGATTTGATACATTCACGTCAGAAGAATACATGCCGGATATCAGCGATACGACACCGATGGGCTGGGTAAAAGACCACATTCTGACCGATGAGATCTTTAAAGCTATGGAATCCACAGAAGGGCCGGACTATGTGTACACGATTTCTGTGCAGGGACATGGAGATTATCCGACGGAACCGATGCTTTCGGATCCGGAGATCAAGGTGACCGGCGCGGAGTCTGAAGAGAAAAACAATGCATGGGAATATTATGTAAATCAGCTTCACGAGATGGATCAGTTTGTAAAAGAACTGACGGACCGTCTGTCAGAGTTTGATGAACGCGTGGTTCTGGTAATGTACGGAGATCATCTTCCTACGATGAATCTGAAAGTGGAAGATATGAAAAACCGCTATCTTTTCCAGACAAAATACGTTATGTGGAGTAACTTCGACATGAAAAAGAAAGATAAGAACATTGCCGCTTATCAGATGGCAGCAGAGGTGTTCAACCGTCTTGGCATCCACGAAGGAACGGTCTTCAACTATCATCAGACCAGAAAAGGAACCAGAAATTATCAGCTGGATCTGCAGGCACTGCAGTACGATATCCTGTACGGAAAACAGTATGTCTACGGCGGAGAAAATCCATTTGCGGCAACACAGATGCAGCTGGGTATCTATCCGGCGACACTGGAACGGCTGGAGTCCATCGGAAACGGCAGTTACTATGTCTACGGAACCAATTTTACGGCGTCGAGCAGGCTGGAGATCAACAAAGAACTGCAGGAGACGCAGTACATCAGTCCGACGCAGCTTCTGGTGCAGAATGTAGAACTGGCGGACGGCGACCAGGTATCGGTTGCGACACAGAGTAACAGTTCCACGAAAAAGGTACTGTCACGGACGGATTATCTGACCTATAACGAAGATAATGGCGAGCTGATGTCGCAGGAAAGTTATCAGGCGAAAAAGTCGGCAAAAGCGATGATTGAGCGGCTGAAAGAACAGCACGAGAAAGCACAGGCGGATGAGCAGGCAGATGACGGACAGACACAGGAAGAGACGACAACGGAGGAAACAACCCCGGAACTGTCTCTGACTCCGGCACCGGCATCCACCCCGGAATCCTGAGAAAAGTCTAAAGTTGCGACATAATTTACTTGATTATTACCACCACTATTATATAATGGAAAGTACCGGGAAACCGGACAAATACATTAGATAAAGTGGTGGTAATTTTGAATTATAGAAAAATCGTAGATTATATTGAAGAGATACCGAAGTTTACATCGAAAAACCCTCTGGATCACACAAAAGCCTTGCTGAAACGCCTGGGCGATCCGCAGAATCAGATGCAGGTGATCCATGTGGCGGGAACGAACGGCAAGGGAAGCGTCTGCGCGTACCTGGACTCCATGCTCCGGGCAGGAGGCTACAAAGTTGGTTTATTTACTTCGCCGCATCTGGTAAAGATCAACGAACGTTTTAAGATCAACGGAGAGATGATCTCCGACGAACAGTTTGTGAAGGCTTTTGAAGAAGTACAGACGATTATCCGACAGGCACAGGAAGACGGACTGGATCACCCGAGCTATTTTGAGACACTGTTTCTGATGGGTATGGTGGTCTTTAAAGAAGCAGATGTGGATTATGTGGTTCTGGAGACGGGACTTGGCGGAAGACTGGATGCGACGAACACGGTAGACCGTCCGCTGGCATGCATTATCACATCGATCAGCCTGGATCACGTGGAATATCTGGGAGATACTATCAGAAAAATTGCCGGAGAGAAGGCGGGAATCATCAAACCGCAGGTTCCGGTGATCTATGACGGACACCAGCCGGAAGCCTCCGAAGTGATCGAAAAACGGGCAAAAGAACTGGGTTCCCCGGCATTTGCACTGACCGAGGATATGTATGAGATGCAGAGAAATACAAGAGAAGGCATTGATTTTTCCTTCCATTGTAAGTATTATAATACTGTTCAACTGTCGATTCCGTATATCGCACCGTACCAGATGATGAACGCTTCTCTGGCATTTTTCACGATGGAACAGCTGCGGGATGTGCATAAGATTCCGGTGGAAAAACTGATCGAGGGACTGAAAAATACCCATTGGGAAGGCCGGATGGAGACGATCTTACCGGATGTTATCGTAGACGGTGCACACAATGCAGACGGCGTGGCACGGTTTGTGGAGACGGCATGCCATTTTGGAAAAGAGCATCCGATCACGCTGTTATTTTCCGCAGTGGCTGACAAAGAGTATGAAAAAATGATCCGCACGGTCAGCGAAAAGATCCGCCCGCGGGCAGTCGTAGCCACGGAAGTGGGTGGCAGCAGAGTCGTACCTGCGACCGAACTTGCACAGTTTTTCAAAGAAGACGGATGTGAACAGGTGATTGCTGAGGCAAATGTAGGAGAGGCATTTGAAAAAGCATTATCTTTAAAAGGTGATGGAATGTTATTTTGCGTTGGATCTCTGTATCTGGTAGGTGAGATCAAAGAGTACCTGCAGAAGAATCCAAAAGCATAGGAGAGAAAAGAATGATTAATTACGAAGAGGAATTGAAAAAATTCAAACCGTGTCTTGATGTGGACGAGATCGAGAGTGCGGTGTATACACGGGATCTGACCGATATCGTGGATATCCTGCAGGAGATGTTGAAAACAGAGAAAAAAGACCGGAAAGAATAAGGGGTAAAACATGAATTGTATGAATTGCGGAGCTCCGCTTGGAAAGTCGGATTACTGTCCGAGCTGTGGTTTTCATGTGGAAGTACAGAAGAAAATCTGGCAGCTGTCCAATACCTATTACAATCTGGGGCTGGACAAGGCGCAGATCCGGGATCTGTCCGGAGCCATTGATCTGTTAAAGCGCAGCCTGAAGTTTAACAAGTTAAATGTTCAGGCGAGAAACCTGCTGGGACTGGTGTATTTTGAGACCGGCGAGGCGGTAGCGGCGCTGAGTGAATGGATCATCAGTAAAAATATCATGCCGGAAAACAACATCGCTTCCGAGTATATCGAACGGCTGCAGCAGAACGCCAACAAACTGGATGTGATCAACCAGACCATCAAAAAGTACAATGACAGTCTGAAGTGCTGCCGCAAGGGCAGTGAGGATGTGGCGGTGATCCAGCTGAAAAAGATTCTGAACCAGAATCCGAAGCTGATCAAGGGCTATCATCTGCTGGCACTGATCTATCTGAAAAAAGAAGAGTACGAAAAAGCCAGAAGGATCTTGAAGAAAGCGGCGAAGATTGACAAGACAAACTCTACCACCCTGCGTTTCCTGCGGGAAGTAGACGAGCAGACCGGAACGGTTACCAGTCTCGAGCCGAGACGGTGGGCATTTGGTCTGCGGGAAAAAGAAGACAGAACGCCGAGAAATCAGTCCGTCGCTTACCGGACAGAAAACGATGTGGTGATCCAGCCGCCGACCTTCCGGGAGAGTTCCATGGCAGCAACTTTGCTGAACCTGGGATTTGGTTTTCTGGTAGGAGCCTGCCTGGTATGGTTTTTGATGGTACCGGCAAATACGCAGCGCATCAACAAAGCGGCGAATGAAAAAGTAGTAAGTTACAGCAATACGATGGCAACACAGTCTGCCGAGATGAATAAGATGCAGGAACAGATCGACCAGTCGGAAGAAACGGTAGCATCTGCCCAGCAGCAGATCGAGGATGCCCAGAATCAGACGACCAGTTATGAGAATCTGATCAAGGCGTATGCAGCTTTCCAGAGCGGAAATTATACTTCCGCGGCGAATGTTTTACAGAATGTCCAGGCAGATCTTTTGTCTGTGGATGCGAAAGAAATCTATGATTCGATCTATAAGAACATCCAGACGACGATGAAGAACAATCTGAAAACACAGGGCGAGCAGGCATTTTACGCGAAAGATTATGAGACTGCGATCACCGATCTGAGTCAGGCAATGGAGATGGATGATTCGGACTATGAAGTGCTGAATCTGCTGGCGCATTCCTACCGACTGAATGAACAGTATGATCAGGCGGTAGAGATCTTCCAGAAGATCGTGGATCGGTTTCCGGGTACGAAACGTGCGACCACTGCACAGAAATATATTGACAACGGTGGCAAAGGATTTGACACGGTTGGTCAGAAGAGCAGTTCCGGTACAACCAGTACACAGACGCAGAGTCAGACGACGGCTTCACAGGATACTGCACAGAGCGGAGATACCACCGGTACACAGGATACAGGCGGAACCGAAGCCGGTCAGACCGGTAACGGAGACAATGCCGAAGGAACTTCCGGGGAAGACGGACAATAAGAGAAACCTCAGAGCAGGGGAAATACAAAAGAACTTGTATTTCCCCTGCTTTTTGTATATGGGGAATACAGGTCAGAAGGAAAAAGAAGGGGAGGATATCTATGGAACAATTTCAGGTGAAGGGGCGGACGTTAGTGATCCGGATGCCAAAAGAGCTGGATCATCATACCACAGGGCAGATTCCGCAAAAAGCAGACCGAATGATCGGGGAGAGGAATATTCAGCGGATTGAGTTTGACTTCCGGGATACCGGATTTATGGACAGTTCCGGGATCGGTGTGATCATGGGGCGGTATCAGAAACTGCGGCTGCTCGGGGGGAGTGTTGCTGCGACGCATGTCAGTGACCGGATCTGGCGGATCCTGCATCTGGCGGGAGTGACGAAGGTGCTGGAAGTAGAAAAGGAACGAAACTGGAAGGAAAACAAATAAGGGGGGAGAAAAGATGGAACAGAAGAATGAGATGATGCTTACGTTTGACAGCAGATCGAGCAATGAATCATTTGCCAGGGTGGCGGTAGCGGCATTTACCACGCAGTTAAATCCCACGCTGGAAGAGGTGGCGGATATCAAGACCGCCGTGTCGGAGGCAATCACTAATGCGATTATCCACGGATATGACAATCAGGTGCGAAAGATCCGGATCCGCTGTCAGGTCAGTGAACGGACACTGTATGTGCAGGTGGAGGATGACGGCAAAGGAATCGCGGATGTGAAAAAAGCGATGGAACCCATGTACACCACACGGCCGGATCTGGACCGCTCCGGGATGGGATTTGCATTCATGGAAGCGTTTATGGATCAGGTGGAAGTGGAGTCGAAAGTGGGCGTGGGAACCATCGTCCGCATGAAAAAGAAGATCGGACAGACGCAGCAGCCATTTGCATAAAAGGAGGTCCTATGGAGCGTACCCTCGGGTTGATACAGAGAGCACACGATGGGGATAAAGAGGCGCGGGACATACTGGTGGAAGAGAATGTGGGGCTGGTCTGGAGTATCGTCCGGCGGTTTCAGCACAGAGGCGTGGAGCCGGAGGATCTGTTCCAGATCGGAACGATCGGGCTGATTAAGGCAGTGGATAAGTTTGACTGCAGCTATGAAGTCTGCTTTTCGACATATGCTGTTCCGATGATTACCGGAGAGATCAAACGATATCTGCGGGATGACGGGATCCTGAAAGTGAGCCGTTCGTTAAAAGAAACGGCTGCGAAAGCGTACCGGATCCGGGAACAGCAGGAGAAACAAACGGGCAGGGAACCGACCACGCAGGAAATCGCCCGGGAACTCGGGATCTCGCCGGAGGAACTGATGGAGGCGATGGATTCCTATGTGCAGGTGGAATCGCTGCAGCAGACAATCTATCAGGGGGAGGGAAACACGATCCTTCTGATGGATAAGCTGGAAGAAAAAGAAAATCAGAGTGAGCGGGTGCTGAACCGCCTGTTTCTGGAAGAAATCCTGGGAAAACTGGAAGGCGAAGAGAGGGAACTGATCTATCAGCGGTATTTTCAGGAAAAGACACAGAGTGTGATCGCAAAAGAGATGGGTATTTCCCAGGTGCAGGTATCGCGGATGGAAAAGCGGATCCTGAAAAAGATGCAGGAGGAAGTATAGAGCACACATTTTGGCACATACTACTTGCAAAAGAAAGGAAGTGGTATGATGGCAGGGAAAAAATGGTGGATCTGGCTGCTTGCAGTTCTGGTGGCAGCCGGAGTGCTGGCGGTGCTTTTGATGCAGCAGGGCACGCCGCAGACGCAAAAAGGAGGAACCCTGGTACAACGGCTGGAGGCGATGTGCCATGGGTGATGTACTGTATATCCAGACAGAGAAAAACCGGAAGATCACGGATCCTCATGTGCGTCTTGGCGATATCGCGGATCTTACGAGCAACAATCCGGAGGTTCTGCAGCGATGCAAAGTACTTCGGGTTCTGACACTGGAGCCGGAAAAATATGGCAGATATACGGTTTCAGCAATGGAACTGATCTGGCTGATCCAGAAGAAAGAAGAGAAGGTGGAAGTGGATCATGTCGGCGAACCGCAGTTCATCCTGACGTACGAGGATCCGGCAGGGAAAAATATAGTGATGAGCTGGCTGAAAACGGCGTTTGTATGCCTGATCACATTCTTTGGAACGATGTTTTCTATCATGACTTTCAATATGGATGTGGATATCCCGACTCTTTTTGAGCGGATCAGTGGACAGTTCACCTCGAATCCCGCCGGGCTGACGATTCTGGAAGCGACATATTCGGTGGGGATCGGGATCGGTGTTGTCTTTTTCTTTAATCATTTTGGCAAGTGGAAGATCACGGAGGATCCGACACCGATGGAAGTGGAGATGCGCGAATACGAGGATCAGGTGGATCTGACGATTCTCGAGATGGAGCGTCGAAAGGAGGAAAATTCCGGATGAGAGAAGCCTTGCTTGGCGTGGTGGGACTTTGTATGGGGATGACAATCGCAAGCGGTGTGGTAGCTTTTATCATCAGCCTCGGGATCGTACCGCGGTTTGCCGGGATTACGAGAAGCGCCACGCGGGTGCGGCTGTATGAGGACTGTTCCATGGTCGGTGCGGTGCTTGGCAATCTGCTCTTTCTCTACCAGGAAGCACTGCCGCTTGGGAATGCCGGACTTGCCGTCTACGGAAGTTTCTCCGGGATTTTTCTGGGAAGCTGGGTGGTAGCGCTCGGAGAGGTTGTGAACATCTATGCGATTCTTGTCCGCCGGATCGGTCTGGTCAAAGGAATCGGTCTGGTGATCCTCAGCATGGCGCTTGGAAAAGTAGCCGGTTCTCTTTGGTTTTTCTTTTGCTGAGCAGAGTTCAGGATACGGAAAATGAGAAAAACAGGCATAAAACCGGAGAAACCGGAAGATACTGATCAGGTAGAGAAGAAAAACAGTGTAACTGTTCAGTACCTTCACAGTTACGAGCCAAAATGCATTTAAAATCACCTTTGGTGATGGCATTTTGGCTTGCATGTCTCGGGATTTTGGCAAAAAACATGCCAAAACGCCTCGCGGGATACTGCCTACTGAATAGTTACAAAACAGTTACAAAAAACAGAAAGAAAACAGGTGGAATCACCTGTGTATGAGGATGAAACGATGCAGGAAGACAAAGAAAAACAGCAGCTATATGAAGATTACGTCAAACAGGTGACACCGACGCACAGTCTGCCCGCAAATATGGCAAAAGCCTTTCTTGTGGGAGGTCTGATCTGTGTGCTGGGGCAGGCAGTTACCGAATGGGCACTGGCGGCGGGGATGGATGAGAAGACGGCGGGAACGTGGTGTTCCATTGCGTTGATTTTTCTGAGTGCCCTGACCACGGGGATGAACCTCTATCCACGGCTGGCAAAGTGGGGCGGGGCGGGAACCCTGGTGCCGATCACGGGATTTGCCAATTCGGTAGCAGCACCGGCGGTGGAATACCAGAAGGAAGGACAGGTATTCGGAATCGGAAGCAAAATATTTACCATAGCGGGACCGGTAATCCTTTACGGGGTGCTGACCTCATGGGTGCTGGGACTGATCCAGTATGTGGCAGAAAGGTGGTAGCAGATGGAGATCGGAAAACAGAGCATCCGGCTGGAAGAGCCAGTCTATGTGGAAAGCTGGGCATCGGTGGTTGGAAAGAAAGAAGGAGAAGGTCCGCTGGCAGTTTTTTTTGACGAGATCGAGACGGATGATCAGCTGGGACAGAATACCTGGGAGGAAGCAGAGAGCATGCTGCAGCAGAAGGCGGCAAGGCTGGCGGTCAAAAAGGCAGGATGCACCCCGGAGGATATCCGGATCATCTTTGCCGGGGATCTGCTGGCGCAGTCCATTGCCTCCTCGTTTGGAATCGGAGAACTGGATCGGCCGCTGTACGGACTGTTCGGTGCGTGCTCCACGATGGGAGAGGCGCTGAGTCTCGGAGCCATCACATTGTCGGCCGGTCACGGCGAGCGGGTGCTGGCGGTGACATCCAGCCATTTTGCCACGGCGGAGAAGGAATTCCGTTTTCCGCTCGGCTACGGAAGCCAGAGACCGCTGTCGGCTTCCTGGACGGTTACGGGAAGCGGAGCCTGCGTGCTGAACCGGAAGAAGGGAAAAGTAAAGATCACAGGACTTACCACAGGAAAAGTGGTGGACTACGGATTGAAAGACTCCCAGAATATGGGTGCATGTATGGCACCGGCAGCGTGCAGTACGATTGCACAGAATCTGAAAGATTTTGGAAGAGAACCGGAGGCGTACGATCAGATCATCACAGGAGATCTCGGCTATGTCGGGCAGCAGATCCTGTTGGATCTTCTCGAAAAAGAAGGCTATCAGGCGGTGAAAAATCACAAAGACTGTGGGATCCTGATGTACGACCAGGAGACACAGGATACCCATGCGGGCGGAAGCGGGTGCGGCTGCAGTGCGTCGGTACTTGCCGGCTACATTCTGCCGAAGATCGCCTGCGGAGACTGGAAACGGGTGCTTTTTGTACCGACAGGTGCGCTGATGTCAAAAGTAAGCTTCTATGAGGGAAACAGTGTACCGGGAATCGCCCAGGGTGTCGTCCTGGAATGGGCAGACGGGGAGGTGGAAGAGTCATGATCATGCATTATATCAATGCCTTCTGGGTGGGAGGGCTGATCTGTGCGCTGGTGCAGATCCTTCTGGATAAGACCAAACTGATGCCGGGAAGAGTGATGGTTCTTCTGGTATGTGCGGGAAGCGTGTTAAGTGCCCTGCATCTGTACAAACCACTGGTCGATTACGCCCATGCGGGCGCAAGTGTACCGCTGATCGGATTCGGGCATCTGCTGTTTCAGGGGGTAAAAGAAGAGATTGAACAGGCGGGGATCCTCGGCGTATTTACCGGAGGGTTTAAGGCAAGTGCGGGAGGAATCAGTGCAGCATTGATCTTCGGCTATCTGGCGAGCCTGTTTTTCCATCCACAGATGAAAAAATAAGGAAGAAAGAGGTTTCCGGCTCTTGCCATGGACGGAAGAGATATAGTATAATAATATAGTTTATGTGTAATTGCCAGCGGGATCCGTCAAAAGATCCCGCAACAGAGAATGAAAAGGTGAATAATTTGAGAGAAGAGATAATCAAAAGACTGGAACAGACAGTGGAAAGTGATCAGTTTTTGCGGGAGGAACCGATGAAGAAACATATCACATTCCGTGTGGGCGGACCGGCAGCCTGTTTTCTGACGCCATCCACAAAAGAGCAGATCAGAGAAATCTTACATATCTGTCAGGAAGAGAAGACGCCTTACTTTATCCTTGGAAACGGCAGCAATCTGCTGGTGAGCGATCAGGGATTTGACGGGGTTGTGTTGCAGGTCTATAAAAATATGAATCAGGTGACCGTAGAGGGAGAACATCTGCGGGTACAGGCAGGCGCGCTGTTATCTGCCACCGCCAGAAAGGCACTGGAAGCCGGACTTACCGGTATGGAATTCGCAGCGGGAATTCCGGGAACCATGGGAGGCGCTGCGGTCATGAACGCGGGCGCTTACGGCGGAGAGATGAAAGACATTCTGGAATCTGTCACCGTACTGACGCCGGAGGGAGAGCAGAAGGAACTGAAAAACGAGGAGCTGCAGCTGGGATACCGGACCAGTGTGGTAAAAGAAAAAGGCTACATTGTTCTGGAAGCGGTTCTGAGCCTGAAAAAAGGTGATCCGGAAGCAATCAAAAGCCGTATGGATGAACTGAAGGAACAGCGCGTGACCAAACAGCCGTTAGAGTACCCGAGTGCCGGAAGTACCTTTAAGAGACCGGAAGGATATTTTGCAGGAAAACTGATCCAGGATGCAGGTCTTCGCGGTTATCAGGTAGGCGGCGCACAGGTGTCCGAAAAACACTGCGGATTTGTGATCAATAAAGAAAATGCGACCGCGAAGGATGTGGTGGATCTGATCCATGATGTGCAGCGGATCGTATATGAGAAATTTCAGGTGCAGCTGGAGACAGAGGTAAAATTCCTCGGGGAATTTTAAAAGCGAAAGAGGCAGAGTATGAGATTTGTAATTGTTACGGGAATGTCCGGTGCGGGAAAAAGTACCGCACTGAAAATACTGGAAGACGCAGGATATTTCTGCGTGGATAACCTTCCGATTCCGCTTCTGGAAAAATTTGCCCAGTTTATCGTGGAGGGCAATTCCGGAAGCATCCAGAAGGTAGCACTCGGCGTGGATGTGCGAAGCGGCGGTGACATGGAAGGGGTGGAGAAAGCCCTCGAGGAGATCCGCCTGACAGGACTCGAGTATGAGATCCTGTATCTGGATGCGGAAGATGAAGTGCTGGTAAAGCGTTACAAAGAGACCAGAAGAACCCATCCGCTGGCGGGAAGCGGCAGGGTGGAAAACGGTATCCGCGAGGAGCGCAGACGGTTAAAATATCTGAAAGAGCATGCGGACTACATTCTGGACAGCAGCCAGCTTCTGACGAGGGAACTGAAAGCGGAACTGGACAAGATCTTTGTGAAAAATATGGGATTTAAAAATCTGATGATCACCGTCCTCTCTTTCGGCTTCAAATACGGAATTCCGTCAGACTCGGATCTGGTTTTCGATGTGAGATTTTTGCCGAACCCCTATTATATCGATGAGCTGCGTCCGTTAAGCGGAAATGATAAACCGGTCAGCGATTATGTGATGAACTGCGAGGCATCCAGGATCTTTCTGGATAAACTGGCGGATATGGTTTCGTTCCTAATCCCGAACTATATTCAGGAAGGAAAAAATCAGCTGGTCGTAAGCATCGGATGTACCGGTGGAAAACACCGTTCCGTGACACTGGCAAATGCGTTGTATCAGCGTCTGGAACAGTCCGAAGAATACGGAGTACGGATCGAGCACAGAGACATCGGCAAAGATGCCATCCGGAAGAAAATGAACGAAGTGAGGTAAGAGAGCATGTCCTTTTCCAGCAAGGTGAAAGAGGAATTGTCCAGACAGATATCTACAGCGCGCCACTGCCAGATCGCGGAGATCGCGGCCATCTTAAGCGTCTGTGGACAGGTCAGTATCTCAGCCAACGATCACTTTCGTGTGATCGTACATACAGAAAATGTGTCTGTAGCAAGAAAATACTTTACATTAATAGAAAAAACATTTAATATAGAAGCTGTAATTCACGTTCGGAAGAATGTCTACCTGAAAAAATCCAATGTTTATCGGGTAGAAGTATCTTCCCATGAGGATACGGTTCGAATCCTTCAGGCTACCAAGTTCATGTCGCCGGAGCAGGAGATCGCCGATGACCTTTCCGTTATGAGTCGTCTGGTGATCCAGAAAGAGTGCTGTAAGCGGGCATTCCTGCGTGGGACATTTCTGGCAGCGGGTTCTATCAGCGATCCGGAAAAAGGCTATCATCTGGAAATTGTCTGTTCCACACAGGAGCGTGCAGAACAGATACAGTCCATCATGAGAGAATTTGAACTGGATGCGAGAATCGTTGCGAGAAAGAAAAGTCAGGTGGTCTACCTGAAAGAGGGATCCCAGATTGTGGAATTTCTGGGCCTGGTGGAAGCAGGGATCTCACTGATGGATCTGGAAAATATCCGGATTCGGAAGGAAATCAGCAATAATATTAACCGTAAAGTGAACTGCGAGACTGCCAATATCGGCAAGACGGTTTCGGCAGCAGTAAAACAGATAGAAGATATCAGGTATATTGAAACACATGTGGGCTTCTCACAACTCACGGAGGAGTTGGAGGAGACCGCAGTTTGTCGTCTGCGTTATCCGGAGGCTACTCTGAAAGAACTGGGGGAGATGATGAGTCCGCCGGTGGGGAAATCAGGAGTGAATCACAGACTTCGGAAACTGGGAAGAATCGCTGACGAGCTGCGGGAAAATAAGGAGGATTACAATGATTAAGAAACCAATTACAATTCAGATTTCCAATGGATTGGAAGCAAGACCGGTAGCAATGCTTGTGCAGGTTGCCAGCCAGTATGAAAGCAGAATTCAGGTGGAAAGCGGAGATAAACATGTCAATGCCAAAAGTATCATGGGTATGATGACTCTGGGGCTGAATGTAGGCGAGAGCGTTACCATCTGTGCAGAAGGTACAGACGAAGAAGCTGCGATCGAAGGAATTGAAAAATATCTGACAAGTAAGTAATAGATAGGTAATTGAAAAACGAACAGTTACAAAAGACAAGGGCGTCCGGAAAGGATGCCCTTGTCTTTTGGTGCAATGAATGCGATATTTAGAATAATTCTTTTACCCGGAACCAGTAACTGTAAAAATCTTCAAATCCCAGGGAAAGATAAAGCCGCTTGGCAGGTGTGTTTCCTTCCACGACCTGCAGGTAGGCACCCGTCATTCCCAGCTCTTTTCCACGGTTTAACAGCGCCGTACAGACGGAACGGGCATATTTTCGACCACGGTAATGCGGATGCACATGGATCGCATAGATCCCCATATAGGAACGATCCAGAATCCCGAGTCCGATGGCGACAATCTGCCCGTCTTCGTTGGTGATGGAAGCGGCAAGGGTGTCTTTCGGGATCGCATGATACATGGATGGCACGATCTGGCGGTGGATGGCACTGGTCGTACTCTTTAAGGCAAACAGCGACTGGATCCACCGGTCATTGATCGTCCGCTCGATCCGGACATCCACCGGCGGTGTGGTGATCTGCCAGGGCGTAAGATCCAGTGTCATAACTTCCGTGACATGCTGCACCACATACCGGCGGTCAATCAGCCGTTTTTCAAAATCATCGGAAAGCAACGGCGTGATCTTAAAAATAGAAGGCGTTCCCCAGCGGTGGTAAGCGTCTTCACAAAAATCAATTTTTTCCTCGATCGGTATCGAGGATGGTCCGATCTGTTCCACACAGTTGGTTCTGTGTGTGTAAAAATAAGAAAAACGCAGAAGCCATCCGTCATAGAGCTGAATCTGATGAGAGGGCCACGCGTTCAAAGAAAGATCTTCGATCGTCTTGATGGTGGGTTTCATAAGTAAATACCTCCGTATAGCTTCATTATAATAAAGAAGAAAAACGCAGGCAACCAGAAAATAAGAAAAAACTTACATTTTTTAAAACGGCTTGCAGAAGGGGTCAAAAAAGGATATAATAAGGGGCATGATATGGATACTGCCCTAACAGGCGGTATTTGCAGAAAGGTATCTGGAGAGATGCCGGGAGCAGATTCAACAGATAGGAAAACATATGAGGAGAGTAGATCATGTCGAAAGTTTTAAAAACGATTGTTAATGTGATCCTGTTTTGCGCCATTGTGGTTGCAGCGGGGCTTCTGATTCCGCCGTTCGCAGGTGTGACAACAGTGATGGTGGATGATGTCGATATGCAGACCAACCTGTCACAGGGATCCGTGGCTTATGCAGTGGAGAAAGACAGCAGTGAATTGAAACAGGGAGATAAAGTTCTGGTAAGCCAGGATGGCGGACAATATGTATATGTGGTGGACAGCATCGATGGCAGCAGTGTGGTACTGGATGACCAGCTGAGCACAGACGGGGGAACCACACAGCAGGAACTGGGAAGTACCGTGCAGAAAGTCATGCTCGTGGTACCGGTGATCGGTTATGTATCTATGGCACTCCGGAACACCGAGGGCCTGATCATCGTAGGACTTGTCGTTGTATTTGTCATCATTCTGTTTATTCTCGCAGAAGTCTGGAAGAAAGACGATGATGAGGACGAAGAGGAAGACGAGGATGACGAAGAAGACGAATCGGAAGAAGAGCAGGAAGAAGAACCTGCAGTGATGTCCAGACGGGAACGGAAAAAAGCCAGAAAAGCAGAAAAGAAAAAACAGAAACAGGAAGAGAAAGCTGCGGTAGCCGAGGCGAAGGCAAGAGCAAAACAAGAAAGACAGGAAGCAAAACTTGCAAAGAAAAATAAAAACGCTGATGTGGAAGATACCGAAGAGACACCGGAAGAGATTCCGGCAGAAGCAGCTGATCTGACACAGGAGATTGTTCTTCCGGAGGACCTGACACAGGAAGCGCAGGATATGGGAAGTACACAGGAAGTTGTATTACCGGCAGAGGAACATCAGCCGGAAGAAGAAAGTACAGAGAATGAAGATCCGAACAAATCCCTGTTAGAGGAAACCGCAAGTCTGTTTGCGGCAGATATCGCAAGCATGATGAGCGAGAACCAGACGGAAGAGACGGAACCGGAAGCAGCAGAGCAGGAAGAAGAAACCGAAGAACCGGAGAAAGTGGATCAGACACAGCCGGTAGTGCTCGAAGAAGCATCCGAGGAGGAACAGGAGCCGGAAGAGAAGAAACTGGCGATGCCGGTATACACGAAAGAAGAGCTGCTTGCGAAAGCAGAAGCAGACGGGGATCAGCCGGAAGTCATCGAAGATGAAGTCAGCGGAGTTACTCTGGTAGATTACTCGGATGTCCTGTAAAAAAAGAAAAATAAAATTTTTTGAAAAAATTTGAAAAAACCCCTTGCAATTGCGAGGGGTTTCGTTTATAATAACCCATGTTGTGACATTGATAGCGATGAAGCGTGAGGTTGCTGCAGAGATTGCAGGTTTTCCGTGGAGCGAATGTCAAGTTAAGAAACTGGCGACAAGTCACTGTATACATGTTGAATACGTCCACCAGAAGTGTGGAAAACCGCGTGGAAGTCCTGAGGACACACACGGGAAAGTGTACAGTCACCGCTTGTCGTACTCGTAAAGTGCGAAAAGGAGGCGACTTTTTTTATGGCAAGTCAAGTAATGAGAATTATTCTGAAAGCTTACGATCATCAGCTGGTTGATGCATCTGCAAGCAAAATCATCGAAACTGTAAAAAAGAACGGATCAGTAGTGAGTGGACCGGTACCACTTCCGACTAAGAAAGAGGTAGTAACAATCTTACGTGCGGTACACAAATACAAAGATTCCAGAGAACAGTTTGAGCAGAGAACTCATAAAAGACTGATCGATATCATCGGACCGACACAGAAAACTGTGGATGCTCTGGCAAGACTGGAGATGCCGGCTGGTGTTAGCATCGATATCAAGATGAAAAACAAATAATTTCATCGAAAGAATTATCCGGAAAAGTTAGATATAGAAGCAACACATTCTTAGGAATCAACATCCCTTATGGGTCATAGTGTTCCACTTATATCGGCTGTTTCTAGGATGAACACCCGGGTTGGTGTTCCGCTGTAGTTTAAACAGGAGGTAAAAAGAATGAAGAAAGCAATCTTAGCTACAAAAGTTGGAATGACTCAGATTTTCAACGAAGATGGAGTTTTAACTCCAGTGACTGTATTGCAGGCAGGACCTTGCGTAGTAACTCAGGTTAAAACTGTTGAGAATGATGGTTACAGTGCAGTACAGGTTGGTTTTGTTGACAAGAGAGAAAAACTGGTGAACAAACCAATGAAAGGACAGTTTGACAAAGCAGGCGTTTCTTACAAGAGATTCGTTCGCGAATTCCGTTTAGAAGATGCTGAAAGCTATGAAGTGGCTCAGGAAATCAAAGCTGACATCTTTGCAGCAGGAGAAAAAGTAGATGCTACTGCAATCTCCAAAGGTAAAGGATTCCAGGGCGCAATCAAGAGACACGGTCAGTCCAGAGGACCTATGGCTCATGGTTCCAAATACCATCGTCATGCTGGTTCCAACGGTGCTTGTTCCGATCCGAGCCGTGTATTCAAAGGTAAAAAGATGGCTGGACACATGGGTAACAAAAAAGTTACAGTACAGAATCTGGAAATCGTAAGAGTAGATGCTGAAAACAATCTGCTTCTGGTAAAAGGTGCTGTACCAGGTCCTAAAAAATCTTTAGTAACAATCAAAGCAACCGTTAAAAGTGCTAAATAATTTTAACGGATGATCGGTGGACCCGATGCCGCGAGGCATGATTCTTGAAAAGGAGGAACACACAGATGTCAAACGTATCTGTTTATAATATGGAAGGCAATGAAGTTGGCACACTGGAACTGAACGACGCTGTGTTCGGTGTAGAAGTAAATGAACATCTTGTTCATATGGCAGTTGTGCGCCAGCTGGCAAATAAACGTCAGGGAACTCAGAAAGCAAAAACCCGCTCTGAAGTAAGCGGAGGCGGAAGAAAACCTTGGAGACAGAAAGGAACTGGTCATGCAAGACAGGGTTCAACAAGAGCTCCACAGTGGACAGGCGGCGGAGTTGTATTCGCACCGGTACCAAGAGATTACTCTTTCAAGATGAACAAGAAAGAAAGAAGAATCGCTCTGAAATCTGCTCTGACAACAAGAGTACAGGAAAACAAACTGGTAGTCCTGGACGAACTGAAATTAGACGCTATTAAAACAAAGGATATGCAGAATGTACTGAACAACCTGAAAGTTGAAAAAGCTATGGTTGTTACCGATAACGAAAACGTAATCGTATCTGCAAGAAACATTCCGAACGTGATCACAGCATCTGTTGGAACAATGAATGTATTCGATATCCTGAAATACAACACAGTTGTTCTGGATAAAGCAGCTGTTGCAAAAGTTGAGGAGGTATATGCATAATGGCTAACATTCAATATTATGATGTAATCCTTAAACCGGTTGTAACTGAAAAAAGTATGAACGCTATGAGCGAGAAAAAATACACTTTCCTGGTTCATCCGGAAGCAAACAAATCTATGATCAAAGAAGCTGTTGAAAAAATGTTCGAAGGAACAGAAGTTAAAACTGTAAACACCATGAACCTTGATGGTAAGAAAAAACGTCGTGGTTACACAGTTGGAAAAACAGCTAAAACTAAAAAAGCAATCGTTACTCTGACAGAGAACAGCAAAGACATCGAGATCTTCGAAGGTCTGTAAGATTGCAAAGCGGACAAAGTCAATAAGACTTGAGCGAACATCCGATCGCTCTTACTATCGCTGAATGAAAGGAGATAAATACAATGGGAATTAAAAAGTTTAGCCCATATACACCGTCCAGAAGAAATATGACAAGCCTGGATTTTGCTGAAATCACAAAATCCACACCGGAGAAATCTCTGGTAGTATCTCTGAAAAAGAATTCCGGACGTAACAATCAGGGTAAAATTACAGTTAGACATCGCGGAGGCGGAAGCAGAAGAAAATACAGAATCATCGACTTCAAGAGAAGAAAAGATGATATCCCTGCAACTGTAGTTGCTATCGAATACGATCCGAACAGAACAGCAAATATCGCACTGATCTGCTACGCAGACGGTGAAAAAGCATACATCCTGGCACCAGAAGGACTGAAAGTCGGCGCTAAAGTTATGAACGGAACTAACGCAGAAGTTAGACCTGGTAACTGCATGCCGCTGTCAGAGATCCCGGTTGGTACTATGGTACACAATGTAGAACTTCATCCTGGAAAGGGCGGACAGCTGGTTCGTTCTGCTGGTAATGGAGCTCAGCTGATGGCAAAAGAAGGAAAATACGCAACCTTAAGACTGCCTTCAGGCGAAATGAGAATGGTTCCGATCAACTGCCGTGCATCTATCGGTGTTGTAGGAAACGGAGAGCACAACCTGGTAAACATCGGTAAAGCCGGAAGAAAACGTCACATGGGTATCCGCCCGACTGTACGTGGTTCCGTTATGAACCCGAATGACCATCCGCATGGTGGTGGTGAAGGAAAGACCGGTATCGGCCGTCCTGGTCCATGTACTCCATGGGGTAAACCTGCTCTGGGCCTGAAGACCAGAAAGAAAAACAAACAGTCCAATAAGTATATCGTAAGAAGAAGAGACGGTAAAACATTAGCGAAATAAGGAGGTTACGTAAATGGCTCGTTCATTGAAAAAAGGACCTTTTGCAGATCAGAGCTTACTTAAAAAAGTTGATGCTATGAATGCAGCAGGAGATAAATCAGTTATTAAAACCTGGTCACGTCGTTCCACAATCTTCCCATCTTTCGTAGGACACACAATCGCTGTCCATGATGGAAGAAAACATGTGCCAGTATATGTTACAGAAGATATGGTTGGACATAAACTGGGTGAGTTCGTTGCTACAAGAACTTACAGAGGACATGGAAAAGACGAGAAAAAATCAGGTGTTCGTAAATAAAGCGGTATAGCCCAATCTTGAAAGGAGGATTTTAGTCATGGCAAAAGGACATAGAAGCCAGATTAAAAGAGCAAGAAATGCTAATAAAGATACCAGACCATCTGCTAAGTTATCCTACGCAAGAATGTCCGTACAGAAAGCTTGTTATGTACTGGATGTAATTCGTGGAAAAGATGTGCAGACAGCACTGGGAATTCTGACATACAACCCACGTTACGCTTCAAGCGTAATCAAAAAATTACTGGAGTCTGCAATCGCAAATGCTGAGAACAACAACGGCATGAGCCTTGAAAATCTGTACGTTGCAGAGTGCTACGCAAACAAAGCACCTACAATGAAGAGAATCAGACCGAGAGCACAGGGTAGAGCATACAGAATTGAGAAAAGAACAAGTCATATCTCTATCGTGTTAGATGAAAGATAATAAGGAGGGTAATCATGGGACAGAAAGTTAACCCACACGGCCTTAGAGTCGGTGTTATCAAAGACTGGGATTCCAAATGGTATGCAGAAAAAGACTTTGCTGACAACCTGGTGGAAGACTATAACATCAGAACATTCCTGAAAAAGAAACTGTACAGTGCAGGTGTTGCTAAAATCGAAATCGAAAGAGCTTCCGAGCGTGTAAAAGTTATCATTTATACAGCTAAACCGGGCGTTGTAATCGGTAAAGGTGGTTCTGAAATCGAGAAAGTGAAAAAAGAACTGCAGAAATATACAACAAAGAAACTGATCGTTGACATCAAAGAAGTTAAGAGACCAGACAGAGATGCTCAGCTGGTAGCAGAAAACATCGCACTGCAGCTGGAAAACCGTATTTCCTTCCGTCGTGCTATGAAATCTACAATGCAGAGAACAATGAAAGCCGGAGCAAAAGGAATCAAAACATCCGTATCCGGACGTCTTGGTGGAGCAGATATGGCTCGTACAGAGTTCTACAGCGAAGGTACTATTCCGCTTCAGACACTGAGAGCAGATATTGACTATGGCTTCGCAGAAGCTGATACAACCTACGGAAAAGTTGGTGTAAAAGCTTGGGTTTATAATGGCGAAGTTCTTCCAACCAAAGGAACTAAGGAAGGGAGCGATAAATAATTATGTTAATGCCTAAGAGAGTTAAACGTCGTAAACAATTCCGCGGATCCATGAGAGGAAAAGCATTAAGAGGAAATAAAATCAACTACGGTGAGTTCGGTCTTGTAGCAATGGATCCATGCTGGATCAAGTCTAACCAGATCGAGGCAGCCCGTGTTGCCATGACTCGTTATATCAAACGTGGTGGTAAAGTTTGGATCAAAATTTTCCCAGACAAACCAGTAACAGCAAAACCAGCAGAAACACGTATGGGTTCCGGTAAAGGTGCTCTGGAATACTGGGTAGCAGTTGTTAAGCCAGGCCGTGTAATGTTCGAGATCGCAGGTGTACCTGAAGAAACAGCTCGTGAAGCATTACGTCTTGCAATGCATAAGTTACCATGTAAATGTAAAATCGTTTCTCGTGCAGACTTAGAAGGCGGTGATAACAGTGAAAATTAAAAATTATGTAGAAGATTTAAAAGCGAAATCAGCTACAGAATTACAGGAAGAATTAGTAGCTGCTAAGAAGGAACTCTTTAACCTGAGATTCCAGAATGCAACCAATCAGCTGGACAATACAAGCAGAATCAAAGAGGTTCGTAGAAATATTGCCAGAATTCAGACCGTAATCGCTGAAAAGGCGAACGTACAGTAATCTAAGAAGGAGGCACTAAATCGTGGAAAGAAATCTTAGAAAAACACGTATTGGTAAAGTAGTAAGCAACAAGATGGACAAAACAATCGTAGTTGCTATCGAAGACCATGTAAAACATCCTCTTTACAAAAAAATCGTAAAGAGAACATATAAACTGAAAGCACATGATGAACAGAATCAGTGCAGCATCGGTGATACCGTGAAAGTTATGGAAACCAGACCGCTGTCCAAAGACAAAAGATGGAGACTGGTTGAAATCGTTGAGAAAGTAAAATAATCGTTATCAGTTAATTCGTATAGGAGGAATACCAGCATGATTCAGCAGGAAAGTAGACTTAGAGTTGCTGATAACACAGGTGCAAAAGAGATTCTGTGTATCCGTGTTATGGGCGGTTCTACTAGAAGATATGCCAATATCGGTGATGTTATCGTTGCTTCCGTCAAAGATGCAACACCAGGCGGCGTTGTTAAAAAAGGCGATGTAGTTAAGGCTGTTGTTGTACGTACTGTAAAAGGTGTTCGTCGTAAAGATGGTTCTTACATCAAATTTGATGAGAATGCAGCAGTCATCATCAAAGATGACAAAACACCAAGGGGAACTCGTATCTTTGGACCAGTAGCAAGAGAGCTTCGTGAGAAACAGTTTATGAAAATTGTATCCCTGGCTCCAGAAGTATTATAAGGAGGTAACCTGATGGCAAGTTTAAAAATTAAAAAAGGTGACACCGTTAAGGTAATCGCCGGTAAAGATAAAGACAAAGAAGGAAAAGTTCTGTCTGTAAAAGACGGTAAAGTCATCGTTGAAGGTGTCAACATGATCACAAAACATGCAAAACCTTCTATGGCTAACCAGCAGGGTGGAATCATCAACAAAGAAGCTCCGATCGACGCATCCAACGTAATGCTGATCCACAACGGAAAAGCAGTTCGTGTAGGCTTCAAAGTTGAAGATGGCAAAAAAGTTCGTGTTGCAAAAGGCAGCAACGAAGTAATCGACTAATTGAGAGAGGAGGCAATTGAAAGTGAGCAGACTGAAAGATACTTACAAAAATGAGATCGTAGATGCTATGACCAAGAAATTTGGTTATAAAAATATCATGGAAGTGCCAAAACTCGATAAGATCGTAATCAACATGGGTGTTGGCGAAGCCAAAGAAAATGCTAAAATCCTGGAAGCAGCTGTAAAAGATCTGGAAACAATCTCCGGACAGAAAGCAGTTCTGACAAGAGCAAAAAATTCCGTAGCTAACTTCAAAATCCGTGAAGGTATGCCAATCGGTTGTAAAGTAACCCTGAGAGGGGAAAAAATGTATGAGTTCGCTGATCGTCTGATCAACCTGGCTCTGCCTCGTGTACGTGACTTCCGTGGAGTTAATCCAAACGCATTTGACGGAAGAGGAAACTATGCACTGGGTATTAAAGAACAGTTGATTTTCCCAGAAATCGAGTATGATAAAGTTGATAAAGTAAGAGGTATGGACATCATCTTCGTTACAACAGCTAAGACTGATGAAGAAGCTCGTGAATTATTGACATTATTCAACATGCCGTTTTCAAAGTAAGAATAGGAGGGAAAATTCATGGCTAAGACAGCAATGAAAATCAAACAGCAGCGTAAACAGAAATTCTCTACAAGAGAATACAATCGTTGCAGAATCTGTGGTCGTCCACATGCTTACTTAAGAAAATACGGAATCTGCAGAATTTGCTTCCGTGAATTAGCATACAAAGGACAGATCCCGGGTGTTAAGAAAGCAAGCTGGTAAGAGTTGAAAACGGATCGAAAGATCCGAAGAAAGCCCGCATCACTTGGCAAAGCCGCAAGGCTGCGCTAAAGTGAGAGGGTATACACATACAAAACAAGAACATGAAAAGTCTAAATAATTAGGAGGAAACTATCATGACAATGAGCGATCCGATTGCAGATATGCTTACAAGAATCCGTAACGCAAACACAGCAAAACATGACACTGTAGACGTTCCGGCATCCAAAATCAAAGTTGCTATCGCAGACATTCTGGTTAAAGAAGGTTATGTAGCAAAATATGACATCGTAGAAGATGGAAACTTCAAAAACATCCGTATCACTCTGAAATACGGTGCTGACAAAAACGAAAAGATCATCACTGGTCTGAAAAGAATTTCCAAACCAGGTCTTCGTATTTACGCTGGTAAAGACGAACTGCCAAGAGTACTGGGCGGACTGGGAATCGCAATTCTGTCTACAAACCAGGGTGTTATTACTGATAAAGAAGCTAGAAAGCTGCAGGTTGGTGGCGAAGTTCTGGCATTCGTTTGGTAAGATTTGATCACTTCGCGCAAGCAAGAGATATAGAAACTGAAAACAGAGGGGACTAAGCGTCCTCTCCGAAAATCTAAGTTAATAGGAGGAAAATGGTATGTCACGTATTGGAAGACTGCCTGTAGTTGTTCCGGCTGGAGTAACAGTTGAAGTTAAAGAGAACAATTACGTTGTTGTAAAAGGTTCTAAAGGAACTCTGGAAAGAAATCTGCCTGTAGAAATGGACATCAAAGTAGAAGATGGCCAGGTAGTAGTAACAAGACCAAACGACTTAAAGAAAATGAAAGCTCTGCACGGTCTGACCAGAACACTGATCCACAACATGGTTGTTGGTGTCAGCGAAGGATATCAGAAAGTTCTGGAAGTAAACGGTGTAGGTTACAGAGCTCAGAAACAGGGTAAGAAATTAGTTCTTTCCTTAGGATATTCTCACCCAGTTGAAATGGAAGATCCGGAAGGATTGGAAACAACTGTAGATGGCAACAAGATCACCGTAAAAGGTATCAGCAAAGAAAAAGTTGGCCAGTACGCAGCTGAAATCAGAGAAAAGAGAAGACCGGAACCTTACAAAGGTAAAGGTATCAAGTATGCTGATGAAGTTATCAGACGTAAAGTTGGTAAAACTGGTAAGAAATAAATAAGGAGAGTGCAAAAATGATTAATAAAGTATCAAGAGCGAGTGTTCGTACTAAAAAGCATAGAAGAATGCGTCATCATATCGTTGGTACAGCTCAGAGACCTCGTCTGGCTGTATTCAGAAGTAACAACCATATGTATGCACAGATCATTGATGATACCGTTGGAAAAACATTAGTATCCGCTTCTACTCTTCAGAAAGACGTAAAAGCAGAACTGGAACAGACCAACACAGTAGCAGCAGCAGCTTACCTGGGAACTGTTATCGGTAAGAAAGCAGTTGAAGCAGGAATCGAAGAAGTTGTATTCGACAGAGGCGGTTTCGTATACCATGGTAAAATTAAAGCATTAGCAGATGCAGCTAGAGAAGCTGGCCTGAAATTCTAGGAAAGAGAGGAGCGAAATACATGAGACATACAATCATTGATGCTAGTCAGTTAGAATTAGAAGAAAAAGTAGTCTCAATCAAACGTGTAACAAAAGTTGTTAAAGGTGGACGTACCATGCGTTTTACAGCTTTAGTAGTTGTTGGAGACGGCAACGGACATGTTGGTGCAGGACTTGGAAAAGCAGCTGAAATTCCGGAAGCTATCCGCAAAGGAAAAGAAGATGCTATCAAAAAATTAGTAACCGTAGCAAGAGATGAAAACAACAGTATCACACATGACTACATTGGTAAATTCGGCAGCGCTGAACTTCTGATGAAGAGAGCTCCGGAAGGTACTGGTGTAATCGCTGGTGGTCCGGCTCGTGCGGTTATCGAGTTAGCAGGTATCAAAAACATCCGTACAAAATGTATGGGTTCCAGAAATAAACAGAACGTCGTACTTGCTACCATCGCAGGTTTAAGTCAGTTAAAGACTCCGGAAGAAGTAGCTAGACTTCGCGGTAAATCCGTAGAAGAGATCTTTGCTTAAGGAGGACTGGAAAATGTTAAAAATTACTTTAGTAAAATCTACAATCGGTGCAGTTCCAAAACACAAAAAAACAATCGAAGCTCTGGGACTGACCAAAATGCATAAAACTGTTGAACTGCCGGACAACGCAGCAACAAGAGGTATGATCAAACAGGTTCAGCATTTAGTAAAAGTTGAAGAAGCGTAATTAGAATAGAAGGAGGTGCCACAATGGATTTATCTAATTTAAGACCTGCAGAAGGTTCCAGACAGAGTGATGACTTCCGTAGAGGCCGTGGACACGGTTCAGGAAATGGTAAAACAGCTGGTAAAGGACATAAAGGACAGAAAGCTCGTTCCGGAGCTCCAAGACCAGGTTTCGAAGGTGGTCAGATGCCTTTATACAGAAGACTTCCTAAGAGAGGTTTCAAGAACAGAAATACCAAAGAAATCGTTGGTATCAATGTAGAAGCTCTGAACAGATTTGAAGATGGAGCAGAAGTTACTATCGCAGCCCTGGTTGAGAGCGGACTGGTTTCCAATCCGAAGGATGGCGTTAAGATCCTGGGTAACGGAGAACTGACAAAAAAACTGACTGTAAAAGTTACTGCAGTAAGCGAAGGCGCAAAAGCAAAAATTGAAGCAGCAGGTGGAACAGTAGCATAAGAGGTGAGCTTATATGTTAAAGACTCTTCAGAATGCATTTAAAGTGAAAGACGTCAGACATAGAATCTTTTATGTGTTAATGATGCTGGTAGTCATCCGAATTGGCTCCCAGCTCCCTGTTCCGGGAGTCGACGGAAGTTATTTCAAAACCTGGTTTGAGAGTCAGACAGGCGATGCATTTAACTTCCTCGACGCATTTACAGGCGGTTCATTTTCACAGATGTCTATCTTTGCACTTAGCATTACACCTTACATCACATCATCCATTATCATCCAGCTTCTCACAATTGCAATTCCAAAATTGGAAGAAATGCAGAGAGACGGAGAAGATGGAAGAAAGAAACTTGGCGCAATTACCCGTTATGTAACCATCGGATTATCTCTGTTTGAATCTATTGCCATGGCAATCGGATTTGGTAACAGGGGATTGATTCCGGATAACAATTTTGTTAAAATAGTTGTAGTAGTTGTTGCATTAACAGCAGGTTCTGCTTTCTTAATGTGGGTTGGTGAACAGATTAACGAAAAAGGTGTTGGAAATGGTATTTCCATCGTACTTTTGATCAACATCGTATCACGTATCCCAAGTGATATGACGACACTGTACGAAAGCTTCATGAAAGGAAAAATTATCGCAAAAGCACTCCTCTCCGGCGTTATTATCGCTGCGATCATTATAGGTGTGGTTATTCTGGTAATTATCCTGAACGGAGCTGAGAGAAGAATTCCTGTTCAGTATTCCAAAAAGATGCAGGGCAGAAAAATGATGGGCGGACAGTCCAGCCATATTCCTTTAAAAGTAAATACGGCCGGCGTAATCCCGGTAATCTTTGCATCCTCTATTATGTCTTTTCCGAGTGTGATTGCTTCTTTCCTGGGCAAAACCGGTGGAACAGGTATCGGTGGAAAGATTCTGGCAGGTATGAACAGTAATAACTGGTTTGACCTGGATCATCCATGGTATTCGATTGGCCTGGTGGCTTATATCATCATGGTAATCTTTTTCGCTTACTTCTATACTTCAATTACTTTCAACCCGTTGGAAGTAGCTGATAACATGAAAAAGCAGGGTGGTTTCATCCCGGGCATCCGTCCTGGAAAACCAACCGTAGATTATCTGACAAAGATGTTAAACTATATCATCTTTATTGGTGCAGCAGGGCTTACTATTGTAGCGGTTATCCCGTTCTTCTTTAATGGTGTATTCGGTGCGAATGTGTCCTTCGGCGGAACTTCTATCATCATTATCGTAGGAGTTGTCCTGGAGACACTGAAACAGATTGAATCCATGATGCTGGTAAGAAACTACAAAGGTTTTTTAGATAACTAAAAGGTTGTGGCGTTTTACGCCACAGCCTTAAAGTGCTATTATAGTAATTATTTTAATTACTGAACAAAAAAGAAGGAGAGGGTACAAAATGAAATTAATTATGTTGGGTGCACCTGGTGCAGGTAAAGGCACACAGGCGAAAAAAATCGCGGAGAAATATCAGATTCCGCACATCTCCACAGGAGATATCTTCCGGGCAAATATCAAAAACGGTACAGAGCTTGGAAACAAAGCAAAAAGCTATATGGATCAGGGACATCTGGTTCCTGACGAGTTGACCTGTGATCTGGTCGTTGACCGAATTAATCAGGCAGACTGTAAAAACGGTTATGTATTGGATGGTTTTCCAAGAACCATTCCACAGGCGGAAGCTTTAAAAGCTGCGCTTGATAAAATGGGTGAAACTATTGATTATGCAATTGACGTGGAAGTTCCGGATGAGAACATCGTAAACCGTATGGGCGGACGCCGTGCGTGCCCGGGATGCGGATGCACCTACCACATCAAACACAATCCTCCGAAAGTGGAAGATATCTGTGATGTATGCGGCGCAAAACTGGTGCTGCGTGACGATGACAAACCGGAAACCGTTACCAAACGTCTGAGTGTGTATCATGAACAAACCAAGCCTTTGATCGACTTCTACAAAAAAGAAGGCGTATTGAGAGAAGTCGACGGAACACAGGATCTGAATGATGTGTTCCAGGCTATCACTGAAATCTTAGGAGCGTAAAACATGTCAGTATCAATAAAGACTGCCAGGGAAATTGAATTAATGAGGGAATCCTGCCATCTGCTGGAGAAAGTTCATGACGAACTTGCAAAAGCGATCAGACCGGGGATTTCAACCTGGGAAATCGATCATTTGGGTGAAGAAATGATCCGAAGCTTCGGATGCACCCCAAATTTCCTTCATTATAATGGATATCCTGCATCTATCTGTGTATCGGTAAATGATGAAGTTGTACATGGAATCCCGAGCAAGAAGAGAATTCTTCACGAAGGAGACATTGTCAGCCTGGATGCCGGACTCATCTACAAAGGTTATCATTCGGATGCTGCCCGTACTCATGCGGTAGGGGAGATCAGCCCGGAAGCTCAGAAACTGATTGATGTAACCCGTCAGAGTTTCTTTGAGGGAATTAAAATGGCAAAAGCAGGAAATCATCTGTATGATATTTCCGCTGCGATCGGCAATTATGCAGAGAGTTTTGGATACGGCGTAGTCAGAGATCTGGTTGGCCACGGAATCGGAACCAGCCTGCATGAAGATCCGCAGATCCCGAACTTTGCACAGAAACGGAGAGGAATCCGTCTGGTGCCGGGTATGACACTTGCTATTGAGCCTATGATCACCATGGGCAGACCGGAAGTTTGCTGGCTGGATGACGACTGGACGGTTGTGACAGAAGATGAATCACTGGCCGCTCACTATGAGAACACGATTCTCATCACTGAGGGCGAACCTGAAATCCTGACACTCACGAAATAGAGGTGCCTGGATGGAAGGATATGGTGTTGGCATGATGGCCAGATCCCTTGCCGGTCATGATAAGGGAAAGGTCTATATGATTCTGGATGTGAAAGAGCCTTTTGTATATCTGGTGGACGGAAAGCTCCGGACACTGGATCATCCGAAAAAGAAAAGGATCAAACATGTTCAGATTGATCGGCATATTCCGGAATGGATCGAAAACGTGATCCGGGAAGGAAGAGATCTTCAGGATTCGGATGTCATCCGTGGAAGAAGAGAATACGGCGAAAAGTAAAACAGGAGGGAAAGCAATGTCTAAGGCAGATGTTATTGAAGTAGAAGGCACTGTCCTTGAAAAATTGCCGAATGCAATGTTCAAGGTTGAGCTGGAAAATAAACATGTGGTATTGGCACATATCAGTGGTAAGCTGAGAATGAATTTTATTCGTATCTTACCGGGAGATAAGGTTACTATGGAACTTTCTCCGTATGATTTGTCTAAGGGTAGAATTATCTGGAGAGATAAATAAAGAATAGTTATCCCGAAGGGGACGCACCAGCCGGATACTTTCCTCCGTAAGCAACGTGGGCAGGGTAACTTTGAGCTAGCCACCAACTACGACTAAGACTCTCGCGAGAGCGCTCGAGCCTAAGTCTGCGTAGGTGTCGGATCTCAAAGCTTACCCTAGGCGCCCACAAAGTGTTGCTGACGGAGGAAAGTATCCGGCTGGTGCTGGTTTTGGGATAACGGGGAGAACGGCTGAAAAAGCAGAAAAAAATTGAAAAAATGGCTTGCTTTTTTGGAAAGAGAATGCTATACTGTAAAACGAACTTTTGTGAATGCGTTCTTTTTTTGTGCGCAAAAAACAGGGTTCTTCCACCATGAGCAGGCGCGGGAATGCGTCTTAGCTAAGAAGGAGAAAGGAGGATTCACATGAAAGTAAGATCATCTGTTAAACCGATCTGCGAAAAATGCAAGATCATCAAAAGAAAAGGTAGTATCAGAGTAATCTGCGAGAATCCAAAACACAAACAGAGACAGGGCTAATCCGTCAATTAGATCTGACTGTTTGGAAGCGAGAGCTTCAAAATTAAGTGCGGCTGCAGTAGGACACATCTGGATGTGTTGTACTGTTTAGATATTATAATGAGAGTGCTCCGGAGTGGTGTACCGGAGAGCCTCCGGCGGATGAACGCCGTAGAGAGCGTTGCATCCCTTATAATATTGCTTAATACCGGCTAAGCCGGAAAGGTCATGGAGACATGGCTGGATGCTTCACATACCGGCATCCCAATTAGGAAAATATTAATATGACCGGATGAGACACACATTTCAGACATATGGTGACATATGGGCTGTCTGGACTGGTCAAGTAGAAGATGGAGGAAAATTACATGGCACGTATTGCTGGTGTAGACTTACCAAGAGAAAAACGTATTGAAATCGGATTAACTTATATCTACGGAATCGGTAGAACAAGCGCTACCCGTATCCTGGAAGCAGCTAACGTAGATCCGAACACCCGTGTTAGAGATATCACGGACGAAGAAGTAAAAAGAATCAGTGCTGTAATCGATGAGACTCAGACTGTAGAAGGTGATCTGAGAAGAGAGATCGCTATGAACATCAAACGTCTGCAGGAGATCGGATGCTACAGAGGTATCCGTCATAGAAAGAGCCTGCCTGTTCGTGGTCAGAAAACAAAGACCAACGCAAGAACAAGAAAAGGTCCTAAGAGAACTGTAGCAAACAAGAAGAAATAATTCGTGGCAACCAGTAACATAGAATAGAAGAAAGTGTAGGTTAGTTTTTAAAATGGCTAAAGTGACAAAGAAAACGACAAAACGTCGTGTAAAGAAAAACGTTGAACGCGGACAGGCACACATCCAGTCATCTTTCAATAACACAATCGTTACTCTGACAGATGCTGAAGGAAATGCTTTATCATGGGCAAGTGCCGGTGGTCTGGGATTTAGAGGTTCAAGAAAATCTACTCCTTATGCAGCTCAGGTAGCAGCAGAAACAGCTACAAAAGCAGCGTTAATTCATGGTCTGAAAACTGTTGATGTATTCGTAAAAGGACCGGGATCAGGAAGAGAAGCAGCAATCCGTGCTCTTTCCGCATGCGGACTTGATGTAGTAAGTATCAAAGACGTAACTCCGGTACCACACAATGGTTGCCGTCCACCAAAACGTAGAAGAGTCTAATTAGGAGGTCAGTAGATTATGGCAGTAAATAGAGTACCAGTTCTGAAAAGATGTAGATCCCTGGGTCTGGATCCTATCTATTTAGGAATTGACAAAAAATCCACAAGACAGTTAAAAAGAGCAAACCGTAAAACATCTGAATATGGTCTGCAGCTGAGAGAAAAACAGAAAGCAAAATTCATCTATGGTGTTCTGGAAAAACCTTTCCGTAACTACTACAAGAAAGCTGACCAGATGCCTGGTATGACAGGTAGCAACCTGATGGCTATGCTGGAAATGAGACTGGACAACGTAATCTTCCGTCTGGGATTCGCAAGAACCAGAAGAGAAGCTCGTCAGATCGTTGACCACAAACATGTACTGGTAAACGGCAAACAGGTAAACATTCCGTCTTACCTGGTAAAAGCCGGAGATCAGATCGAAATCAAAGAAGCTAAAAAATCTTCTCAGAGATATAAAGACATTCTGGAAGTAACCGGCGGAAGACTGGTTCCGGAATGGCTGGATGTTGATCAGGAAGCATTAAAAGGAACTGTTAAAGAAGTTCCTGCAAGAGATGCAATTGACGTACCTGTAAACGAAATGCTTATCGTCGAGTTGTATTCTAAATAATTGTGAGTTATGGCTCACCGTTTACGCGTGGGCCATTTCCCATATGTTACCCTCAGTGAAAATCATTATCCCAATAAGGAGGGCCTGGTATGTTTGATTTTAACAAACCAAAAATTGAGATTACAGAAATTTCCGATGATAAAAAATATGGCCGCTTTGTAGTAGAACCGTTAGAGCGTGGCTATGGTATTACTCTGGGTAACTCCCTGAGAAGAATCATGCTGTCCTCTTTGCCGGGTGCTGCAGTCAGCCAGGTAAAAATCGAAGGCGTTCTGCACGAGTTCAGTTCCATCCCGGGTGTAAAAGAGGATGTAACCGAAATTATCATGAATCTGAAGAGTCTTGCGATCAAGAACACAAGCGAAAGCAATGATCCGAAGATCGCATACATCGAGTTCGAAGGCGAAGGCGTGGTAAGAGCATCTGATATCCAGGTTGACCAGGATATCGAGATCATGAATCCGAACCAGGTAATCGCTACCTTAAACGGTGGACCAGACAGCAAACTGTATATGGAACTGACCATTACAAAAGGTCGTGGTTACGTCAGTGCAGACAAAGGGAAAACAGATGATATGCCGATCGGCGTATTAGCTGTAGATGCAATCTATACACCGGTAGAGCGTGTAAACCTGACAGTTCAGAACACTCGTGTCGGTCAGATCACTGACTATGATAAACTGACTCTGGATGTTTATACAAAAGGAACTCTGGATCCGGATGAAGCAGTCAGCCTGGCTGCAAAAGTATTGAGCGAGCATCTGAAACTGTTCATCGACCTCTCTGAAAATGCTAAGACTGCAGAAGTCATGATTGAAAAAGAGGACAATGAAAAAGAGAAAGTTCTGGAAATGAACATCGACGAGCTGGAGCTGTCCGTTCGTTCCTACAACTGTCTGAAGAGAGCCGGTATCAATACCGTTGAAGAACTTTGCAACAGAACTTCTGAAGATATGATGAAAGTCCGTAACCTGGGACGGAAATCTCTGGAAGAAGTACTTGCAAAATTAAAGGAGCTGGGATTACAGTTAAATCCTGGTGAAGAATAAGAAGCAGCTCGTTTGCTGCAACTGCCGGTAACTGGCCGGTAGGGTAAAGGAATATTTGTAGAAGATCAAGCAGTCCGTCAGTAAGACCAAAGAAGCATGACCGGCTGTTCCACAAATGGAGGAAAATAAAATGGCAGGATATAGAAAACTGAGCAGAACATCTGCACAGAGAAAAGCGTTAATCAGAAACCAGGTAACAAATCTGTTATATCATGGTAAAATCGTTACTACAGAAGCAAAAGCAAAAGAAATCCGCAAAGTTGCTGAAGGGCTGATCGCTCTGGCTGTAAAAGAAAAAGACAACTTTGAAACAGTAACTGTTACAGCTAAAGTTGCTCGTAAAGATGCTGATGGCAAGAGAGTAAAAGAAGTTGTAGACGGAAAGAAAGTAACTGTTTACGATGAAGTACAGAAAGAGATCAAGAAAGACGCTCCTTCCAGACTGCATGCAAGACGTCAGATGATGAAAGTATTCTATCCGGTAAAAGCTGTTCCGACAGAAGCTGCTGGAAGAAAGAAAAACACAAAAGACGTTGACATGGCAGACAAAATGTTCAACGAAATCGCACCAAAATATGCTGACCGTAACGGTGGTTACACAAGAATCATCAAAATCGGACCGCGTAAAGGTGACGCAGCTATGGAAGTAGTTCTGGAGCTGGTATAATTTCAGAATTGTTCAAACGATAATATAAGACGCCGATCTGTGGAAACACAGGTCGGCGTTTTTGGCATCTTTTTACATAGAAAATGCAACAAATTACTATATAAAATTATCAGGATAACAGGTATGATAGAGATATCAAAGATTCTGAAAATGCATCCCAAACAGCTGAGATTTAGCAAAAATATATAATATCAGCGAAGGAATGGATGAATATCAGAAGAGATGTCGGAAAAGAAGAAAGGATGGATAACAAAATGAATAAACCAATCGCACTGACCCCTCCGATGGGCTGGAATTCCTGGAACACCTTTACCTGGGATATCAATGAAAAAATGATCTGTGAGATGGCAGACCGCATGGTAGAAGACGGATATCTGGAAGCCGGATACGAATATCTGGTCATTGATGACTGCTGGAGCCTGAAACAGCGTGATGCTGACGGCAATCTGGTTCCGGATCCGGAGAAATTCCCGCATGGAATGAAATGGGTCAGTGATTACGTACACGAAAAAGGACTCAAATTCGGTATGTATTCCTGTGCCGGAACCCATACCTGCGCCGGCTATCCGGGAAGCTTTGAACACGAATTCCAGGATGCGAAAAAGTTCGCAGAGTGGGGCGTGGATTATCTGAAATACGACTACTGCTTCAAACCGCGCCAGATTCCGGGTGAAATCCTGTACAAACGCATGAGCCTTGCCCTAAAGAACTGTGGTAGGGAGATCCTGTTTGCAGCATGTAACTGGGGAACCGACGGAGTCTATGACTGGATCCGTTCCTCCGGAGCGCATACCTACCGTTCTACCGGAGATATCCAGGATAACTGGGAATCCATCACAAACCTGGCAATCTCTCAGATGGGAAAAGAGCCGTATACCGGTAATTTCTGCCACAATGATATGGACATGCTTGTCGTAGGAATGCACGGCGCCAGCAATGACGGATTTATCGGAAGCAAGATCGGCGGCTGTACGGATCAGGAATACCTGACACATTTTGCACTGTGGGCAATTATGGGATCTCCGCTGATCATGGGCTGTGATCTGCGAAAAGCATCCGAGGAGACGAAGAAAACCCTGTTAAACAAAGATCTGATCGCCATCAATCAGGACTTGGAGTCACGCGGTGCGTATGTGATCAAACCACTTCCGGATGTCTATAACGAAAACGAGGCATTTACTCTGGTAAAACCGCTGGCAGATGGAGATCTTGCAATCGGTATCTTTAATTTCAGCGATACACAGAGAGAACTTTCTCTGGAATTCTGGGATATGGGTATCCCATATGCTGCCGGGGTATCCCTGGCTCTGCATGACTGCATCACAGGAGAAGAACTGGGCGAATTTACTGAACGATTTGCACCGGTTGTTCCATCCCATGGATGTGTGGTAGTGCGTGCGCATCTCGTAGAAAAATAAAAACAAAGATAAAAAGAAAGCTGTGGAAAAATCAATGGATTGCAGAAAATGCGGTGCACATCTGACTTCCGATGAGAAAGCCATCTACATGAAACTGGTGTCACGAACCGCTTCGAGTTTCCTGTGCATGGACTGTCTGGCGGAAGCGCTGCACTGTGAGCGAAAAGCGATTGAAGAACGTATCCGATATTATCGGGAATCCGGCAACTGCGTATTGTTCCGATAAACAGAACCCTTCTTTACCGGGAAAATATAATTCCGGTGAAGAGGGGTTTTTGTAGTCGTTGACAGCCATTCAACAGCTGTTTTATAATGCAGACAGAAAAGATCGAAAAGGAGACGGGGCATGGAACGGACGAAGATCGAGCAGTTATTTGGAAGTTATGCTTTCTGGGAGTATTTGTCAGAAGAAGAAAAGAAGATGCTTCAGGAGCAGATTCGATGGAGTACATACGGAGAAGGGCAGATGGTTACGGATACCGGAAGGGACTGTCTGGGTATTTTCCTGGTATGCAGCGGGATCCTGCGTGCAAATCTGGTTTCGGAAGACGGGAAGGAAGCTACCGTGTGCCGGATCCATCCGGGCGAACTCTGCGTGATCTCGGCATCCTGTCTGCTTCCGGCACTGCCGTTTGATATTCAGATCGACGCGGAGGCGGACAGTGAAGTCTACCTGCTTCCCACCGGTGTGCTCCGGCAGATCATGGAAAAGAATCTGTATCTGGAAAACTTTATCTATAAAAAGATCAACGAGAGTTTTTCCGATATTATCGCCGCGATCCAGAAAATCCTGTTTGCCAGCCTGGAACAGCGTCTGGCAGGATTTTTATTGGATGAGTCAGGAGGAAGCGAAGACGGAAAAATCTACATGACGCAGGAGCAGATCGCAAAAGCCATCGGAAGTGCCAGAGAAGCGGTCAGCAGAACACTGAAAGTGCTGGTAAAAGAAGGATGCGTGGAACTGTTCCGGGGCGGCGTAGCAGTCCTCGATCGGAAGCAGTTATACAGGAAGTTGTAGCATGATTCATAAAAAGAAAAAGGGATAGCAATGGAAATACGAAAAACGCTTCATTGCTATCCTTTTTGGATTATTAAGAGAAGAAATTATTTCTCCAGCAGTTTCAGAATATTTTCTTTGCTGTCCACGCCGACGCTGGTAGCTGTCAGTTCGCCGTTTTTAAATACCAGAACGGTAGGAATGCTCATCACGCGGTATTTTCTTGCCAGATCCGGGTTTTCGTCGACGTTGACTTTGCCGACTTTGATCTTTCCCTCATTTTCCGAAGCAATCTCTTCGATCACCGGGGCAAGCATACGGCACGGCATGCACCAGGTAGCCCAGAAATCAACCAGCACCGGCACATCGGAGCCGAGCACTTCTGTTTCAAAATTTTCTGTTGTAAATGTATATTCCATAGTATGACCTCCTGTATTTTTATGATGATAGGATACCACATCTGCCCGGAAAGATTCCGTGATTAAGTCACAGAAAATAAAAAAGAGAAAATATGACGGTATTTTCGTAAATTTTCTGTAAAATTTTAGGAATCAAACTGATTACAAAAGACAAAAGGCGTGGTATAATGAGCCCAAACGGGCAGATAGGGAAATATCTGTGAGAGAAGAGACAGGTTTATCGTGGGGAAACTGTAAGAAAGAATGAAGAGATGAGGTGTACTATGAAAGGAAGAATGCTGTTTATCTTCAATCCGAGATCAGGAAAAGGGCAGATTCGCAATAAACTGATGGATATCATCGACGTCTTTGTCAAGGGCGGCTATGAAGTAGTGGTTCATCCGACCCAGGGAGCGAAGGATGCGGAAAAGATGGCAAAGATCATGGCAGAAGAGGTTGATCTGATCGTGTGCAGCGGTGGAGACGGAACGCTGGACGAAGTGGTAACCGGTCTGATGGAAATCGGTGCGTCGGTACCGCTTGGGTATATCCCGGCGGGAAGTACGAATGACTTTGCAAACAGTCTGGAGATTTCCCGGGATATGGTGAAAGCAGCGCAGGACATCGTTGACGGTCATCTGTTTTCCGTGGATGTCGGAAGTTTCAATGAAGATAATTTTATCTATGTGGCAGCATTCGGTATGTTTACCGATGTCTCCTATGAGACCAGCCAGGATCTGAAAAATATTCTGGGACATCTTGCTTATGTGATGGAAGGGGCAAAGAGAATCTTCGATGTCAAGACCTACCATCTGTGTGTGGAAGCCAACGGGGAAGTACACGAAGGCGATTATATCTATGGAATGATCACAAATTCCCATTCCGTAGGCGGTTTCCGCAATCTGGTTGGAAACGATGTCGAGATGGATGACGGACTTTTCGAGGTCACCCTGATCAAAAAACCGAAGAATCCTCTGGAATTAAATGAGATCATCGCCGCGCTGATCAATGCGTACGATGACACCGATATGATCGATGCATTCAAAGCGGACAGCCTGTATATCCACGGAGATGAAGCGATTTCCTGGACGCTGGACGGTGAATTTGGCGGTGAGCATAAAGAGGTAAACATAAAAAACAGAAAGCAGGCGCTTGATATTTTCATCAACTCTTGAATTTCAGAAGTTGATGGGTTATAATATACAAGAAATAAAAACGTGAACGTAGGAGGTTTGATTATGTTAGTATCAGCTACAGAAATGTTAAAAAAAGCAAAAGCAGGTCACTATGCAGTAGGACAGTTCAACATCAACAACCTTGAGTGGACAAAAGCTATTCTGCAGACTGCACAGGAATGCAACTCCCCGGTAATCCTTGGTGTATCCGAAGGTGCTGGAAAATATATGACAGGTTACAAAACTGTTGTAGGAATGGTTAACGGAATGCTGGAAGAGCTGAACATCACTGTTCCGGTTGCTCTGCATCTGGATCACGGCAGCTATGAAGGATGCCTGAAATGCGTAGAAGCAGGATTCTCTTCTATCATGTTCGATGGTTCTCATTACCCAATCGAAGAGAACGTTGCAAAAACAACTGAACTGGTTAAAATCGTAAAAGAACACGGAATGTCTCTGGAAGCAGAAGTTGGTTCCATCGGTGGTGAAGAAGACGGCGTTATCGGCGCTGGCGAGTGTGCAGATCCGAAGGAATGCAAAATGATCGCAGATCTGGGTGTTGATTTCCTGGCAGCAGGTATCGGTAACATCCACGGAAAATATCCGGCAAACTGGAAAGGTCTGAGCTTCGAAACTCTGGCAGCTGTTCAGGAACTGACAGGAGAACTGCCTCTGGTACTGCACGGTGGTACAGGTATCCCGGCTGATCAGATCAAAAAAGCAATCGATCTGGGCGTATCCAAAATCAATGTAAATACAGAGTGCCAGCTGGCATTTGCAGATGCTACACGTAAATACATCGAAGCTGGAAAAGACCTGGAAGGTAAAGGCTTTGACCCAAGAAAACTTCTGGCTCCGGGAGCAGAAGCAATCAAAGCTACTGTAAAAGAAAAAATGGAACTGTTCGGTTCTGTAAACAAAGCTTGAGAAATCTAATCAAAACTGGTCGGTCAGACCAACTTTGATATACATGGTAACAAGTAGGCAGTCTGCTTATCAAAAAAGTGGACTGCCTTTTTTGAAGCTAGAGCGAGTCTGAAAAATCATTTCCACAATCTGCAAGCCCCACTTTGCGGTATATTTTACCCTCATTCGGTTGCCGTAGCCCGCTACGCCGCCCTCATTCGGATAAAATCTCCCACAAACTGGGACTCGCAGCTCACGAAAAGCCTTTTTCAGACACGCTCTAGCAGTCGATAGGCCATGGCGGAGAACATGGCAGCGGAAAACATGGAGATGGAAATCGGGGTAAGACGGAAAGGATAGGAAAAATGAGTGAGTATGTAAACGTGGTTGAGATTTTCGGAGAAAATGTATTTAACGATGCGGTCATGCAGGCCCGCCTGCCTAAAAAAGTATACAAAGAACTGAAACAGACGATGGAAGAGGGAAAAGAACTGACGCTGGAGATCGCTGATGTGGTTGCTCATGAGATGAAAGAATGGGCGATTGAAAAAGGCGCTACCCATTACAGTCACTGGTTCCAGCCTCTGACGGGTGTAACCGCAGAAAAGCACGATGCATTTATCACAGCACCGAAACCGGATGGAAAGGTACTGATGAGCTTTTCCGGAAAAGAACTGATCAAGGGTGAACCGGATGCGTCTTCTTTCCCGTCCGGCGGTCTGCGTGCGACCTTTGAGGCGAGAGGATATACAGCGTGGGATTGTACTTCCCCGGCGTTCGTGCGTCAGGATGCAGCAGGTGCAACACTCTGTATCCCAACGGCATTCTGCTCCTATACAGGAGAAGCACTGGATCAGAAGACTCCGCTGCTTCGCTCCATGGAAGCCATCAACAAAGAAGCCCTGCGTCTGATCCGATTGTTTGGCAATACCACTTCCAAAAAAGTGACCCCATCTGTTGGTGCGGAACAGGAGTATTTCCTGGTGGATGCGGCAAAATTTATGAAGAGAAAAGACCTGATTTATACCGGAAGGACCCTGTTCGGCGCGATGCCTCCAAAAGGTCAGGAGCTGGACGATCATTACTTCGGAACCATCCGTCAGAAGATTGCCGGCTACATGAAAGATGTCAACGAAGAGTTGTGGAAACTGGGTGTATCCTCAAAGACCCAGCACAATGAAGTTGCACCGGCACAGCACGAACTTGCTCCAATCTACGCACCGGCAAACATTGCCGTAGACCACAACCAGATCATCATGCAGACTCTGAAGCGTGTGGCAAGAAAACATGGTCTCAAATGTATCCTGCATGAAAAACCATTTGCAGGTGTCAACGGTTCCGGAAAACATGACAACTGGTCCCTGGTTACCGATGATGGTATCAATCTGTTAGAGCCGGGAAAAACACCGCATGAGAACGTACAGTTCCTTCTGGTACTGAGCTGTATCCTGAAAGCCGTAGACCGTCATGCAGATCTGCTTCGTGAATCCGCATCCGATGTCGGTAACGATCACCGTCTGGGCGCAAACGAGGCACCGCCGGCCATCATCTCCATCTATCTGGGCGAACAGCTCGAAGATGTGGTAGAACAGCTGGTAAGCACCGGTACTGCAGATCACAGCTTAAAAGGCGGCCGTCTGATGACCGGTGTGCGTACCCTGCCGGATCTGGCAAAAGATGCTACCGACAGAAATCGCACCTCACCATTTGCTTTCACCGGAAACAAATTTGAGTTCCGTATGGTAGGTTCCCAGGATTCTGTGGCAGCACCGAATATCGTTTTGAATACCATCGTGGCAGAAGCTTTTCAGGAAGCCTGCAAGATTCTGGAAAATGCGGAAGATTTCGATGTGGCAGTTCATGATCTGATCAAGACAAACTGCGCAGAACATCAGAGAATCATCTTCAACGGAAACGGATACTCCGATGCATGGGTAGAAGAAGCAAAACGCCGTGGTCTGCCAAACATCCGCTCCATGGTAGATGCCATCCCGGCACTGACTACAGAGAAATCCATCGCTATGTTCGAGCACTTCCATGTATTTACAAAGACAGAACTGGAGTCCCGTACCGAAGTCAAATACGAGACTTACGCGAAAGAAATCAACGTGGAAGCAAGAGCGATGATCGATATCGCAGCAAAACAGATCATCCCGGCAGTGATCAAATATGCGAAACACCTGGCTGACGCCATCATCTCCATCCAGACCATCCCGGGTATGGACGTGAGCGTGGAGACCGAACTTCTGAAAGAAACCACAAAACTTCTGAGAGAAAGCCAGACAGCTCTCAAGACCCTCCAGGAAAAAACAGAAGCCGCATCCCTGATCGAAAACAACGAGCGCCAGGCCAGATACTACCACGACGAAGTAAACGCCGCCATGGAAGCCCTGCGCAAACCAATCGACCAGCTGGAAATGATCGTAGACAAAGAAATGTGGCCAATGCCATCCTACGGCGACCTGATGTTCGAAGTCTAAACACAAAATCAAACCAATCACATAAAAACAGGCGGATGATCTGTCAACAGATCATCCGCCTGTTTTGGGGTAAAAAAGGAGGGTGCCAGCTACCTCCTTCCAAAGGTACCTGGCACAATTATGAAAAAGTGTTATCAAAAGTAATTCGCTTGTATCTTGCTTTTGATTTGATATAATACATTATATGCACCAGAAATGAAAAAATCATGATGCAAAAGTGAATGTATTTTAAAAGAAAAATGAACAAATTGTGAATAAAGGAGAAACAACAACGATGGATGTAAGAACATATCTGGAACAGCAGCAAATTCATCCGCAACTGATCCACGCCGTAGAAGAATTCAGAAATCAGTACCCGGTGGAAGAGAAAGTAAAATACCGGGTGACAGAACCCATGATGCCATTTTACGGAACCGAGATTCTGGAGATGGGAATCGCTGCCCTGTTGCAGAAAGAAAACCTCCTGCTCTCCGGTTCCAAGGCGACAGGAAAAAACATCCTGGCAGAGAACCTTGCCTGGATCTTCGGAAGACCTTCCTATAATATTTCTTTCCATGTCAATACCGGAAGCGGCGATCTGATCGGAACCGATACCTTTGAAGACAATCAGGTGAAACTGCGAAAAGGAAGCATCTACCAGTGCGCGGAGTACGGTGGATTTGGTATACTGGATGAGATTAATATGGCAAAGAACGATGCAGTCTCAGTGCTGCATGCGACACTGGACTATCGAAGAAGTATCGATGTGCCGGGATATGACAAGATTGATCTGCATCCTGCTACACGTTTTATCGGAACGATGAACTACGGCTATGCAGGAACCAAGGAACTGAACGAGGCGCTGGTATCCCGATTCCTGGTGATCCAGATGCCGGATCAGAACGAGGAAACGCTGGAAAAAATATTTACTACTTCTTTCCCGGATGGAAAACCGGAAGCTATCGAACAGTTTATCGGACTCTTCCTGGATCTGCAAAAGAAGGCGGAGAACGGAGAAATCTCCACAAAAGCCCTGGATCTTCGCGGCATCCTTGCTTCCCTGCGAGCCATAAAACAGGGGCTGCATCCGTCCCTCGCTGTGCGGATGGGCGTGATCAACAAGTGTTTTGACGGATTTGAAAAAGAGATTGTAGAAGATGTGGTCATGACGAGAATCCCGGAAGAGTGGACCGCAGCGCAGGTGTTTTAGATGAACAGAGAAGAACTCGAAGAGAGACAGTTAGAGATCGCAAACCGGATGAAAAACATCATCTGGACCGTCTGCGGGGATTATACGCTGGAGGCGAAGCCGGATGTGGATGGCTTTTTGAAATCAAAATATATCGCACTGTACGATGGGATCAAACAGGGAGCCTTTGCAAAATATTTTGAGAAAGAAATTCTCAGCATGTATCTGGTAAAAAAAGTCTATCTGGGTGCGCGTGAGGATGCGCTGGTGGCGATCGCACAGCTGTGTATCGAAAAAGCAGTGGGAAACCGGATCGCCCGGGAGCGGAAAGGCGTGGCATCGATCCAGAAAAAGGCGTATGCATACGTGCTGGATCATGAGATGGATACGCTGGTAAGATCGGAGTTCGGACGGCTGCAACTGGCGATGATGCGGCAGGTACTGACCGGGGACAGGCGGTGTGAGGAAAAGATCCGAAAACAGCTGGATCGGATCGAACCGCTGGAGGAAGCTGTGGATACGATGGAAGTCATCCGCACGATCGATGCCTGTTATAACGCCTGGGTGGATCCAGGATTTGAACAGATGCACGGGAATCTGGAACAGGTGCTTGCAGTGACGGTGGAAGAACTGATGGAGTACAACTGGCGGGATTTTCTTACGGAAGAGATGTATGAAGAAAATTTTGAAGCCTATCTGGAACAGATGAGCAAGCAGATGACGGCAACCGGGCAGAATCACGCAGAAGAGAAAGAAGAAAAGGAAGACAGTTCGAAAAAAAGAAAGATCGTCCGGGTATCCGAGGAAGATCTGAAAAAGGTATACACGTATATTGAACTGAATTTCGGGAAAACCTATCTGTCACCACTGGAAGAAAAAAAGATCAATTTTCAGCTGTGCCGCGGAATCCATGCCGACTGTGGACTGTATTTTACGGATGGAATCCTGGCAAATCCGGTAAAGCGGAATTATCAGCTGGAATACGCGAAAAAGCAGCAGGGAAAAAACAAATACGCCTATTATGACAATCACCGCGCCGTCAAACAGAACATCGCGATCCTCTCCGGGATCCTGAAAAAAGCGATGGCGATGCGGCAGGAAGAGACGACGATTCTTTCCGACCGGGGACGGATCTGTCCGGAAAGACTCTGGAAGATCGGCAGAAGCCGGGATGCGAAACTGTTTTCCCAGATCTGTCCGGCAGACGGAAGCACCTTTGTGGTGGATGTTTTGATCGATGCCAGCGGTTCCCAGAGGGTGCGGCAGGAACAGGTGGCACTGCAGGCATATATCATCATGCAGGCTTTGAGCAGCGTGCATATCCCACACCGTGTGATGAGCTTTTGTACCTTCTGGGATCATACGATCCTGCAGCGCTACCGGGAGTACGATGAAGATGCTTCGGCAAATGAAAAGATATTCAACTTTACGACTTCCTCAAATAACCGGGACGGACTGGCGATCCGGGCGGCTTCCCTTGGGCTTCTCGAACGGGAAGAGGAGCGGAAAATTATGATCATCCTGAGTGACGGACGCCCCTATGATGTGATCCTGAACCGTCCGAACGCGAGAAATCCGCAGCCCTACCACGGAGATTATGCGGTGCGCGATACCGGAACGGAAGTACGGCGTCTCAGAAACCTCGGGGTGTCGGTTCTCGGGGTATTTGCAGGGGAGGAGAAGGATCTGGAAGCGGAGAAAAAGATCTTCGGAAGAGATTTTGCCTATATTCGTGATATTTCCCGATTTTCCCGCATCGTAGGTAGCTATTTGAACAAACAATTAGAAGAAAATTGTTAATATTTCTCATTGAATCCGACAGGGGATTTTGTTATAGTAAAATAGTATGACTCTAAGCTGTTAGAGTTTTAGTAGCAGTTTGGAGACTGAATATGAATCCTCTTCGTTCGGAGGATGAGACAAGGGAGAAAAGAAAAATGGATAAGAAGAACGAAAGCTTTAAGCCTTATATCAGTGCGGACAAAGTTCTTCCGGAATTTACCGTGACATCGATTCTGATGGGTATTATTCTGGCAGTGGTATTCGGCGCAGCAAACGCATACCTGGGATTAAAAGTCGGTATGACTGTATCTGCTTCCATTCCGGCAGCAGTTATTTCTCTGGGTGTGATTCGTGTGATCATGAAAAAGAACTCTATTCTGGAGAGCAACATGGTCCAGACCATCGGTTCCGCCGGTGAGTCATTAGCGGCAGGTGCAATCTTCACCATGCCGGCTTTATTCCTGTGGGCAGAGGAAGGAAAAATTGATATGCCCGGTTACCTGGAGATTACCCTGATCGCCCTGTTTGGTGGTATCCTGGGTGTTCTGTTTATGATCCCGCTGAGAAAAGCACTGATCGTAGAAGAACATGGTACCCTGCCGTATCCGGAAGGTATGGCATGTGCAGAGGTTCTGCTGGCAGGTGAAGAGGGCGGTTCTAACGCTTCTACTGTATTTGCAGGTATGGGACTTGGTGCTGCATTTAAATTTATCGTAGACGGACTGAAAATTGTTCCGTCCGATATTGCAACTCCGAATATCAAAGGATATGCAGGCCAGATCGGTGTGGAGATCTATCCGGCACTGATCGGTGTTGGTTACATCTGTGGACCATCCATTTCCTCCTATATGTTTGCCGGCGGTATCATTGCATGGTTGGTTCTGATCCCGGCAGTTGTCTTCTTCGGCGGAAGTATCGATTTTGCCACACTGGGTAACACCGGTCTGGCAGGTCAGACCATCGCAGAAGTTTATGCAGCAAACGGAGCAAGTGCTATCTGGTCTAACGTTATCAAATACGTGGGTGCCGGCGCGATCGCTACCGGTGGTGTGATCAGCCTTCTGAAATCTCTGCCGCTGATCATAAAAACATTTGCCGGAGCAATGAAGAGTCTGAAAAATACATCCGGCGGAACGAATGTCCGTACTGACCGTGACCTGAAGATGCCGGTTGTTCTCGGAATCATTCTGATCGTGATCATCCTGATCTGGCTGGTACCGTCTGTACCGGTAAGCCTTCTGGGTGCATTCCTGATCGCAATCTTCGGTTTCTTCTTCGCAACCGTATCTTCCAGAATGGTTGGTCTGATCGGAAGTTCCAACAACCCGGTTTCCGGTATGGCGATCGCTACTCTGCTGATCTCCACTTTCGTACTGAAAGCTACCGGTAACACCGGTATGGCAGGTATGACCGGTGCTATCGCAATCGGTTCTATCATCTGTGTCATCGCAGCGATCGCAGGTGATACTTCTCAGGACTTAAAGACCGGATTTATCGTAGGTGCGACTCCTGCAAAACAGCAGGTAGGTGAGCTGATCGGTGTTGTTGCTTCCGGTTTTGCAATTGCAGGCGTTATGTCTCTGTTAAACAAAGCATGGGGCTTTGGTTCCGCAGAGATCCCTGCACCACAGGCTACTCTGATGAAAATGATCGTGGAAGGTATCATGGATGCAAAACTTCCGTGGGTACTGGTATTCATGGGTGTATTCCTGGCTCTGGCTCTGGAAGTACTTCGTGTACCGGTTATGCCGTTTGCTATCGGTCTGTATCTGCCGATCTACCTGTCCTGCGGTATTATGGTAGGTGGTGTGGTTCGTCTGTTCCTGGATAAGAAGAAAGAAGCAGAAGCAAAGAAGAAAGAAATGATCAGCAACGGTACGCTGTACTGTGCCGGTATGATCGCCGGCGAAGGTCTGGTTGGTATCCTGATGGCAGTTCTTGCTATCATTAAAGTGGGTGACAACAGTATCGCTGCTATTATCGGTGGTCTGTTTAATCTGTCCGGTGCTGCAGGAAACATCGTCGGACTGATCGTGCTGGCTCTGATGATCCTGAGTCTGCTGAAATTCTCTGTATGGAGTAAGACAAAAAGTAAATAATGAGAGATAAAAGAAATTATCTGGATTTTGTTCCTGTAAAGAATCCGGAGCTTCCCTGGCAGGCGGATGAGGAAGGCATCGTCACGGTGGACGTTACCCACCGCGGCATCGCCGCAAAAGTGGCGCAGGTTGCTTTCAACCGCCCGAAGGTAAGTCATATTCACATGGATGTATTCGGAAGTTTTATCTGGAAAGAAATTGACGGAGAGCAGAACATCTATGAGATCGGACAGAAGGTGAAAGAATATTTCGGCAAAGAGGCAGAACCTCTTTATGAACGGCTGACAACGTTCTTCCGCATTCTGGCAGAGAACAAATATATCACTTATAAAAAATAACTGAAATTGGTTCACTGAATCCTTACTATGCAAAATAATGAAAATCTGTATTTCGGGCAGAATAACCGGGAGGACAGAGTTTTCAGACAGCGGGCATAGTGTGGTTCAATGGACCAATTTTGGTTTTCAGGATACTTTTTTGAGGTAAAGAAAAGGCGTGGTGAAGAAATGAAGAGTATGATCAAACAAAAACCATGGATCAGAGATTATCTTCTGATTTTTATCGGTACGGCACTGATGTCGATCGCACTGAAGTCCGCATTTGATACGAATGGGATCGTAGACGGTGGTTTCAGCGGCATCGCAATTATTGTAAAATCGGTGACGGAACCGCTGATTCCGGGTGGTATTCCGCTGGGAGTGACCAACCTGTTGCTGAATATCCCCATATTTTTCCTTGGTATCAAAATTATGGGCTTTGGCTTTATGGCAAAAACCATCTGGGGAACTGTCAGTCTGTCCTTCTGGCTGACCGTGATCCCGGTGATCCCGCTGGTGGAAGGCGATATGGTGCTGGCAGTGCTGATCGGTGGTGTGATCCAGGGAACCGGCATCGGTCTGGTCTTTTTAGGACGCGGAACCACCGGTGGAACCGACCTGGTGGCATCGCTGATCCAGCGGTATGTAAAACATATTTCCATTGCGCGGATCATGCAGGTGATCGACGGAATGATCGTGGTGATCGGAGCCTTTGTCTTCGGACCGACCAAAGCGATGTATGCCATTGTGGCGATCTATATCGTGGGAAAAGTAACGGACGGTCTGCAGGAAGGTCTGAATTATGCAAAAGCAGTCTATATTATCACGGATCATCAGGAAGAAGTATCGCGAAGGATCCTTGAGGATCTGGACCGCGGAGTGACCGGTGTGCATGCACAGGGGATGTATGCAGGGACAGAACGTCTGATGCTCTTTTCCGTCGTTGGAAAGAAACAGATCGTACAGCTGAAAGAGGCAGTTGCAGAGGTAGACCCGAGAGCATTCATGATCGTTACGGATGCGAGAGAGGTTCTTGGAGAGGGATTTCAGGAATATAAAGTGTGAACAAAATGTGAAAATCTGCTCTGATTGTTACTTTTTCATGTTTTTCTCTTTATTTTTTGTGCATTTTATATTAGAATATGATTTAAGAGACTTTGCTTATCAGGGGTGGATAGCAGATTCTAAATAAACTATGTACTGAAAGAGGGTATGATTATGATTTCAAATCAGATACTGCAAAACACACTGGATGGTTTGAAAAATATTTCCAGAAGTGATTTCTGTGTTGCCGATACAGAGGGGAAAATCTTGGCGTTCACCGCACAGAATCCGGAAATAAGCAGCAGTGATATTTTAGGATTTGCCGCATCTCCTGCGGACAGTCAGGTAGTACAGGGAAACCAGTTTTTCAAAGTATACGATGAAAACCGGTTGGAGTATGTACTGGTTGTCAGCGGAGGCAGTGAAGATATTTATATGATTGGTCAGATGGCAGCATTTCAGATTCAGAATCTGCTGGTGGCCTATAAAGAGCGTTTTGATAAAGACAACTTTATCAAGAATCTGTTACTGGATAACCTGCTTCTGGTGGATATCTATAACAGAGCCAAAAAGCTGCACATTGAAGTGGAGGCAAAGCGCGTGGTGTTTATCCTGGAAACCGCTCAGGGAAAAGACTACACGGCTCTTGAAAATGTGAAAAATATTTTCCAGGGAAAAAAGGGTGACTTTATCACCGCTGTCGATGAGAAGAGTATTATCGTGGTGAAGGAAGTGAATCCGGGCGACGGCTATGCAGAGATGCAGAAGATCGCAGAGGCGATTCTTCAGGCGGTACGCGAGAAGGATGAACTGGTGCATATCGCATACGGAACCATTGTAAAAGAACTTAAGGAAGTCTCCCGTTCTTATAAAGAAGCAAGGATGGCACTGGATGTCGGAAAAATCTTCTTTGACGAAAAAGAGGTCATTGCCTACAGCTCACTGGGAATCGGCCGGCTGATCTATCAGCTTCCTATTCCGCTGTGCAAGATGTTTATCAAGGAGATCTTCGAGAATAAATCGCCGGATGATTTCGACGAGGAGACCATCACAACCATCAACAAGTTCTTTGAGAACAGCCTGAATGTATCAGAGACATCCCGTCAGCTGTACATTCACAGAAACACACTGGTATATCGGCTGGATAAGCTCCAGAAGAGCACCGGTCTTGATCTGAGAGTATTCGAAGATGCGATCACTTTCAAGATTGCTCTTATGGTCGTACGATATATGAAGTATATGGAAACCTTAGACTATTGATGAGATGAATAGAAACAGGAGGAGTATATGATTACGTTGGAAAATGTAAGCAAATCTTACGCCAAAGGTCAGCCGGCCTTAAACGACGTATCACTGCACATTGATAAAGGGGAATTTGTATTTATAGTAGGAAACAGCGGATCCGGGAAATCCACGCTGATCAAATTACTGTTAAAGGAACTGGAACCGACTTCCGGAACGATCATTGTCAATGATCAGGATCTTGGCAAGATGAAACGCAGAAAGGTTCCGAAATACCGTCGTGGGGTAGGCGTTGTATTTCAGGATTTCCGGCTGTTGAAAGACAGAAACGTATATGAGAATGTGGCATTCGCACAGCGCGTGATCGAGCGGCCGAACCGTGTGATCAAAAAGCGTGTGCCGGAGATTCTCACACTGGTAGGACTGGCAGAAAAGTACAAATCATTTCCGAGAGAGTTATCCGGTGGGGAACAGCAGCGTGTGGCACTGGCCCGTGCACTGGTAAACCGTCCGAATATTCTTCTGGCAGATGAGCCTACCGGTAATCTGGATCCGAAGAATTCACTGGAGATTATGAAACTGCTCGAAGAGATCAACGAGAGAGGAACTACCGTTCTGGTAGTAACCCATAACAGAGAAATCGTCAATTCATTCAGAAAGCGCGTAATTACCATGAGAAAAGGTGTAATTGTCAGCGACGAAGAGGAAGGTGGATATCTTGAGGATTAGTACAATCGGCTACAGTGCCAAACAGGGAATCAAAAATATATGGAGAAATATCATGTTCTCCGCGGCTTCCATAGCTACCATGACAGCATGTATCTTCTTATTTGGTCTGTTCTTTTCACTGCTGATCAACTTCCGGTATATCGTAAAGAATGCAGAGGAGGGGGTGGCAGTTACCGTACTTTTTGATGATGGGGTGGATCAGGCGACGATCAACAGCATCGGGGAACAGATCAAGTCCTATAAAGGCGTAACGAAAGTAGAGTATGTGTCGGCGGAAGAAGCCTGGGACGAATGGTCCAAACAGTATTTTGGTAATACAGAACTGGCATCTGAGATGGCAGAAGGGTTCAAGAACGATAACCCGCTGGCAAACTCATCCAGTTATTCTGTCTATGTGGACAAGATCGAGCATCAGGATGCCCTGGTAAAATATATCGAGGGACTTGATGGTGTCCGGGAAGTCAACCAGTTAAAGGGAGCGACACAGACCTTATCTTCCTTTAATACCTTACTGACTTACATATCCGTGGCGATCATCCTGATCCTGCTTTGTGTGGCGGTCTTCCTGATCAGCAACACGGTAGCAATCGGTATTTCGATCCGTAAAGAGGAGATCGGAATCATGAAACTGATCGGTGCGACGAACTTCTTTGTAAGAGCACCGTTTCTGATCGAAGGTATGATCATCGGTCTGATCGGAGCGATCATTCCGCTGGTATTACTTTTTGTCATGTACAAGAAAGTGATCGAATATGTTCTTACCAAGTTCAGTATGTTGAGCAGTGTGGTACAGTTTATGAGTGTCACACAGGTATTTGAAGTACTGACACCGGTGGCGCTGATCCTTGGTATGGGTATCGGACTGTTCGGTAGTGTGATCACGATCCGTAAACATCTGAGAGTCTGATGAAAAGGGAACAGTAAGGAAACAGAGATTTATAAAAGAAAGATACAAAGGGGGATGCAGCGGGAAAGCGGCAGCCCCTTTTCTACACTTATCTATGCCCGGAAAAAGAGCAAACGGAAAATACGGGGTATCATAGGAACAGACGGGAGACAACAGAAATGACAGAAAAAATGAAAACCTGGATCAGGGGATTTGTGGGAGGCGTAGCAGCCTGCGTGGTTGTGGGCGGTGCCGGATATTTTATCTGCTTTGGTTCCCTTCCGTTGATCGGGGATCAGGCACTGAGCATGAGTGATCTGGCGAAAGCGTCCAAGATCGCAAAGCTAGTGGACACATATTATCTGGACTACAAGGATGAGGATGAAAAAAGTCAGTATACGATGGAGGATGGCATGTACAGCGGAATCGTGGCAAGCCTGCAGGATCCATATTCCGGATATTATTCAGAAGAGGACTATAAACAACTGCAGGAATCCACACAGGGAGTGTATACCGGCGTGGGACTTACGATGTCCAAGGATCCGGACAGCGGTGTGGTGAGTATTGTAGATCTGGCAGAAGGCGGTCCGGCCGAGCAGGCGGGGATCCAGAAAGGTGATATCCTGACTGCGGTGGACGGAGAGGATATTACAGGAAAAGAACTGTCGGAGATCTCAAAAATCATCCGGGAAGATAACAAAAAACAGATAGTTTTAACAATCGAACGTGACGGCACAGCGACGGATATCACGGTATCACTGGAAAAAGTGGAGGTCACGGTGGTAAAGAGCCGGATGCTCGACGATTCTCTGGGATATATTCAGATCACAGAATTTACCGACGGTACTTCGGAACAGTTTAAGAAGGCTTACAGTGAACTGAACGAACAGGGAATGAAGGGGTTGCTGGTCGATCTGCGGGAAAATCCGGGCGGACTTCTGACAGCGGTATGTGATACGCTGGAACAGATTCTTCCGAAAGGTATGATCGTGTATACCGAAGATAAGAGCGGACATCGGACGGAGCATACCTGTAAAGGAAAAACACCGATCGATATTCCGCTGGTGGTTCTGGTCAATGAAAACAGTGCCAGTGCAGCAGAGATCTTTTCCGGGGCTGTCAAAGATCATGAGGTTGGAACCCTGGTGGGAACCACGACGTTCGGAAAAGGAATCGTACAGCAGACCTTTGCCCTGGGAGATGGCAGCGCGGTCAAACTGACCACTTCGAAATATTACACACCGAACGGAGTAAACATCCAGGGAACCGGTATCACTCCGGATGTGGAGGTTGGCTGGCCGGAGGATGCGGAAGAATTTACCAGTCCGTCGCAGTTTAACGAACTTTCCCAGGAAGAATGGGAGAGTAAGGATGCACAGATGAAAAAAGCAAAAGAGGTTCTTGCCGAGAAGGTTGCACAGGGAGAGCAGTAATGGTAAAATGAGAAAAAGTGCCGAAGGAGGACAGCTTATGGAAAACTATGTAATTACGACAGACAATACTGCTGATCTGCCTTATTCTTATTACAAAGAACATCAGGTAGAATATATGTATCTGACTTACCAGCTGGAAGGTGTCACATACAACAAAGAAAATGAACTGGATGTGAAAGAGTTTTACAACCGGATGCGGGCGGGTTCCATGCCGATGACATCTCAGGTCAACAGTGAGGAAGCGAAAGATGTACTTCGTCCGATTCTGGAAGCGGGAAATAATGTGCTGCATCTGGCATTTTCTTCCGGACTGAGCGGAAGCTATAACAGTGTGCGGCTGGCAGCAGAAGAACTGAAAGAGGAATATCCGGACAGAAAGATCATCGTAGTGGATTCGCTGTGTGCATCTCTCGGGGAAGGTCTGTTTGTCTACAAGGCAGTACAGATGAAAGAAGAGGGAACGTCCATGGAGGAAGTGGCTGCATGGCTGGAAGAACACAAACAGAACTTCTGCCATGTATTTACCGTAGATGATCTGTTCCATCTGTACAGAGGTGGCAGAGTATCAAAAGCCGCAGCTATCGTGGGAACAATGATCAATCTGAAACCGCTGCTTCACGTGGATGACGAGGGACATCTGATTCCATTAAGTAAGGTACGGGGAAGAAAGAAATCTCTGGCGACGCTGGTCTCCATGATGGAAGAGCGCATCGGAAGCTGGAAAGATAAAAATGATATTATCTTTATCAGTCATGGTGACTGTGAGGAGGATGCACAGTATGTGGCAAAACTGGTCAGAGAAAAGTTCGGATATGAAAGTTTTCTGATCAATACGATCGGGGCTACGATCGGAACCCATTCCGGACCGGGAACAGTAGCGCTGTTCTTTATGGGAGAATATCGGTAGGAAAAAGGTTACAAAAGCAAAATATAAAAAGCAGGAAAAGAATGTGAGATAAATCTACATTTTTTTCTTGCTTTTTTTCATATAATATGATACTGTCAGATTACAAGGAATGGAAACGTTACCGATAACGTTTCCGAAAGTACTGGAAATCTAAAGGAGGATAAAAAATGAGAGCAAGTGGTATCTTACTTCCTGTAACATCCCTGCCGTCTCCGTATGGTATCGGCTGTTTTTCAAAGGAAGCTTATGAGTTTGTGGACCAGCTGGAAAAAGGCGGTGAAAAGTACTGGCAGATTCTGCCGTTGGGACCGACCGGATATGGAGATTCCCCGTATCAGTCCTTTTCCACCTATGCGGGTAATCCGTATTTTATTGATCTGGAAACACTGATCGAGGAAGGACTGCTGACAAAAGAAGAATGTGACAGTGTGGATTTTGGAAGTAATCCGGCATATGTGGATTACGAAAAAATTTATATGGGCAGATTTGAACTTCTGGAGAAAGCGTTCCACAGATTTGTACCGGATCAGGCATATGAAACCTTTGTGGAAAAAAATAAAAAATGGCTGGAAGATTACAGTCTGTATATGGCGATCAAAAACAGCCTGGGCGGAATTGCCTGGAGCGAGTGGGAGGCACCACTGAAGACAAGACAGGAAGCTGCCCTGGAAGAAAAACGAGTGGAATTAAAAGAACAGATGGATTTTATCTGTTTTCAGCAGTATGAATTTGCAAAACAGTGGGAGAAACTGAAACAGTATGCCAATGAAAAAGATATCCAGATCATCGGTGATATTCCGATCTACGTTGCATTTGACAGTGCAGATGCATGGGCGAATCCGGAACTGTTCCAGTTTGACGAGAACAGTACACCGCTGGCAGTGGCAGGATGCCCGCCGGATGCTTTTGCAGCTACCGGACAGCTCTGGGGCAATCCGCTGTATCGCTGGGATTACCACGCACAGACAGGATATGTCTGGTGGATCAGCCGTCTGAGACATTGCTTTACACTGTATGATGTGGTTCGTGTGGATCATTTCCGCGGATTTGATGAGTATTATGCGATCCCGTACGGAGATAAGACAGCAGAAAACGGTGTCTGGAAAAAGGGTCCGGGAATTGATCTGTTCCATACAGTGAAAAAAGAACTGGGCGATGCAAATATCATTGCAGAAGACCTGGGATATCTGACGGAAAGTGTTATGAAACTGGTGGAAGATACAGGATATCCGGGAATGAAAGTATTACAGTTTGCATTTGATTCAAGAGAGGAAAGTAACTATCTGCCACATAATTATCCGCATAACTGTGTGGTTTACACCGGAACTCACGATAATAATACGGTTCGTGGATGGCTGGACGATATGTGTGAGGAAGACAACGCACTGGCAGAAGATTACATGAACAATGCGGATACACCGAAAGATGAACGTCCGTGGGAGTTCATCCGTCTGGCACTCGGTTCCGTGGCTGACCTTGCGGTAATTCCGCTGCAGGATTATCTGTGTCTGGGAACAGAGGCAAGAATCAATCTTCCGTCCACTCTTGGCAACAACTGGAAGTGGCGTCTGGTGCCGGGGCAGGTAACGGACGAGGTGCTTGAAAAGATGTGTCATCTGAACAAGCTGTTCGGAAGATTGTAAAAGAGAGAGGAAGTGGTCTTGTGGCAGGCATGACAATCAAAGATATCGCAAAAAAATGCCATGTTGGCGTCAGTACCGTGTCCAGGGCTATGAATAATCATCCGGATATCAATCCGGAAACCAAGGAAAAAATATTAAAAGCCATTGAGGAAGCCAACTATGTGCCGAATAACAGTGCCAGAAATCTGAAACGAAATGATGCAAAGGCTATCGCGGTGCTTGTCAAAGGTATCGGCAATACCTTTTTCAGTGAACTGGTAGGAATTCTGGAACGGGAGTGCGAAAAGAAGGGTTACAGCTGTATCCTGCAATATGTGGACGAACAGGAAGATGAGTGGGATGTGGCGATCCGTGTGGGAAAAGAAAAAAGACTGCGGGGGCTGGTGTTTCTGGGAGGAAGTTTTTCTCAGAGTCAGGAAAAGATCAGTCAGATGGAGATTCCCTGCGTACTCAGTACCATCTGTACGGTGGGGATGCCGGGTGCATCCCTGGCTTCCGTATCGGTGGATGATTTTAAGGAAAGCTATAAGATGACGGAGTATCTGATCGGGCTGGGGCATAAAAAGATTGCTTTTATTACAGCCCCGAAAAATGATGTCAGTATCGGAAAGCTGCGTCTGATGGGATACCGGACAGCACTGGAGCAGTATCAGATCCCTTACCGGGAAGAACTGGTGTGTTACATGGATGAAAAAAGGGACACATACTCTTATCAGTCCGGTTACCGGCTGATGCAGGAGCTTTTGAAAAGAGAAACATTTACTGCCGTCTATGCGACGGCAGATACACTGGCGATCGGAGCCTGCAGGGCATTGAAGGAGGCGGGAATATCTGTTCCCGAGGAGTGTTCTGTGGCGGGATTTGACGGTATGGATGCCGGAAGATTTTATATTCCGAGTCTTACAACGATCCGTCAGCCGGTGGAAGAGATCGGGAAGGCCACGGCAGGACTTTTATTTGATCTGATCAAAGGAAAAGAAAAGCCACGGCAGCTGATCTATGAAGGGGAGTTAATACAAAGGGAGTCAACTGCCCGATGTAAACAGTAAATTGAGGAGATTATTTAGAGGAGAAAATTATTATGGAAAAAAGATTGCAGGAAGTACTGGAAAAAAGATTTCATAAGACACTGGATACATGTACAAAAGAAGAACTGTTTCATGCACTGATGGAGATCACGAAAGAAGCGACCGGTAACCTGAAGAGAAACGAGGGATCGAAGAAACTGTATTATATCTCCGCAGAATTCCTGATCGGTAAATTGTTATCTAACAATCTGATCAACCTGGGTCTGTATGAGGAGACAGAAAAAGTCCTGAAATCTCATGGATATGAACTGTGTGAGATTGAGGAACTGGAAATGGAGCCTTCTCTTGGAAATGGCGGACTGGGACGTCTGGCTGCCTGCTTCCTGGATTCTATTGCTACGCTTGGTCTTCCGGGAGACGGTATCGGACTGAATTATCATTTTGGTCTGTTTCAGCAGAAATTCACCAATCATAAACAGCAGGAATTGAAAAATCCGTGGATCACAAAAGAAAGCTGGTTAAACAGACAGTCTTTTACCTGTAAAGTACCATTTAAAGATTTCACAATGGACGGTGTTCTGTACGATATCGATGTGCCGGGATATGATTCCGGATGTAACCGCCTGCATCTGTTCGATGTGGATACGATTGATGAAAGTATCGTACCGGAAAACAGTATCAATTTTAATAAGAAAAAAGTACAGGAAAATCTGACGCTCTTTCTGTATCCGGACGATTCTGATGATGCCGGACGCAAACTCCGTATTTATCAGCAGTACTTTATGGTAAGCTGCGGGGCACAGCTGATTTTAAAAGAGATGGAGGATGCAGGATATGATCTGCATGAATTAAATAATCATGCAGTGATCCAGATCAATGATACCCATCCTTCCATGGTGATTCCGGAACTGATCCGTCTGCTGACCGAAGAAAAAGGATTTACTATGGATGAGGCAGTGGAAGTGGTAAGTAAGACCTGTGCATATACCAATCATACCATTCTTGCGGAAGCACTGGAAAAATGGCCGATGGAATACCTGGAAGAAGTGGTTCCGAATCTTGTTCCGATCATCAAAGAACTGGATGAAAGAGTGCGAAAAACAGTAAAAGATGAGTCCACTTACATCATCGATGCGCAGGACAGAGTGCATATGGCACATATGGATATCCACTACGGATTCTCTGTCAACGGTGTGGCAGCGCTTCACACAGAGATCCTGAAGAATTCAGAACTGAAAAACTTCTATGATCTGTATCCGGAACGCTTTAATAACAAGACGAACGGAATTACCTTCCGCCGCTGGCTGATGCACTGCAATCCGACTCTGACCAGATACATTGAGTCTCTGATCGGAAACGGCTTCAAGAAAGATGCCACAGAACTGGAAAAACTGCTGGTTTTCGAAAATGATGAAGAAGTGCTGAACAAACTGGAAGAAATCAAGATGGAAAAGAAACTGGAATTCAAAGAATACATGGAAAAAACCCAGGGACTGACTATTGATGAACATTCCATCATTGATGTACAGGTAAAACGTCTTCATGAGTATAAACGTCAGCAGATGAATGCACTTTATGCAATCTACAAATATCTGGACATCAAAGCGGGCAACAAACCGTCCACACCGATCACAATGATCTTTGGAGCAAAGGCAGCACCGGCGTATGTGATTGCAAAAGATATTATTCATCTGATCCTGTGTCTGCAGGAACTGATTGAGAAAGATCCGGAGGTAAGACCGTATTTCCGTGTACTGATGATTGAAAACTATAATGTTTCCAAAGCAGCAAAGGTTATTCCGGCAGCCAATATTTCCGAACAGATTTCGCTGGCATCCAAAGAAGCATCCGGAACCGGTAATATGAAGTTCATGTTAAATGGTGCGCTGACGCTGGGAACCGAAGATGGAGCAAATGTGGAGATACGGGATCTGGTTGGTGAAGAGAATATTTATATTTTCGGAAGAAAACCACAGGATGTCATCGATCTGTATGAGGCAGGTACTTACAGTTCCAAAGAAATCTATGAAGAGGATGCGCTTATCCACAAACTGGTAGATTTTATCACAGGAGAAGAACTGCTTGCGATCGGTGATGAAGAAAGTCTGACCCGTCTGCACAGAGAACTGATCGGAAAAGACTGGTTTATGACACTGCTGGATACAAAAGAATATATCACAACAAAAGAAAAGGTCTATGCAGATTATGAAGATCGTAAGACCTGGAACAAAAAAGCACTGATCAACATTGCAAAGGCGGGATTCTTCTCCTCTGACAGAACGATCGCGCAGTACAATGAAGATATCTGGAAATTAAAATAATCTGTTTTTATCATCATAAAAGAATAAAATCCGTCCATACTATAGTACAGAATACATCTATGGTATGGAGGGATTTTTTATGCTTGGAATATGGATTGCAGTTCTTTCAGGAGCTTTGATGAGTATCCAGGGCGTGTGGAATACGCAGGTGACCAAACAGTCCAGTCTGTGGGTATCGACGGGCTGGGTGCAGCTGACGGCACTTCTGGTCTGTGTGACAGCCTGGTTTTTTACCGGGAGAGATCCGGTCGGGGCACTGTGGCAGGTAGAGAACAAATATACCCTGCTCGGCGGAATCCTGGGGGCATTTATCACCGTGACCGTGATCCAGAGTATGGGAAAACTGGGTCCGGCACAGGCAACGATGCTGATCGTGATCGCCCAGCTGGTGGTTTCCTATCTGATCGAACTGTTCGGAATCTTCGGCGTGGAAAAACAGCCGTTTGACTGGAAAAAGCTGGCAGGTACGGCGATCGTTGTCGGCGGGATTATCCTTTTTAAATGGGAGTGATTTTGGGAGAAGATCGTAATAATTATTTCAGGTTTATGGTCTTGTAATTCAGAGAAAAATTGGGTAAAATGAATTGTGTATGCATGGAGGGAGCCCTAGAGCGTGTCTGAAAAATCATTTCCGCAATCTGCAAGCCCCACTTTGCGGTATATTTTACCCTCATTCGGTTGCCGTAGCCCGCTACGCCGCCCTCATTCGGATAAAATCTCCCACAAACTGAGACTCGCAGCTCACGAAAAGCCTTTTTCAGACACGCTCTAGAGCGGAAGCGATAAGGAGCGTGCAGATGAAACAGAAAAAGAAAATTCTATGGATGCTTTTACCGGTGCTGGTATTTGGCGGGTGCGGTTCGCAAGGCAGTGTGCTGAAACGCACGCAGGAGGAAAGCAGTTTGCTGGAAACTCAGGAGAAAGAACCGGAAACGGCAGACGGCGCAGAGACCAAAGACGGGCAGGAAGAAAATCCGGAACAAACAGAGGAATCTTTGCCGGAATGGATCTACGTGGATGTCTGTGGAGCGGTGGAAAACCCCGGAGTTTATCGGATCGAAGCCGGAAGCCGGGTATTTCAGGTGTTAGAGCAGGCGGGCGGCTGTACCGAGGATGCCTCGCTGGAGACGGTGAATCAGGCAGATCTGTTATCGGACGGTCAGAAGATCCGGATCTATACCAGAGAGGAAACGGAGCAGATGGGAGATGATCTGCGGGACGAATCGCAGGGGATGGAGACGGACAGTCAGACCGCTTCAGACGGTCGGGTGGATATCAACCGGGCGGGAAAAGAAGAGCTGATGACGCTGACCGGAATCGGAGAGACCAGAGCACAGGCAATTCTTGCATATCGCGAATCCCACGGGAAATTTTCCAGTGTGGAGGAGCTGATGCAGGTGGACGGCATTAAAGAAAAAACATATGAAAAGCTGAAAAATCAGATCAGGATCAATTGAGGAGTAAAGAATGGCGAAGAAAGTATTGGTTGTAGACGATGAAAAATTAATCGTGAAAGGAATCCGGTTCAGTCTGGAGCAGGACGGCATGGAAGTGGATTGTGCCTATGACGGGGAGGAAGCCCTGGAATGTGCAAAGAATAAAGAATATGATATGATTCTGCTGGATCTGATGCTGCCGAAGATGAACGGACTTGAGGTATGTCAGCAGATCCGGGAATTTTCAGATGTCCCGATCATCATGCTGACGGCGAAGGGTGAGGATATGGATAAGATCCTTGGTCTGGAGTACGGAGCGGATGACTATATTACCAAGCCTTTTAATATTCTGGAAGTGAAAGCCAGAATCAAAGCCATCATGCGCCGTGCCGGAAAGACAGCGGCTCAGGAGACGAAAGCCAAGGTGGTAGAAGTCGGAGAACTTCGACTGGACTGCGAAAGCCGCCGGGTATTTATCGGCAGCAGAGAGATCAATCTGACTGCAAAAGAATTCGATGTACTCGAACTTCTGGTATTTAATCCAAATAAAGTATACAGCCGTGAAAATCTGTTGAATATCGTATGGGGTTATGAGTATCCCGGAGATGTGCGGACGGTGGATGTGCATATCCGCCGGCTGCGTGAGAAGATCGAGAGCAATCCGAGCGAACCAAAATATGTACATACCAAATGGGGCGTAGGATATTATTTTCAGGCGTAAGATCCGGAATGCAGGTCAAACACAGCCGGTGTATCAGGCGTGTTAGCCTGCATTTTCTTTTTAATGAATGGCAGTGAGGAACAGATATGAAAGTGAATTGGAAAGTCAGATTTAAGTTTGTCAAAAGTCTGCGGTTCCGGATCCTGGTGATTCTGATCATTATCGGTATCGTGCCGAGTATCATCGTGGAAAAGGGAATCGTAAACAGTTACGAGGATCGGGCAGTCTCGAACCGGCAGCTGAATGTAAAGAACCAGTGTGATATTCTGGTCAATCAGCTGGCAAAAGAGAATTATCTGGAAGATCCGTCTTCGGAGGGGATCAACAGCGAGCTGACGATGCTCACAAACGTGTACAGCGGACGGATCCTGATCGTCAATCAGGATTTTCAGGTGATCAAGGACACCTATGATCTGGATAAAGGAAAATACATGATCTCAAAGGAAGTGGTCAAGTGTTTCCAGAAGATGAAAGAGAGCAGTCATTATGACCGGAAAAACAGCTACATCGAGCTGACGATGCCGATTCCGGGAACGGACGGGGAGACGACACAGGGTGTGCTGCTGATCAGCATTTCCACGGAAGAGATCGTATCCAGCATTGATATTCTGGAACAGAAAGGTCTGACGATCCTTGTGATCATCGGTGCGCTGGTGCTGGTGTTCGGCTATCTTCTGGCGGGGATTCTGATGAAACCGTTTGCAAAGGTAACAAGAGCGATCGAAGATATCACGGACGGATTCCAAGATGAGAAAATTTCGGTTCCGGATTATACGGAGACGGAACTGATCACGGATGCATTTAACAAGATGCTGGGGCGTGTGCAGTCGTTAGACACCTCCCGTCAGGAATTTGTATCGAATGTGTCCCATGAGCTGAAAACACCGCTGACTTCGATGAAGGTACTGGCGGATTCGCTGGTAGGACAGGAAAATGTACCGGTGGAACTGTATCAGGAATTCATGCAGGATATCGCAGCGGAGATTGACCGGGAGAGCAAGATCATCACGGATCTTTTGACACTCGTAAAGCTGAATAAGAAAGCTTCGAACATGAACATCGAACAGGTCAACATCAATGAGCTGCTGGATCTGATCTTAAAACGGCTGCGGCCGATCGCGGCGAAGAGAAATATCGAACTGATCCTGGAAGGCTTCCGGCCGGTGGATGCGGAGATCGATGAGACAAAATTGTCCCTTGCCATCAGCAATCTGGTGGAAAATGCGATCAAATACAATAAGGACGAAGGCTGGGTGCGTGTATCGTTGAACGCGGATCACAAGTATTTTTATGTGACGGTAACCGATTCCGGCCGTGGTATTCCGGAGGAATCCATCGACCATATCTTCGAGCGATTCTATCGGGTAGACAAATCGCACTCCACCGAGATCGAGGGAACCGGTCTGGGGCTGGCGATTACCAGAAGTGCCATCATGATGCATCACGGAGCGATCCGGGTGAAGAGCCAGGTGGGTGAAGGAACGACATTTTCCGTGCGGATCCCGCTGACATTTATCGACTGATCAAGGACGGTGAGAATATGAGAAAAAGAAGAATCACAGCACTGGTGATGGCACTGGTGCTTGGCGTTGCCGCCTTTTCCGGCTGCGGAAAAAAGGATGCGGACAGCAAATACAAAGTATATTATGTCAACGAAGATCAGGGAGAGATCCTTGCCGAAAGTTTTCTGCCGTCCGAAGAGAAGACATCGACGATGGTAGATGAGATGACGGATAAATTAAATAAGAAAAATGCAGAAGGACATACCCTTCTTCCGAATGGCGTGCAGATCCGGGAATGTGTGAACGATGACGGAATGCTTCTGGTGGACTTTACACCGGAATACCGGGAGCTGAATCCGGTGGATGAGGTGCTTTTGCGGGCATCGATCGTAAAAGATTATGTACAGATTCCGGATATTTATCTCGTTACGATCACTGTCGTAGGAGAGCCGATCGTCGATTCGCAGGGAAAGGAGATCGGAGCCATGAGTCTGGATAATTTTCTGGAAAATACCGGAAAAGAGATCATGGCGTATCAGTATAAAGAGCTGAACCTTTATTTTACCAACGAGGAAGGGAATCAGCTGGTGCCGGAGACCCGACAGGTTTACTATAACGGCAACACACCGATCGAAAAAGTCATCGTGGAGCAGTTGCTTCGCGGACCGGGAGAGAGCGGACATTATGCCACACTGCCGTCCGATACAAGAATCGTCGGCGTGTCGGTGGCGGACGGGATCGCCTATGTGAATCTGGGCGAGCAGTTTGTCGATGAGGCGCTGCCTGTGGATGCACAGATTCCGGTATATTCGATCGTCAATTCGCTGATCGCAGCTGGAAATGTCAGTCAGGTGCAGATTTCGATCAACGGCGATACTTCACTGGTATTTAAGGACGAAGTAGATATGAATCAGTTATTCCAGGTGAATCATGAACTGGAGAAAGGAGGAGAGGACTGAAAAGCAAACGTCCTCTCTGCCTGCTGTTTGCAGGGCTGATCCTGTGTATTCTGGTGACGGACTGGTGCGGAGGTTCCTGGCTTTGGAAATCTCCCGCCGGGAAGGAATCCTGGCAGTGGGCAGAACAAGAGCAGAGCATACAGGCGGAAGGCGTGGTGTACCGCATCGAAAAAGACACCCGCACAATGATTTATCTGAAAAAAACAATTCTGATCCGTTCCGGATCATCAAAAAAATATCCCATTCGAAATATCAAATGTACAGGAAAAAAAGAAGCACTGAACAGTCTGAGAGAAGGCATGCGTGTCCGGCTGGAAGGAACCCTTGCGCTTCCGGAACTTCCGCGCAATCCCGGACAGTTTAACCGGAGAGTCTATGAAAGCGGGAAAAAGATCGATTTTTATCTGGAAAATCCGGCAATTGTATGGAGCAAAGAAGGATCCTCCGGGAGCACCGGGATGCTGCGAGCGTGGCGGGAAGAAATAAAGAAACGGTGCAAACGGCTCTATCCCGACACGGAGGCGGGGATCCTTGAGGCGATGCTGTTCGGGGAAAAGAGTGAACTTACCGGGGAGGTCAAGGGATTTTATCAGGCAGCAGGGATCAGCCATGTGCTTGCCATATCCGGTCTGCATATCAGTCTTCTTGCACTGGCAGCTGCCGGGATCCTCCGACGGCTGGGACTTCCGATGCCGGTATGGGTGTTGCTATCTGTGGGGGTGCTGTGTGGGTACGGCATACTGATCGGACAGCCGACCACAGCGGTTCGGGCACTTCTGATGTTTTGTGTGCTTCAGGGCGGGCGGCTGCTGGGCCGTTCCTACGATCTCTTATCCGCGCTGGCATTTGCCGGGATCCTGATGCTTCTGGATAACCCGGATCTGGTCGCTGATGGCGGATGCAAGCTGTCCTTTTGCGCTGTGATCGGCGTGGGATGGTATGTCAGCGAGAAACAAAAAATCTTTCGGGGACTTGGGAAGAAAGAGAAAGGAAAGAAGAAAGAAAAAAAGAGCGGTGTCAGAGCAATACCGGAACATATACGCACCGGCTGGTATCTGTGGATGTTTACGCTGCCGGTGATGCTGGATACCTTTTATCAGGTGTCAGTGGCGGGCATTCTGTGGAATCTGGTGGTGATCCCGCTGCTTCCGATCGTGATTGCCTCCGGGGGAATGGGAGTGCTTCTGGCAGGCTGGAATGTACTTTTGGGGAGTGTGGCGGGAAGTCCGGCTTACGGGCTCTTAAAAGTATATCAGTGGATCGGGCAGATCTCTGAGAAACTGCCGGTTGGGATGTGGACGCCGGGGCAGCCGCCCAAAATAGTGATCGCTGTGTATTATCTGGTGATGATCATGGTGGTTTTGGTGGAAAAACAGATGATAAAGAGTGAAAACCGGTGGAAAAAGGGGAAGATCTGTCTGGCATTGGAACTGTGCAGTATGGTGCTGTTGCTTTCAATGATGGCACATCCCTGGCAGCAGAGGGAACAGATCACGTTTCTCGATGTCGGGCAGGGAGATGCCAGTCTGTTACAGAGTGGTGGACAGGCACTTTTGCTTGACGGGGGAAGCACCAGCCAGAAAAAGGTGGGAACGTATGTGATCCTGCCATACCTGAAACAGCAGGGCATTTCCTGTCTGGAAGCGGTGGTGCTCACACATACGGATCAGGATCACATCAATGGTGTCATGGAAGTGCTTGAAGAAGGGAAAAAGGGCTGGTTGACGGTGAAACATCTTCTGTATCCCTGCTGGATGGAAGAGACGGAACAGGGGAGAGAACTGCAAAAACTGGCGAAAGAAGCAGGAGCATCCTGCCAGGGGATCCGGGCAGGCGATCAGTTAGAACTGGGAAATGCAGAAGCTGCGGTAATCTATCCGGGAGACGAAGAAACGGTTACGGAGCCAAATGCGGGATCCCTGGTACTTTGCTGGGAATGGGCAGGAGTCCGGACTCTCTTTACCGGGGATCTGCCGGAGGAGAAAGAGCGGGAACTGCTGCAAAAACTGCCCGCCTGTGAGATCCTGCAGGTGGGACATCACGGCTCTGCCACATCCACCTGTCAGGAGTTTCTGGATCGGGTACAACCTTCCCTGGCGGTAATCTCCTGCGCGCTGACAAACCGGTATGGGCATCCGGCACCAGATACGGTAGGACGGCTGGAAAAAAACGGATGCGAGATCCGCTATACGATGAAAGGCGGTGCGGTCACGGTAAGGCAGAGGGGGAAGGAGATCCGGGTGGAAGAATATGTGACTGGCGGACAGTGAGGAGTTGATTTGTGCTCAACGGCAGTGTTCTTGACGATGCCGGTTGCCGAACCGGGAAAAAAACAGTATAATAAATCCATATGAGAAAAACTGGGTGAAAGGTTAAAAGATTCGATGAAAAGTGTATTGGAAGATATCAAAAATCAGGAATATAAGCAGGCATATCTCTTTTTCGGGGAGGAAGGATATCTGAAAAAGCAGTATCGCGACAAGCTGATCCAGGCGTGGAACCCGGACGGGGATACGATGAACTATTCCCGGTTTGAGGGAAAAGGGATTGATGTGAAAGAAGTGATCTCACTGGGAGAGACGATGCCGTTTTTTGCCGAGCGGCGGATCATCCTGATGGAAAATACCGGATTTTTCAAGAATCAGTGCCCGGAACTGACAGAATACCTGAACAGTCTGCCGGACTATCTGTATCTTCTGTTTGTGGAAGAAGAGGTGGATAAGCGAAGCAAAATGTTCAAAACGGTCAAACAGATCGGCCGGGTGGTGGATTTCTCGGTGCAGGATGAGAAAACACTGATGCGCTGGGTGCTTGGAATCCTGAAACGCGAGGGAAAACAGATCACCCAGAGGGATATGGAACGTTTTCTGTCGAAAACCGGTACGGATATGAGCAACATCGAGAAAGAACTGGAAAAGCTGTTATGCTATACGATGGATCGGTCGGTGATCACCGGGGAAGATATCGATGCGGTGTGTACGACACAGATCAACAACCGAATCTTTGCGATGGTGCAGGCAGTGGCGGAGCAGAACCAGAAGAAAGCACTGGATCTGTATTACGATCTGCTTGCCCTGAAGGAGCCGCCGATGCGGATCCTCTTTCTCCTGGCGCGGCAGTTCAATCTGCTGTTACAGGTGAAAGAGCTGCAGCGTCTCGGCTGCGATCAGAAAACCATCGCATCAAGAACGGGACTGCAAAGCTTTGTGGTCCGCAATTATACCGGCTGTACCGGCAGATATACGACCGCGCAGCTTCGTCAGGCGGTGGAAGACTTTACACAGACAGAGGAAGATGTGAAGACCGGAAGGCTGAGCGATGTGCTGAGTGTGGAACTTCTGATCGTGAAATATGCACGGAAGAATCCGGTGTGATGGATAAAGAAAAATCCCGGGAACTGTTTGAAAGGGACAGGTTCCGGGATTTTTGCATACCTGCAGAAGTTGCCACGGCAGCTTCTAAGGAATACAGAGTAACAAAAAAGAACAGTCACTGACGGGATGACTGTTCTTTTTAAAATTCTTTATTTATTCTATCAGTTAGAATTAAGCAATAGAGTTCACTGCTTTGGATACGCGGGAAACTTTTCTTGCTGCGTTGTTTTTGTGGTATACACCTTTAGAACAAGCGCTTTCGATGGTAGCGGTAGCTACTTTCAGAGCTGCCTGAGCTGCTGCCAGATCTTTTGCTGCAACTGCTGCCTCTACTTTTTTGATAGATGTTTTAACTTCAGAACGGATTGCTTTATTTCTTTCAGCTTTTGTTCTGTTTACGATAACTCTTTTTTTAGCGGATTTAATGTTTGCCATTTTCCATAACCTCCAATAAATTATTCAATCATTTATCATATTCATCAGCCCAGACACGGACAGGCTAATCTCAAAATACCCATACAGTTTATGCCATTTACCGGGGTTTGTCAATGGTTTTTCAGAAAAAAAGGTGTAAAAATACAAGGATTTTCAGGGATAATCTGCAGGAAAACGGGAAATCTAAAAGGAGAAAAGGACGCAGATGGGAAAACAGCGTGCAGAAAGGAAGGGTGACGGCTATGTCTGGGAGTTTTGGGATACGAACGGATCTTGCAGTGGAGAGTAAGGAGAAGTATGAGAAGGACAATGTGGAGATTAAGGGTGTGGCGATTCATGAGGAATATGAGGAGTCTCTGGACCTGAATACGACGGTGGTGCGGATTCAGACGGAACAGGGAGCGCGGGCGATGGAAAAGCCAAGAGGAACGTATATTACGATGGAAGCTCCGAATCTGATCGTGCCGGATGAGGATTATCACCGCGAGATTTCCGTGGCACTTGCTCATCATCTGCGGGAACTGCTCCATCTGGAGAAAGAAAAATCCATTCTGGTGGTGGGGCTTGGCAACCGGGAGATCACACCGGACGCGCTCGGTCCGCGGGTGATCCAGAACTTAAAGATCACCAGACATATTGTGAAAGAGTACGGAAAAGCAGGGATGGGAAAGGAGAGGGTGCATCAGATCAGCAGCCTGGTTCCGGGCGTTATGGCGCAGACCGGGATGGAGACGATGGAGATCATCCGGGGCGTGATCCGGGAGACCGATCCGGACGCAGTGATCGCGATCGATGCGCTGGCGGCGCGCAGTGTGCGGCGATTAAACTGCACGATCCAGGTGACGGATACGGGGATCAATCCGGGATCCGGTGTCTGCAACCACCGGTGCGGGCTGAATGAGGAATCCCTGGGAATCCCGGTGATCGGAATCGGTGTGCCAACCGTAGTAGACGGAGCGACGATCGTGCACGATGCGATTGCTCACCTTCTGGAAAATCTGGAAGAGTCGGAGATGGAAGAATTTTTACAGGAACTGATCACACCGCGGCTGCACAGCATGTTTGTCACACCGAAGGATGTGGATGAGACGGTCAAGCGGCTCAGTTATACGATCTCGGAGGGCATCAATATCGCGATGGAAGCATAAGAGACGGGGAAACTCATATAATACAAGTATGTACTCCTGTGCAATCAGGTGCAAAAGTAAGAGTTGGAAAACTGCGGGAGGACAGAAAGTCAGACAGGAGGACAGGCCGTGAGGAAGCGCCTGTCCTTCTTGCATGTACGCGAACAAGGAGTCAGAAATATAAAAGAGGGAAAGATGAGAAGATCAGAACAGATTATAAAGGCAGTAGTATGGGGATTATGCGTCTGTCTGGGCGGGTATCTTGCGGCGCGGGGATATCTGTACCTGAGGCAGTCACCGGGAGAGCGTGCGCAGCAGATCCTCGGGGATGTCTGTATGGAGACGGAACGGGAAGCGTATCTGTGGTACATGCCGGGGATTTTTTATGAAGAGGGAAATACGACGCCGATGATAACAAAACTGTGGACGAAGATTGAAAACTGGTATCCGCTCGGCGCTTATCTGAAAGAACAGCAGGAGGAAGAATCCCATCCGGTGATCGAAGACGAGAGTACCTGTTATGAGATGATCCATGCCAACGGCAATACGATCGCTGACCGGCTGCTGGGAGAAAATCAGAGTGAGGCGGTAACACAGGAAAATGAAACGGCGAAGGGAAAGACGGAGAATGATCCGGGTACACAGCAGGAGAAAAAGAGCGGAACCGACGGGAACACAGAAACCCGGCAACAGGAGCAGAGCGGAGAGACAGACGGGCAAAAAGAGGAGACGGCGCAGGCAGAAGGTGAAACGACTGCAGGGCAGGAAAGTGACTCAGAGAATGCAGCTACAACCACCACGCCGCTTCCGGCATGGACGACAGCCGTGGAGGCAACGCCGAAGATGGATCTGTCCCTGGATCGTCTCAGTGATTTTCAGTATTTACTCAATAATTTCTTTGTGGTGGATCCGAACACCACCGTGGACGGTTCACAGATCAATGCCGGTACATTTTTAGGGGATTCCCTGGCACTGGAAGAGGACAGCAGTGTCCCGCAGATCCTCATTTACCATACCCACTCGCAGGAAGGATTTGCCGATTCCACTGAGGGGGATGAGGCAACGAGTGTGATCGGTGTGGGTGACTATCTTACGAGTATCCTGCAGGATGTCTACGGGTATCAGGTGATCCACCGAAAAGATGCCTTTGATCTGATGGAAGGACAGCTGGACCGGAGCAAGGCGTATAATTATGCCCTGCCGGTGATCGAACAGGTGCTTGCGGAAAATCCGACGATCCAGGTGGTCATCGACCTTCACAGAGACGGGGTGCCGGAGGGGAAACATCTGGTGACGGAGATCAACGGGAAACCGACGGCGCAGATCATGTATTTTAACGGACTGAGCAGAACCGTAAAAAACGGCAATCTGGATACCCTGCCAAACCCCTATATCGAGGATAATCTTTCTTTTTCCTTTCAGCTGTCCTATCAGGCGGCGCGGTATTATCCGCAGCTGACACGGTGCATTTATCTGAAAGGCTACCGATATAATCTTCATGTACGGCCGCGTTCGATCCTGCTGGAAGTGGGCGCGCAGACGAATACGGTGGAAGAGGCGATGAACGCGATGGAACCCTTCAGTGTGATTCTGGATAAAGTATTGAAGGGAGAGTAAAAACTATGTTATAATAAAAGGCAATGTAAAAAATTAAACAGTAACAATCACCTGAATATAAAAAGAAATCGGAGGTACAAAAGTGGCAGATTTTGATCAAAGTAAAATTCGTAATTTCTGTATTATCGCCCATATTGATCACGGAAAATCTACCCTGGCAGACCGGATCATCGAGATGACCGGTCTTCTGACAGAAAGAGAGATGCAGTCCCAGGTACTGGATAATATGGATCTGGAACGTGAGAGAGGAATTACCATCAAGGCACAGACCGTGCGAACCGTATATAAGGCAAAAGACGGGGAGGAATACATTTTCAACCTGATCGACACCCCCGGACATGTCGACTTTAACTATGAGGTTTCCAGAAGCCTTGCAGCGTGTGACGGCGCGATCCTTGTTGTGGATGCCGCACAGGGAATCGAAGCGCAGACCCTGGCAAATGTTTATCTGGCGCTCGATCATGACCTGGATGTTGTGCCGGTCATCAATAAGATCGACCTGCCAAGCGCAGAGCCGGAGCGTGTCATCAATGAGATCGAGGATGTGATCGGTATCGAGGCACAGGATGCCCCGCAGATTTCCGCAAAAACCGGATTGAACGTGGAAGAAGTTCTTGAACAGATCGTAGAAAAAGTTCCGGCACCGACCGGAGATCCGAATGCACCGTTACAGGCATTGATTTTCGATTCCGTGTACGATTCCTATAAAGGTGTTATCGTATTTTGCAGGATCAAAGAAGGAAAGATCAGCAAGGGAACGTCTGTCCGCATGATGGCGACCGGTGCGGTGGAAGATGTTGTGGAAGTCGGCTATTTCGGAGCCGGACAGTTTATTCCGTGTGAGGAGTTATCCGCCGGTATGGTAGGTTATTTCACCGCAAGTATTAAAAATGTCAAAGATACCCGTGTCGGTGATACCGTGACTGACAACAACAGACCGTGCAGTGAACCGCTGCCAGGTTATAAGAAAGTAAATCCGATGGTATACTGCGGTGTTTATCCGGCAGACGGAGCAAAATACGGGGATCTTCGTGATGCGCTGGAAAAATTGCAGTTAAATGATGCGTCTTTGCAGTATGAACCGGAGACATCGATCGCTCTTGGATTTGGTTTCCGCTGCGGATTCCTCGGACTGCTGCATCTGGAGATCATCCAGGAGCGTCTGGAGAGAGAATACAACCTGGATCTGGTAACAACCGCACCGGGTGTTATCTATAAAGTGCATAAGACAAACGGTGAAGTGATGGATCTGACGAATCCGTCCAATCTTCCGGATCCGTCCACGATCGAATATATGGAAGAGCCGATGGTAAAAGCCGAGATCATGGTGACAACAGAATTTATCGGACCGATTATGGATCTTTGCCAGGAGCGCCGAGGACAGTACCAGGGAATGGAATACATGGAGACTACCCGTGCCCTGCTGACCTATCATATGCCGTTGAACGAGATCATCTATGACTTCTTCGATGCACTGAAATCCCGTTCCAGAGGATATGCGTCCTTTGACTATGAGATGATCGGCTACGAGAGAAGCGAACTGGTGAAACTGGATATTCTGGTAAATAAAGAAGAAGTGGATGCCCTTTCCTTTATCGTATTTGAGGGATCCGCGTATGAGCGCGGAAGAAAGATGTGCGAGAAACTGAAAGAAGAGATCCCGAGACAGCTGTTTGAGATCCCAATCCAGGCAGCAGTAGGCGGAAAGATCATTGCCAGAGAGACCGTCCGTGCGATGAGAAAAGACGTTCTGGCAAAATGTTACGGTGGTGATATTTCCCGTAAGAAGAAACTTCTGGAAAAACAGAAGGAAGGAAAGAAACGAATGCGTCAGGTGGGAAATGTAGAGATTCCACAGAAAGCATTTATGAGTGTACTGAAGCTGGATGAGGATTAGGAGTTATGAAACCTGCAGTAAGTATTATCGTTCCGGTCTATAATGGAGAAAAGACACTGGAGCGGTGTGTGGACAGTGTATTGAAACAGGAATATGAAGATTTTGAACTGTTTCTGGTCAATGACGGCAGTACCGATAAAACAAGGGAAATCTGTGACCGGTATGCCGCTTCGGATGAGCGGGTGCTGGTGATCCACAAGGAAAATTCCGGAGTTTCGGAGAGCAGAAATATGGCGATCGCCCAGGCACACGGGGAATATCTGCAATTTCTCGACTGCGACGACTGGATCACGCCGGATGCGACCAAACTTCTGGTGCGGGCGGCGAGGGAAGAACAGGCAGATCTTGTGATCGCTGACTTTTATCGGGTGATCGGGGAGCGTCTGTCTCATAAAGGCGACATCGGAATCGACGGCGTGATGGATCAGGAAGCCTTTGTGGGCTGTATGATGGAGAAACCGGCGGATTTTTATTACGGTGTGCTCTGGAACAAGCTGTACCGGCGGGATATTATCCAGGAGCATCAGTTACAGATGAATCCGGAGATCAACTGGTGTGAGGATTTTATGTTTAATCTGGAATATATCCGTCATGCCAGAAGGTTCTATGCGCTGCACACGCCGATCTACTATTATGTGAAGACCAAAGGTTCTCTGGCGAGCCAGGGCATCAACCTGTCGAAGACGATCAAGATGAAGCTGACCGTATTTGCCTACTATAATGATTTTTATAAAAATGTTCTGGACGAAGAGGAATATGAGAAAAATCGCTTACAGGTCTATCGTTTTCTCATCGATGCGGCGGGGGATGGCATGGTAGCGCCGACGATCCTGCCCGGTTCACAGAAACTTGGGGAAGAACGAAGCAGCCTGTATCTGGAAGCCGTGGAGGGAGAGGGCGTTCTGATGGATGAATACCGGAGCCGGAAGCTTCTGGACCGGTATCTGGAGCCGGTGGCAAGCCAGTTTGATCTTACCTTTCCGGAGATACGGTTACTGTTGTATCTGAGTCATCTGAAACAGCCGGTCAGCAGAAGAGAGCTGAGCGATTATACGAATATGAGCAGGAGAAGTCTGGCGCTGTATCTGCAAAAACTGGCGGCACGGGGATATATCCGCATCCAGGAGAGCAGAGAAAAAAAGGCACAGGATCGCAGACTCACCTTCTGGATGCTGCCGGAAGCAGCGCAGGTGGAAGAAGCGCTTGCCAACGTACAGCGGGAGTATGACGAGACACGCTATCAGAATTTCAGCGAGGACGAACTGTTGCAGTATGCGTATCTGACAGAAAAAATCAAAAAGAATATGCAGAAGGTACTGCAATAACATGATACCAGGGTCAAAAGGTCGGAAATCTGACGCAAGCTTGCTTGCAGGAAGATTTCTGAACTTTTGACCCGCCAAAAAACATGAGTAAGTAGCCATTTTTCGAAGAAAAATGAGCGGATTGCGAATGTTTTTGTGGATTGTGAGAGTACGAAGTACAGAACAATCCGGTATCAAAGGGGGCAAAATATCTTTTGCCCCCAATATCATAACATGTGAGAAAATAATTGCCGGCAGAAGGAACGTTTCTGTCGGCAGTTTGGCGTTTTTAGAGGAGTATGAGCGATGAAAAAAGCACTGGAATTATATCTGCACATTCCGTTTTGTATCCGAAAATGTGAATATTGCGATTTTTTATCCGGACCTGCCGATGAGAGGAACAGGAGAACGTATCTGGATGCCCTGTTGCGGGAACTTGCGGCGGTGGGACCACAGGCGGAAGACTATGAGGTGACCTCCGTGTATATCGGTGGAGGTACGCCTTCGCTTCTTCCGGGAGAATGGATGGAGAAACTGATGGCGGGCGTCCGGGAAGGCTACTGTCTGGCGAAAGATGCGGAGATTTCGATGGAAGCCAATCCGGGAACGTTGACGAAAGAAAATCTTGCAGGCTATCGGAGGGCGGGGATCAACCGCCTGAGCCTGGGATGCCAGTCCACGGATGATGCGGAACTGAAACTACTGGGGCGGATCCATACCTGGGCGCAGTTTCAGGAGAGTTTCCGGATGGCGAGAGAGGCGGGATTTATCAATCTGAATGTGGATCTGATGTCTGGTCTGCCGGGTCAGCATCTGGCTTCCTGGGAGGAAAGTCTGGAAACCATTGCCCGGATGGAACCGGAGCATATTTCCGCGTACAGCCTGATCATCGAGGAGGGAACTCCGTTTGCTGAGAAAACACTCGAACTTCCCGATGAGGAGGAAGAACGGCAAATGTATGAGCGGACCGGGGAGATTTTACAGTCTTATGGATATCAGCAGTATGAAATTTCCAACTATGCAAAGCCGGGAAAAGAGTGTCAGCACAACCTGGGATACTGGACCAGAAGAGAATATCTGGGATTCGGTGTGGGAAGCGCGTCGCTCTTTCAGAACCAGCGGTTTACCAATCTGAGAGACCGGAGCGCGTACGCAGCCTTTGACGGAAAGGTGGAATCGATCCGGCGCGACCTGGAAACACTGACAGTGCGGGAGCAGATGGAAGAGACGATGATTCTTGGACTGCGGCTGATCCGCGGTGTATCGAGAAGTGAGTTTCAGAAAAACTTCGGAGTGTCTGTGGGAGAAATCTACGGACCGATGCTGGAAAAATACAGCAGGATGGGACTTTTGCAGATCAAAGGTGACCGGATCGCACTGACCCGGGCAGGAATCAGCGTCAGCAATCCGATCATGGCGGATTTTCTGCTGGATGAGTAAGAGTGTGAGACCAGAGTTAAAAGGTCGGGACAATTCGGTATCGAAAGTATCAAAATAAAAAACGGCGGATTGACAGCAGAGTGAAAATAGAGTAGAATCAAAAAAAAAGAACGTTTGTTCTGATATACACGAAAATAGAAGGAGAAAATGTAATGGCAGTGCGTAAGACTGGAAAACAATATATAAAGATTCGTGGAGCCAATGAAAATAACCTGAAAAATCTGGATGTGGATATTCCGAGAGATGAGTTTGTCGTTCTGACCGGGCTGTCCGGTTCGGGAAAGAGTTCCCTGGCTTTTGATACCATCTATGCGGAAGGGCAGCGGCGGTATATGGAAAGCCTCTCTTCCTATGCCCGCCAGTTCCTGGGACAGATGGAAAAGCCGAATGTGGAGAGCATTGAAGGACTGTCACCGGCGATCTCCATCGATCAGAAGTCCACGAACAGAAACCCGCGTTCTACCGTGGGAACCGTGACGGAGATTTACGATTATTTCCGTCTGTTGTATGCGAGAATCGGTATTCCGCACTGTCCGAAATGTGGAAAGGTCATCGCAAAACAGTCGGTGGACCAGATGGTGGATCAGATCATGGAACTGCCGGAGCGCACCAGGATCCAGCTTCTGGCACCGGTGGTGCGCGGAAGAAAAGGACGTCATGAAAAGGTGCTGGATCAGGCAAAACGAAGCGGTTATGTGCGTGTGCAGATCGATGGAAACATGTACGAACTGTCCGAGGAGATCAAACTGGATAAAAATATCAAACATACGATCGCGATCGTGGTAGACCGTCTGGCAGTAAAACCGGGGATTGAAAAGCGTCTGACCGATTCCATCGAGAGCGTGCTGGCTCTGGCGGACGGACTGCTGGTGGTGGATACGATGGATGGAAATTATCTGAATTTCAGCCAGAGTTTTTCCTGCCCGGACTGCGGAATCAGTATCGATGAGATCGAGCCGAGAAGTTTTTCTTTCAACAACCCGTTCGGTGCCTGCCCGGAGTGTCTGGGACTTGGCTATAAGATGGAATTTGATGAACGGCTGATGATTCCGGATCCGTCATTATCCATCGAGGAAGGGGCAATCGCAGTGCTCGGCTGGCAGTCCTGTGCTACGAAAGGAAGCTTTACCAGAGCCATTCTGGATGCCCTGTGCAAAGAATATCATTTTGATCTGTCGACACCGTTTCAGGACTATCCGAAGGAGATCCACGATATCCTGATCCACGGAACGAACGGTCATGAAGTAAAAGTATATTACAAAGGTCAGCGCGGAGAGGGCGTCTACGATGTTGCCTTTGAAGGGCTGATCAAAAATGTGGAGCGCAGATACCGGGAGACCGGTTCGGAAAGCAGCAAACAGGAATATGAGACCTTTATGCAGATCACACCGTGCCGTGCCTGCAAGGGACAGCGTCTGAAACCGGAAGCACTGGCGGTGACGGTCGGAGAGAAAAACATTTCTCAGATCACGGAAATGTCCATTGAGAATCTGAACCGGTTTATGAGAGAACTGGAACTTTCCAAAACACAGAAACTGATCGGCGAACAGGTGTTAAAAGAGATCCGTGCCCGTCTGGGCTTTCTGGTGGATGTGGGACTGGACTATCTGACACTGGCGCGTGCAACGGGAACCCTTTCCGGCGGAGAGGCACAGCGAATTCGTCTTGCCACACAGATCGGTTCCGGACTGGTGGGCGTTGCCTATATCCTGGATGAGCCGAGCATCGGACTGCACCAGAGAGATAATGACAAGCTGTTAAAGACCTTATGTCATCTGCGGGATCTCGGAAACACGCTGATCGTGGTGGAACATGATGAGGATACGATGCGGGCAGCGGACTGTATCGTGGATATCGGACCGGGAGCCGGGGAACACGGTGGACAACTGGTGGGAATCGGTACGGCGGAAGAGCTGATGAAGAATGAAAATTCCATCACAGGTGCTTATCTGAGCGGTAAGATCAAGATTCCGGTGCCGGCCGAGCGCAAAAAGCCGACCGGATGGCTGACGGTAAAAGGAGCAAAACAGAACAATCTGAAAAACATCGATGTGAAGTTTCCGCTGGGTGTCTTTACCTGTGTGACCGGTGTGTCCGGTTCGGGAAAAAGCTCGCTGGTCAACGAGATCCTGTATAAGAGCCTGGCAAAGAAGCTGAACCGTGCGCGGACGATTCCGGGAGAACACAAAGAGATTCTCGGCATGGAACAGCTGGATAAAGTCATTAATATCGACCAGTCACCGATCGGAAGAACGCCGCGGTCGAATCCGGCTACCTATACCGGTGTCTTTGACCAGATCCGTGACCTGTTTGCGGCAACTGCGGATGCGAAAGCCAGAGGCTATAAAAAGGGAAGATTCAGCTTTAATGTAAAAGGCGGACGGTGTGAGGCGTGCAGCGGTGATGGTATCATCAAGATCGAGATGCACTTTTTACCGGATGTTTATGTTCCGTGTGAAGTCTGCCAAGGAAAACGCTATAACCGGGAAACACTGGAAGTGAAATATAAAGGAAAAAGCATCTATGATGTGCTCGATATGACGGTGGAAGAAGCGGTGAAGTTCTTTGAAAATGTTCCGTCCATCCGAAGAAAAATCGAGACACTTTACGATGTGGGACTTTCCTACATCCGTCTGGGACAGCCTTCCACGACGCTCTCCGGCGGGGAAGCGCAGCGTGTGAAACTGGCTACGGAGTTGTCGAGAAGAAGCACAGGAAAGACGATCTACATTCTGGATGAACCGACGACCGGTCTGCATTTTGCGGATGTACACAAGCTGATCGAGATCTTACAGCGCCTGTCGGAAGGCGGAAACACGGTGGTTGTCATCGAACACAATCTGGATGTGATCAAAACCGCAGATTATATTATCGATATCGGACCGGAGGGCGGCGACCGGGGCGGTACGGTGATCGCGAAGGGAACACCGGAAGAAATCGCAAAAAGCCCGATCTCGTATACCGGAAAGTATGTCGAAAAATACCTCTAAAAAAAACTTTTCATTTCATCTGGAATTGATTATAATAAACTGAAAGCCTGTCACAGGATGAAGAAGTACAGAAGCTTCACCGGAAAAAGGACAGGCAGTGAACAGGAAAGGGGATTATTATGGCATCAGCAGATATCGGAATCGATCTGGGTACTTCCAGTATTCTGGTCTATACAAAAGGAAAAGGAATCGTGTTAAAAGAGCCTTCCGTAGTAGCGTATGATAAAGATGCAGACAAGGTGAAAGCCATCGGGGAGGAAGCCCGTCAGATGATCGGAAGAACACCGGGCAACATTATGGCGATCCGTCCGCTGCGGCAGGGAGTAATCTCGGATTATACGATTACAGAAAAGATGCTGAAGCATTTTATACAGAAAGCCATGGGGAGAAAGGCCTTTCGCAAGCCGCGCATCAGTATCTGCGTGCCAAGCGGCGTGACAGAAGTAGAGCGCAAGGCGGTGGAAGAAGCCACATATCAGGCGGGAGCGAGAGAGGTTTACATCATTGAAGAACCGATTGCAGCAGCCATCGGTGCGGGTATCGATATCACGAAGCCATTCGGCAACATGGTTGTCGATATCGGAGGAGGAACCACGGATATCGCGGTGATCTCTCTCGGTGGCGTGGTCGTTTCCTCCTCAATCAAAGTGGCGGGAAACGATTTTGACGAAGCGATCATCCGTCATGTACGGAAAGCACATAACCTGTTTATCGGAGAACAGACCGCAGAAGCGGTGAAGATGAAGATCGGAACGGTATGCAAACGGCCGCAGGCAGAGACGATGGAAGTGAAGGGAAGAAATGTGATCACAGGTCTTCCAAAAACGGTCACCGTTACTTCAGAAGAAGTACGGGAGGCACTGCAGGAATGTACGACGAAGATCGTCGAGGCAGTCCACAGTGTACTTGAGAAGACACCGCCGGAACTGGCAGCGGATATTGTAGACCGGGGAATCGTTCTGACGGGAGGAGGCTCTCTTCTGGATGGATTTGAAGAAGTCATCAGCCAGAGAACAGGAATCAACACCATGACAGCGGAGAACCCGGCATGCGTCGTAGCAGAAGGCACCGGACGGTATGCTGAAGTGATGGAAGAGTTAGGAAAATAAAGCATGTCACAGGATACAGTCGAAGGATATGTCGATCATATCATATTTCGAAACGAAGATAACGGATACACAGTGCTGAATCTGATCGTGAAGGGATCAGAACTGACCTGTGTGGGAACATTTGAATATGTGGGCGAGGGAGAACTTCTGGAACTGCACGGCTCTTATGTGGAACATGCCACATACGGGCAGCAGTTTAAGATGGAGTCCTATGAGACGAAACTTCCGGAAGATTCGATCGCCATGGAACGGTATCTCGGCTCCGGCGCCATCAAAGGCGTGGGAGCCGCTTTGGCTGCAAGGATCGTCCGGAAGTTCAAGGATGATACCCTGCGGATCATCGATGAGGAACCAGAGCGGCTTGCAGAGGTAAAGGGAATCAGTGAGAAGAAAGCCAGAGAGATCGCGGAGCAGGTAGCAGAAAAATCGGAGATGCGAAGTGCGATGATGTTCTTGCAGCAATATGGAATCTCGGTCAATCTGGGAGTGAAAATCTATGGAAAATACGGTTCCCGTGTCTATACGGTATTAAAAGAAAATCCGTATCAGCTGGCGGAAGATATCCAGGGGATCGGTTTTCGGATCGCAGATGAGATCGCCGGAAGAATTGGAATCCATACAGACTCCGATTACCGGATCCGGAGCGGTCTGTTTTATACCCTGACACTGGCAGCACAGGACGGGCATGTCTATCTGCCGGAGCGGGTGCTGCTTGCAAAAGCATCGGAACTTCTCGGTGTGGAGCCGCAGCACATGGAAAAACATGTCATGGATCTGGCAATCGAGCGTAAAGTGGTAGTAAAAGAGATTCCGGTGGAAGGTGCATTTGACGAAAACGGGGAGCCGGTGATGGAAAAAATCATCTACGGAAGCCAGTATTATTACCTGGAACTGGATACGGCGCGCCGTCTGTGCGAGCTGAATATTCAGTCGGAAGAGAAGGAAGAAACGATCCGCAAACGCCTGGCAAATATCGAAAAAAGAAATGAGCTGGAGCTGGATGAACTGCAACGGGAAGCGGTGGTGGAGGCGGTAAAAAACGGTCTTCTGATCATCACCGGAGGTCCCGGTACCGGAAAAACCACGACGATCAATGCGATTATTCAATACTTTGAACTGGAAGGCATGGATATTTTCCTTGCGGCACCTACAGGAAGAGCGGCAAAACGAATGACGGAGGCGACCGGCTATCAGGCTTCCACGATCCACCGGCTGCTTGAGCTGTCCGGGATGATGGATGACTCGTCCGCAGCGGTACATTTTGAACGGAACGAGGACAATCCGCTGGAGGCGGATGTGATCATTATCGATGAGATGTCGATGGTGGATATTTCGCTGATGCATGCCCTGCTTCGTGCCGTACAGGTGGGAACACGACTGATCCTGGTAGGGGATGTCAACCAGCTGCCGAGTGTGGGACCGGGAAGAGTCTTAAAAGATGTGATCGATTCCCAGTGCTTTCGGGTGGTGAAACTGAATAAGATCTTCCGGCAGGCGACAGAAAGTGATATTGTCATGAATGCCCATAAGATCAACCGGGGAGAACCGGTAAAGATTGATAACAAAAGCAAAGATTTCTTCTTTTTGAAGCGGTACGATGCCGATGTGATCGTGGCTGGTATCGTTTATCTGGTGCAGAAGAAACTGCCGCCGTATGTGAAGGCAAAACCACTGGATATCCAGGTACTCACACCGATGCGGAAAGGTCTGCTCGGTGTGGAACGGTTAAATGAAGTGTTACAGAAATATCTGAATCCGCCGGATGCGAAGAAGAAAGAAAAAGAAACCGGAAAAGGACTGTTTCGCGAGGGCGATAAAGTCATGCAGATCCGGAATAATTATCAGCTGGAGTGGGAGATCCGCGGCAAATACGGGATCGCTGTGGAAAAAGGAGTCGGTGTTTTCAACGGCGATATGGGTATCGTAGAAGAAATCAATACGTTTGCGGAGACTCTGACGGTTGTTTTCGAGGAAAACCGGTATGTGGAATACTCCTTTAAACAACTGGATGAACTGGAACTTGCTTATGCAGTCACGATACATAAATCACAGGGAAGCGAATACCCGGCGGTGATCCTGCCTCTTCTCGGAGGACCGAGGATGCTGATGAGCCGGAATCTTCTGTATACAGCTGTCACCAGAGCACGTACCTGCGTGACGATCCTTGGAAGTGAAGTGACGTTTGAAGAGATGATCCGAAACAAACAGGAAAAGGAACGGTATACCAGCCTGTGCCAGCGGATCGAGGAAATGAATGAACAGTAAGAAAATATTGGACTGGCTGTATCCGAGGCGGTGCGCATTCTGCGATGAGGTGCTGGACGGCACAGAAAAGTATCTGTGTCACAGCTGCCAGCGCAGCATGCCGAAACCGATCGGAGAGCCGAACTGTAAAAAATGCGGGAAACCGTTGCTTCACACAGAACAGGAATACTGTTACGACTGCAGCAGACAGGAGCCTGCATTTACCAGGGCGAAGGGGCTGTTTCTCTATGAAGACCCCTTAAAAGAGTCCCTGATGGGGTTAAAATTCAGAGAGCGGAAAGAATACGGTGTCTTTCTTGGGAGACTGATGGTGCTGTACGGAGCAGAATTTATCCGACAGGTGCATCCACAGGTGATCTTTCCGGTTCCTATTCACAGAAAAAAGAAAAGCGTGCGGGGCTATAACCAGGCAGAAGTTCTTGCACGGGAAATCAGCAGAGGGTTTTCCATACCCCTTCGTACCGATCTGGTACTGCGAAAAAAATCCACAAAAGCACAGAAAGAATTGAGCAGAAAAGAGCGAAAAAAGAACATGGAGCAGGCATTTGTCGTGAAAAAAGAGGCAGGTGTGTACCGGGATGTTCTTCTTGTCGATGACATTTACACCACGGGAAGCACGGCGAATGCGATCGCCGGAAAACTGCGGGCTGTCGGGGTGAAAAATGTCTATGTTCTGACGATTTGTATCGGCAAAGGAATTTAAAAAGTCCCTTTTAATGAAAGGAAAGATATGGTAGAATAAACTATGTATGAGTTTGTCAGAAAACAAGGGCAGAGAAGTAGTTGAAACGGTCAGGTGAGAGTATGCTGAATGAAAAAAGGATTCGTCTGATGACGAAACTAGCGAGGTACGAAAGCGGAGAAGGAAAAGAAGAACTGCGGATTGCCCGGTATTATCGCAGTGATTATATCGGTCTGGCAATGTTTCGCAATTTTTTCCTGGCAAGCCTTGCTTATCTGGTGATTCTGCTGTTGGCGGGTGCCTATTTTGCAGAATTTCTTGCAGAGAGCCTGCATACGCTGAATATCGCGTGGATCGGTATCCTGATTGTCGTCGAATATCTGGTGACGATCGGTGTGTATTCGGCGGTCACCTATACGATACATTCGATCCGGTATGGACGGGCAAAAAAGGGAGTTGCCGCCTATGAGCGAAAACTCGGGGAACTGGAAGCACTGTACGAAGAGGAAGAAAGATAAACGGGAGGACAGCAGGATGGAAAATGCTTTGCTGGAATTGAAAGAAAAAATGAAACTGGTCTATGCCGGTTATGGCAGTTATCTGGTGGTGCTGTTTAAGTTCCTTCTGGCATTGGTTGTATTCGAAGAAATCAACGGGATCCTTCCGTATGTGGAGGTACTGGATCAGCTGTTTGTGGTGCTGCTTGCAGCACTGATCTGTTCGATCATGCCATGGAATCTGATGGTATTTTGCGGGATGGGACTGATCGTCGGACAGTGTTACGGTGTTGGCATAGAGGTGGCAGGATTTGCGCTGGCTCTGATGGTGATCATGGTCATTTTATATCTGCGTTTTACACCGCAGGATGCACTGGTGATGCTTCTGACACCGGTGGCATTTGCGTTCGGTGTCCCGTGTCTGATCCCGATTGGTTATGGACTGACGAAAGCGCCGTCATCTGCGATCAGCGCAAGTTTTGGCGTGATCCTGTATTACTTTATGGAACTGGTTTCCGGGAATGCTTCGGCGATGATCGGAGCGGACAAGGAAGGGAAGATACAGAATCTGAAATTTCTTGCAGACGGGCTGATGCAGAATCAGGAGATGATGATTACCATCATCGCGTTTGTCACGGTTCTGGTGATTGTTCATGTGGTGCGGAGACTGGAAGTGGAATATGCATGGAATATTGCCATCCTCGTAGGAGGTATGGTATACATGCTTGTTATGGCTGCCGGAGGGATTTTCCTTGAAGCACCGATTCCGGCGATACCGCTGGTGGCAGGAACGATTGTCAGTGTGATCGTCGGAGAAATTCTGGAGTTCTTCCTCTTTCATGTGGATTATAAGAGGACAGAACGGCTGCAGTTCGAAGATGATGAATATTATTATTATGTAAAAGCAGTACCTAAAATAACAGGTGCGAAAAAGAGCAGGGAATACAAAATGGAAGAAACGCCGGTGTATCCCGATGTTATAAGAGAACAGGAAGGGGAGTGAATCAGTGGGAAATGTGATGGAATTTATCAAATACCATCTGCGAATGACAAAATTTTCGCTGCCGTCTTCCATCAGAGTCATAGATATCGTACAGATTCTGCTGATTGCGATCTTTGTATATTATCTGATGGTATGGATCAAGAATACCAGGGCGTATACCTTGTTAAAAGGTGTCATGTTTGTCAGTATTTTTCTAATTATTGCAGCAATTCTGCGGATGGATACGATCCTGTGGATCTGTCAGCAGCTGAGTGTGGTTGCAATCACCGGTGTGCTGATCATCTTTCAGCCGGAACTTCGCCGTGCGCTGGAACAGCTGGGAGAAAAAAAGATGTTTTCCAATCTGATTTCGTTTGACAATGGAAAACAGGTGGATGAGCGTATCACAGACCGGACGATCGGGGAACTGATCCATGCAGCATATGCGATGGGAGAAGTAAAGACGGGTGCGCTGATCGTTGTGGAACAGAACATTATTCTGCAGGAGTATGAAAAGACGGGAATTGCAATGGATTCTCTGATCAGCAGTCAGCTGCTGATCAATATCTTTGAACATAATACACCGCTTCATGATGGCGCTGTTATCGTAAGAAATAACAGGATCGTATCAGCAACCTGTTATCTGCCGCTGTCAGACAATCTGGAACTGAACAAGAGCCTGGGAACCCGTCACCGTGCCGGTGTGGGAATCAGCGAAGTCAGTGATGCACTGACGATCATCGTTTCGGAGGAGACCGGAAAAGTTTCTTATACTTACGGTGGCAAGATTGTGATCGGTGTGACACCGGGTGCACTCAGAGAGCGGCTGAACAGTATGAAGACACGCAAAGACCACAAAGAGACGACGGGTCTTGCAAGAATATGGAAAGGACGGGCAAAGCATGAAGAAAAAACTGGCGAATAATCTCAGCCTGAAGGTCATTTCCGTATTGATTGCCTGTGTGATCTGGATTCTTGTTTCCGGGACGGTTGATCCGGTACGCACCAATGTACGGTATTCCGGTGTAAAAGTAGAAGTGAAAAATGACGGATATATCCTGGATGCGGGAAAATCGTATCAGATTGCAGACGAATACCAGACCGTAACGGTGTATGTGACCGGGAAAAAATCGGTGGTGGAAGGAAGAACGGATATTGCCGTGGAAGCAGATCTGACACAGATCGTCAACATGGACACGAATCCGGCATATGTACCGGTTACGCTGAAGTCTGTCAGCGGAATTTCGGAAGAAGATGTGACCATCATTCCGAAGACGATCCCGGTAACGATTGAAGATACTGCGACGAAGGAATTTCTGGTAACCGGTATGTCCACAGGAACACCGGGAAGCGGTTATGTGGTAGGCGAATGTACAACAGATCCGGAAAAGATTCAGATTCAGGGACCGGAATCTGTGGTAAATAAGATTAAGAGTGTGGTGGCTACTGTGTCGGCGGACGGTATGACGATGGATGCCACGAAGAAAGCAAAGATCACCCTGATCGATCAGAATGGGGAACCGATGTCGGAGGAATACCTGCAATTTTTCAATATCAGCGATGACCATTATGTGAATGTGCTGATGAAGCTGTGGCGGGTACAGGATGATGTAAAGATCAAGGCAAATTACAGCGGAACACCGGCAAAGGGATATCAGGTGGATAAGATCACCACAACGCCGGAGACGATTTCCATCGCCGGAAGTGAAGCGGCGTTAAAGAAACTGGAGGATAATGGAAATACGCTGGAGATCCCTGGCGAGCTGATCAATGTAGACGGTATCAATTCGGATCTGGAGGCAAATGTAAAACTCAGTGCACTGATTTCGGAAGAAGATGAACTGAAGATTCCGGAAGAAGTGGGACAGTCTGTGGCTGTAAAAGTCAGCATTCTGCCATACGGAAGCAGGGAATATAATCTGAAAACAGATGCGATCCAGATACAGGGGCTGGCTTCTGACCTGAGGGCAAGTTATAACAAAGATGAGATCTCGATCCGTGTCAAAGGAACGGAAGCGAATCTGGATGCCCTGAAAACAGGAGATATCAAAGCCGTGATCGACCTGACAGGAAAAACAGCCGGAGAATATACGATTCCGGTTACGATTACGCTGCCGGATGGCTATGAACAGGTAGAAGAAGTGCAGGCTACCGTACAGCTGAACCAGGCAGATAAAACAAGCGAGTAGAGGAATTAGAAATGGTTAGTAAAAAAGTTACAATAAAGAATCCTACCGGACTGCATCTGCGTCCTGCAGGAGAATTATGCAAGACAGCAATCCAGTTCAAATCGAAGGTCACCTTTGCTTTTGACGGCGGTACTTCTAATGCAAAGAGTGTGCTGAGCGTACTTGGTGCCTGCGTGAAAAGCGGGGATGAGATCGAACTGATCTGCGAGGGTGAGGACGAAGAAGAAGCACTGAAAAAAATGGTGGAAGCCATAGAAGCAGGACTGGGCGAATAGAAATGAAGATTGAAGAAAAAGCAAAATGTCCGTATGAGAAAAAATGCGGTGGCTGCAAATATCAGGGAATTCCGTATGAAAAGCAGCTGAAGGAGAAAGAAAAGAAAGTACGGAAACTGTTAAAAGATTTTGGAAAACCGGAACCGATCATGGGAATGGACGATCCATATTATTACCGGAACAAGGTACATGCGACATATAAGCATATGCGTACCGGCGATATTGCCGTCGGACGATACGAAGAAGGAAGCCACCGTCTGGTGCCGATTGATGTCTGTCAGATTGAGAATCAGAAAGCGGACGAGGTGATCCAGACGATCCGGAAACTGGCAAAGTCCTTTAAGATCAAGATTTACAATGAGGACAGCGGCTATGGTCTGCTGCGTCACGTTCTGATCCGCACCGGAAGAAAGACCGGCGAGATGCTTGTGGTTCTGGTAACTGCATCCCCGGTATTTCCTTCGAAAAATAATTTCGTCAAAGCATTGCGAAAAGAGCACCCGGAGGTTACTTCTGTGTTCTTAAATATCAACGATAAAAAGACCAGCATGATTCTTGGAGAACGGAACATTGTGCTGTATGGAAAAGGCTATATTCAGGATGAACTCTGCGGATATATCTTCCGTATCTCCCCACATTCGTTCTATCAGATCAATCCGGTACAGACCGAACGCCTGTATAAAAAAGCGATTCGTCTGGCAGATCTGAAAGGAAAAGAACGGGTACTGGATGCCTACTGTGGAATCGGAACCATCGGTATGATCGCTTCCAAGCATGCGAAAGAGGTCATCGGTGTGGAACTGAACCGTGAAGCGGTAAAAGATGCGATCGGCAACGCAAAAGGAAACGGTGTGAAAAATATCCGTTTCTACCAGGCAGACGCCGGCGAATTCATGGTAGCGATGGCAGAACGCGGAGAGAGCATGGACGTCGTCTTCATGGATCCCCCGAGAGCCGGAAGCGCCGAGGCATTCTTACAGTCCGTAGCCAGACTGGCTCCGAAAAAAATTGTCTACATCTCTTGCAACCCGGAGACAATGGCAAGGGATCTGAAATATCTGACTAAGAAAAAATACGAAGTATCCAAAATCTGCCCGGTCGATATGTTCCCGTTCACGGAGCATGTGGAATGTATCGTGTCGATGGTGAGAAAAGAGAAATAAATAATAGCAGGCAAGTGCATTTCCGAGCTTTTCAGGTATGGGCAACATTCCGGAAAAGCTCGGATCTTTTATATGAAAACATATCTTACGGATGTGAAATCAGAAAGAGTATGAAATAAATGATAAGGAGGCGCAGCATGGGAGATATGTTATCAAAAACATCACATAAAAAGAAAGATCCAGCTATTGATCAGGAATTTTTAAAGAATACTTCATGGTTGACCTGGTTTTTTATAATCGGCTGTTGCGCTGCTTTGTACTGTTTGATTTGAAAATCGGTGAACTTAAGCATCAGGATATCGGTCAGATGCAGATGTATGTTTATTACTATGACCGCAAGGTAAAGCTGTCTGACGAGAACCCAACAATAGGTATTGTGCTGTGCAGAGATAAGAATAATGCTGTTGTAGAAATGACTTTACCGGAAGATAATACACAGATTTTTGCAAGCAAGTACGAGACAATTTTACCGAGCAAAGAAGCTCTGCAAAAACTGCTGGAAGAACAGATGTTAGATGAAGAGTAGAGGTATAATCATGAAAAATCATATAGAAATCACAAATTTCAACGACCCGAACCTGGATCTGTATGCGCGATTATCGGAAGTGCAGCTGCTGCGGTATGCGGAGCCGAAGCCGGGGATTTTTGTTGCGGAGAGTCCGAAGGTGATCGGTCGGGCGCTGCAGGCGGGGTATGAGCCGATCTCTTTTCTGGTGGCGCATCAGGATATGGATCGGGAAGCGGTGGAGATTCTGGAGCGGTGGGACGAAGTCCCGGTCTATACGGCGGAGGATGCGGTGTTACGGAAACTTACCGGTTTTGCCATGACGAGAGGGATGCTTTGTGCAATGAGAAGGAGAGAGCTTCCTTCGGTGGAAGAGGTCTGCCGGGGAGCAAGGCGGATTACGATTCTGGAAAATGTTGTGAATCCGACGAATGTGGGAGCTATCTTTCGCTCGGCGGCGGCACTTCACATGGATGCCGTACTTCTGACCGGAGGGTGCAGCGATCCGCTCTATCGCCGGGCGGCGAGAGTCAGTATGGGAACGGTATTTCAGATTCCGTGGACGTATTTTGATAAAAAGACGGTGTGGCCGGCACAGGGGATAGAGCAGTTACGAGAAATCGGTTTTAAAACCGTGGCGATGGCACTTCGGAATGATTCCGTGGAGATCGATGATCCCGGATTGAAAAGCCAAGAAAAACTGGCGATCATTCTCGGAACGGAAGGAGAGGGACTTCTGGCAGAGACGATGGAAGCGTGTGATTATACTGTGAAGATCCCGATGAGCCACGGCGTGGATTCTCTGAATGTGGCAGCGGCGAGTGCGGTTGCGTTCTGGGAACTTGGAAGATAAAATAGAGTAGTAAGGTATGAAAAAAATATGTTATAATATACAAGGATTCTGAAAACAAAATAATAAGGTATTCTTGGAAATTTCGGTTCAAGATCCGTGACAATCTGGAAAAAGTCTGCGAAGCATTGTTGTAAAACGGGTAACTGTGAAGGTACGGAACAGTTACTAAAACAGGAGGAAAAAAGGGTGGAGAAACAGGAATTGCATATTGATTTTGAAGCGGCAAAGGCGGCTTTTGAAACGTATCTGGATGAATATGACAGGACGGATGACAAGATTCATCTGAAAATCGTACATACCTACTGTGTGGTAGAATGTGCGGAAAAGATCGCAACCCGGATGCATCTGGGACAGGAAGATGTTCAGTTGGCGAAGATCATCGGGCTGCTGCACGATATCGGACGGTTTGAGCAGATCAGGCGATTCCACAGTTTTGAGCCGGGAACCATGGATCATGCGGTGTATGGCGCAGAGCTGCTTTTCGGACCGGAGAAAATGATACGACGGTTTGTAAAAGAAGATACGTTTGACAAACTGATCGAGACAGCAATCGCAAAACACAGCGATTTTCGTCTGGAAGGGATTAGCGATGCGCACACGCTGCTGCATGCACGGCTGATCCGGGATGCAGACAAGCTGGATAACTGCCGGGTAAAACTGGAAGAGACGATGGAGACGCTGCTGGATATGGATGAAGCGACCGTGGGAGCAAGTCCGATTTCTGAAAAAGTGTGGGCGTCCTGTCTGGCGGGAGAATCCGTGCTTTCTGCGAACCGCGTATCGGGGATGGATTACTGGGTGTCCTACTTGGCACTGTATTTTGATATCAATTTCCCGGAAACCTGGCAGATCATCCGGGAGAATCATTATATCGACCGGATTGCAGCCAGAGTACCGTACAGCCGGGAAGATACAAAAGAAAAGGTCGCTCATCTGGTGGCAGCTCTGCATCAGCGGATGAAAGGCTAGGATTTTTCCTGTGTTATCCATGAATCTGTCGGTAACGGGACGGAGAGAGGCCGAACTGCCTTTTAAAGGCTTTACTCAGATGAAATTCATCGCAGAATCCGTAGTTGATAGCGGCTTCACGCAACTTGGTGTCTGGCTGGGCTAGGAGAAACTGGCGGACCATCTCAAGCCGGGTTTCCATCTGAAACGCAGGGAAGGTTTTTCCACAGTTTTTATGAAAGCGGTTGTTCAGGGTACGCTCACAGATATAATATCGGGAGGCGATTTCCGAAGCGGAAAAAAAGGTCTGCGGTGTAGAATGAATCAGTCGGATGATCTCTTCAATCATAGGATCGGAGGGTTTCCGGCTGTTTTTTTGTGCTTCTAACTGGGAAAGTTCACACAGAAGAAGCGAAAAAAGTAAAGAAAGCCGGTTTTCCCGTTCTATGGACTGGCTCCATAAGACAGAGATCATATCCTGGATATACTGCCGGACGCGGGGAGCCTGCTGACAGTGCAGCAGACTGGAATAGGAGAACAGCTCGTTTTCCGTTCCGGGCAGGTCATCCGTTGTGGTGTGAGACGGGTTATACTGTTCTTCCGCGCGGGTGGGAAGTACATGGATATACATATGACGGTTTCCTGGATTACACATCTTCAGTCCATAATGATGACGTCCGGCAGCAAGAATCAGAAGATCGTCGCTGTGCAGCTGATAGATCACGCCATCTTCCCGGATTTCCCAGGTTCCATCTAAAATATATAAAAAATCGTGTTCTTTTAAAATACGGTCCGGGTGCAGCATCCCGTGGACGGATGTAACATAGTTGCCACTTGCGACCGTATGCAGTTTCATTTTCTCAAGAAGTACCATCGTAAGACCTTTCCAGTTTATACATGCCGGTTTCCATATGATCAATGTATAAATCAGCAAAATTATATTAGGATAGAACCAGAAAAACGTGAGGTTCAAGTCCTACCGTAAGTATAATCGCAAACAGGAGGTATTGCAAATGGATAAAAAAATGTATTCACATCCGCTGTCACTGCGCAGCATGCAGATCAATGACAGTTTCTGGAAGCGGGAGATGGAACTGGTAAGGAAAGAAGTGATTCCGTATCAGTGGGAAGCGTTGAACGATCGGGTCGAGGGGGCGGCTCCGAGTTTTGCCATGCGGAATTTTAAGGTGGCGGCAAAAAAGAATCAGGAGAGAAGAGAACGGGGAGATGCATTTAAGGAACCGGAATATACCTTCCGCGGTTTTGAGACACTGCCGGAAGATCCGGAGCATCTGGAAGATAAATTTTATGGATTTGTCTTTCAGGACAGTGATTTTTCCAAATGGATCGAGGCGGTGGGTTATTCTCTGACCCAGCATCCGGATCCGGAACTGGAAAGGATCGCAGACGGTGCGATCGATATCGTGTGTGCGGCACAGCAGGACGACGGATATCTGGATACTTACTATATTATTAATGGAAAGAATCATATTTTTACCAATCTGAAAGATCATCATGAACTGTACTGTATGGGACATCTGATCGAGGGTGCGGTGGCTTATTATGAGGCGACGGGAAAAGACAAGCTGTTGAAGGCAGCGGCGCGGTTTGCGGATTATGCGGCGGCGCATTTTGGCGCGGAGGAAGGAAAATGCAAGGGCTATCCGGGACATGAGATTGCGGAGATGGCGCTGGTTCGCCTGTATGATGTGACCGGAGAGGCGAGATATCTGGAACTGAGCAAATTCTTTATCGATGAGCGTGGAAAACGTCCGTATTATTTTGATAAAGAGCACCCGGAAGAGGTGAAACGTGGTCATGAGGATGATCTGAGATATGCATATAATCAGGCACATATGCCGGTGAGGGAACAGGACGAAGCGGTTGGTCATTCGGTGCGCGCGGTGTATCTGTATTCCGGTATGGCAGATATCGCAAGGATGACCGGGGACGAATCGTTGTATGCAGCGTGTGAGAAATTGTGGGACAGCATCACAAAAGAGAAAATGTATATCACCGGTGGAATCGGCGGTACACATATCGGCGAAGCATTTTCCTTTCCCTATGATCTGCCGAATGATACGGCGTATGCGGAGACCTGTGCTTCGATCGGTCTGGTATTTTTTGCAAGAAGGATGCTGGAGATCTGCCCGGATGCAAAATATGCGGATGTGATGGAACTGGCGCTGTATAATGGGATTTTAAGCGGCATGGCACTGGACGGAAAGAGTTTCTTCTATGTAAATCCGCTGGAGGTACTGCCGGAAGCGTGTCATAAGGATGAGAGAAAATTCCATGTCAAACCGGTACGGCAGAAATGGTTTGGCTGTGCATGCTGCCCGCCGAATCTGGCGAGACTGATCAGTTCGATCGGGGCGTATGCGTTTACGGAGAAAGAGGATACGCTGTTTGTACATCTGTATATGGGAAGTACATTGAAGAAAATGGTTGGCGAGCGCGAGGTACAGGTGCGTGTGGATTCGCAGATGCCGTGGGACGGGGAGGTTGCGGTCACGGTAGAGGCGAAGGGAACGGAGTTTGTACTTGCGATGCGGATTCCGGGATGGTGTGAAGGGGCATATACCCTGGAAGGCGCCGAGCAGGACGAGGTATCAGTGAAAGACGGGTATCTGTATGTGAAGAAGGCATGGGGAGAAAGTGATACGGTGAAGCTTCATTTTGCGATGCCGGTACGGCTGGTAGAGGCGGACGAAAGGGTTCGTGAGGATGCCGGCAGGGTGGCAGTGATGCGCGGACCGGTTGTGTATTGTCTGGAAGCGGTGGATAATGGGGAGAATCTGCATCTTCTGGAGGTGGAGCCGGAGGCTGAGGCACGGGTTTCGGATGGGGAGATCTGTAGAAATCAGGTGAAGGTTGTGCTGATGGAGGGATATAGAGTTGTGGATACGGCGAAGAAAGAGGGGGAATTGTATCATGTGTATAAGAAGAAGGAGAGAAAGCCTGTGGAGTTGAGGTTTGTGCCTTATTATACGTGGGCTAACAGGGGGGAGAATGAGATGGAGGTTTGGGTTAGAGTTTAGAAAAGTGTGAGGCGTTTCTGAGTTTGGTGGTAACTGATAAGTTTGAAAAGAATAATAGTACTTTTTACACACATATTTAAAATATGTATTTGTGAAGTGAAAAAAGTGAAAAGAGAGTCATTCATTAGAAAACGTGGGAGCGATTATGCAAATAAAATAGGTATTCGATGGAGGGAGAATTAGCGGGAAAGAAGGGTTGACTTATTTGGGGACTTTGTTATACTTACTGATGACAGAGTTTTCCAGTGCCTCAAGGTGGCGGTTGCTGCTGCGGGGATAATAGGGAATCAGGTGGGAGTCCTGAACGATCCGGTCACTGTGAACAGGGAGTGTTGTCATGGGATGCCATTGCATGGAGAGATCATGTGAGAAGGTTTGACAAGGCGATGATCTGTGAGTCAGAAAACCTGCTGGGAAAGTTGGTGATGAGCTTCCGAAGAAAGCAGAACTCCAAAAGATCGAAAAGCATTATTATGTTGTTTCAGTCTGAAGACAGGGATTGTGTGTCTGTAGTTGTATCTGACTTTTGAGAAGGATATGGCTACTTTTTTATGTTCAGGAAACTTGTATGCTGACGGGTTTACGGTCACTTCTCGTTTGACCGCCACAGATGATACATTTATAAAGAAAGGAAATGTGAGATGAAAGGAACAGGAAAGAGAGTACTTTCGGTATCTCTGTCTGTAATGATGGCACTGGGTATGCCGTCGGGCACATTTGCTGCTGCTCCGGATACGGAAGTGGCCGGGCAGGTGAGCGAAGCGGAAGTTCCGGTGACAACAGAGCCGGAAGCGACTGTGGAAGTTACACAGCAGGTGACAGAGACTTCGGAGACAACGAAAGAACCTGTAAAAGAGGAAGCAACACAGGAAGAAAAGGAAACGGAAAGTAAACAGGAAAAAGCAGAAGCAGCAACGGAAACAAAGGACAGTGCAGCGGATGCAGAAACTGTAAAAGAGTTACCGGATCTGAAAGTGACAAAGACAGAGCTGATTGAAACCAAAGACGAATACCTGGTTACGGTTTATACAGACAGCGATGTGTATGATCAGTTATATGTAGGAAAGAAAGAAGATACCGAGAAAAAAACGGTCGTAGAAGGAAAGAAGAGTCCGAACGGACAGTACACCTTCCAGTTTGTCGTCAGCGAGGAGAAGCTTGGCAGCAAATTACAGATCGTACCGGGCATGAAAGCATCCGGTGAGTGGTACACAAAAGAAGATGTCTTCTGCCAGGTACCGGAGAAATCTCAGACAGCATCTGCAAAGACAGAGACAAAAGAGCAGACGCAGGCAGAGGATCAGAAAGAAGAGAAATCTGTAGTTACCACAGCAGACAACAGCAGTACAGCAGAGAATGTAATCAAAGCAGTATATGCGACGGATGAAGCTAACGGAGACAAAGCAGGAACGGATTATTCCATGTTCAAAATTGCAAAATCTTCAGCAACCCTGAACGGGGATCAGATCGATGTGGAAATCTATGTAAGTCCGGCGAGCAGTGGAAGGTTTACATACGATGCACTGTATATCGGAAGATGGGATGACGAGACCAAGGAACCGCTGGTAATGGGCGAAGTGGATACTGAGCTGAATCTGGAGAAATTCGCGTTTAGCGTACCGGCAGAGAAAAATGGTCAGGAAGTCATCTTTGTACCGAGAAACGGAAGAACACAGAAGTTCAGTTCCAGTAAAATTGCACTGAAACTGCCGACACTGGGAAGCACTGATACAGATCCGGAACCGACCACGGCACCATCCGTACCGGACGGAAGCAAAGTGGAAAACAGTATCACAGCAGAAAAAGCAGACGGATCTGCATTTACGATGTTCAATGTGGAAAAATCCACCGCAACAGTGAATGGAGAAAACATTAATATTGAACTGTACCTGAAAGCGAATGCATCCGGAAAGTTCTCATACACCGGTATTTACCTGGGAAGTAAAGAAGATGAAGAGAAAACACCGGTCATTGAGGGAACGATCAACGAGGATAACAATCAGGTATACAAATTCAGCATTCCGCTGAGCAAAGCAGGAACAAAATTACAGTTTGTACCGATCAAAGCAAACGGAACATTCTACAGCAGAGCAGACCTGTATCTGACGATTCCGGAGTTCAAAGGTAACGGGGAAAACCCGGAGCCGACCACGGAACCGACCGAAACACCGGATCCGGATGTGACACCGTCAGATACCTCCAAAGCACAGGTGATCAAAGCGGACGGAACAGAATTCAAGATGTTCCAGATCTCAACCTTTGAGGCAAAGGTGAATGGAGATAAGATCGATCTGACCGTGGAGACCACAAACACATCGTTTGACAAGCTGTATCTTGGTAAAAACAGTGATGAAAATAAGACACCGGTGATCAACGGAACACAGGACAACGGGGTATGGAGATTCAGCTTCAGCGTGGATAAGAGCCTGACAGGAAAAGCCATTTCGGTTGTTCTCGGAAAACCGGACGGTAACTGGTACAGCAATCAGCAGTTGTATCTGGTTGTGCCGGAAGTAAAGGGAAGCGAAGATGTTGAACTGCCGGAGGCAGGTGTAACCATAGAACAGGGCGGTACTGCGGCAACATTAAACGGATTTAAGGTAGTAAGTTCTTCTGCGAAACTCTCCGGCGATCAGGTGACCGTTACATTTACCGTAGACGGAACGATCTATGACAGAATTTATCTTGGAAAGAAAGATGACCAGACCACATTTACCTTCCAGGTATCTGCAGATCAGCAGGGAATCTACGTTCCGATTACGCCGGGACGTACCAACGGAAGCTGGCTGACCAGCGGAAGAAATCTGTTTATCAAGATTCCGAACGTAGGGAAAACCTTTGATGCGGCAAGCTATCCGAACGGAATATATGATGTTTATGGCAATGCCCATACGCAGAATGGTGTATTTAACATTGAAGATGACAGTACGATCACGGTAAAGGGAGACGAGATCACAGTTACCATTTACTCTGGTTCTACTTCTTACGATAAACTGTATATCGGTGAAGTCGGAGACAGTGATGATGTCAAAGATGCCAATGCAGTAGAAGGAAAACTTCTCGGAGAATCGGATCCGAGCCGTCCGGAATACCGGGTATATACCTTCACCCTGAAAAAATCCCAGCTGGGAACCAAAGTTCCGTTTGTATTACATAACGCAAAAGGAACAGCAAAATGGCTGACAAAACAGGATTATCTGGAGATCCCGCAGTTTATGACAAAGATCGGGGATGTACCGGAAGATATCATTTACCGGAAAGCCAATCTCACGACCGATGCAAAAGATTTTATCATCAACGCAGACAAGAGTTACTACATGGTTACCAGTGGAGCACTTGGTCGTGTGGTGATGGCTACGGACAGCGATATCTATGACAGAATGTATTTTGGAACCAGAGACGAAATCAACAAAGCAATCAAGAGCGGAGACGGCGGAAATTATCTGTCTCTGTGGAAACTGACCAATGGTGCGTATGGATATATTTGGGATGGATTCACCACAGATATTACCGGAAAGACATTTTCTTATGTACTCTACAGCACGAAAACCGGAAAATGGTCCGAGGGAACGTATCAGATGACCATTCCGGCTCCGGATACCATGACGACAGCCTGCACAGATGCGGGAACAGGAAAAAGTCAGGTAGAGAGCGCGGATGATCCGTATGCAGATGCAAAAGCTCCGGATGTGGATGCAACGCCATCCCAGGAACCTACACAGGAACCATCCAATGCTCCGGCAGACGGTATCTACAACACTACCGCAGAGACCGGTGCAGCCATGTTCAAAGTGGTTGGTGTCAAACTGACCGTGAAAAATGGTAAAATGACAGCATTAATCACATTAAGTGGTGAAGGCTATGATTACCTGTATATGGGAACCGCAGCCGATGCGGCAACCGATACCGGCAACTGGATCAAATACAACGGAACAACTACCTATACACTGGACGGCGAGACTAAAACCGGAAGAACGTATGAGATTCCGGTATCCGCACTGGATACCGCGCTCACGATGGCGTCTCATTCCGAACGTCAGCAGAAGTGGTATGACAGAACTGTTACGATCAGCTCCAAAAATCTGGAGAAGATCGGAGATGTTCCGGCTGAGGGAACACCGGCAGATGGTATCTACAGCACAAGTGCTGTAACCGGCGCAGCCATGTTCAAAGTAGTGGGAACAAAACTGACCGTGAAAAACGGCAAGATGACAGCACTGATCACACTGAGCGGTGTTGGCTATGATTACCTGTATATGGGAAGCGCAGCCGATGCGGCAACCGATACCGGAAACTGGATCAAATACAATGGAACGACAACCTACACACTGGACGGCGGGACCAAGACCGGAAGAACATACGAGATCCCGGTATCCGCACTCGATCAGCCGATTACCGTAGCGTCCCATTCCGAAAGCCATGACAAATGGTACGACAGAACCATCACATTCAGTTCCAAAGATCTGACAAAGATCGGTGATGTTTCTGATAACAACAATGGAAACAACGGAAATAACGGAAACAACAATAACGGTACGACCGGAGGAAACAACAACAGCGGAAATGGTAACACAACCGGAAATACCACAACAAAAACGGACACCAAGCCGGATAGCGAATCCAAATACGAATCCGACACCAGTGGTTCCACCAAAGCAGTCAACAGCAAGACGAAACTGAAAGACGGTGTATACAAACCGGACAAATTCAGCTGGTCCGGCGGTACCGGAAAGGTCAATATCACCTGTGACAAGGTAACGATCAAAAACGGACAGGCACTGGCTACGATCGTATTCAGCAGTTCCGCTTATCAGTATGTAAAAGCAAACGGAAACAAATATCTGCCGACACATACCGGCGGAAAATCCATTTTTGTCATTCCGGTAGAACTGAACAAAAACAATACGATCATCGGTATGACAACCAAGATGAGCGCCGCACATGAAATCACTTACAGTATTCTGGTTTATCTGGCAGCAGCTGACGGAGACGGCAGCGGTTCTGCAAGCGGAGACGGCGGTCTGAACTTTGGAACCAACAAGAAACTGGATGAAAAAGCACCGGACATCATTGGTCTGGAGTACAAATCCGAAACCAAACTGGATTATGCGAAGTATTTTAAAATCTATCATTATGACAAAGATGTAACACTTCTGGAAATTGATATGACAAAAGATACGGACAACGATCCGGATAAGGTAAAAGAAGACACGGAAGACAGCGATACGAAGAAGTCCGATACAAAGAAAACTTCTACAAAGACAGACAGTAAGAAGGCTTCCAAGACCAGCACGAAGAAAACAACAAAAACAGACAGCAAAACCACAGACAGCGAGAGCGTAACCTACAGCGATGAGGGTGAAGTGATCGGAAAGACACAGGAAGAGCGTACCGCAGATCTGTATCGGGCAAATGTTGTCAAATATCTGATCGTTCCGGAAGATTCTGATGTGGAACTGCCGGTTGGTATCGAGAAAGAAATGATCGTTGTCAATCTGCCGGTCAAACATGCGTATGTGGATTCTGAGGAAAGTCTGAATACCATGGATGAGCTGAAACTTCTGAAAAAGATCGCAGCAGTGGGATTTGATCAGGACGAAACAGATATTGATGCAGTCAACGAAGCGCTGGAAGAGGAAGACATGATCTATGTAGGATCCGGAGAAGATCTGAAATTCCGGGAACTGGTGAAAAATAAAGTTGATCTTGCCATTGTATCCTCTGAGATCCTTCCGGGAAGCAAGACAGAAAAAGCAGCGAAAGAAGAGGAAGAGAAAGACAGCAAGACAACGAAGACTGCGGATACTTCCACAGACAAGACGGACAGTAAGACAAAGACAGCGGACAGCAAGACAACAACTGCTGACACCGATACAGAAGAAACCACGGTACTGGATTCTCTGGCAGATAACTTTGCAACGCTGGAAGTACCGCTGATCGTCGACCGTTCGGGAGATGAAAAGACAGAGCTTGCAAAAGCAGAATGGCTGAAAGTATACGGTGCAGTATTCGGATGCAGCAAGAAAACCGATAAATTATACAACAAAGTGGTAAAAGCTGCGGAGAGTAAGAAAAAATAACTTTCAGTAAACAGTCACAACGAAAAAACGTGAATTAACGAATTACCGGAAGCGGTCAGAACTCCAGAAGGAAACGTGACTGTTTTCCGGTAATCGTACATAAACGAGGAAAAAAGATGAGAAAAAAAATATACACAGCATGCAGCCATATGACAGCCATTTTCCTTGCGGCAGCCCTGATGCTGACAGGATGCGGAACAGGAGCCGGCGAGAGCAGTTCCGCAGATTCTAAGGAAACACAGACAACGGAAGCAGCAGATACCAAAACGGAAGAACAGCAGGAAACCGATACCACAGACGCAGAAGAAGCGGATACGGCGGAGGATACAGAGAGTACAGCCGACAGCGAAACGTCATATCTGACAGACGCACCGGATGCCCCGGAAGTTTCCGGTCTGACCTGCCAGGGAAAACTGAAATTGGACTATGCGGAGTGTTACGATGTCTACTATTACGATGACGACTATCAGCTGATCGATGTACACGACAGTGCACAGTATCTGCTGGTACCGGAAGGAGCCGAAGCACCGGAAGGTCTGGATGAGAGTATCATCGTACTGCAAAAACCTCTGGACAGAATCTATCTGGCAGCAAGTTCCACGATGGCACTGTTCCGTGCCCTGGACGCTATCGACAATATCAAGATGAGCGGAATCGATGCGTCCGGCTGGTACATTGAGGAAGCAAAACAGGCAATGGAAGACGGCAAGATCCAGTTTGCCGGAAAATACAGCGAACCGGATTATGAGATGCTGATCGACCAGGACTGTGATATCGCCATCGAGTCCACCATGATCCTGCATACACCGAAGGTTCAGGAAATGATCGAAGACCTGGACATCCCGGTATTTATCGACCGTTCCAGTTATGAGACACATCCGCTCGGAAGAACAGAATGGATCAAACTTTACGGTGCGATGATGGATAAAGAAGAGGAAGCCTACAGCTTCTTTGACGAGCAGGCAAAAGTTATCGAAGATCTGAAAGATTTTGAAAATACGGAAAAAACCGTAGCCTTCTTCTTTGTAAGTACCGATGGTTCCATCGTAGTCAGAAGAACGAAAGATTATATCCCGAGTATGATCGAGATCGCCGGCGGCCGGTATGTGTTCCAGGATCTGACAAATGAAGAGAGCAACAGTGCTTCGGTATCGATGAGCATGGAAGAATTCTATGCGACAGCAGCGGATGCCGATTATCTGGTATACAACGCCACCATCGACAGTCCGATCCAGTCCGTGGACGAACTGATCGCAAAGAACGACCTGTTTTCTGACTTTAAGGCAGTGCAGGACGGCAATGTATGGTGCGTTGGAAAATACATGTACCAGGCAACCGATATCGTCGGTCAGCTGATCACCGATTTCCATCTGATGCTGACAGGCGGGGATGAGAAGGATATGACCTTCCTCACAAAAGTAAATTAGTATGAAACAGTTACAATGGAGAAAATAATGGGAAAAAGACAGGAAGCTCCGAAGGGAGCGAACGATTTTCATTATGAAAATTTTCTGCGCAGAAGCAGATACACCACCGTATTTCTGGTGCTGGTGGCTGCCTTCTGTGTGATTACAGTTCTGAATATTAATACGGGAAATGTAGATATTTCCATTTCAAAGATTCTGCGGATCATCTTCCTTCGGGAAGGAGAAAAGATGGAGTACAATATCATCTGGAAGATCCGTCTGCCGCGTATCCTGATGGCGGCGATTCTTGGAGGAGCCCTTTCTCTTTCCGGATTTTTATTACAGACGTTTTTTGAAAACCCGATTGCCGGTCCGTTCGTGCTGGGTATTTCTTCCGGCGCGAAGATGGTGGTTGCTCTTGCGATGATCTATTTCCTTGGAAAATTCCAGGTGGTATCTTCGTATACGCTGATCATCGCGGCATTTATTGGTGCCTTGATCGCGACCGGATTCATCCTTCTGGTATCGCGGAGAATCCACCATATGGCAACACTTCTGGTAGCGGGTATCATGATCGGATATATCTGTTCGGCAGTGACAGACTTTGTGGTAACCTTTGCGGAGGACTCGGACATCGTCAATCTGCATGGATGGAGTCAGGGAAGCTTTTCCGGCATGAACTGGAGCAATGTAAAAGTGGCTGTGATCGTCATCGGAATCACCATTCTGATCACGTTTCTGATGTCAAAGCCGATCGGTGCGTATCAGCTGGGAGAAGCGTATGCACAGAGTATGGGTGTGAACATCAAATTTTTCCGGATCATGCTGATTCTGACGTCGAGTGTGCTGTCCGCCTGTGTGACCGCATTCGCGGGACCGATCTCTTTCGTCGGAATCGCGGTACCGTATCTGGTAAAACGCAGTCTCGGAACTTCAAGACCACTGGTCGTGATACCTGCCACCTTCCTCGGCGGCGGTGTCTTCTGTATGATGTGTGATCTGATCGCGCGTATGGCATTTGCACCGCTGGAACTGAATATCAGTACCGTGACTTCTATATTTGGTGCGCCGGTGGTTATTTTCATGATGCTGCACCGGAAGAAAGGAAACTGACATGGGAGAATATTATTTTCATCTGGATCAGCTGACGGTGGGATACAACGGAAAGCCTCTGATCAATCAGATTCAGGTAGGTATCCATAAAGGAGAGATTGTCACACTGATTGGACCGAACGGATCCGGAAAATCAACAATTTTAAAGAGTATCACCCGACAGCTGAAGATACTAGGCGGTAAGGTTTTGTATGAAGAAAATGATCTGCACAAGCTTTCTTACAAAGAACTTTCCACCAGGATGGCGGTAGTCCTGACAGAACGCATGCGGCCGGAGCTGATGACCTGTCATGATATTGTGGCAACCGGTCGCTATCCTTATACGGGTCGCCTGGGCATCTTAAGCCGGGAAGACGAGAATAAAGTGGATGAGGCCATGCGGATCGTCCATGCGGAAGAACTGGGAAGCCGGGATTTTAATGCCATCAGTGACGGGCAGCGCCAGAGAGTCCTTCTGGCAAGAGCTATCTGCCAGGAACCGGAGATCATCGTGCTGGATGAGCCTACCTCTTTTCTGGATATCCGTCATAAGCTGGAACTGTTATCCATTCTCCGCTCTATGGCAAAAGAAAAGGGCATAACCGTGATCATGTCTCTCCATGAGATCGATCTGGCCCAGAAGATTGCAGATCAGATCCTTTGCGTAAAAGGAGATCATGTCTGCTATTACGGAACTCCGGAACAGATCTTTGAAGAACAGACCATCCGGGAATTATACGGAATCGAAAACGGATTCTATGATCCAAGATTTGGCAGCATTGAGCTTCCAAAGGTTGAGGGGGAGCCGGAGGTCTTCGTGATCGCCGGATGCGGAAGGGGAATACCCATCTACAGAAAATTACAAAAGGATAATATCCCCTTTGCAACAGGCATCCTGTACACCAACGATGTGGATTATCAGTTAGCCCGCCTTCTGGCCACTGAGGTGATCACAGAGGAACCTTTTTACCGAATCACCCGGGAGCATCTGCAGAAAGCACTGCAGGTTATGGGAAAATGCAAAAAAGTGATCTGTGCCGATGTGCCTATCGGAGAATGCAACAAAGGACTGGAGGAACTGATCCGAGCCGCAAAAAAGAAATCGTAACGTTGAAGAAAATTAACAGTTACTGGTGTTCAGAATAACAACAGTCAGGTACAAAAGCCTCAGATCATAGGAGAGAAATTCTACAAATCAGATAAACATGCAGACTGCTGCGGAAGCTCCACACACACAAGCTCTTCCGGAAGAAGCCATGGAGGAACATCCGGAAAGTTCTGATGGATGGAAACAATCGACAGCCAATATGAAAAAGGAAAAAGACGAATCATACATTTTTAGTAGATTCGTCTTTTTTTGCCTGAAGTTGCTATGATTGTTCTAAAGTACATACATCTGGATAAACATTTGGCGTGTATGATAAGACAGGCATTTACCAATGGATCATTGGGAAAGCTGTAAGAGAAAAAAGTAGCAGAGAAATGCACAGAGCGTTTGACAGTAATGTCGGGAAAGGGTAAAATAAAATGATGTGCGGTTAAAAGAATAGTACTTCACAAACATGGAAGAAATGGAGAAAAAAATTATGGCATATTATCTCGTAGATTATGAAAATGTAAAAGCTGACGGAATGTACGGGGTGGATCAGCTTGGTAAGAAGGATTGTGTTTGTATTTTCTACAGTGAGAACGCATCCACACTTACCTTCGGTCTTCACGAAAAACTGAATCAGACAAAAGGAAAAATCGTATTGCAAAAAGTTGAAGTCGGTGTGAAAAATGCACTGGATTTTCAATTGTCCACATATCTGGGATATCTGATCAGTGAAAATGAAGGTAAAAACGAGACATATTATATTGTGTCTGAGGATAAAGGGCTTGCGATCCTGACAGGTTACTGGGCAGAACGTGGAGAAAATGTGAAGACTGCGTCAGATATTGCAGCAGCAAAGGAAGATCTGGAAGAAGAAAAATCTTCAAAAACAGAAAAAAAAGAAAAGAAAGAAAAACCAGAAAAAATGGAAAAAGCGGAAAAGGAATCCGGTGAAGAGAGAGAAAAACCTGATCAGCAGAAGAAATTCCATGGAAAAAAACAGCAGAAGAAGGGAAATGCACATCCGGGGCAGACAACAAGACTGCAGGTACACACAAGAAAACAGGAAACAAAATCACAGAATCCGGCGCAGCAGAAACCGGATGTGGAAAACACAGAGATTCCGGTGGCAGAAAAGGTGCTGACAGAAGAAAAACAGGAACAGCAGGTAAAAGAAGTTGCAGTCCGTCAGGAGAATAACGGTGCAGAAATCAGAAAACCGGAACATCGCAAATACAGAAAATACCGCAATTACCGGAAGTATCCGCAGAAAAACAGAAAAACACAGGAATCTTCCAAGGTAATCCGTCCAATCCTCTCAGCAGGAGAATAAAAAAAGAAAAGGATAAGTCATATGATAGCGATAATTGAAAAAGTATATCAGTTTTTATGGGGTGACTGGATCGTGCTTCCGCTTCCGGGAGGAAGTTCTTTTCGGCTTTCCCTGCTCGTACTGATACTGATTCCGGCAGGAATCTGGTTTACGATCCGGACGAGATTTCTTCCCATCCGTCTGTTTCCGGACATGCTGCATACATTGTTTGAAAAAAAGGGAAAGGCGGAAGGGGAGAGCCATAACAGTACATTGTCGGCATTACAGACACTGATCGTCTCTACCGCTACACGTGTCGGTATGGGAAACCTAGTCGGTGTGGTTGCGGCAATTTCCGCCGGAGGAGCGGGTGCGGTTTTCTGGATGTGGGTGACGGCACTCATCGGCTCGTCCACGGCCTTTGTGGAAGCAACTCTTGCACAGATCTATAAAGAAAAAGACCCGGTATATGGTGGCTACCGTGGTGGACCGGCCTATTATATGCACAGATTTATACAGGAAAGGCGGGGAGGAAAAAAGAAACGTTATGTGGGAATATCCGTTCTCTTTGCAATCTCAGGACTGATCTGTTGGTGTGGAATCAGTCAGGTTATCAGCAATTCCGTGACTTCTGCATTCCACAATGCCTTTCACATTCCGCCAATCTATACCACAGTGGTTCTGGTAGCACTTGCGGCAGTGATCATTTTTCGAAAAACTGCAACGGTAAAAGTGCTTGATGTGCTGGTACCGGTTATGGCAGGATGTTATTTTCTGATTACTGTGATTTTGATCTGTATGAATTTTTCTGCTCTTCCGGGAGTGTTTTCCAGAATCTTTGAGGAAGCGTTTGGTATTCGTCAGGCAGTGGCAGGAGGACTTGGTACGGTGGTGATGAATGGTGTGAAACGTGGTTTGTTTTCCAACGAAGCCGGTTCCGGCTCAGCTCCCTGTGCGGCAGCGGCAGCAGAAAGCGATCAACCGGTAAAACTTGGGCTGACCCAGGCACTGGGAGTTTTTATTGATACGATCGTGATCTGCAGCTGTACGGCGATGATCATGCTTCTGACGCCGGAAAGCCTGACCGAAGGGGCGGTAGGAATGGAACTTTTACAGGCAGCAATGGGCTACCATCTGGGACAGTTTGGTGTGATTTTCATTGCAGCGACACTCTGGCTGTTCAGTTTCTCCACTTTTCTCGGTATTTTATATTATGCAAGATCAAATATATCATATCTGTTTGGAGATGGAATGCTGCCGCAGAATCTCTATAAAGTACTTGCATTGGTGATGATGTTTATCGGCGGACTGGCAGCATACACAGTGGTGTGGGATCTTGGAGACGTCGGCGTGGGTCTGATGACCGTGTTTAATATTATTATGCTTTATCCGATGTCCGGAATCGCCATGAAGGCACTGAAATCTTATGAAACAGAGAAGAAAAACAGAAAAAAAGGATAAAAAACACAAGATATGGAAATTGTTCCTGAATAAATACAATATCTGCCAAAGATTGTACAAAATTGCATACATGCCTATATTTCATGGATTTGGGATTATTTTCTATTTGTTTTTTGAAAAAAGTGATGTTATACTACACCTGACAAAAAGATAACAATCTAAATACACACAAACACAGGAGGATATGCAATGGCTAAGTTTGAACAGTGGGAAGGCTTCCAGGGTAAAAACTGGGTTAATTCCGTAGATGTACGTGACTTTATTCAGTGCAACTACACACCATATGACGGAGATGAAACTTTCCTGGAGGGACCTACAGAGGCAACAGATAAACTGTGGGGAAAACTGCAGGAGCTGCAGAAAGAAGAACGTGCAAAAGGCGGCGTTCTGGATATGGAAACAGAAGTAGTTTCCGGTATCACAGCATATGGCCCGGGATATATCGATGAAAGCATGAAAGATCTGGAAGCAGTCGTTGGTCTGCAGACAGACAAACCGCTGAAGAGAGCATTCATGCCTTACGGTGGAATCAAGATGGCTGAGAAAGCTTGCACAACACACGGATATACACCGAGTGAGAAACTGCATGAAATCTTCACAAAATATCATAAAACACATAACCAGGGTGTATTCGATATCTATACTGACGAGATGAAAGTTGCCCGTCACAATAAAATCATCACCGGTCTGCCGGATACTTACGGTCGTGGACGTATCGTAGGCGATTACCGTCGTGTAGCTCTGTACGGTATCGATTTCCTGCTGGAGAAAAAACACTACGATATGAAACGCTACGAAAGACATGGAATGAAAGGAACTGATTTCCGTCTTCGTGAAGAACTTGCAGATCAGATGAAAGCTCTGAACGAAATGAAAGAAATGGCTGCATCTTACGGATTTGATATTTCCGTACCGGCGAAAAACGCAAAAGAAGCAGCACAGTGGCTGTACTTCGGATATCTGGCAGCAATCAAGACTCAGAACGGAGCAGCAATGAGTGTTGGCCGTGTATCCACATTCCTGGATATCTATATCGAGAGAGACCTGAAAGCAGGTGTTCTGACAGAGAAAGAAGCACAGGAATTGATTGACCATATGGTTATGAAATTCAGAATGGTAAAATTCGCAAGAATTACTTCCTATACAGAACTGTTCTCCGGTGACCCGGTATGGGCTACTCTGGAAGTTGGTGGTATGGGACAGGACGGACGTTCCATGGTAACAAAGAACGATTACCGTTTCCTGCATACTCTGGAAAACATGGGACCGTCTCCGGAACCGAACCTGACTGTTCTTTATTCTTCCAGACTGCCGGAATCTTTCAAAGATTACGCAGCAAGAATTTCTGTAACAACAAGTTCTATCCAGTACGAAAACGACGATGTTATGCGTCCGGTATGGGGCGATGACTACAGCATCTGCTGCTGTGTATCCGCTACTCAGACCGGTAAAGAGATCCAGTTCTTCGGTGCACGTGCGAACCTGGCAAAATGCTTACTGTACGCAATCAACGGTGGTATCGATGAGAAGACAAAAGTTCAGGTTGGACCTGCTTACAGACCAATCACAGCAGAATACATGGATTATGATGAAGTAATGGAACATTACGACACCATGATGGACTGGCTGGCAAAACTGTATGTAGATACTCTGAACATGATTCACTACATGCATGACAAATATTATTACGAAGCAGCAGAGATGGCTCTGATCGATACGGATGTAAGACGTACTTTCGCAACCGGTATCGCAGGTTTCTCTCACGTAGTAGATTCCCTGAGTGCGATCAAATACGCAAAAGTAAAAGCAATCCGTGACGAAGACGGTGTGGTAGTTGATTTTGAGACAGAGGGCGATTTCCCGAGATACGGTAACGATGATGACCGTGCAGACGATATCGCAATCTGGCTGCTGAAAACATTCATGCACAAACTGAACAAATGCCATACTTACAGAGATTCCGAGCCGACAACTTCTATCCTGACAATCACATCCAACGTAGTATACGGTAAAGCTACCGGTACTCTGCCGGATGGAAGAAAATTGGGTGAGCCTCTGGCACCAGGAGCTAACCCATCTTACGGCGCAGAGAAGAGCGGCCTGCTGGCTTCCCTGAACTCTGTAGCAAAACTGCCATACGAACTGGCACTGGATGGTATCTCCAATACACAGACCATCAGCCCGAGCGCACTGGGTCATGACGATGACGAAAGAGTCAACAACCTGGTACACATCCTGGATGGTTACTTCGATCAGGGTGCACATCACCTGAACGTAAACGTATTCGGTACAGAAAAACTGATCGACGCTATGGAACATCCGGAGAAACCGGAATACGCAAACTTCACAATCCGTGTATCCGGATATGCTGTTAAGTTCATCGACCTGACTCGTGAACAGCAGCTGGATGTTATCGCAAGAACCTGCCACAAAACAATGTAATTTGTCTGACGGATTCAGGTGAATAAACAGTAATATAAAGTAAAATCGTTTGGCGGTGCAGTGAAAAACTGTATCGCCAAATGTTTTCTATGGTAAAATATAAAAGAAAAAATGGAGGAGCTTATGTCAGAAGAAAAGAAAGAACTGACAGGATATATTCATTCACTGGAAAGTTTCGGTTCCGTAGACGGACCGGGAGTACGATATGTGATCTTTGTGTCCGGATGTGCGATGCGCTGCCAGTTTTGCCATAACCCGGATACCTGGGATATGAAAGTTGGAACGCCTTACACCGCAGATGAACTGCTGAAAAAAGCAGTCCGCTACAAAGGATACTGGGGAAAAGAAGGCGGAATCACCGTCTCCGGCGGCGAACCGATGCTGCAGATCGATTTTCTGACAGAACTTTTCAGGAAAGCCAAAGCCCAGGGCATCCACACCACACTGGATACCAGCGGCAATCCATTTACCAGAGAGGGCGAGCGCTTTGAGAAGATCAAAAAACTTCTGGAAGTGACCGATCTTGTGATGCTGGATATCAAACACATCGATGACGAACAGCATAAGATTCTCACTGGTCAGACGAACCAGAACATTCTGGATATGGCAAGATACCTCGATGAGATCGGAAAACCGATGTGGATCCGCCACGTGTTAGTGCCGGAGCGAAGCGACAAAGACGAATATCTGACCCGTCTGGATGCATTTATCCGGTCTCTTCACAATGTACAGAAAGTAGAAGTACTGCCGTATCACACACTGGGTGCATACAAATGGAAAGAACTCGGTTATGAGTATCCGCTGGAAGGCATCGATCCGCCAACTCAGGAGAGAATCAAAAATGCAAATCAGCTGCTGCATACAGGAGCGCGGGTTTAAAGTGTTTACAGGGCACGTTGTAATAGAAAATGTCATGGAAAAGCAAACCTTTTTTCATGGCATTTTTTTCTTTACCCGTTCTGTATTTTCATGTATACTATTTATGATAGGTGAATTATGTCCAATATTGTAAACATCAAGAATAAAGAGGTGATTGGAATACATGATTAAAATAAAAGAATACGTGATGGCAGAAAGCCTGGAGCAGGCGTATGAATTGAATCAGAAGAAGCGAAACTGTATTATTGGAGGTATGTTGTGGCTGAAGATGGGAAATCGGATGGTTCCGACAGCCATCGATCTGTCCAATCTGGGACTGAATACCATCGAGGAAAATGAAGAAGAGTTTTCCATTGGCTGTATGACAACTCTGCGACAGCTGGAGCAGCACGAGGGACTGAATAGCTACACAAACGGTGCAGTCAGTGAGAGCGTAAGAAGTATAGTCGGTGTACAGTTCCGAAATCTGGCAACCGTTGGCGGAAGTGTTTTCGGAAGATTTGGTTTCTCAGATGTACTGACCTGTTTTCTGGCACTGGATACCTGGGTGGAACTGTACAAAGGCGGCTGCATTCCCCTTGCCGAATTTGCCAGGCAAAAACCGAATCGGGATATTCTGGTGCGCCTGATTGTGAAAAAACATGAGGATAAAAGTGTCTATCTGTCTCACAGAAATTCAAAAACAGATTTTCCGGTACTGACCTGTGGTATTTCGTTACGGGAGGGACAGATCTATACGGCAGTCGGTGCCCGTCCGTCGAGAGCAGTCTGTCTGTGTGTGTCCGAGGCTGACTGGAAGAAAAAGGGCAGTGAAGCACTGGCCGGAGAACTGGCTGCGCAGTTCCCGACAGAAGGAAATATGCGTGCGGGAAAAGAATTCCGAAGCCATCTGGCAGAAGTTCTGATCGGCAGAGGGCTCAAACAGATCGAAAAGATGCAGGAGGTATAACGGTATGAAGATCCAGATGACGTTAAATGGTAAAAAAATCACAGAAGAGATTCAGCCGGGGATGCTCCTGCTGGATTTTGTGCGTGCCCATGGGTGTAAAAGTGTGAAAAGAGGATGTGAGACGGCAAACTGCGGGTTGTGTACCGTATTTGTAGATGATAAACCGGTACTTTCCTGTTCCACTCTGGTGGCGAGAGTATCTGGCCATAAAGTAGATACTCTGGAAGGACTGCAGGAGGAAGCGGCGGAGTTCGGTGCATTTATCGCCAATCAGGGAGCAGAACAGTGCGGTTTCTGTAATCCGGGCATGATCATGAACGCACTGGCACTGTTTCGTGAGAATACGGATCCATCCGAGGAAGAAATCAAAGAATATCTGGCAGGAAATCTATGCCGTTGTTCCGGATACGAAGGACAGCTCCGGGGAATCCAGCAGTTTCTTGCTTATAAAAAAGAGAAAGAAGGTGCAGTATGCAGGTAGTAGGACAACCGGTGATGAAAAAAGATGCAATGGCGCTGGTAACAGGAAAACCGGTCTTTACACAGGATGTGGCTCCGGCTGACTGTCTGGTGGTAAAAGTACTTCGAAGCCCGCATGCCAACGCAAATATTCTGTCAATAAAAACAGATGCAGCAAAGAAGGTTCCGGGAATCGAAGCTGTGTATACTTGGGAAGATGTACCAACCCAGCGTTTTACCATGGCCGGACAGACCTATCCGGAGCCAAGTCCCTATGACCGTCAGATCCTGGATCAGCATGTACGCTATGTGGGGGATCCGGTGGCCATCGTAGCGGGAGAGAATGAGGAGTGCGTAGACAAAGCACTGAAAATCATTAAAGTGCAGTACGAAGTTCTACCGGCCATTCTGGATTTTCACAAAGCAAAAGATAATGAGATTCTGGTTCACCCGGAAGAAAACTGGAAAGCATTATGTCCGGTGGGAGCAGATAATAAGCGCAATCTGGTGGCAACAGGAACCAGCGGTTACGGGGATGTGGAAGCCGTTTTCAAAGACTGTGAAGTGATGGTGGAAGAGACCTATCATGTAAAAGCAGATCAGCAGGCGATGATGGAGACTTTCCGTACCTGCTGCTTTATGGATGCTTATGGCAGACTGAATGTGGTGAGTTCCACACAGATCGTCTTTCATGTACGAAGGATCCTGTCCAATGCCCTGGGAATACCAAAATCAAAGATCCGTGTCAGCAAACCGAGAATCGGTGGTGGATTCGGGGCAAAACAGTCGGTGGTAGCGGAAGTTTTCCCGGCTTTTGTCACCTGGAAGACCGGAAAACCGTCGATGATCATTTACAGCAGACAGGAATCCCAGACGGCATCCTCCCCGCGTCATGAGATGGAAGTGACGGTACGGCTGGGAGCAATGAAAAACGGAAAGATCCGCGCGATCGATGTCTATACCCTGTCCAATTCCGGTGCATATGGCGAGCACGGTCCGACAACGGTTGGTCTGTCCGGACATAAATCGATTCCGTTATATGAGGGATCGCTGGAGGCTCATCGTTTTTCCTATGACGTAGTTTACAGTAATGTGATGTCTGCAGGTGCATACCGTGGATACGGAGCAACTCAGGGGCAGTTTGCGGTAGAATCCGCTGTCAATCAGCTGGCGGCAAAGATCGGCATAGATCCTCTGAAGGTTCGTGAGATGAACATGGTACGTGAAGGGGTGCAGATGCATTCTTATTACGATGAGGTAAGTAATAGCTGTGCCCTGGATCGTTGTCTGGAACGTGCGGCAAAGATGATCGGCTGGGAAGACAAATATCCGGCAAGAGATATGGGAAACGGTAAAGTGCGAAGCGTGGGAATGGCCATGTCCATGCAGGGTTCCGGTATCTCCGGTGTGGATGTGGGGTCTGCGGATATCAAACTGAACGAAGACGGTATCTACACCCTTGCGATAGGTGCGGCAGATATGGGAACCGGCTGTGATACGATTCTGGCACAGATGGTAGCAGAATGTATGATGTGCCCGATTGAAAATGTGATCGTCAGCGGTGCGGATACGGATACATCTCCGTATGATTCCGGATCTTATGCATCCAGTACCACGTATATTACCGGACGTGCGGTAGAAAAGGCCTGCAGAAAATTACAGGAACGGATCGTGCAGGAAGCTGCAAAGATCCTGAACTGTGAAAGTGAGGAACTGGAATTCGCCGGAGACAGTGTAAAACGTCTGGCTACTGGTGAGGAAGTTTCTCTTACCCAGATCGGTACCAGTTCCATGTGCGGAAGTATCAATGCTCTAGAAGCTGTGGAAGACAGCAGCTCACCGGTGTCCCCGCCTCCGTTTATGGCTGGTATGGTAGAGATTGAACTGGATAAAGAGACTGGTCATGTAGAGGTTCTTGATTATGTGGCAGTTGTGGACTGTGGTACGGTCATCAATCCGAATCTGGCACGGGTTCAGGTGGAAGGAGGCATTGTACAGGGAATCGGTATGGCACTGTATGAGAATATTCAGTACAGCCCGAAAGGACAGCTGAGAAATAATTCCTTCATGCAGTATAAAGTTCCGACCCGTCTGGATATGGGAAAACTGCGTGTGGAGTTTGAGAGCAGTTACGAACCGACAGGACCGTTCGGGGCCAAATCCATCGGTGAGATCGTTATTAATACGCCATCACCGGCACTGGCGCATGCAATCTATAATGCAACCGGTCTGTGGTTCCGGGAACTGCCGATCACAAGCGAAAAAATTGCGATGGGACTCTTGAAAAAATGAGAATTCGAATGATTTATATGGCGGCTGGAAACAGCCGCCGTTTTGGCAGTAATAAACTTTTTTACCTGATTGATGGAAAACCGATGTATCTGCATGTGCTTGAACGATTGTCTGCGGTATGTAAGAGGCACAGGAATTGGGAGATCGTGCTGGTCAGCCAGTATGAAGAACTTCTCGAACAGGGAAAGCAGCTGGCACATCGAACCGTATATTCTCCCGAGAGCAGGGACGGTGCGTCCTGGACGATCAAAAACGGGCTGAAGGCTGCAGGTGACGCAGACGCGTTTGTATTTTTTACCGCAGATCAGCCGTGGCTTTCTGAGGCAACCATTGAAGAATTTGTAAGCAAAATGGAGCAAAACCATGCGGATCTGGGAAGTGTCTGTCTGGGAGAGACACCCGGCAATCCGGTCTGGTTTTCACGGGAATATCTTCCGGAACTTCTGGCACTCTCCGGGGATCAGGGAGGACGGAGAGTCCTGAAAAAATATTCGGAGAGGATCTTCTGGTATCCGGTGGCAGATGCCAGGGAACTGGAAGATGTGGATTATAATTTACGTGAACAACGAGTCAAAAATATGATTGTACCGGACGGGTCATGCTGATATAATAAGGGGGACGCGAAAAGATAAAACATAAAAGGAGATATCCATGAAAAATGAATTGTTTTCCATTGGTCCGATCACAATCTACGGATATGGACTGATGATTGCCATTGGTGTGCTGGCGGCATACTTCAGTGCCACGTACCGGTCGAAAAAATATGCGCTGGATCCGGACAAAGTCTTCTATGTGACGGTCTGGGCGGTGATCGGTGGATTTGGAGGAGCAAAGCTTCTATATCTGATCACGCAGCTTCCGGCGATTCTTAAAGATCCTTCCCTTTTGAAAGATGCACGGAACGGTTTTGTGGTTTATGGAGGAATCATCGGAGGAATCCTTGCCGCATGGCTCTACTGTAAGGTGGCAAAACTAAAATTTATAAAATATTTCGATCTGGTTATGCCGTCGGTGGCACTGGCACAGGGATTTGGAAGAATCGGGTGTTTTCTGGCAGGATGTTGCTATGGAAAAGAGACGAACAGTGCATTTCATATTCTTTTCCACGATTCTGCTTATGCGCCGAACAACGTGCCGTTGATTCCGACGCAGCTGATCTCCAGCGGTCTGGATTTTCTGAACTGCATCTTCCTGATGTGGTTTGCAGGAAAGAAAAAGGGCGACGGACAGGTGGCAGGACTGTATCTGGTTTGTTACAGTGTGGGAAGATTTGTCCTGGAATTCTTCCGTGGGGATCTGGAAAGGGGAAATGTGGGAAGTCTGTCCACATCCCAGTTTATCGCTATTTTCACTGCGATTGCCGGCGTGGTACTGTTTTTCTGGTTTGGAAAGAAAAAGGCACAGGGACCGGAAAAGAATATACAGGAAGAAAAGGTTGTGTAACTATTCAGCAGCCACTACCCCACGAGGTGTCTTGGCATGAATATGCCAAAATCCTGAGACATACAAGCAAAAATGACATCACCGAAGGTGATTTTTAATGCAATTTTTCCTGTACCTGTGAAGATACTGAACAGTTACAAGGTTACACAAGAGGAATCGGATACCTTCCGCAAATCGCTGGGATTGGATTTGCGGAAGGTATTACTTCTGAAAAACGTTTTGTAAAACAGGAAACCGGAAGAAAGAGAACGACAGGTCAGAAAGGAGACAGTATGGAAGAATCTTATGAAAGTTTTGCCGGTGTATACGATCTGTTCATGGATAACATTGATTATCCGGCATGGTGTACGTATCTGACCGGTATTTTAAAAGAATATGGAATAGAAGACGGACTGATCGCGGAGCTTGGCTGCGGTACCGGAAGTATGACAGAACTTCTGGCAGCTGAGGGGTACGATATGATCGGCATCGACAATTCCCCGGATATGCTGGAGGTCGCCCAGGAAAAACGGGTGGAATCCGGTCTGGATATTTTATATCTGATGCAGGATATGCGGGAATTTGAACTGTATGGAACGGTCAGGGCTGTTGTAAGCATCTGTGACTGTATGAATTATATTCTGGAGGAAGAAGATCTTCTGGAGGTCTTCCGGCTGGTCAACAATTATCTGGATCCGGGCGGAATCTTTGTCTTTGATATGAATACTCCGTACAAATACCGGGAGGTCATCGGCAACACGACGATTGCAGAAAACCGGGAAGAGGGAAGTTTTATCTGGGAAAACTGTTTTGATGAGGAATCACAGGTCAATGAATATGCATTGACATTATTTATTAAAGAAGAGGACGATCTTTACCGGAAGCACGAAGAATTTCATTACCAGAAAGCATATGAGCCGGAGAGAGTGAAAGAATTACTGGAGGAAGCAGGACTGAAAGTGGAAGCAATCTACGATGCATTTACCAGAGAACCCGTACGGGAAGACAGCGAGAGAATCTATTTTATTGCGAGAGAGTGTACAAAATAAAGAAATTGCAGAAAGTATGAAAACTTCCTGGAAGCAAGCTTGCGTCAGATTTCTGAACTTTTGACCCTGGTATCATAATAATTATATGAAAGAAAAAGAAAGGAAACAGATATGAGTGATTATATTGTAAGAGCAACCGCAGCCGACGGACAGATCCGTGCCTTTGCGGCTAACACAAAAGATGTAGTGGAGACCGCAAGAAAGGATCATAATACCAGTCCTGTGGCAACCGCGGCTCTGGGACGTCTGCTGACCGGCGGTGCGATGATGGGAATCATGATGAAAGGGGACAAAGATGTCTTGACATTGCAGATCAAGTGTAGCGGACCGATCGGAGGTCTGACGGTGACTTCCGATTCCAAAGGAAGAGTAAAAGGTTATGTAAACCATCCGGAAGTCATGCTCCCGGCGAATGCACAGGGAAAACTGGATGTGGGCGGTGCGCTTGGTCTTGGTGTCTTAAGTGTAATTAAGGATCTGGGTCTGAAAGAGCCGTATGTGGGACAGACGGAATTAAAGACCGGTGAGATCGGAGATGATCTGACCTATTATTTTGCAAGCAGTGAGCAGGTGCCTTCCGCAGTAGGACTTGGCGTACTGATGGAGAAGGATAATACTGTCCGCCAGGCCGGTGGATTTATCGTGCAGCTGATGCCGAACGCAGAGGAAGAAGTGATTGAGGAACTGGAGAAAAATCTGGCACAGATCACTTCTGTTACCGAACTTCTGGATCAGGGTTATACACCGGAAATGCTGCTGGAAAAACTGCTTGGTGATATGGATCTGGAAATCAATGAGAAAGTGCCGACCAGTTTCTACTGTAACTGCGACAAAGTAAGGGTTGGAAAAGTATTGATCAGTCTGGGAGAAAAAGAACTGCAGGGCATGATCGATGACGGTGAGCCGATCGAACTGAGCTGCCATTTCTGTAACTCCAACTACAACTTCAGCGTAGATGAACTGAAAGAACTGCTCGAACTTGCCAGAAAATAGGCGGAAAGGAAAGCTATGAGACACGGATTTATCAAAACAGCAGCCGGCACACCGAAGATTCAGGTGGCAGACTGTGTATACAATGCAGGGGAGATTCTGAAACTGATCCGTCAGATGGAGACAGAGGGCGCAAAGATCATGGCATTTCCGGAACTTTGTATCACCGGATATACCTGCCAGGACCTGTTCTGGCAGACACTGCTTCTGGACAGTGCGAAGGAACAGCTGGTATGGCTGGCAGGGGAAACCAGCCAGGTGGATGCGCTGATCATCGTAGGACTTCCATGGGAATATAACGGAAAGCTGTACAATGTGGCAGCAGTCTTAAACCGGGGAAAAATCCTTGGTCTGGTGCCGAAGACGAATCTGCCAAACTATGCCGAGTATTATGAGGCAAGACATTTCACACCGGCAGACCCGGAGACGCATATGGTGACGATCGGGGAAGAAAACGTACCGTTCGGAACAAAATTACTGTTTTCCTGCCCGCAGATGCCGGGGATGAAGGTGGCTGTGGAGATCTGTGAGGATCTCTGGGTGCCAAATCCGCCGAGTGTGGGACACGCACTGGCAGGAGCCAATGTGATCGTCAATCTGTCTGCCGGGGATGAGATCACCGGAAAAGACACCTACCGCAGAGAACTGGTAAAAGGACAGTCCGCGCGGCTGATCTGCGGTTATATTTACGCAACAGCCGGAGAGGGCGAATCCTCCACAGACCTGGTATTTGGCGGACACAATCTGATCTGCGAGAACGGTTCGATCTTAAAAGAGGCGAAACGTTTTATCAATGAGACAATTTACGGCGATCTGGATATTCGCCGTCTGGTAACGGAACGAAGAAAAATGACCACCTATCCGGCAGCAGATACGACCGGATATCAGGAGATCGCGTTCGCACTGGAAAAAGAAGAGACAAAGCTGACCAGAACGTTCCCACGGAAACCGTTCGTGCCGTCAGGAAAAGAAGAGCGTGAAAAACGATGTGATGAGATCCTGACGATCCAGGCGATGGGACTGAAGAAACGTCTGGAACACACTCACAGCCAGAGTGCGGTCATCGGTATCTCCGGAGGACTCGATTCCACACTGGCACTGCTGGTAACAGCCAGAGCATTTGATTTCCTCGGCATGCCGAGAGAAAAGATCACCGCAGTTACGATGCCGTGTTTCGGAACCACAGACAGAACGTATCGGAATGCCTGCGACCTTACGGAAAAACTGGGGGCAACACTGCGGGAAGTAGATATCCGCGAAGCGGTAACAATCCATTTCCGGGATATCGGACATGATATGGAAAACCATGATGTGACATACGAAAATTGTCAGGCGAGAGAGCGTACCCAGGTCATTATGGATATCGCAAACCAGACCGGCGGTATGGTTATCGGAACGGGTGATCTGTCGGAACTGGCGCTTGGATGGGCAACCTACAATGGCGATCATATGTCCATGTATGCGGTCAACACATCGATCCCGAAGACACTGGTGCGCCATCTGGTACGCTACTATGCGGATACCTGTGAGGATGACCGGCTCTCCGAGATCCTGCTGGATATCCTGGATACACCGGTAAGCCCGGAACTGCTCCCGCCAAAAGACGGCAAGATCGCACAGAAAACAGAAGATCTGGTGGGACCGTATGAACTGCATGATTTCTTCCTGTATTATATGCTCCGTGCGGGATACGAACCGGATAAGATCTTCCGGATCGCTGTACAGACCTTTGAGGGCGTGTATGACCGGGAAGTGATCCTGAAGTGGTTAAAGAACTTCTACCGGAGATTCTTTATGCAGCAGTTCAAGCGCTCCTGTCTGCCGGACGGACCGAAAGTCGGTACGGTAGCTGTATCTCCGAGAGGCGATCTGCGGATGTCGAGCGATTCCTGTGTGCGTATCTGGATGGATCAGGTGGAAAAATTATCATAAATGGATAACTTTCGAAAACTCGCATGGTTCGCGTTTGGTTGGAAGAGAAAAGGAGAAGGCAGCAAATGACAGAGACAAAAGAGCAGATGACAGATCTGATGGCGACGATACAGTTGCCGGAAGAAGGTATCCGGCAGCTTCTCGATGCAAGAGAGCAGCTGGAAAAAGAAGGTCACTGGGATGTGATCGTACAGACCGCAGAACAGGTGATGACAGCAGACGGGGAACTTTCCGTTCTCACAAAAACACTGGCAGAGACAGAGGGAAGAGAAGAAACATTTGGTGTCAACCGTTATCTTCTCGACGCACTGATGCTGTTTTGCTGCTGGGAAGAAGTGAAAGTGCGGTATGAAAAACAGGGACTTCCGATGGATGTTTTCGATAAGAGTCTGGAAGATATGAAATGGAAAATGCTGGAGTGCTATGAGATTCATGGCGTGTACGGCAATTTTGTCGGTCACTGGTATGACGGATTCTTTAATCTGACCCGGTTTGGACTGGGAAGATTGCAGTTTGAACTGCGTCCGTTTGAGGGAAAAGAAGACTGTGAGGTGGATGGTGTACAGATTCATCCGGGAGATACCGTGATCAATATGCATATTCCATCCGCAGGGCCGATGAAACAGGAACTTCTCGATGATGCATTTGCACGGGCAGAAGTATTTTTCAAAGAACATTTTCCGAAGGATTACACCGTGTTTGGTGTGGAATCCTGGCTGATCGATCCGGATCTGGTACGGATCCTTCCGGAAGGAAATATGAAAGCGTATGCGGATCGGTTCCATCTGGTTGCAGCGGAAAAAAGCGAGACGATTTTCCCGGATGGCTGGAGGGTATTCGGCGCAGAGTGGAAGAAGAAACCGGAAGAACTTCCCCGGAAGACCGGGCTGCAGAGAGCGATTGCAGACTATCTGCAGCAGGGCGGCAAACTGGGAAGTGGTTATGGCATATTTGTCCGGAAAAAATAAACATTTGAAATTATTGCTGCAAAACAGAAGCTTTCGCGAGTGCGCTTTTGATGGCTTCTAAGAGCAGCATGGAAGTGTACTTGTTGTCATCTTCGTAGGTGATGTCTTCGAGGGACTGCTTTTCATAGATCTGGGAGGCAAGTTCCTCGAGGGCAGGTTCCATCAGCGGGTACATGGCGGCGGTGGATTCACTTAAGTTTATCAGCTCGATGGAATTGATATGGCTGCTGTCCACGGTTACCTGCACGTCAAAGGTGTTGTCGTTCAGCTCAATGGCGGTGGTGTAGACACCCGGCAAATACTGTCCGGTGAGGGCAGAAGTTGTCTGGACAGAGGATGCGGTTTCTTTGTCTTTCGATGGTCCGAACATGATCAGAAGAAGAACAATCATCAGGAGACCGAGTACGAGAAAGATAGCGGTATAGATCACTTCTTTCATATGTAGTACAACAATCCTGGTTTTGGAACTCATAGATACACACTCCTTTTCCGATGCTTTTTATTAGTGTATGAGAAACAGCCGGGTTTTATGAAATCCCAGGAGAAAGTGACGGCTTTCCGAAACGGAGAAATAAAAAGAAACAGGGGGAAAGGAAACATGGGAATGGATACATGTACGCTGTGTCCGAGGATGTGCGGTGTAAACCGGGCAGCCGGAGAAAAGGGTTACTGCGGAATGGATGCAACAATACGGGCGGCGAGGGCGGCACTCCATATGTGGGAGGAGCCCTGTATCTCCGGGACGCGGGGATCCGGTGCGGTATTTTTTTCCGGGTGCAGTCTCCGATGTATCTTCTGTCAGAACTTTGAGATCGCGGAGGGAAACTGTGCGAAAGAGATCTCAGGGGAACGCCTCAGCGAGATTTTTCTGGAATTGCAGGAACAGGGAGCGGCGAATATCAACCTGGTAACGGCGGCACATTACGTCCCGGCTGTGATCGAATCACTCAAAAAAGCGAAGGCGCAGGGAATGGATCTGCCGGTGATCTACAATTCCAGCGGATACGAACGGGTGGAAACGGTGCAGATGCTCGAAGAGGTTGTGGATGTCTGGCTTCCCGATTTTAAATATATGGATTCGAAGCTTGCTTTTGCATATTCCAGGGCAAAGGATTACCCGGAAGTTGCCCGGGCAGCAATCCGGGAGATGATGAAGGCTGCCGGAACCTGTGCATACGATGAGGACGGTTATATCCAAAAAGGTGTGATCGTCCGGCATCTGATCCTGCCGGGACATACGAAGAATTCAATTGCGGTACTCGATGAGTTGTATGGAACGTATGGAGACGATCTGACCATCAGCCTGATGAACCAGTACACACCGCTTCCGCAGGTACGGAACATTCCGGATCTGAACCGGCGGGTGACGAAACGGGAGTACGAGAAAGTGCTGGATCATGCGCTGGATCTGGGTATCACCCAGGGATTTTTTCAGGAAGGCGGGACGGCAAAAGAAAGTTTTATTCCACTTTTTGACTATGAAGGGTTATAATGCAATCAAACAGAACGGGAAACAGCATATTCCGTGTGAACCAATCAGAAAAATGTAAAACACAGTTACGACCCCTGCCGGTAAAAAGACAGGGGTCGTAACTGTCAGAGAGAAGAAGACAGACGAAAAGATGCTGAGCGCAGACAGAAGCAGGAACAAAAAAAGGAGGAAAAGATCCATGGCGCTGCAATTTGTACCCGGCAATTCGGGGGCTGGAAAATCCTTTCAGCTATATCAGAAAATCTTACAGGAAGCCGGGGAGCATCCGGAGAGAAATTATCTGGTGATCGTACCGGAACAGTTTACGATGCAAACACAGAAAGAACTGGTATCGTTGAGTCCACGGCACGGGATCATGAATGTGGATATCCTGAGTTTTGACCGCCTGGCACACCGGGTGTTTGCGGAAGTGGGCGGAGATCAGACACCGGTGCTGGAAGATGTGGGAAAGATTCTGGTGCTGGAGCGTGTGGTACAGGAACAGAAGAAAAAACTGGGAGTTCTTGGCAGCAGTCTGGAAAAACTGGGAACCGTCAGTGAGATGAAATCACTGTTATCCGAGCTGATGCAGTACGATATTCACCCGGAGGAACTGGACGAGATCGGCAATCTGGCAAAAGACAAACCGCTGCTGTATCACAAATTAAAGGATGTGCAGACCATTTATCAGGGATTTTCCGAGTTTTTGAGAAAACGATATATCACGGCGGAGGAAGTGCTGGATCTTCTGTGTGAGAAGATCGGAAGCTCCCGGCTGGTGAGAGACAGCTGGATCGTTCTGGACGGATTTACCGGATTTACCCCGATACAGAATAAGCTGCTGCGGGAACTGCTGAAGATGGCGCGGCAGATCTGGGTGACGGTGACACTGGATGAGAAGGTGTCTGTGGCACAGTTAAAACGTCCGCAGCATCTGTTTCGGATGAGTGGGGAGATGATGGAGTCTCTGACCCGGATGGCAGCGGAAGAACGGGTGGAAGTTCTGGATCCCTGGTGGGTGCATCCGGGAGAACACAGCCGTTTCCATGAGGCACCGGCACTCGAATTTCTGGAGCAGCATTTGTTTCGGTATGATAAACGGCAGTACCGGAAGGAACAGGAAGAGGTACAGATCTTTCAGGCAGGCAATCCGAAAGAAGAGATGGAGGAGATCGCCAGAAAGATCCGTCTGCTGGTGCGGACAAAAGGCTACCGATATGGAGATTTTGCGGTGATCACCGGAGATATGACAACGTACGGAAGCTATGCCAGACAGGTGATGGAGCAGTGCAGGATTCCCTGCTTTATCGATGAAAAACATTCGATCCTGATGAATCCGTTTGTGGAGTACATCCGGGCGGCGGTAAATCTTGTGGTGGAGCATTTTTCCTATGAGAGTATGTTTCGTTATCTTCGCTGTGGGATGTCCGGGATTCCGGTTTATCAGGTGGATCAACTGGAAAATTACTGTATTGCTGTGGGAATCCGCGGGGAAAAACAGTGGAAGGATCACTGGGTAAGACGGTACCGGGGGATGGAAGAAGGCAGTATCGAAGGAATCAACCAGATCCGGGAACAGGTCTGGGAAAAGATCGGTCCTTTCGCGGAATATATGAAAGAAAAAGAGCACACAGTAGAAGAACGGACGCGGATGCTCTATCACATGATCGTAAAGGACAGGATTCAGGAGCGGTTAGCGGAAAAAGAACAGGATTTTGCTGCGCAGGGCGATCAGGCGATGGTCAAGGAATACAGCCAGATTTACGGAATGATCATGGAACTGCTCGATAAAATGGTGCAGATGCTTGGCAGCGAGACGATCACGGCGAAGGAGTACGGACAGCTTCTCGATGTGGGATTTCAGGAGATGCGGGTGGGCATCATCCCGCCGACGGCAGATCAGGTGTTGCTTGGTGAGATGGAGCGTACCCGACTGAAAGACATTAAGGTACTGTTTTTTGCGGGGGTCAACGATGGAATTATCCCGAAACACGGGGGAAGAGCCGGTCTGCTGTCCGAGTCTGACCGGGAATTTCTCGACAGCCGTCAGGTAGCACTGGCGCCAACGGCGAGGGAATCCATGTATATCCAGCGCTTTTATCTGTATCTGAATCTGACGAAACCTTCCCGGTGTCTGTATCTTTCCTACGCCCAGTCCAACGCGCAGGGACAGGCACAGAGTCCGGCGTATCTGATCGCGATGATCCTTCGGATGTACCCGAAACTGGTGATCCAGGATAGTCCGAAAGACGAGATCAGCCAGATGCAGATGGCGCAGCAGGCGACGGAGATTCTTCTGGGAGGACTTCGAAAGGATGGGGAACAGGAGCAGAATGATGGCTGGAAAGAACTGTTTTCCTGGTATCTGCGGTCGGAAGAATGGCGGGAGCAGTGTCTTCGCTGGATTCGGGCGGCATACGAGGGAGCACCGGAGAGCAGCATCGGAAAAGCGGCGGCAGTGGCACTCTACGGGAAAGAACTGGACAACAGTGCGACGGAACTGGAACGGTTTGCAGCCTGTGCCTTTGCACATTTTCTGCAGTATGGTCTGAAAATCGAGGAACGACAGGAATACGAATTTCGTCAGGTGGATCTGGGCAATGTGATCCATCAGGCACTGGAACAGTTTTCACGAAATCTCAAAAAAAACCGGCTGACATGGCGCAGTCTGACGGATCAGGAACGGGATCAGCTGATTGATACGAGTGTGGAGGAAACCATTCACGACTATGGCAATACGATCCTGGAGAGCAGTGCAAGAAACCAGTATATGATCCTGCGTGTAAAACGGATCCTGCGGCGGACGGTCTGGGCACTGCAGCAACAGCTGAAAGCAGGAAAATATGAACCAAGCCGGTTTGAAATCTCTTTTTCTATGGAGGAAGATCTGAAAGCATCGAATTTTCAGTTATCGGAGGATGAGCGCCTGCGCCTGCGGGGACGGATTGACCGGGTGGACCGCTATGAGGAGGACGATACGATCTATGTGAAAGTCATTGATTATAAGTCCGGCAATACGGCTCTGGATCTTACTTCGGTGTATCACGGACTGCAATTGCAGCTTATCGTATATCTGAATGCAGCACTGGAACTGGAAGAAAAGAATCATCCGGGAAAACATGCAGAACCGGCGGGGATGTTTTATTATCATGTCAAAGATCCACTGGTGGATGGAAAACCTGGGGATGAGGAAGAGGAGATTGAACGGAAACTGCTGGAAAAATTAAAGGTGGACGGACTGGTCCGGGCAGAAGAAAAGATCTTAAAGGATCTGGATCGGGAACTGAAAGCAGGGAAAAAATCGCTGGTGATCCCGGCAGCCTACAATAAAAACGGCAGTCTTTCAAGTCGTTCCAAAACGGCAAGCAAAGAACAGTTCGAAGAACTCTGTGCCTATGTCAACGATAAGATCCGTGAAAATGGAACACGGATCCTTGGCGGGGAGATGGAGAAAAATCCATATAAATTGAAACAACGGACCGCCTGCGACTATTGCAGCTTTAAGGAAATCTGCGGATTTGATGAAAAGCAGGAGGGAAACAGTTTCCGGAGACTTCCAGTATTTTCCGATGAGGAACTGTGGAAGAAAATGAGAGAGAAAGGGGAGAAGGAAGATGGAGATGAAGTGGACGCCGGAACAGCAGAAGGTCATTGAACTGCGGGATAGAAATATCCTGGTCAGTGCTGCGGCAGGATCCGGTAAGACTGCTGTTTTGGTAGAACGAATCCTGGGGAAAATGACCAGAAAAGATTGTCCCATCGATATCGACCAGCTGCTGATCGTGACATTTACCCGGGCAGCAGCCGGAGAGATGCGGGAGAGACTGACGGAAGCGGTGGAAAATTATCTGGAACAGGATCCGGAAAATGAACACCTGCAAAGACAGCAGACGTTGATCCACAACGCGCAGATCACGACGATCGACGGATTCTGCTCGTATGTGATCCGAAACTATTTTCATACCATCGATCTGGATCCCGGATTCCGCACGGCAAATGAGGGCGAGATCAAACTGCTGAAACAGGATGTGGCAAAAGAGGTGCTTGAGAGCAATTATCAGGAACGGACGGGAAGTTTTGACCGCTTTGTGGAGAGTTTTGCCACCGGAAAAAGTGATGAAGTGCTGGCGGAACTGATCCTTCGCATGTATGAATTTGCCATGAGTAATCCCTGGCCGCTGGAATGGCTGGACAGCTGTACGAAGGCATATGAGATCCGAACCCGGGAAGAACTGGCATCCTGTGTCTGGATGCGGAAACTGTGGGAGGATGCCGGACATCTGATGAATCAGATCACGTATCTTCAGGAGCGGTGTAAAGAAGTGATCTGCAGTCCCGGTGGACCGCATATGTACGGGGAATCACTGGAACAGGATCTTTTGTTTCGAAGAGACCTGGAAGAGGCTTTCGCGGCACAGGATTTTGACGGGTGCAGAGTCCTGCTGGATGGCTGGAAACCGAAAGCACTGTCACGAAAGAAAGACGACAGTGTGCAGGAGGATAAGCGGGAGCTGGCGAAAAATCTACGGGATCAGGCAAAAGAGGCAGTGAAGAAACTGCGGGAGAATTATTTTTATGAGACGACAGAGGAAGTTCTGGAGGAACTGGAACTTTGCAGGGAACCGATGCAGGAGCTGATCCGGCTGACCCGGCAGTTTATCGAAGTATTTTCTGAGAAGAAGCGGCAGAAAAATATCGTGGATTTTACGGATATGGAACACTTTGCACTGGAGATTCTGGTGAAAAAAGAAGACGGAAAGATCCGTTATACACAGGCGGCAGATGAATTTTCCGACCGCTTTGAGGAAATCCTGATCGATGAATACCAGGACAGTAATCTGGTGCAGGAGACCTTATTGCAGAGCGTATCGCGGCTTCGTTTCGGACAGCACAATCTGTTTATGGTGGGCGATGTCAAGCAGAGTATCTACCGCTTCCGTCTTGCCAGACCGGAACTTTTCATGGAAAAATACGAAACCTACAGTCTGGAAGACAGTGTATGTCAGAGAATCGATCTTCACAAAAACTTCCGAAGCAGAGCCGGAGTGCTCAAAGGCGTCAATCAGATCTTTTACCGGATCATGGGAAAAGATCTGGGAGCGGTGGAATACGATGCAGATGCGGCCTTGTATCCGGGTGCTGTTTTTGAAGAAAAGCCGGAGGGAACACCGGAAGAACCGGCGTGCCAGGTACTTGTGGCGCAGACCGGCACAGACGGTATGGATGAGAAGATACAGGAACAGAGTGATCAGGAGCTGGAAGCGCGGATGATCGGAGAAAAGATCCGCAGCATGGTGGGAACGGAACTGGTATGGGATAAGAAAGAAAAGCAGTATCGTCCTGCACGTTATCAGGACTGTGTGATCCTGCTTCGGACGATCACCGGCTGGGCGGAGAACTTTGTCAATGTGTTGATGGATATGGGAATCCCCGCTTACGCCACTTCCAAAACTGGATATTTTTCCACGACGGAAGTGCAGACGATCCTGAACTATCTGCGGATCCTGGATAATCCGATGCAGGAGATTCCATTTACCGGTGTCCTGTTATCGCCGTTGGGCGGCTGTAGCGCGAGAGAACTGGCTCTGCTAAAAGCACGATACCCGGAAGAAAAGATCTATGGATGCGTCTGGAACTATCTGCAGGAGGGACAGGAAGCGGAATTGCGTGAAAAACTTGGCAATTTCTGGTCTGTCTATGAAAAACTCCGCGAGAAGGTCACTTACACACCGATCCACGAACTGATCGGAGAGATCCTGACAAAGACCGGGTACGGGTTATACGCAGGTGCGATGCCCGGCGGTGCACAACGGCGGGCAAATCTGCAGATGCTGGTGGAAAAAGCGATGGAATATGAGAGCACCAGTTATCGCGGGCTGTTTAATTTTATCCGGTATGTGGAACAATTGCAGAAATATCAGGTGGATTTTGGTGAGGTCAATATCCGTGGAGAACAGGAAGATACGGTGCGGATCATGAGTATCCACAAAAGTAAGGGACTGGAGTTTCCGATTGTCTTTGCGGCAGGCATGGGAAAACGGTTTAACATGTCCGATGCCAGCACCGGTCTGGTGATCCATCAGGATCTGGGAATCGGGATGCAGGCGGTAGACCCCAAGGAGCGGACACAGGCATCGTCACTGGTGCGGCAGGTGATCCAGAAACAGATTCGGCTGGAGAGTCTGGGTGAGGAACTGCGTGTATTATATGTGGCACTCACAAGAGCAAAAGAAAAACTGATCCTTACCGGAACCGTGAAAAAAATAGAGGATTATCAGGCAGTACAGGCGGAGGCGCGGGACTGGCAGGAAGAAAAACTTCCTTACGGCATGCGGGAAGGCGCGCGCTGCTACTGGGACTGGATCTTTCCTGCACTTGCAGGAGAGAACGGAGAGTTTCCGACAGAGGTGCTTGAGATGGAACATCTGATCACGGATCAGGTGACGGACAGGGAAGACCGGGTACGGCAGAGAGTCGTATATGAAACCTGGGATCCACAGGAGGTGTTTGATGCGAAGATCCGCAAAGATCTGGAAGAGAAATTTTCCTATGTGTATCCGTACGGATATTTACAGGAGATTCCGGCGAAGGTCAGCGTATCAGAACTGAAAAAACAGGGCAGAGAGGAGCTGGAGGAAGAGACTGTCTATCTGTATGAGGAGAAAGAACAGGAACCAATCATTCCCGATTTTATGAAGGAGAGCAGGGAGCAGCTGTTGCAGGGCACAGCAAGGGGAACCGCATATCACCGGATCCTAGAGTGCCTGGACTATGCAAAAGCAGATTCGCAGCAGGCGATCGAGCAGCAGATCGAAGAAATGTTGCAGGAGGAAAAGATCAGCAAAGAGACGGCCAAAGTGGTGCGTTCCAGTCAGATTAGCTGGTTTGTGCGTTCAGCTGTGGGAAAACGGATGAAAGAAGCTTCTGCCCTTGGCACACTGCACCGGGAACAGCAGTTTGTGATGAGTATTGATGCCAGTGAGAGAAATCCCGCGTGGAATCAGGGCGAGCAGATCCTGGTGCAGGGAATCATCGATGCTTTCTGGGAAGAGGCGGACGGCCTGGTGCTGGTGGATTATAAAACTGACCATGTAAAAGAGGGACAGGAACTGATCGACCGGTATCAGAGACAGATGCATTATTACAGTCAGGCGTTGGAGCGCGCGTATGGAAAAAAGGTAAAAGAGTGTTATTTATATTCATTTGCGCTTGGAAAAGCGGTTGCTGTGGAGGTGTAACCTCCGCGGCAGCCGCTTTTTGTAGATATTTAGAAGAAGTCTTAAGATATTTTAAAGATTCCCAGGAATTGTTGACATCTAATATTATACGGCGTATAGTAACAAATGTAAAACAGCATACGGTCCGGGAAACCGGGGGAAAGGTATGAGCGGAGTCTTTTCGTGAAAACAGATCGGGAAAGGGTTCGAACATACAGAAAAAAGAAAAAGGGGTGCGATATGGTATTTAATACAGGAGCGGCTCTTTTGGATGCCATTGTTCTTGCCGTTGTCTCGAGAGAGAAGGAAGGCACTTACGGATATAAGATCACACAGGATGTGCGGAAGGTTATCGACATTTCCGATTCCACTCTGTATCCGGTGCTTCGCAGGCTGCAGAAAGATCAGTGCCTGATGGTCTATGATCTGGAATGTGCGGGGCGCAACCGGAGATATTATAAAGTAACCGAGCAGGGACTGGCCCAATTGGGTTTATACAAAGAGGAGTGGAAGAGATATTCATCTAATATTTCCATGGTTTTTGAGGGAGGAATCAACAATGAATCGTGAGCAGTTTATTGCACAATTAGCGAGACTTCTGCAGGATCTGCCGCCGGCAGAACGGCAGGAAGCCATTCGCTATTATCAGGAATATTTTGACGATGCCGGGGAGGAAAACGAGGATGCCGTGATCCAGGAACTGGGAAGTCCGGGAAAAGTAGCAGCAAGCATCAAGGCAAACCTGCAGTATGGCGGATCGACATTCGGAGCGAATGATACCGATATGGAAAATACAGGGACAGAAAGTCAGACGAAGGACGCCGATGGCTGGCAGCAGAATGGGCAGACAATGAACAGATGGAATCAGAGTACACAGCAAGGCTGGCAGAATAGCAGTACGCAAAGCCCGTATGCGATGCAGGCGAGAAAACCGAAACGCGGTGTTGGCGGATGGGCACTGCTCATCATTATATTGGTCTTTGCATCTCCGGTGCTTCTCGGCGTTGGCGGTGGAGCACTTGGCATTTTTATCGGAATCCTGACAACCGTATTCGCCCTGTGGATCAGCTTTTTCGCCGTAGCGATTGGAATGATCGGAGGCGGGATCGCCGTTCTGATCAAAGGGATCCTTCATGCGATCAGTTCACCGGCAGCCGGACTGGTAAGCATGGGCGGAGGTCTGATCTGTATCGCACTGGGAATCTTATGCGCAGTATTTTTCCTGTGGTTTACCTTTCAGCTGTGTCCGCGTGTATTACGTACCACGCTGAATTTTATCTCAAGAATCGTACATAAAGGAAAGGAGGCAAGGGCAGAATGAAGCGTTTGAACAAAGGGTTACTTGTAACCAGCGGAATCTGCGGGGGACTCGGGCTTGCCCTTCTGATCTGCGGGATGCTTCTCGGAGGAATCCGGGGAGGAAATGATCTGGTGGATGCACTTTCCATCAACAGCGGGGATTTTCAGGAGATGAAAGATGAGGTTATGAGTGAAATCAGTGACCATACCAATTTTGATCCGGTTAACTGGTTTGTGGAATGGGTAACGGATATATTTTAAGCGTGGGTCCGAAAAAATAACAGAGAGTAAAAATTTATATGATAAAAGGAGAATCAGAATATGGAAAATAAGAGATTATATCGTTCCTCAACCAATTATATGATCTGTGGAGTCTGCGGCGGAATCGGAGAATATTTTAACATCGATCCGACGCTGGTGAGACTGGCATGGGTGATCTTTTCCTTTATGGGAGGATCCGGAATCCTTGCGTATATCATCGCATCGATCATCATTCCGAAATAAAGAACAATGTGAATAGAAAGAGAAAAAAAGGTCATACTTCAAGAGAAAAGGAGTGTGACTTTTTTTATGGGAAAAGAGAAAAAGATAAGCCGGGAGGATATCGCAAAGATGAGCCGGGAAGAGCGGATGAAATATGAGATCGCGCAGGAACTCGGACTTCTCGATCAGGTGCTTGAAGAAGGGTGGAAGACTCTGTCTGCAAAAGAGACAGGAAGAATCGGCGGGATCATGAACCGCAGACGAAAGCAGAAAGAAAAAGAAGGCGGGATCAGTCAGGAGAAAGAGCAGTAAATGCCTGATGCCAGAGATCAGCAAGGAGGGTATTACCCCGGGTGGTCAGATGAATCCCGTCGGTTGTGATCGCATCGACGCCTTCACAGCGGGCTGCCTGTCGGAGTATCGCGTCCGTCGGGACAAAATGAGCAGAATAAGAGAGTGCCAGATCGTGGATGATCTGGCTTTCTTTTTCGATATAAGAATGCCAGGCGGAGTATTCTGCCGGTTCATCAAAAAGAAACGGTTCCAGTAACAGGATGGTGGAAGTATGCCGGCATAAAAGATCCAGTACTTCCAGGTAAAGGGCAGAAAACTCCAGGGGGATCCTGGAGTGAGAAGTAAAAAGTTCCACGGGAATATCATTGACTCCGACAAGGAGGGTGATCGCATCCCAGTGACCGCCGAGTCCGTCACGACGGAGCATCTGTAACACCCGCTCAATGGTAAAGCCTTCGTGTCCCCGGTTTACAAACGTAGTGTCTGTATATTCCGGTCTGCGGGCAAGGAGAGAGACATAGCCGTATCCCAGATTGGCAGGATCAAAGAGATGATCCGCATCGGTGATGCTGTCGCCGAGAAAAAGATACTGCTTCATACGATCCCTCCTTTGATTATAATATTAGTTTGTGCTGTCTGCCAGCAGAGTATTCAGATTTAATTTTAAGATCCGGTCAAACTGTGTCAGCGAAGTGTAGCGATAGCCGTATGCCGCAGATTCAAACAGTACATAGAGATCGTCACCATCTACATAGATCTGCTCAAGTTTGGATGGAAAACGGATCTTCTGCAGCATGGTGCCTTCCTCAAGCAGCATCTGCAGAGAGTTCGGAAATACTTTCAGGGATCCCGGAAGTACCCCGTAAGAGTGAGAGGTGAGGATCCTGTTTTTATAAAATGCCACACCTTGTGCCCGCTCTGTGATCACGCGCATCCCGGATGGCAGGGCAAGCGGTGTCAGCGAATCCACACCCAGCTGACCGGTTGTAATTGTGGCATCGTCAACGGTACTGGTCTGTAAGGTTCCGTCCTCGGTAATATCGTATTCTTCCAGCACACTCGCGGAATTGGAAGTATAATAACCGATGTATAATGCATTATTATAATAGGTCAGAAATGAATTCCGAGTAATGGCGTACAGATCGTAAGACTGAGAATAGGAAATCGGCTGGTAATCATCCTGAAAACGGTAATTTTTCAACTGATCCAGTGTGATCGCAGTGACCTGCGGAATACCACGGGACATACAGGAGATCCAGATGTTGTTATGAATCGTATCGTATGCGATTCCGCCGACATGAGATTTATTTCGAAGAACAATTTCTTTTACAAATTCATGGGTCTTTTTATCGATGACGTAGATGACAGAGTTATGCGTGTTGGTATGACAGTAAGCAGTGACCAGAAGATAATCTTCGGTAACGGCGAGTCCCTGGGGAGTCATGGAAGTACAGATGGAGGAAGTGTTTTTCTCTCCGAAAACCTGTGTTTCTGTAGCGTTAAGTCCAGGGATAATATAGGTTCCATAATCAATTTCGGTAGCACGTCCGTATAAAGCTGCCCGTTTGACCTCCGGTGTCAGGGAAAGCAGATCCCGCCGGCTCTTGAAACTGTAGATTTCTTCCTGCACGGTGCCGGTGGCGGTTGTCTCCCGTTCCACCCACCGGGTATATGCGGAAAAAAGGAGGATATATGCGGTCACTCCGATTCCGACTACAAGAAAGAAAGCGAACACCCAGAGAATCCGGTGATGCTTTCTTGTGGATTTTTTTTCTTTTTTATGCCTGTCTTTCATAAGTTGTCTCCCGAGAAGTAATAGATATTATTAATCATATCCTATTTTGGGCGAAAATACAATTGATATATAACATTCCAGGGAGGTTTCAAGGAAAATCCGTGATTGATCCCGGAAATAAATTTCGGATAAAATGAGGAAGGGCCGGTACCCTCTCGGATACCGGCCAATATGAAAAAGGAAATCTAAAAATAACTGTTACCACTTAATGAGGGGGAGAATGTCACAACAGGCGATGTTGTGACATCCTTTAACAAAGTGTGGTTCGCTTTGTTGAGTATTATATTACATGGAAAATGTGATAAAAGTGTGTCTACGTCATGAAGACTTTATAAAATTTCAAAAAAAATCAGAAAGAAATTCTTTAGATTTTCAGACCACGGAACCGGTTGATGCAGGCATAGACCTCCTGGATACGCGGCATGGCAAGATTCGGGGCCAGTCTGCCGCCCTCGGAGAGAATCTCGAGTCCCCTGGTGGATAATTCTTTATCAAGCTGATCCATGATCTGGTGCAAGGTGTCTTTTCCGTTAAAAAGACGCCGCTCCACATAGCAGAGGAGAGCAGAAAGTGCCTGGATCTGTTCAGGATCAGCCAGTTGTTCCAGACAGCGAAGGTCAATGGCGTCATGGTTGACGGAGATACTGTCCATACCCAGTACTTTCATCTTCAGACGGCGATCCGGACGGAAAGCAGGATCCGGCTGGATCACACGGCGATAGTCTGCAACAGCACCGGAAGGGGCGGAAGGCTGAATCGAAGGGAAAGCTTCCGCTTCTTTTTTTGCAAATGCAGTGATATCCACCGGTTTGTAATGATCCATCTGTAAAATCGTATCTGCCACATGAAAATAAGATCCGGAACTTCCGGCAACCAGAATCGAGGAGATTCCCTGTGCATCGCTCAACCACTGTACACGTTCGATAAATGGCGTGATAGGTTCCTGATTGCGGTTGACTACCCGCTGCATCAGCTCATCGCGGATCATAAAGTTTGTAGCACTGGTATCTTCATCAATTAAGAGCAGATGACTTCCCGTCTCGAGCGCTTCGATGACATTGGCAGCCTGCGAAGTACTTCCGCTGGCATCCTCGGAATAAAAGGAATGGGTGTCTTTGTGGTTTGGCAGGTCGTTGATGAAGAAAGAAATATCCGTGTGCTTGATGCTTCGACCGTCCTCCGCACGGATTTTTACCGCATCGTCCCGGGTGATCACATATTCTCTGCCATCTCCAGCAATATGGTTATACACACCCAGTTCGAGAGCCTCAAGCAGTGTGGATTTGCCGTGATAGCCGCCGCCTACGATCAGCGTGATACCGCATGGGATCCCCATACCGGTCAGCGGACCGTGGTTTGGAAGATCCAGAGTGACTGCCATGGAATCCGGTGAGACGAATGGAATTCCGTTTTTCATCGGACGGGAAGACACGCCGGATTCCCGCGGAAGAACGGAGTCGTTTGCGACAAAGGCGGTGAGATTTCGTGCTGCGAGTTCTTTTCGGATAAAGGTCTGATCCTCGGCAAGCGCCCGTACCTGTTCCAGTTTCCGAGCATCCAGATTCCGGTAAAAAAGAGCGTCTTTCACGCAGACCGGAAGAAAATCAAACAGAATTTTGATCAGTTCTCCGGAGTTGATCGTACGTCCGTTGGCAGGAAAACCGACCTCCAGACGAATGGTCAGATCCCCGTTTTTTGCGTCCATCGTGCAGGCGGAGCGTTCGAGGATTTCCTGTCCCGGCTTTGAGATGGCGATCAGACCGCTTTTTCCGGAACCTTTGGCGCGGAAATTGTATTTTTCAATATGCGCTGCAAATCCACGGATCAGCTGATTCTGAAGAGCGATCCGCATCTCGCGTGTCGCATACAGAGATTCCGGAAAACCTGCCTGTGCGCCTTTGATATGAAGGCTGATTTTTGAAGGGGCAGCGAAGGGATCACCCTGCACATGGTCGATGGAGAGCACATATCCAGGAAAACGATAGCTGCCTTTCGTGTCTTTATACGCCGGATAACTTTTACGGTTGATACGGAAAAGAAGATCTTTCAGATCCTGAGAAGTATTTATCATATATGGTTCATCCTTTCTGGAAATGTTCAATTAATATTTCATATATTCCATAAAACAGTATAGCAACATTGTAAAATACAGACAAGCGGGAAGAGGGACTTTTGTTTGCAGGATTTTGCGGTTATAATGGTTATAACAGAGAACTAAAAGAACTCAAAAAACGAGTAAAAGGAGAAAAAAATGGAGATCGAAAGAAAATATCTGATCAAAAAACTGCCGGAAGATCTGGCGCAATATCCGCACATGGAGATGGAACAGGCGTATCTTTGCACGGAGCCGGTGGTTCGGGTGAGAAAAGAAGGGGCGGATTATGTGCTGACCTACAAGTCCAAAGGTCTGATGGTGCGGGAAGAATATAACCTGCAGCTGACGAAAGAGTCTTATGAACATCTGCTGGGAAAAGCGGACGGAACGGTGATTACAAAAACCCGTTACCGCATCCCGGAGAAAAACGGACTGACGATTGAACTGGATGTTTTCCACGGAAGATATGAGGGACTGCTGCTTGCAGAAGTGGAATTTGCAACCGAGGAGGAGGCAAACAGTTACTGTCCGCCGGATTGGTTCGGAGAGGATGTTACGATGTCCAGTGCGTACCATAACAGCACTCTGAGCCAGAAAAAATAAGGAATTGAACGAAAAGAGGCTGTTTTGTGATGATTTTGCTGGGAATCCCCCACTTTGTCACAAAACAGTCTCTTTTTTACACGAGCAACGAGTCAAAATCTGTGCTTCCACAAGAAAATGGCGGCTGCCGCGATTCATCAGGTATCACGAAAATCAAACAGATCTTTCACCGGAACTTCCAGAACCTCTGCAATATCAAAAAGCTTGTTCAGAGAAATCGATGTTTTTCCATTTGGTGCCTCAATATTGCTGATATGTGTACGGCTGAGGTTGGTTGCCTCTGCCAGTTCTGCCTGTGTAAGTCCACGAAGTTTGCGATAATAAGCAATGGTCAGACCGAGAAGTCGAAACTCATTCATGCGTTTGTAGTCCATATCCCTGCTCCTTTCTCCATAAAAACAGACGCATCGCCTGCGTTTCTCTTAGCGTACAGCAGAATATATCGAAAAGAAACAATATAAAAATTTGCAAATATAAAGTAAAATACTGCAAAATAAGGAAAAAATTTGAAATATGCAAGAAAAGGACAGGCAGGTACACAGTTTCAGACTATTTTTCTTCTGTATCAGGAGAAGATTTCATCCTGGGAGGACGGTAATGATAGACATCCTCATAAGATTCAAGTTCCTCTTCACTGACCGGCGCGGACGGAATCAGCCCGGTGCAGTCATGCGTGGATGCCGCATTGGACAGATAATCATAGGAATCGATCAGTTTCTGGTTTTCTTTCTCTTTCATAGGTAGTGCCCTCCGCAAAGGTAATTATAGGATTAAAATATGCGAAAAAATATTTTTTATACAGCAGGGAAGAATATAAAAAGAGAAGAACATTTCAGAGAACCATTCTCGAAATATTCTTCTCTTTTTTCATCTTATTTTGCAGAAGTGGCAGCTTTCTGTTTTACTTTAATCCCATGTTTCTGCCGGAACGCATCAATCGTGGCAAGTCCCGGACCGGATACCGGGCGGATCCATTTGCTGGAGTAAAGATGGCGCTGCATCAGAATATACCGGATCGGTTCGTCGATATAGCAGAATGCGAAGACGAGAAGGAACGGTGCATGGAAGTAAAAGTTCGAGAGATATACGAAAGGCAGAACCATCAGGTACATAAACGTAATTTCAAGGATCGATCCAAATGCCGCATCGCCTGCGGAACGGTAGGTATCGTTCTGCGCCCAGTTTCCCATACGGATGATCGCCGCCACACTGTAGATGATCAACATACCGGTACCGATCTGATAGGATTCACCGGAAAGCCCCAGGGTATGTAACAGTGGGTTGTGGATCAGCAACAGGGTAAGACAGGCAATTGCGATGATGCCGCTGCACAGATAGACCAGACGCTTTGCTCTCTGATAGGCGACTTCGTGATTGCCCGCCCCGACCTCTTTTCCGACGAGAACGGAGGCAGCATTGGAAAATCCGCTGAAAAAGGCGATGACCAGTCCCTCCAGGGTACGGAAGACGGCGACCGCGGCGATTGCCTGCTCACTCTGACGGCCGAGTACTACATTGACCAGCATATTTCCGACACCGATAAATACCTCGTTACAGATGATCGGGAAACATTTTTCCAGATACTGTTTTACATAGATCTTACTCCAGCGAAAATGTCTGGAAAATTCCAGAACATACGGGATTCTCTTATAAAGAATACAGGCAACCAGGATCAGGACGTTTACAATGCCCGCCATAACGGTTCCCACAGCTGCGCCTGCGGCTCCCATTTTCGGAAGACCGAACTTTCCGAAGATAAACAGGTAGTTGAAAAAGCAGTTAGCGACAACGGAAGCGATACCGCCGTAGAGCGGAATCTTCACCTGTTCAATCGAACGAAGCAGGGCGCTGGCAGCCATCGCGATGACCTGCAGCGGATAGGCAAATCCGACGATACGCAGATAAGAAATACCGATTTTCTGGATTTCCGGCTTGTCCGTATACACACCCATGACAAATTCCGGTGCGAAGATGGCGAGACAGGCGAAAAGAACACCAACCGTCATCATGAAAAGCAGCGTCATTCCGTAGGAACGGGTGATACCGTCATGATCTTTGGCACCCCAATACTGGGAGAAAAACAGCATACCACCGCCGACAAATCCCCAGTACCCGGCGAACATCAGGCTGGAAAACTGCGCGCACAACCCCACCGCACCCACAGCTTTCTCCCCGATGGAAGCCAGCATGATCGTATCCACCATACTGCCCGTCGTGGTAAGCAGATTCTGGAGCGCCACCGGCACCGCAATGATTGCAATGTGCTTCAGAAAGTAGCCCCAGTCAAATTTGTTGTGATTCATTTGTAAAAACCTCCAATAACATATAATATAGCATTATGCTCCCAGTGTAACAGTTTTTGAAATGGAAGTCATTAAAAGAAGTCAGAAAAATAGCACAAAAAAATCCAACCGTTTTCATGATTTTGTACAGAAAAACAGCTGTCAGGGAATGCCCTGTCCTGTTAGAGCGTGTCTGAAAAATCATTTCCGCAATCTGCAAGCCCCACTTTGCGGTATATTTTACCCTCATTCGGTTGCCGTAGCCCGCTACGCCGCCCTCATTCGGATAAACTCTCCCACAAACTGGAACTCGCAGCTCACGAAAAGCCTTTTTCAGACACGCTCTAGCCCGGATGAACCTGAAGAGTTACGGTTCACTGGTAATATTCCGCGAGGTGTGTTGCTGATACGGAATGAACCGTAATCCTGAATATGATGAATCCTGCAACTACAAAATGGAAATTGTCAACAATTCCATTATCTGGTATACTGAGCATATTAAATGAAAATTTGGAGGAAAGATTAATGAGTATAAAAGAAGAAATTCATGCATTGACAGACGAGATGCTTGAGAACCTCGGAAGACTGGTTGCCATTGATTCTCAGCTTGGCACACCGGCAGAGGGAATGCCGTTTGGGGAAGGTCCTGCAAAAGCACTGGAAGTGGGACTGAAAATTGCAGAGGAACTGGGATTTAAGACGGTGAATCTGGATAACTACTGCGGATATGCAGAGATGGGTGAGGGCGACGAGATCGTTGGTATCGCAGGTCATCTGGATATCGTGCCGGCAGGCGGTGACTGGACACACGATCCATTTACCCTGACGCGCGACGGCGACTATGTGTACGGCCGCGGAACAACCGATGACAAAGGACCGGTTCTGGAAGCACTGTATGCGATGAAACTACTGCGGGATTCCGGTGTGAAATTAAACAAACGTGTCCGCCTGATCATGGGATGCAACGAGGAAACCGGATCCAAATGTATGGAACACTATAATGAAGTCGCTGAGGAACTCTCCTGTGGTTTTACACCGGATGCAAGCTATCCGTGTATCCACGGGGAAAAAGGCGGCGTGCACATGATGGCGTATTCCAAAAACACAAAGATCATCTCCATGAACGGAGGATTTGTGGTAAATGCGGTCTGCGACTCCTGCAACACGGTGATCCCGGCAGAAGACGGTCTGAAGGAAAGACTGGAAGCAGCACTTTCCGAGACAAAACTGCAGGAATATAAAGTAACCGAAGAAAATGGAACCCTGACCATCTATGCCAAAGGTGTTCCGGCACATGCAAGCACACCGACGCTGGGTGTCAATGCAGCAGGTGTTACCTTCGAATGCCTGGAAAAAGCAGGATTTGAAGATGATTTTGTTACTTTCTATAATACCCATCTGGGAACTTCCTGTGACGGTGCAGGCATCGGACTGAAGTTTGCTGATGCTTACGGAGATCTGACTTTCTGTAACGGTATCGTAAAAACCGAGGACGGCGTGATCTCCTGTACGATCGATATCCGTGTTCCGGTCACTCTGAAAGAAGAGGAACTTCGCAGCATGTGTGAAGGAAAACTGGAAGACGAAAACGGTCGTATCGAGATCCAGAGCGTAGGGGAATCCCTGTTCTTCCCGGCAGATTCACCACTGGTTACCGCGTTGTACAAGGCGTATGTAGATGTAACTGGAGATACCGAGAACAAACCGATGGTAATCGGCGGCGGAACCTATGCAAAATCTCTGAAAAATATCATCGCCTTCGGTCCGGAGATGCCAGGCATCGATTATCGGATCCACAGCGCGGATGAGTATATTCTGGTGTCCGGCATGGAAGAATCTGTGTTAATCTATATGGAAGCAATCAAAAATCTGCTGGCAATCTGATAAAAGTCAGCGAAAAACTACTGTCAACATATCATGTAAAGGTTGGCAGTAGTTTTTCTTTTATACAGTAAAAAGGAGAAAAGATATGGACGAGAGATTGAAAAAACAACTGGAATTCGTTCTGGAGATTGATAAAGAAAAGAATATTTTCCGCCAGACGCACCTGTCCGGTCAGGGCAGAAACGAAAACGATGCGGAACATGCGTGGCATATGGCGATCATGGCGTATCTGCTGCGGGAATACTCCAACGAGCCGGTCGATATCGGAAGGGTGATGCTGATGTGCCTGATCCACGATATCGTGGAGATTGATGCAGGAGATACCTATGCCTATGATACAGAGGGATTGAAAACACAGAAAGCCAGAGAAGATGCGGCAAAAGAGCGAATTTTCTCCCTGCTCCCGGAAGACCAGAAGCAGGAATTGCTTCAGATCTTCGACGAATTCGAAGCATTTCAGACGCCGGAGGCAAAATTTGCCCGTGCCATGGACAATCTGCAGCCACTGTTATTAAACAACAGCAACGACGGCGGTGACTGGAAAGAACATGAGGTGACAGCCGAAAACGTATACGGCAGACAGCGAAAGACGAAACTCGGTTCCGAAAAACTCTTTGAAGTGACCGACCGGATCCTGAAAGAGAATATTGCAAAGGGAAATTTACCGGAATAACCGGACAGCTGTCCAGAAAAACATTACAAAAAGCATTACAAATCCATAGAAATCTGTCTTTCTTCTGATGGCGAAAGAACAGGCAGTGTAAGATAGTCTTTAGAAACATAAAATATCAGTTGTTGTACGGATGATGGGAAGACAAAAAGACGAGGGAAAGAGGATGAGAACAGATTTCAAAGGAGTGATAAAAGAAAGTGTACTGTTGTTTCTGGCGGCGCTGATGCTTGCGGTTCCGGCTATGCATGTTCAGGCAACGCAGACGGATGGCGTAAACGATTCACTGAGAAAAGTGAAGGTCGGTTATCTGATCTTTGATAAATCACCTCTTTGTGGATCTGTCATATGGTAATACTATGAAACAGACCAAGGAGGTTAGGATGAAACAGGGAAAATTCATGGTGGGGCTGATGGCTTTCGGGGTGATCAGTCTGTTTGCGGGGTGTGGAGAAAAAGAGGATGAGATGACAAAAGTTACCCTGAACGAGGTGGCACATTCAATCTTTTATGCCCCGCAGTATGTCGCACTGGAAAACGGGTATTTTACGCAGGAGGGCATCGACCTGGAACTGGTGACCGGGTATGGGGCGGATAAGACGATGGCAGCGGTCATTTCCGGGGATGCACAGATCGGATTTATGGGAGCGGAAGCATCCGTGTATGCTTATCTCGAAGGCGCCAATGACCCGGTGGTAAACTTCGCACAGGGAACGCAGCGCGCGGGAAATTTTCTGGTAGCAAGAGAAGAGATGGCAGATTTTCAGTGGAGTGACCTGAAAGAGAAAGAGGTACTGGGCGGTCGAAAAGGCGGCATGCCGGAGATGGTTTTTGAGTATATCCTGAAACAGAACGGTCTGGATCCGATGAAGGATCTTTCGATTGACCAGAGCATTGATTTTGGCTCTACTGCGGCGGCTTTCTCCGGCGGAAAAGGGGAGTTCACGGTGGAATTCGAACCGGCAGCCACGACGCTTGAAAAGAACGGGGATGGTTATGTGGTTGCTTCTCTCGGTGTCGATTCCGGCTATGTCCCTTACACTTCCTACAGCGCAAAAACCAGCTACATCGAAAAACACCCGGAGATCATCCAGGCATTTACCGACGGTCTGCAAAAAGGCGTGGACTATGTAAATTCCCACACCGCGGAGGAGATTGCGAAAGTGATCCAGCCGCAGTTTAAGGAAAATGATCTGGATACGATCACGACGATCGTGGAACGTTATCAGAGTCAGGATACCTGGAAAGAAAATCTGGTGTTTGAGAAAGAATCCTTTGAACTGTTACAGGACATTCTCGAGAGCGCCGGAGAACTGGAAGAGCGTGCAGATTATGATGATCTGGTGACTACAGTATATGCGAAAGAAGCGATGAAAAAATAATGGTGAAAAAACGTATGTATTAGATATGAAGTTGACATAATATCAAAAATAAAAATGTGAAAAAGATCATATCCTCACAGAAAAAATACGAGGGATATGATCTTTTTTCATCAGTCTTTCATCTCATACTGCATCATTTCATAATGAAGGACACATCCTTCATAGATTTCCGCCGGAAGCAGTGCACGTGCCACCAGTTTTGGTTCAGCCTCCGGAGCGTCCAGCCGTTCCAGGTGTGCGTAGTCACCGTCGATCGAAAGAACTTTATAATCACAGATCAGCATCGGACCATCACCTCGTTTCTCATAATATTTTTCTCAGTATAACAAATTTTTCTCGAAAATGCATCCGTCCGGTGCTATAATTGGCGATAACAGAGGGAAAAAAATTACCGGGCACGGAGAGAACAGTAACGGGAAATGAGTATAAAAACAGGGGTGAGAGAATTGAAAAAAAGAAAATATAAATATCTGGCAGGGGCACTGTTGTGTCTTGCAGCAGTGAACATACAGGCGCCGGACACCGTCTGGGCAGGCAGCTGGCAGCAGGAAGGGAGCAGCTGGTGGTATCAGGAAGATGACGGGATCTGGCCGGCGTGGCAGTGGAAAGAAATCGATAACAAATGGTATTATTTCGATGAAAACGGCTACCGGGTTACCGGCTGGCGGAAAATCGACGATAACTGGTATGATTTTGGCGAGGGCGGTGTATTGCAGACCGGACGCTGGGTCGATGAGTATTATGTGGGAACCGATGGCAGGATGCTTGCGGACACCTGGGCTGGCAGATACTGGGTAGACAGCGAGGGCAAGAAGGACACTTCGATAAAAAAAGAAAAGGAACTGCCGTTAGAGAGTCTGACATTAAATAAAGAATCCATTACCCTGCTGCAGGGCGAGACGGCAAATCTTCTGACACAGTGGCAGCCGCAGGACACCACGCGATGGAAATACATGCAGTGGACGAGTTCCGATCCCGGTGTGGCTGAGGTTTCCAGAGGAAAAATAACGGCTGTGGGAGAAGGAACCGCAACCATCACAGCCAGCATGGGAACGAAAGAAGCGACCTGCACGGTGACAGTAACGGACAGTGCGGTATGCAAGACAGCCCTGACACTGCAGGATGCTCAGTACATCTGGGGCGGCAACGGTCCGCAGGATGGCGGCGTGGACTGTTCGGGACTTCTGATGTATGCCTATACACAGAATGGCTATGATTTCGGTGCCGATCTGAACGCCAACAACTTTGCCCGGTACGGGCAGGAGATCAGCCGCGAAGAACTGCAGCCGGGAGATGCGATCTGTACCTGTTATAACGGGGAAAGATATCAGCATATTTTATTATATATTGGAAATGATATGGTGGTTGCCTCCGAGTGCGGCGGACCGACCGTATGCTCTCTGGGATTGAACTGCGAGCAGCATGTAAAGGCCACAAAATGTAACTGCCGTACCTGGAAACGCCCGTTAAATGAAAACGATCTTGTGAACGCAAAATTCGTCCGGATGGACCGTTATAAGACCTGAGAGTACGAAAGGTCAGAGGATTGGAAAAAGAAGAACGGATGAGAAATGCCGGGGATTTTCAAAAATATATTTGATATAAGCAAAAATAAAATATATAAGATACAGCAGGAGGAGAAAAAATGAAAATTGGATTTATCGGATGTGGAAATATGGCTTCCGCGATGATCGGCGGAATCATTAAAAATCAGGTGACAGCACCGGCGGATATCCTTGCTTCCACAAAAACAGCTGCCAGTCGGGAAAAGAAAAAAGAAGAACTCGGGATTGCCCTGACCGCAGACAACCGGGAAGTGGCAGCCTTTGCCGATGTGCTGATCCTGGCGGTAAAACCATTTTATTATGAAGAGGTGATCAAAGAGATCCGGGATGTCGTATCCGAAGATACCATCGTTGTCTCTATCGCACCGGGAAAGAAGCTGGCATGGATGGAAGGACTGTTTGAGAAACCTTTAAAGATCGTCCGTACCATGCCGAATACACCGGCACTGGTGGGTGAGGGTATGAGCTGTGTTTGCGGCAATGAAAAATGCAGCAGCGAAGATGTGGACACGGTCTGCCGGATCTTTGCGGGATTTGGAAAGACAGAGATCGTGGAGGAAGACATGATCGATGTGGTGGTTGGCGTAAGCGGAAGTTCACCGGCGTATGTATTTATGTTTATTGAAGCGATGGCAGATGCAGCCGTGGCAGACGGAATGCCGAGAGCACAGGCGTACCGTTTTGCAGCGCAGGCGGTACTTGGAAGTGCGAAGATGGTTCTTGAGACCGGCAAACATCCGGGAGAACTCAAAGACATGGTCTGCTCTCAGAAAGGAACGACGATCGAAGCCGTCCGGGTGCTGGAGGAGAAAGGACTGCGAAGCGCGGTATTTGAAGCGATGAAAGCATGTGTGAAAAAAGGAAGAGAAGTATAAGAAACGGAGAAGAACGATGAGTAAAGTATATGTATTTCTTGCAGATGGATTTGAAGAGATTGAGGGACTGACCGTAGTGGATCTGTTACGGCGTGCCGGAGAAGAAGTGGAAACCGTATCGATCATGGGAAGAAAACAGATCGAAGGCTCCCATAAGATTAAAGTGGAAGCCGATGCACTTTTTGAAAAAACGGATTTTACCGAGGGCAAAATGCTGGTTCTGCCGGGTGGAATGCCGGGAACCAAACATCTGGGCGCATACAAACCGCTGACCGATATGCTGTGTGACTGGGATGCAAGAGGAAAACAGCTGGCAGCGATCTGTGCTGCACCGAGCGTCTTCGGGGATCTGGGTATCTTAAAGGGAAAAGAAGCCGTATGCTATCCGGGATTTGAAGAGCGTCTGACCGGAGCAACCATCGGGGAAGGAACCGTGGCAGTTACCGATCATGTGATCACAAGCCGCGGCATGGGAACCGCGATCGACTTTGCAGCAGCGCTGATCGCACGGCTGCAGGACGAGAAAAAAGCAGAAGAAATCAAGACTTCTATTATCTACAGACAGTAATGCCGTGGTGGAAGCATGAGCGTTTCTGAGAGAAATTGTGCAAAGAGTGGCGAAAATCAGGAAAAAGCCCTCAAAACCGCAAAAAAAGCTGGCGTTTTTAAAGGGCTTATGATATACTACTCAAATGTATGAGTATGGAAAAATCTATGCAAATGTGCAGGAAACAAAAAAGGGAGCCTGCAGTTAGCAATAATACAGTTAGAAAATGATTTCCATAAGAAATTGAAGGAGGAACTATAGAACATGAGCGTAGCAGTAGAAAAACTGGAAAAGAACATGGCGAAACTGACAATCGAAGTTTCCGCTGAAGAACTGGAAAAAGCAATTCAGGGTGCATACCAGAAACAGAAAAACAGAATCAACATCCCGGGATTCCGTAAAGGAAAAGCTCCTCGTAAGATGATTGAAAAAATGTACGGCGCAGGCGTATTTTATGAAGATGCAGCCAATGCTCTGATTCCGGAAGCATACTCCAAAGCACTGGATGAGTGTGAAGAAACAATCGTATCTCAGCCGTCTATCGCTGTTACACAGCTGGAAAGCGGAAAACCGTTCATCTTCACAGCAGAAGTTGCTCTGAAACCGGAAGTAACTCTGGGTGAGTACAAAGGACTGGAAGTTCCGAAAGCAGATCTGGAAGTAACAGAAGAAGAGATCGCAGGCGAACTGAGAAAAGAACAGGAAGAAAACTCCAGAGTCCTGGATGTTGATGACAGAGCCGTTGCAGACGGAGATAAAGTAACACTGGATTTCGAAGGTTTCGTTGATGGCGAAGCATTTGACGGTGGTAAAGGAACAGATTATCCGCTGACCATCGGATCCGGATCTTTCATTCCAGGATTTGAAGAACAGCTGGTAGGTGCAAACATCGGTGAAGAAAAAGAAGTAAACGTTACTTTCCCGGAAGATTATCAGGCAGCTGAACTGGCTGGAAAACCTGCAGTATTCAAATGCACCGTTAAGAAAATCGAAGTAAAAGAACTGCCGGAACTGGACGATGAGTTCGCAAAAGATGTTTCCGAGTTCGATACACTGGAAGAGTACAAAGCAGACATCAAGAAAAACCTGGAAGAGAAAAAAGCTGATGCAGCAAAACGTGCAAAAGAAGACGCAGCTGTAGACGCAGCAGTAGCAAACGCTACCATGGAGATTCCGGACGCTATGCTGGATACCCAGGTAAATCAGATGATCGATGATTTCGCAAGAAGAATGCAGTCTCAGGGACTGACCATGGATCAGTATCTGCAGTTCACAGGAACCACTCTGGCTTCTCTGCAGGAACAGATGAAACCACAGGCTCTGAAGAGAATTCAGACAAGACTGGTTCTGGAGAAGATCGCAGAAGCTGAAGCAATCGAGATCGCTGATGAAAAGATCGACGAAGAGATCGCTAAGATGGCTGAAATGTACAAAATGGAAGCTGACAAACTGAAAGAGATGCTGGGTGACGCTGAGAAAGAACAGATGAAGAAAGATATGGCTGTTCAGGAAGCAGTTACTATTCTGGCAGAAGCTGCAAAAGAAGTAGAAAAAACAGAAGAGTAAGAAGTAAAAACCCGCGTCCATTCTAAGAATAGAAGGAAGGCCTGAATATGAGTTTAGTACCTTACGTTGTTGAACAGACAAGCCGTGGAGAGAGAAGTTATGACATCTACTCCCGTCTGCTGAAAGACCGTATTATTTTCCTCGGAGAAGAGGTAACGGATGTGAGCGCCAATTTGATCGCCGCACAGATGTTATTTCTGGAATCCGAAGATCCGGGAAAAGATATCCAGCTGTATATTAACAGCCCGGGTGGATCCGTAACTGCCGGTATGATGATTTACGATACGATGCAGTACATCAAGTGTGATGTATCTACTATCTGTATGGGACTTGCTGCCAGCATGGGAGCGTTCCTGCTGTCCGGTGGAACAAAAGGAAAACGTCTGGCCCTGCCAAACGCCGAGATTATGATCCATCAGCCCTCAGGTGGAGCCAGAGGACAGGCTACAGAGATTCAGATCGTAGCAGATCAGATTCTGAAGACAAGACACAGACTGAATACGATTCTGGCAGCTAACACAGGTCAGCCGCTGGAAAAGATCGCATTGGATACCGAACGTGATAACTATATGACCGCTGAAGAAGCAAAAGCATATGGTCTGATCGATGATGTGATCACAAAAAGATAAAAAAAGTAAAGATAAGAGGGGGCTGCCTGTACAGGTGGCGCCCTCTTATAAGTATCAGAAAGGAAATAGGAAACCTATGGCAATAAAAAACGGGGATTATAAAATTCGTTGCTCTTTTTGCGGAAAGACAGAAGACCAGGTACGCAAGCTGATCGCAGGTCCGGACGGATCTTATATCTGTGATGAGTGTGTGGAAATCTGCTCAGAGATCATTGAGGAAGAAGTTTCCAGAGACCGTATGTCCGGAAGTGATATCAATCTGATGACACCGATGGAGATGAAAGAGGTCCTGGATGAATATGTAGTCGGTCAGGATGAGGCAAAAAAGGTGCTGGCAGTCTCTGTATACAACCATTATAAGAGAATCCTCTCAGGCAGAAAAAATGATGTGGAACTGCAGAAAAGTAATATTCTGATGCTTGGACCTACCGGTTCCGGTAAAACTTTCCTGGCGCAGAACCTGGCGAGAATGTTGAATGTTCCATTTGCGATTGCAGATGCGACCACTCTGACAGAGGCCGGTTATGTCGGCGAAGATGTGGAAAATATTCTGCTGAAGATCATTCAGGCTGCCGATTATGATATCGAGCGTGCGCAGCAGGGAATCATCTACATCGATGAAATCGACAAGATCACAAGAAAATCCGAAAATACATCCATCACCAGAGACGTATCCGGTGAAGGTGTACAGCAGGCACTGTTAAAGATCGTGGAAGGAACGATTGCTTCCGTGCCGCCACAGGGTGGAAGAAAACATCCGCAGCAGGAATTTATCCAGATCGATACCACCAACATTTTGTTTATCTGCGGCGGTGCTTTCGAAGGTCTGGAAAAAATTATTGAGGGTCGTATGGATACCAAGACGATCGGATTTAACGGTTCTCTTGGCATGAAACACGAGAAAAATGTAGGGGAGATCCTGAAAGAAGTGATGCCTCAGGACTTTATCAAGTTCGGTCTGATCCCGGAATTTATCGGTCGTGTGCCGGTAGTCGTATCCCTGGATGCGCTGGATGAGGACGCACTGGTACGGATTCTGCAGGAGCCGAAAAACTCTCTGGTAAAACAGTACAAGGCACTGATGGATATGGACGGCGTGGATCTGGAATTTGAGCCGGATGCACTTCGCGAAGTGGCAAAGACAGCCATGGAGAGAAAGACCGGAGCCAGAGGTCTGCGTTCTGTCATTGAAAAGACTATGATGGATGTGATGTATGAAGCCCCGTCCAATGAAAATATGAAAAAATGCGTAATTACCAAAGATGCGGTAACAGGTAAGGGAAAACCGGTTGTGACCATCGAAGAAAATCCGGAGAAAAAGCCGGCGCGTTCCTCTAAAAGAAGAGGCGCAAAGCGACCAGGAAGACCGGAGACCGCCTGACGGGAGGTAACAGATGACAAATGAAACACAGGTAATGCCGGCGGTTGCCTTGCGTGGAATCACGATTTTACCGGATATGATCGTCCATTTTGACGTGAGCCGGAAAAAATCCATCCGGGCAATCGAGGAGGCAATGACCAAGGACCAGAGGATCTTTCTGATCACACAGAAGGATTCGAAAGTGGAAGATCCTTCCGAAGATGATCTGTACAAGATCGGTACGGTTGCCATGATCAAGCAGGTGGCAAAAGTGCCGAAGGATATGCTCCGCGTGCTGGTAGAGGGAATGGAACGGGCAGAACTGATCCAGTTAGAAGACGGTCTGTCTTATCTGGAAGCGGAAGTGGACATGATCGAGCAGGAGGAGGAAAATCTTCCGGATACGGTAAAAGAAGCGATGCTTCGCAGCATGAGAGAACTGTTCGGGGCATACTGCAAAGAAAACCAGAAAATGAATAAGGAACAGGTGCGTCAGACACTGGAGATCGAAGATATTGCGGAACTGGTAGATCATATCGCGATGAATATTCCACTGACCTTCCAGCAAAGACAGCAGATCCTAGAATCCGTATCGTTGAGTGACCGTTACGAGACACTGGGCGTGATCCTGTCCAGTGAGATCGAGGTGATGCGTCTTCGCACAGAGATCCAGGAAAAGGTAAAACAGCGGATCGATAAAAACCAGAGAGATTATATCCTCCGGGAACAGCTGAAACTGATCCGGGAAGAACTGGGAGAAGACGATACCGTATCCGACGGGGATCATTTTATGCAGGAAGCGGAAAAACTGCAGGCACCAAAAGAGATCAAAGAACGTCTGATGAAAGAAATCCGCCGCTTCAAGAGTCTTGGATACAACAATTCCGAGAGCAGTGTGTCAAGAGGTTATATTGAGACACTGTTAAAGCTGCCGTGGGAGAAAGCGTCCAGAGACAATAAGAACCTCGACAAAGCGAGCCAGATTCTGGAAGCGGATCACTACGGTCTGGAAAAAGTGAAAGAGCGAGTTCTGGAATTTCTTGCCGTGCGGACACTGACAAAGAAGGGCAGCAGCCCGATCCTCTGTCTGGTCGGACCGCCGGGAACCGGAAAAACATCGATCGCGCGCTCCGTAGCAAGAGCACTGAATAAAAAATATGTCCGTATCAGTCTTGGCGGTGTCCGGGATGAAGCGGAGATCCGTGGACACAGAAGAACATACGTGGGAGCTATGCCGGGACGGATCGCCAACGGGCTGATCCAGGCAGGCGTGAAAAATCCGCTGATGCTTCTGGACGAGATCGATAAAGTGAGCAGTGACTATAAGGGAGATACAGCATCTGCGCTGTTGGAGGTTCTTGATTCCGAACAGAACAGCAAATTTGCCGATCATTATGTAGATCTTCCACTGGATCTTTCCGAAGTATTATTTATCGCGACGGCAAATGATCCACAGTCGATTCCGCGTCCGCTGATGGACCGTATGGAAGTGATCGAAATTTCCAGTTATACGGAAAATGAAAAAGAACATATTGCCAGAGAACACCTGATTCCGAAACAGATCAAAGCCAACGGTCTGAAGGAAAATCAGCTGGTGATCGGGGATGATGTGTTAAAAGACATTATCGAGGGTTACACCAAAGAGGCAGGTGTGCGTAATCTGGAGAGAAAATTCGGTGAGATCTGCAGAAAGTCTGCAAGAAAGATCCTGCAGGACAAGGAAAAACAGGTGGTAGTCACAAAAGACAATCTGGAAGAATTCCTTGGCAGATCCCGTTATACTTACCAGAAAGTCAACGAGAAGGATGAAATCGGTATCGTTCGCGGACTGGCATGGACAAGCGTTGGCGGAGATACCTTACAGATCGAAGTCAACCTGATGCCGGGAAAAGGAGAATTTCTTCTGACCGGTCAGCTGGGAGATGTGATGAAAGAGTCTGCCCAGGCAGGTATCAGCTACATCCGCTCTGTGGCAGACCAGTATGCTATCAAACCGGAATTTTTCAAAGAGCATGATCTGCACATCCATATCCCGGAAGGGGCTGTTCCGAAGGATGGACCGTCTGCAGGTATCACGATGGCCACGGCGATGCTCTCCGCCATTACCGGAAGAGCAGTGAGAGCGAATCTTGCGATGACCGGCGAGATCACGCTGCGCGGACGGGTACTCCCGATCGGTGGTCTGAAAGAGAAAATGCTGGCAGCGAAAAATGCCGGTATCACAAAGATTTTAGTGCCGGATCAGAACCGTCCGGATGTGGAAGAGATCGATGCGGAGATCAAAGAAGGTCTTACCATTGTATTTGTAGAAAAGATGGAGCAGGTGCTGAAAGAAGCGCTGGTGTAGAAGGAGAAAGTTATGATTATAAAGAATGTATCTCTGGATATCGTGTGCGGTATCACCAGTAAGATGCCGGAAACCGGAAGACCGGAAGTGGCATTTGCAGGAAAATCAAACGTGGGAAAATCTTCCCTGATCAACGGACTGATGAACCGGAAATCCCTTGCACGTACCAGTGCGGCACCTGGAAAGACCCAGACGATCAACTTCTATAATGTCAATGAAGCGATTTATCTGGTCGATCTTCCGGGATACGGTTATGCGAAAGCCTCCGAGGAGATCAAGGCGAAATGGGGTAAGATGATCGAAGATTATCTCCACAAGTCCAAAGAGATCCGCTGTGTATTTCTGCTGGTGGATATCCGCCACGAACCGGGAAGCAACGATAAGATCATGTACAAATGGATTCTGGATCATGGCTATGAACCGGTCATTATCGCGACAAAACTGGATAAGATCAAGAGAAGCCAGGTACAGAAACAGCTGAAAGTGCTCCGTCAGGGACTGCAGGTGGTGCCGGGAACGAAGATCATTCCGTTTTCAGCCCAGACCAAACAGGGTCGGGAAGAAATCTGGGATCTGATCGATGAACTGACCGGAATGGCAGAACCGGAGGAAGCGCCAGAGGAATAAGGCAGGAGTACTGTGCGGAAATTTATAAATTCCAACAGGAAAAACTTGTAATATAAAAGAAAATCAGATACAATTAGGCTTGATATGCGGAAAAACACGCAATCAGGCCTATTTTTGTGCGCGGAGAGCCGCTGACGGATATTAGAAAAAAGAAGGATCCGGTCAGTATCTGTCGTAGAAAAAACAAAGAATAACAATTTCGTAAGAAAGAAATGGAGAGGCAATGGGAATCATAAAAGCAGCAAAACTGGCCTTCGACTACCTCCGGTACGGAGAAGAGGGAGAAGAACCGGAAGTAAACAGAGCCATTGACCACGTGGATCTGGATATTGAAGAGGGACAGTTTATCGCTATCTTAGGACATAACGGAAGCGGAAAGTCCACACTGGCAAAACACATCAACGGTTTGCTGGTACCTACGGAGGGAACTTTGTGGGTGGATCATATGGATACCGCTTCGGATGCAGATATCTGGAACATCCGTCAGAAAGCCGGCATGGTCTTTCAGAACCCGGACAACCAGATCATCGGCACAGTTGTAGAAGAAGATGTGGGATTTGGTCCGGAAAATCTGGGTGTTCCCACAGAAGATATCTGGAAACGGGTGGATGAGAGTCTGCAAGCGGTGGGAATGACCGCTTACCGTCATCACTCCCCAAACAAACTGTCCGGCGGACAAAAACAGCGTGTAGCCATCGCAGGTGTTATGGCGATGCATCCAAAATGCATCGTTCTGGATGAACCTACTGCAATGCTCGATCCGAACGGACGAAAAGAAGTACTGAAGGCAGTACGGGAACTGAACAAAAAAGAAGGGGTAACGGTTATCCTGATTACCCATTATATGGAAGAAGTTGTATTTGCTGACGATGTGTATGTCATGGATCGCGGACAGATCGTGATGCACGGCGTTCCGAGAGAAATTTTTTCCAGAGTGGATCAGCTGAAAAAATACCGTCTGGATGTTCCGCAAGTTACGTTACTGGCGTATGAACTGAAAGAGGCAGGTCTTGCAATCCCGGATGGTATCCTGACGATCCCGGAACTGGTGGAAGCACTGAGCAAACCGCAGATCCATGTACCGGAAGGCTGGAAGCTGCCGGAGGCAACCGCGCAGAAAGAAGAAAAAGAGCTGTCACAGGGCAAAGAATCCCTGAAACTGGAACATGTAGGATACACATATAATCCGGGCAGTGCCTATGAGATGCATGCGTTAAAAGATGTCAATCTGGAGATTCCGCAGGGACAGTTCGTGGGAATCATCGGACATACCGGAAGTGGAAAATCCACACTGATCCAGCATTTTAACGGATTGATCCGACCGACAGAGGGACATATTTATTTTGAAGGGCAGGATATCTGGGCAGACAAATTTCCTCTTCGTGGACTGAGAAGCCAGGTAGGACTGGTCTTCCAGTATCCGGAACATCAGCTGTTTGAGACGGATGTACTGACGGATGTCTGCTTCGGACCGAAGAATCAGAACCTTCCACCGGAAGAGTGTGAAAAACGGGCAAAAGAAGCTCTGGAGCATGTAGGACTCGATGAAAGTTACTATGCGAAGTCTCCGTTTGAACTGTCCGGAGGACAGAAACGAAGAGTAGCGATCGCAGGTGTCCTGGCGATGAATCCGAAGGTACTGATTCTCGATGAGCCGACCGCAGGACTGGATCCGATGGGAAGAGACGAGATCCTTGACCAGATTGCAAGCCTCCACGCGACGAGAGGAATCACGATCATTCTGGTATCTCACAGCATGGAAGATATCGCAAAATACGTGGAGCGGATCATCGTTATGAATCATGGCGTTAAAACCTTTGATGATACACCGAAGAAAGTGTTTGCGCATTATAAAGAACTGGAAGCCATCGGACTTGCAGCACCGCAGATCACCTATATCATGCATGCACTGGAAGAAGAAGGAATGGATGTGGATACCAGCGCTATCAACGTAGATGAGGCAACCGCATCGATCCTGCAGGCACTCAGGAAAAAGGAGGAAGATCACAAATGATGCGAGATATCACAATCGGACAGTATTATCCGGCAGATTCCATTCTGCACCGACTGGATCCCAGAGTGAAATTTGTGAGTACGCTGGTCTATATTATCTCACTGTTCGTATTTTCTTCCTGGGTAGGATATGGAGTGGCGGCACTGTTTCTGGTGGCGATGATCGTTCTGTCAAAAGTCCCGTTTGGATTTATGGTAAAGGGATTAAAGCCGATCATGGTGCTGTTACTGATCACGATGTTCTTTAACCTGGTATTTACGCCGGGAGAGGTATTATGGTCGTTCTGGATCCTGAAAATTACAAAAGAAGGTATCCGGCTTGCCATCAAGATGGGAATCCGTCTGGTATTTCTGATCATCGGTGCGTCGATCATGACACTGACCACCACACCAAACCAGCTAACCGACGGTCTGGAGCGGCTGCTTCGACCACTGAACAAGATCCATGTGCCGGTACATGAGATCGCCATGATGATGTCCATCGCACTTCGGTTTATTCCGATCCTGATGGAAGAGACAGACAAGATCATGAAAGCACAGATGGCGCGCGGCGCTGATTTTGAGAACGGCAATCTGATCCAGAAAGTAAAAAATATGGTTCCGCTGCTGGTTCCGTTATTTATCTCGGCCTTCCGCAGAGCCAATGACCTTGCGATGGCGATGGAAGCGAGATGTTACCACGGCGGCGACGGACGGACACAGATGAAACCGCTGGCATATGAGAAGAGAGATTATCTGGCGTATCTGGTCGTGGCAGGGTATCTGGCACTCAGTATTGTGTTCCGGGTAGTCGGAATCTAAATTAAGAAATAAAGATTCCGTTGACAGTATTCCACGAGATGCTGAACAGCTATGAAAAGAGTTAATTGGTGAAGTAAGCTGTTTTCCGGTTCCTGATGGACTGGAAAACAGCTCTTTTATTCGCAGCTGTGAAGGCAGGAAAGAGTACATGTATTAGTGAGGGAGTGGAAACTTAGACAGAAAGGACGAAACATGAAGCGAGTAAAATTGACGGTCGCCTACGATGGAACAAACTACTGCGGCTGGCAGGTACAGCCGAACGGTCTGGCGGTGCAGGAAGTCCTGAACCGGTGTCTCTCGGAACTTCTTAAAACGAAGATCGAAGTGATCGGAGCGAGCCGTACCGATGCCGGGGTGCATGCACTGGGCAATGTTGCGGTATTTGACACAGAGGCACGGATGCCGGCGGAGAAGTTTTCCTATGCGTTAAATACACGGCTGCCACAGGATATCCGCATCCAGAATTCCTGCCAGGTACCGGATGATTTTCATCCGCGGTTTCAGGAAACCGTAAAGACGTATGAATATAAGATCTACAACCGGAAGTTCCCGGATCCGACAAAACGGCTGTACACGTATTTTTATTATTATCCGCTGGATGTGGAAAAGATGCGGCAGGGAGCGGCGTATCTGATCGGAGAACATGATTTTAAAAGCTTTTCGACGTATAAACCGGAGGTGGAAAATACGGTTCGGACGATCTATGAACTGGGGATTCAACGGTCGGAAGATGATGTGATCACAATACGGATCAGAGGGAACGGGTTCTTATATAATATGGTGCGGATCATAGCAGGAACCCTGATCCGGGTGGGCGGAGGTTATTATCCGCCGAAACATGTCAAAGAAATTCTGGAAGCAAAAAACAGAGAGCTTGCCGGGGAGACCGCGCGGCCGGAAGGGCTGACACTGGTGGAAATCCGGTATCCGGAGTGGGAGGCGAAAAAAGATGGACATCACGTATCAGTGGATCCGCTCCCGTAGAAAGACGATCGCGATCCAGATCGACAGGGAAGGACAGGTGATCGTGCGGACACCGTATGGAATCACGAAGCGGCAGGTAGAAGAATTCCTGGATGAGAAAAAAGACTGGATCCTGCAGACGAGGCAGCGGGTGGAAAAACGGAAAACAGAACAGATCTCGATCAGCGAAGAGGTGCGCCGGGAAGGCATCGAGCGGGCAAAACGGATTTTTCCGGAGCGGACGGCGTATTTTGCAAAGCGGATGGGTGTGGATTATGGCAGGATCACGATCCGGGAACAGAAAACACGCTGGGGGAGCTGTAGCAGCAAGGGCAATCTGAACTTTAACTGGAAACTGGTACTGCTTGCACCGGAGCTGCTGGATTATGTGGTGGTACACGAACTGGCACACCGCAGGGAGATGAACCATTCGAAGAATTTCTGGAAAATCGTGGAGGCAGAACTTCCGGATTACCGGGAACGCCGCAGGAGACTGAAAGAGTGCCGGATCTGAGAGTGCTGAAATGCCGGAGGGTACGGTTGAGGTCAGGAGATCCTGAAAAGTGTCAGGAAACCGTCAGAATTCACCGGTAATGGCCCGCAAGGTGTTTTGGGTGAGTGGAAGTCAAAGAAAGCTGAAAAAACCTGGAAAAATCACGAAAAAATGATTGACACACACGGAACAGTATACTATAATAATCGAGTATGACGTAGTGCGAAAGTATCTTACCAAAGCCCCGGAAAGATATTTTTCATTATAGAGATAATTATAGTTTAAAGAATGAATTACAGGAGGGAAATCCATGAACAGTTTTATGGCTAATCCAGATAAGATTGAAAGAAAATGGTATGTAGTAGATGCTGAAGGCTGCACATTAGGACGTTTAGCTTCCGAAGTGGCAAGCGTATTAAGAGGAAAAAACAAACCAGTTTTCACTCCTCACGTAGATACAGGTGATTATGTAATCGTAATCAATGCTGAGAAAATCAAAGTGACCGGTAAAAAATTAGATCAGAAGATCTACTACAGCCACTCTGATTATGTTGGTGGTATGAAAGAAACCACTCTGAGAGAAATGATGAACAAGAAACCGGAAAAAGTCATCGAACTTGCTGTAAAAGGTATGCTTCCAAAAGGACCTCTGGGAAGACAGATGATCAAAAAACTTCATGTATACGCTGGTGCAGAGCACGGACATGAAGCTCAGAAACCGGAAGTTTTAACATTTTAATAGGAGGTAAGTAACATTGGCTACTACAAAATTCTACGGAACAGGAAGAAGAAAAAAATCTATCGCCAGAGTATACCTGGTACCAGGAACTGGTAAGATCACAATCAATAAAAGAGACATCGACGAGTATTTCGGACTGGAGACTCTGAAAGTTGTTGTTCGCCAGCCACTGGCAGCAACAGACAATACAGAAAAATTTGACGTTCTGGTAAACGTTCACGGTGGTGGATTTACCGGACAGGCTGGAGCTATCCGTCATGGTATCGCTCGTGCCCTGCTGCAGGCAGACGCTGAGTACAGACCGGTTCTGAAAAAAGCCGGATACCTGACTCGTGACCCGAGAATGAAAGAACGTAAGAAATACGGTCTGAAAGCAGCTCGTAGAGCTCCGCAGTTCAGCAAGAGATAATCGACTGCTCAGACTATATCAAAATGGTTTACAAAACCCCGGAAAATCAAGGTTTTCCGGGGTTTTCTTATGCCCAAATGGGCTGATATAGTTTGAACCTATTTGACGCTTACGCTTTTTCTATTATCAGAAGCAACAGAGCCTTTTTCACAGCTTCTGTTGTTATGGCTTTAGCCTGTTGAGCACATCGGAGTTTCTCCCAACGAAGAAATGGAGATGTGTGAAACAATAAACTACCCGCTATTCTCAACCAGACAAAAAATGCTATGCAAAAGAAATGAAAGTGTCTGAAAGGGTAGATTGTCCGCAAATTTTGCTTCGGACGGATTGAAAAACTCTGCTTATTGATATATAATTCGTATTATACATAACGCAAGTTATAAATACGGAGGTGCGAATATGCCAGCAAAAGCAAAAGTCACAAAAGAGATGATTATTGACGCGGCCTTTGCGATTGCCCGTGAAGCCGGCGTGGAAAACATCAATGCAAGGACCGTATCAGAAAGACTTCACTGCTCCACACAGCCCGTTATGTATCATTTTTCGACCATTGAAGAACTGAAACGGACGGTCTATGCGAAGGCAGATAGCTATCACTCAGAATATCTGATGAATCTAAAGAGTCCTCAGAAAGGCGTCATGCTTGGAATTGGGATGAACTATATCCGCTTTGCCATTGAGGAGCCGCATTTGTTTCGGTTCCTGTTTCAGTCGGATTATTTTAGTGGAGCAACCATGCTTGAGCTGATTGACGCAGACGAGCTGACACCAGTCCTTTCTGCGATGCAGAAAGCCTTGAATATGAGTATGGAGCAAACCAAAAAGATTTTCCTGACGATTTTTCTGTTTGTCCATGGGTACGCAAGTATCATTGCCAACAATTCAATGAAGTACGATGAAAATGTCATACAATCACATTTGGAACGGGCGTATCAGGGTGCAATATTAGCGGCACAGGAGGAATGTACATGAAACAGTCAGATAGGAAAGGCGAGCTGTTAGAATGGCTTCGCTGCCCTAGAGCGTGTCTGAAAAAGGCTTTTCGTGAGCTGTGAGTCCCAGTTTGTGGGAGATTTTATCCGAATGAGGGCGGCGTAGCGGGCTACGGCAACCGAATAAGGGTAAAATATACCGCAAAGTGGGGCTTGCAGATTGCGAAAATGATTTTTCAAACACGCTCTAGATGTGACGGCAAAACAAGAACACAGATACGCCCACATACGGTATTAGAGGACTTTCCTCTATTTTGTCCAAAGTGCAAATACACCTGTGTGATTCGTTTCAAAGACGGAAAAATTGAAGAAATCAAAATGCCAGACGCTTAGACGCAGTGCAGACCGATGAATAGGTTTGTACTGCGTCTTTTTTATCACATCAATTGAGAAAAGAGGAACTGCAAATTTTTTGGCATGAGCCGTTCGGAATGTACAGATAGAGCAAAACTGCTCTTACAGCGACTGGAACTGGCAGATGTGATGGATCGCAAGCTGGCCACTTATTCTACCGGCATGCGCCAGCGGCTCTCTTTGGCCAGAGCATTACTTCACCGTCCGCAGATTTTGTTTCTGGATGAGCCGACCTCCGGCCTTGACCCCGAAAGCGCACAGAATGTGAATGCTCTGATTCAGGAGCAGGCTGCCGAAGGAATCACAGTATTTCTTTGTACGCATCAGCTTCGGTATGCGCAGGAAATCTGTACGACATACGGACTTATGAACAAGGGACGCTTATTTGCCACAGGAGATATTACAGAACTGCGGTCTATGGCCTGCCAGAATACTAAGGTACGGATAAAAGCAAGCCGTATGCCAAAGGACATGAGATATCAGAAAATCGGAGATCACATCTATGAGATGGATGTGGCCTCAGAGCATGACATCCCGCTCATCGTAAAAAGAATTGTAGAGGCCGGTGGTGATTTGTACCATGTATCGGAACAACAGATGTCATTGGAAGAAATCTACTTTTCTCTGATCGACCGGGAACATGCGGAAACGGAGCGTGAAAATACATGAATATTGGACAATTCGCCTTAATTAAAAAGGATATGCGAAGCGTTACATCAAATAAGCAGGTTTTCGCGGTTCTTCTTATCGTACCGATTGTGCTTACCATTGCTTTGCCGTCCATTTTTGTGTTTGTAATATCATTTGCTCCCGATGCTGCCTCAGATTTTCAGAAACTACTGGATATGCTGCCTGCTCCCAATGGGGAGTACAGCCAGCAACAGCAAATTTTTAGCCTGATATTGAATCAAATCATGCCATCCTTCTTTCTGATCATCCCCGATCATGGCGTCGTCTGTCATGGCTGCAAGCTCCTTCGTGGGCGAAAAAGAAAAACACACCTTAGAAACATTGCTGTATTCTCCGCTCTCACTGGGGTGGTTATTCCAATCCAAAATACTGGCAGGCTTCTCGGTTGGAATGATGATTTCCTATAGTTCATTTGCTGCCATGCTGCTGGTAATGGAGAATGTATCTTATGATGGAAAAACGGTTCTCCATAATGTGTCTATGAATATCTGCAGAAACCGGATCGCAGCGATTCTTGGAACTTCCGGTTGCGGAAAAACCACATTTTTGAAGACTTTAAATGGTCTTTTGGAGTAGGAGCGCGGTGTGAATGTGTCCGGCAGAATTATGTTGGAGGAGGCGGATATCCACAGTCTATCCATGGAAGAGTTGAGAAAAAATGTGGGACTGGTGTTTCAGACACCGGCACCGTTTCCGTTTTCTATTTATAAAAACCTGACCTATGCGCCGGTTTACTATGGAATCCGGGATAAAAAAAAGCTGGAAAAGATTGTAGAAGAGACACTGAAGCTGACTGGTCTCTACGAAGAAGTGGCCGGAGAATTGCATAAGAGTGCATGAAAGCTTTCAGGCGGTCAGAAGCAGCGTCTGTGCATTGCCAGGGCGCTGACGGTGGAGCCGAAGGTACTGCTCTTAGATGAACCTTGTTCGGCTCTGGACGAAGGCTTCTGCCAAAATAGAAGAGCTGCTTAAGAACCTGAAGGAGCGTTATACCATTGTGATTGTTCCCCACAACCTGGCGCAGGCAAAGCGCATTGCGGACGATGTGGCCTTTTTCCAGAATGGACGGCTGGTAGAAACAAAGGATGCAGAAGCATTCTGGAAAAAGCCGGAGTGCGAAGAGACGAAAGAGTTTTTAAAGGGATGAGTTTTATCCGTTCTGTTCAGTTCTTCGTATGGATGGAAACCAGATGGCCGGTGTGAATACGGAAATACCGGTCATTTGCTTGTCTGTCGTGTTTTCCACAATATGGGGAAGGTTGGATCGAATCAGCGTCGAATCCCCTTCCATCAGGTGAATTCTCTCGGTTCCGATGATAACATCCAGTTCTCCGGACTGGACCATGATGATCTCCTCACTGGGGTGAATCACAGGGCGTTCGCCATCCTTAGCATGTGCTTCCAGCTCAAAACCGATAATCAGAGACTGGGGAACAAATTCTGCCGATGGCATCGGCGTCAGCAGATGGTAACGGATATTGGAATGGGGCTGTGATAAAGTGATGACCTGATTTTTTCTGATAGTCAGTGTGTTGTCAGCTTCGGCTTCTCCCATAAAAAGATAGGTGGGAACATCCAGAGCAGCGCTGATTTTGCGAAGCGTTGACAGGGATGGGTCCGTCAGATTGCGCTCTATCTGGGATATATAGCCAATGGAAAGTCCTGTCTGTTCAGCCAGGGCTTTTAGTGTAAAGTCTCTTGATTTTCTTATGTTGCGTATCTGCTCACCGAGCATATTGTAATCCCCCTGTTCGATGTACTTTATTCTATGATCTTCAGCGGAATCCGCTGTCTGTATTAGTATACCATTGTTTTTGTAAATAAACCAGAGTTTGATTTGTTTTATATATATAAAAATATTAAAGTTTACTATTCTCCTATTTGCCTTATTATCTGTTTCGACTTTGGCTTATTTTCACAGATTTATGGAATATTTTTTATGCAAAATCCTTAATTTTGTATTTTGAACGGGAAAAGGTTGACTATATATTTTAGTGAGAGTAAAATTATACTAATTTTAAAATAATTTTACAGTATGGAGGTCTAATATGAAAATTACTGATGTAAAAGTAGAAGTGATTCACATTCCGATGAAGAAGCCGTTCCGTATTGCATTTGCCGTACAGGATCATTCTGTGAATGTTCTGGTAAAAGTTATGACAGATGAGGGAATCTATGGAATCGGAGAGGCAGCTCCGTTTGAACCGGTTACCGGAGAGAACAGTGCAACCGTTCTGGAAGTTCTTAAATTGTTTAAACAGGGTCTGATCGGTATGGATCCGATGAATATTGAGGGAATTCATCTGATGATGGATCGTCTGATTTCCGGCAATACCTCAGCAAAGGCTGCAATCGATATTGCACTGTATGATCTGAAGGGCAAGGTTATGAACCAGCCGCTGTACAAGGTACTGGGCGGATACCGTGACCAGATCGTGACAGATATGACAATCGGTATTGATAAGCCGGAACTGATGGCACAGGAAGCAAAAGAGCGTGTTGAGCGTGATGGATTCCGTATTCTGAAGGTGAAAGCTGGAATTAACCCGGCGGATGATATTCGTGCACTTACTCTGATTCGTGAAGCAGTTGGACCGGATATCCGTCTGCGTGTGGATGCAAACCAGGGATATACTGTAAATGATGCGGTAAGAGTTCTGAAAGAATTCGAAAAAATCGGTGTTGATGCAGTAGAGCAGTGCCTGCCATGGTGGGATATGGACGGTTCCAAGATCCTTCGCCAGAAGGTTGATATGCAGATTATGCTGGATGAATCTATTCATTCTCCGATCGATGCAGCAAGAGCCTGCAAGATGGATGCAGCAGATATTCTGAACATTAAGCTGATGAAGTGCGGTGGTCTGTATCCGGCAGAGAAGATCAATGCAATCGCAGAAGCAAATCATGTAAATTGTATGGTTGGCTGTATGCTGGAGACGAAGGTTGCGATTGCAGCAGGTGTCAGCCTGGTTGCAGCTAAGAGCAATATCACAGAGGCAGATTGCGACAGCTTCATGTATGCAGTAGATCCGGAGATGGGAATGCCGGGTGGCTTCACCATCGAGGGTGGCGTATATACACTGTCTCAGAAACCGGGTCTTGGTCTGGATCTGGATTTCTAATTCGGATAATAAATGCTCCGCGGGGATGCGTTGACCGAAGTCATACGCCGGGCCTCGCGGAGGCTTGAGTTGAATATTACAATAACGAAGAGAATTTTGCTGGGCACATGTGAACAGTTATGCATCTTCATCACTAGAAAGGATTACTTATTATATATGGAAAGCACAACATTATTTTCATCAGAAGGCGCATTGCTTCTGGTTATGTTTCTTATGGTAGCTGCCGGCTTTTGGCTTCAGCGCTTTAAAGTGTTCAAGGTACTTGGGCCGGCTTTAACGGTTATTGTTACCGGTATTGTTCTTTCAAACCTGAAAATTGTACCGGTGTCAAGTCCAACCTATGATGCACTCAGCGGCTATTGTGTTCCGCTGTCTGTTTCTATCTGTCTGCTGAGTCTGGATCTGAGACAGATGAAAAAACTGTTAAACAGAAACTCGATTATTGCACTGGTATCTGCAGCGGCAAGTGTCTGCCTGATGGCATTCCTGTTTGGTGTTTTATTCGCATCCAAGATTGATGAGGGATGGAAGATTGCCGGAATGTTTGTCGGAACCTATACAGGAGGAAGTTCCAACCTGACAGCAATTGCAGTTGGACTTGATGCTTCAAGAGGAACCATTGCGGCTGCTAATGCAGCAGACTATGTAATCGGTATTCCGAGTCTGATTCTTATGTTTGCGGCACCGGCTATCTACAAAAATTCAAAACGGCTGAGAAAGCTGTGGCCGTATGAGATGACAGAGGCAGAGCTGCAGGGCGACGGAGATCATGAAGAACTGATGGCATCCAAGGAATGGTCCATTCAGGAGATCGCATGGCTGTTGGCAATTGGCTTCGGAACCGTATGGGCAGCTACGACCATTGCAGGTATGGTATTTGGACCGGGCTTCCGCAGTGCAGGACGTATTATTCTGATTACGACCTTCTCGATTATCATTGCACAGATTCCGGCAGTACGTAAGCTGCGCGGCAACTTTGACCTGGGACTTTTTGTGGCACTGTTATTCCTGACCACCATTGGATTCGCCGTTGATCTGAAACAGTTCTTCGGATCTACATTCTATATTACCTTATTCTGCTTCTGCGTTATCGTCAGCTGCATTGTACTGCATCTGCTTGTAACGAGACTGTTGAAGGTAAAATTTGAGTATGTTCTTCTTTCTGCTGTGGCATGTATTTCTGACGGCCCGACAGCTGCTCTGATTGCATCAAGTGCACAGTGGAAAACTATGATTACAACCGGTCTTCTGATGGGCGTTCTGGCCGGAGCGATGGGCAACTACCTTGGTATTGCAGTTGCTTATGCTATCCGCGGCATCATCGGAGTATAACAGGAACATAGTAACTGTGTACACATGTGTGCACAGCAGCGAATAGGGAGATGAATCGTTATGAAACTATATCATTTGTATGTATCGGGAATTCTTTATGCGGAACTTGATTTTGATACGCAGCCGATCTCCATTCAAAAACTGGATATTGCATCGGGTAAGCTGCTTCCGTGGGAGACTTTGTCGGAAGAGGACAATGCCTTTTATAAATCATTTACCAAAATTGACTTATTGAAGCTGTCACATCAGCTCCATAGCTATGAACAGAAACTTGTGGGAGACGGGGAAGTCATCGTAGATCTGCCGGAAGGCGCAGAGCGCTATACAAGCAGTAAGGATTCCTGGTATCTGCAGCGTGATGTCAAATTCCCGAATAATAAGCTGGTAGAGAATGGTGAGCTGCTTGCAGTGTGCTGTCCGGCAAGAGAAATGGTTACAGTACTGGTACGGAACGGCGAGGAGGACAGAACGGTTCTTAAAATGTGGAAGAATACCTGGCCGGATGAGAAAATATACGGAGTCAGTCATCTTGGAAGCTTTCCGGTTCCTATGCGGGATGGTATTCATCTGTCAACGGATGTTTATGTGCCGGCTGGGCTGGACGAGAAGGTGCCGGCGGTATTGATTCGTACACCATATGGAAAAGAAGATGGCTGTGAGGTTTACTATCGATACGTACAACGCGGTTATGCAGTCGTAGTTCAGGACGTGCGGGGCCGCAACCTCAGCGAAGGAGAATGGATTCCGAATCACTCTGAGGTGGAAGATGGCGATGATACTCTGAACTGGATTGCAGATCAGTCCTGGTCTTCAGGCAGTGTCGGCATGGTAGGAGGTTCCTACCTGGGATATGTACAGTGGGCAGCAGCAGCTAGCGGAAATCCTCACCTGAAAGCCTTGATCAGCGTCGTATGTGCAGGAAGTGCATTTGTGGATCTGCCGAGAAGAGGCGGCTGTTTTACCTCTGGAATGCTTGCCTGGGGATTTGCTGTTTCTCAGAAAAAATTCCATCCGGAACTGATGGAGCGGGATGACTGGGAAGAAGTATTGAACATTCGCCCGTTAGATCAGCTTGCAGAAAAAGCACTGGGATATCCTGTTCCGTTCCTGGATAAATGGCTGGAAAATTCAGATTATGATGAATTCTGGCACCGTTCCAACTGGAAGGAGCGCTCTGTGCATGCGCAGATCCCGGCTCTCATACAGTCCGGCTGGTTTGATGATAATGGAATGGGAACGACAGAGGCTCTGGAGCTTGTGCATGATTTCCCGGAAGGCATGAGAAAAGTAATTCTAGGTCCGTGGCAGCATAGCGGAAACAGCAAATACGATATGCATGGAGTGTCATTTGGTGACGAGGCTCTGCGCTTTGACTTAGATTTTATCTATTTCCAGTGGTTTGAGCATCATCTGAAGGGCGTAGACAACGGAATTGATAAAACAGCTCCAGTTGAGTATTATACCGTCGGACAGGAAACATGGAAGACAGCTTCCAACTGGCCAATTCCGAAGACCCAGGAAATAGAGATTTACCTGGACAGCTGTGGTCATGCCAACACATCCTCCGGTGATGGAGTTCTTTCCTTTAAACTGCCGGAGAAGGAGAGCCAGGACAGCTATGATTATGATCCTCAGAATCCGTCAACTCATATCATCGATATGTCGGAAAATGAAATCGAGGTTCCGGAGGACTATACAGAGGAGGAGAAACGTCAGGATATGCTGTGTTACTCCACGGATCCGCTGGAGAAGGACGTGGTAATCACAGGCGATATAACCGTGTCTCTTTACATCGCTTCCGATGCACCGGACACGGATTTCATGGTTCGATTAACGGATGTAGATGAAAATGGCCGTTCTATCAAACTGGCAGATGGTATCTTATCTGCGAAGTATCGCAATGGATTTGACCATGCAGACTTCTTAAATCCGGGCGAGGTAGTTCCGCTGACAATCCTCACGACGAAGATTTCCAACTGCTTTAAGAAGGGACATCGAATTCGCGTGACGATTACCTCCAGTGCGAAGAACTTTGTATTCCCGAACAGCAATACAAAAGACGGTTTCAACAGCCAGACAACGGTTGTTGCACATAATACAATCTTCCATGGCGGACAGTATCCGTCCAAGATTACGGTTCGTATGGAGCAGTAAGGCATTTTCGAATTTTGCAAACAGGGTGTCGGTATTTCAAATGTCGGCATCCTGTTTATTTGCAAAAATAGTGTTAAAAAAGGTTGCAGCAAACGGTCACCAGGAAAGATGGATAACAGTTTACAGAAAACAGAATAGAATCGTCTTTGATGCCTCGTTGGGAAACCAACGGGGTATTTTTTTGCCTCTATCAGGCTGAATAGAACGCTAAAAAGGTTAGAGCGAGCAGCAGGTGGTCCTACAAGGACAACCAAAGTGTGCCTACGGAAGAAAATCAGGTCATAAAATCTTATTGTGCAATGGCGGGACCTTCTTGCGAGTAACGAAGATTTAGAAACACAACGGTTTCAGTTCTTCTAAAAACAGCGTCGCCACACGGGAGAACTGCTGGTCTTTTCTCCATATCAGACGCATGGGAGAGACAATAGCAGGTGTGATTGGGCGGAAACAAAGGATGCTGTCTGCGCTGGTGCTTACCAGCTTGTCAAATCCGAGCGCAAGTCCGATACCTTCACGGACGAGAATAGATGCATTAAAAATCAGATCATAGGTGGCAACAATATTTAGGCGAGAATAATTTTTTTGAAGCCACTGCGGCATTTCGTTGGTTGCACCTTGTCTGGAGACAATAAGCGGAAGCCCCAGCAGATCTTCCAGTGCTATGGATTGTTTCGATACAAGGGGGTTGTCTTTTCGCATAAGCAAGCCCCAAGTATCTTTCACAGGAAGCTCCAGATACGAGTACTTGGACACATCAATATTTTGAACAACAAACGCAAAGTCAAGCAGACCTTTATCCAAGCGTTCGCATACGGTTTCAGCATTTCCACTGTATAAATGAAAATGAAGATTGGCATGTTTTTTCAGTAGTTGTCCGGCAGTTTTGGCAAGCAGAGAGATGCCGTCGGATTCTGCACAGCCAAGATACAGGTCTCCGCCGTTAAACTGGTTCATAGAAGCAAATTCAGCAGTTGTCTGGTCTGCCATCTCAAGAATATCTAAAGCTCGTTTATAGAGAATTTCGCCTTCCGGAGTCAGATGGATATTGTAATTTCCCCGGATGAACAGTTTCTGACCAAGTTCCTCTTCCAACTCTTTTATTTGTTTTGACAGTGTAGGCTGTGTAACATGAAGTTTTTCAGCCGCTTTTGTCATGCTTCCTTCTCTGGCTGATGTGGCAAAATAGCGTAATACTCGTAATTCCAATTTGAAAGTCTCCCTTCTTTGATATCCTGATTGTACATCAAACGGATATTCCTTTCAAGAATAACCAGATATAAATTATAGCAATTTGATATTTACCTTGATGAAAATTATAATTAACTCAGTCAGAGCTGGACTCCAGCTTAAGTTAATTTGCTCCGCGAGGATGCGCACAGATTCGACAAGGAAATATATCAGCATAGGCTTCCCCGAATCTAGAGCGTGTCTGAAAAATCATTTCCGCAATCTGCAAGCCCCACTTTGCGGGAGATTTTACCCTCATTCGGTTGCCGTAGCCCGCTACGCCGCCCTCATTCGGATAAAATCTCCCACAAACTGAGACTCGCAGCTCACGAAAAGCCTTTTTCAGACACGCTCTAGCGTGCAAGACTCGTGAGCGAGTCTTGATTCAGCGAGGTGAAAATGAAATGGAACTGAACGAATTTTTGAAATACATGGAGAGTGGAGCTGAGATTGAGGCAGGTTCAGAGGCACATTTATGTATGCACAAGTTATCGCAGGAGGCAATACGGCTGACCACAGAGTTAAATGGAAGCTACCATACAAACGAAGAAATTGTTGAAATTATGTGTGAAATCACGGGAAGAAGGGTGGATGAAACATTTTCCCTGTTTCCGCCGTTTTATACAGATTGCGGAAAGAATTTGAAGATGGGGAAAAAAGTGTTCTTCAATGCGGGTGTCAAGATTCAGGATCAGGGCGGCGTCACAATCGATGACGGAGCATTGATTGGACATAATGTGGTGATTGCTACGCTAGACCACAGTCTTAATCCAAAGCATCGGGGCAATCTGATTCCTGCACCAATCCATATAGGAAAAAATGTCTGGATAGGTGCCAATGCAACCATTTGTAAAGGTGTCACGATCGGAGATGGTGCAGTGATTGCTGCGGGTGCTGTCGTAACCAAGGATGTACCGGCATGTACCGTCTATGGGGGTGTGCCTGCAAGATTTATCAAAAATATTCAGGAGAATGTGTAAATGAAGATGAAAACAGAGGAACTGATGATCATTCCGGATGCTGTTCACACGGATTTATACGATAATGCGAATGTGATTCCTTTTGAGAAGATTGCAGCGTTTTTTGAAGAATATTTGAAATAAGGAGCAGCTTGAACTGGATTATATGCTGCATCAAATAGAAAAAGTAAATGGAGGTAATGAGTAAAATGGAAAAAGTATTAGTTGCTTATTTTAGTGCCAGCGGAACAACCGCTCAGAAGGCAAAAGAAATTGCAAAGGCAGTCGGAAGTGATCTTTATGAAATCAGACCGGAAGTACCTTACGCAAGCGATGATTTGGAATGGATGAATAAGAATTCCCGCAGTTCCGTGGAGATGAATGATAAGGCTTTTCGTCCGGCATTGGCAAATAAGGATGCGCATATTGAGGATTACGATGTGATCCTGTTAGGCTTCCCTAAAATGGAGTACAGTTTATAGTAGTGTATAGCGTGTACCAAGTTATAATTATGGGGTTGAAAATAACAGTATACACAGATAATGTGGAAAAATGTGTATGACGTTTATATAGAAAATAACATTGAAAAAGAAATTCAAGAATGGGTAAATTCATTAAATTTAAAATAGAATAATAATTACATGAGTGACAGAAGATAAGAATCTGAATTCCCTGTCACTTTTATATTATTTGATAAGAAAAAAGAACTGGTTTATATCCGATAAGAATATAGACTGGTTCTTATTTTTAATATGCTATTATATACACAGGGAGTCGGGGAATGTCGAACTATAGCAAGCCGGAAAAGAAAGCATTGATATCGGTATGAAAGAGTTTTGCAAGTGCAACTAATTCAGATGCCTTAATGTTCATGCGATTTGTTTCCAGTTTGGCATAGGTACTTTTGGTGATGGAGATACCCATAAGATTTAATTTTGCAACTACTTGGTCTTGAGTCATATTGTTTTTATATCGAATTGCTTGGATATTTTTACCAATATCCATATCTGGTCTAATCTTTTGCATAATGATGAACTCCCCTTATAAAATAAAAAGTTTCGTAATACAGAAACATATATATTGATTCTAAAGAATTTAAATTTTATAATGTTTCGTAATAAGGAATTATTTTTAACAGGAAGAGGTAAAAGTATAATGGATGTGGAGATGGAAAAGAGAAAATTTTTAAATCTATGTGGCAAAAGAGATCGAGCATTATTGTCAGGTGAAAAAAGAATGACATTGGGGGATATGGAACGATTGACATATCTGACAGAATTTTTTGAACTGGAGAACTATGGAATCGCCTTATGGAAAGAATTTGGTGATGATGTAAAAGAGCCATTTGAAGCGATGATGAAAATGTTAGATGAGCCGGAGTGCATAGAAGATCGATGGCTTGATGACGAAGCAAAAGGGGAAAAGTGGTTGTTAGAATTTCAGGAACTGGCATTAACGGAAGAATACAGGGAATGGATTCGAAATTATATCGATAAAAAATATGAAGAAAGAGGATTACCATATCCGACAGGAGCAGACTTCGATTAAGAGGTCTGCTTTTTTCTGGTCTTTTGGGAGGTGATAAGAGGTGGAAGTAAGTATTTATGAACTCTTGGCGGCAGCAAGAGAATCGGCTAAATCTGATTATATAAAAGGGGACAGCATTTTGTGTGAGAAGAGATTTCATCCAGATACCCATTACATGGTAGAAATAGAACTGCTGAAAAATGATAACAAGCTGGGAAAAAAGGGCAATTATATACGGAAGTTTTTGACAGAACCGGAGTATCTTCCCATTTTACAAAAGCAGGAAAAACATCTCATAAAAATAAAAAGACAGGCAATTGTTCAAAAAGGAAACTTGCGATATATCCCTCCCCCGGACAGGCTGGACCGCCGCCGGGAGAGGGATCTTTTATAACCGGCTGGGAAGGAACAGTAGTGTTCCTCTGGCGATAGTGGTATAAAAAAGCCAGATTTTCCGCAGGTTTTGGGACGCTGGAACATAGAAAAGTGTTCACGAATGGCACTTTTGCAACGATCCGTTGCAGCAGTGACAACATTTTTGACCTTACGTTAAACAGAAAAAATGAAAGGATGTGATTGCGATAATCATAGGAATTGATCATGGCTATTATGCCATTAAAACAAGACAAGTGTCTTTCCCAAGTGGAATTATTGGGTATGATTACGAGCCGTATACCATGCAGAATGTTCTGCAATATCAAGGAAAGTATTATGTCTGCGGTACGGGAAGACAGACGCTGGTAAAAAATAAAACGTCAAATGATAATTATTATCTGCTGACGTTGGCAGCCATTGCAGAAGAAATCAAGCATCGGAAAGCGGAACGAAAGACAGAGGTAATTCTGGCTGTTGGACTTCCGCTTTCAAGTTTTGGAAGAGAGAAACAGGGATTCAGGGAGTATCTGTTGCGGAAAGAGCAGCCAGTGCGATTTTTATATGAAAGTGAGTTATATGAGATAACAATAAAAGATGTGAAACTGTTCCCACAGGGATACTCTGCGCTTGCTCTGCATCCAGAGTATCTGAAGAATGAACCGTCTGTTCTGCTTGTTGATATTGGTGGCTGGACCGTTGACCTTATGAGGCTGGACAATGCTGTTCCGAATGCAGCAACGTGCAGAAGTCTGGAACTTGGAGTAATCCGATGTATTGATGAGACAGCAGAACAAGTGCGTAGAAATACCGGACTGTCTGTGACAGAAACTCAAATTGAGCGTGTGCTTCGGGGAGAATCTTGCAGTATGGCAGAAGAGGCCAGACGGATCATACAGGAAAACGGACGGAAATATATAGAAAGAATACTGTCTGCGGTGACAGAATCCGGGTTTGATCTCCGGGCAGTACCCACCGTATTTATGGGGGGAGGCTCTGCAATTTTAAAACGCCACGTGACCACACAGGACGCGATTTGCCGCCCCGTTTTTATAGAGGACGTCCATGCCAACGCAACAGGGTATGAACGGATTGTACAGCAGATGTGGGCGAGATGACACGCCCTGTGTATTCGTTCCGCCCGAATCTGAAAAAACCAGAACACCAAAGGGCATGGGAGAAATTTCAAAGTGTTCCAGAAGGGCAGAAAAGCCAGTATCTGGTTCAGGCAATTCTGGAAAAAGAGGATCGAAAATGGCTGGAAGAAGTCATTCAAAAGACGATAAAAGAAAGTGTTCGAGAATTAGGAATATGTGGCACTACGGAACAATCGACAACGAACCCATCATCGGAAGAAATACCAGATCAGATGATGGATTTTCTATCTCAAATGGAAAATTTGTAAAGGGGGTGAGGCCTATGATTGCACGATACATACATTGTTGGATCTGCTAGGGGTAAGGCATAAAATGCATCGTTATCTTTGGTGGGTATTGTGAATAGCTTTCCATGCGGCTTTGGAGTATGTTGTGTGTAGCGAAAGAGAAAGGAGAAAGGTTATGGCAGAAATGAAAAATATCTGCGGAAAGATCCCGATGGACTTACATGAGAAAGTAAGAGAAGAGATTGAACTCACAGAAAGCAGCACACAAAAATTTTTACAACAGGTCATTGAAGAACATTTCAACAGACTGGAAGGAAAAGGAGAAATAAGCATGGGAGCAGTAAGAACAGTAGCAGTACAGGTATCAGAGGAATTATTCCAGAGATTAAAAGTAGTCATCGGAAAGAAACACATGAAACAGAAAGACTTCTTAATTCAGATTATAGAAGAAGCACTGGAAAAGGCAGAGGCCGAATGGCAAAGCAAAGATCAGCCTGAAGAATCCGAACAGACAATTGGAGAATTGGGAACAGAAGAAACACAACCGGAAGAAAGCACTGAGCCGGAAAGGGACAGCGAACCAGAAGAGGAAAGCGAACCAGATGGAGAGAGCGAACCGAAAGAGGAAAACGAACCAGAAGGGGAGAGTGAACCGAAAGAGGAAAACGAACCAGAAGGGGACAGCGAACCGGAAGAGGAAACTGAACCAGAAAGAGAAACTGATCTGGAAGAAGAAACCAAAACAGAAGAACCAACAGAATGGTAACCAATTGATACAGAATAACGAAGGGCGGTATGAGAAATCATGCCGCCTGTTTTTATCAGCAAAAAGGAGGTTGATAGCCGCAACCATTCAATTTTTTGATCTCTTTAGCGGAATCGGGGGATTCCGTGAAGGCTTAAGACGGGCAGGAAACTTTGTCTGTGTCGGACATTGCGAGGTGGATACTTATGCGGATAAGAACTACCGATTGCTGTTTGACACAGAAGGGGAGTGGTATTGTAGTGATGCAAGAACAATTGAACCAGAACGAATGCCAGATTTTGATTTACTCTGTGCAGGATTTCCTTGCCAGGCATTCTCTATCGCCGGAAAGCGAGAAGGATTTGCTGACGCAAGAGGAACTCTCTTTTTTGAAATTGCCCGGATTCTTGAAGCTAAAAGACCATCGTATTTTATCCTTGAAAATGTTCCCGGTTTGTTATCGCATGACAAAGGCCGGACGTTTTGCACCATCCTCAGTACGCTTTCTGAACTGGGGTATCATGTCGAATGGAAAGTGCTTAACAGCAAGGATTTCGGAGTCCCCCAAGCAAGAAAGCGGGTGTATATTGTCGGATATCTTGATTTCCGATGTGCCGGAAAAGTATTACCTGAACCAGAAACAAATGGAGCAGCTCTTGTTCAAATCCGGGCAGGAAGTCAGGGAAAAAGAGTCTACAGTCCAAAAGGATTAAGCTGTACCCTGACATCACAAGCCGGAGGAATGGGTGGAAAGACAGGATTATATGATGTGGGTGTTCCAATTAAAGAAAATACAAAGCTCGGCTACAAACTTGCAAGAGAGGGTGACAGCATCGATTTAAGCTATGCGAATCTCAACAGCAGGAGAGGAAGAGTCGGACATCAGATAGCACACACCCTGACTACAGGTATCCAACAGGGAACACTTCATTTTGTAGATTTGTCTCCGCCACCACTGGTAACTGAAGAATGCAGAAGCCTTAATACCCGACAATGTGGAATCCATAAATACAAAGGAGAATGTTCCGGCGTATTAAGTGAAGAAGGGGCAAGAGCAGTCCTTACACCAGCCAAAGAAAATGTCCGTCAGAACGGCAGACGCATGAAAGAACCAGAAGAACCGATGTTTACAATTACTGCAACCGATCGTCATGGCATCTTGTATCACGGAAGAATAAGAAGATTAGTTCCAAGGGAATGTCTGCGACTGCAGGGGTATTATGATTGGCAAATAAATAAAATCATAGACAGCACTTCTGATGCACAGCTTTATAAACAGGCTGGAAACGGAGTAACTGTCAATGTTATCGAGGCAATTGGCAGATTGTTACAAAAGGCAGACTCCGAACTCAACACACAGGAAGTGTCTGAGAAAGGAATCCATTAGGCATGATCGGTATAAAAGACCAATACTTTGGCACAGAAATCGAGATGACAGGAATTACCAGACAACGTGCTGCAGAAGTTGTTGCTGAAATGTTTGGAACAGAAGCATATTATGACGGCACTACTTATGGAGTCTGGTCAGTGATAGATTTGGAAGGAAAAAAGTGGAAATTTATGTCTGATGGGAGCATTTATACACAACGAAAAGTATACGGTCGAATTGTAGACGCAGGTGGAGAATATTCAACAGAAATGGTATCTCCGAAATTATCCTATGATGAAATGGGTAAGTTACAGGAAGTAGTACGATGTCTGCGACAGCATGGCGGTTTTGTAAATGAGTCCTGTGGTCAGCATGTTCATGTAGATGCATCGAATCATACACCGCAGAGTCTGAAAAATGCACTGACAATTATGTATGCAAAGGAAGATATTCTGTTCAAAGCACTGAAAGTGCAGGAGAGAAGAGCAAATAGTTATTGTCAGAGGGTGCGACCGGAGGTATTGGAGAAAATCCGAAAAATACCAAATAAATCAATCACAATGGACCGAGTAAGAAATGTCTGGTATGGAGGCAGGGATGGAAGTCATACCCATTATGATCATACCCGTTATTATGCTCTGAATCTTCATGCTGTGTTTTCAAAAGGAACTTTGGAATGGCGCTGTTTTGAAAGCACACTTCATGCAGGAAAGGTAAGAGCAAATATTACTCTGGCATTAGCCATTTCCGCACAGGCGATCAATCAGAGATCGACACAGATGAAAAAGACACTGATATCAGAAAATCCAGCATTTACATTTCGTACATTTTTATTGAGACTTGGGTTAATTGGAGACGAATATAAAAATGTCCGAAAACATTTGCTGGCAAATCTGGATGGTGATCTTGCGTGGAGATATGATAAAAGCACGTATGAGTGTTTGAAGAAAAATCAAAGGACAGAAGGAGTCAGATAGAGGTGAGAAAAAATGGAAGATAGATATTACTTCGCTTATGGCAGCAACATGAATCTGGAGCAGATGAAGTACAGGTGTCCGGCTGCGGAAGTTGTGGAAAATGTCCGGCTTGAAGATTATCGGCTGGCATTTCGAGGAAAGGCTCCGGGTAACGGAGTAGCAACGGTACTGCCGGAAAAGGGAAGCTGTGTCGAAGGAGTTTTATGGAAAATCACAGAAGCGTGTGAGAAGAGTCTGGATTTCTATGAAGGATTCCCAAGTTTTTATGGGAAAGAATCGATTCAGGTAAAAAATCAGGATGGAGTGGAGAAAGAGGTGTTTGTATATATGATGAACGCTCCGCACAAAGATGTTCCGGCAAGACCATCGAAGTTTTATCTGGATGGAATTCTGGAAGGATATAAGGATAACCAGATTCCAACAGATTCTGTCATGAAAGCGGTGAAGCGTACCAGACAGGAAGTGAAAAAAGAAAAAAATCGATATACAAGATAAAACGTACCGCAGAGGAAACATCTTCTGCGGTATTTAATTAAAAAAATCTATTTATAATTAGGAAGGAAAAGCACATGAAGGTTAGAAAATTAAAGACCAGAATAGCTGCTTTTGGACTGGCTGTCCTGATGGGCATCAGTACCTTGAGCAGTGTAAATGCGTTTGCGGTCGAACAGACAGGCTCGGAACAGCAGACGGAAGTACAGGCGGTAACAAGCCAGAAAGATACATCGGTTACAGCAGATGATATCACAAAAGCGGTTTCGGATGAAACATTTGCGGTGGAAACCTGTATGGAAGGAATCCATTATGATGCAGAAAAAGAAGATGTTACGCTTGTAAGTATCAAAGATGAGAATGGTGGAGAGTATCATTCTGACAAAGCAGGAACATATATTGCCACTTATATGGTCGTTCCAAAAGATAAGAGTGACAGCTATACCATCACCCGGAAAGTGACTCTGACGGATACAGAAGGTCAGGCACATTCTGAAGAAAATGGTGGAGAGAAACAGAAGTCAGATACAGAATCTGAAGATGATTCGGATTCGCCTGTGCAGAACTACACAGATGTAGAAATTGAAACATCCGAAGAAGATGCATCTGCACAGGCAGTCAAAGAACTGAAAGAGGACATCGAAGAGGGAAATGTGATGGTATTGTCTGCGGCTGAAAGAGCTACAAGCAGCGGTTCCACAGTTACATTGACAAAGGGGAGAACTATTTATTATCCAAGTTATATTGGAAATTATCTTACTTGCCTGTTTACAGTCAATGGGAAAATTGCATACTGCCTTCAGTCCCAGAAAGCATCCCCACCGAGTGGAAGTTATGTAGCACAGGTACTGGACAGCAATAAAAATCTACAGAAAGTCCTTTATTATGGTTATGGCGGGGCAGGAGATCTGACAGGAAGTTATCTGTCTGGAAAAACGGAAGATGAAAAGTATGTGTATACACACATTGCAGCCAGCTACGCTTATGCAGGAGAAGCCGGATTTACAGGGTGTAATTATAATGACCTTGTAAATGCAGGGGTTATCGCATATATCAATTATCTGTTTGGACAGGAAGAACCGCCAAAAGGTGAACTGAGCCTTTCAAGCACAAAGCTGAATGCAGTACGGGATGGAAACATCCAGAAAACACCAAATATCACACTGTCTGGAGATCACAGAAACTATGTGACATTGAGTGTACCGGAAAATGTGACAGCACATAATCTTTCCAAAGGAACAAGTGTTACAAATGGAAAAATCCAGATTTATGGTGGAGATACATTCTATCTGTCTGCGGATTTATTACTGACAGGCAGTTATGCTTCCGGCAACTTATATGGTTCTGTCGGAAAGACATGGAGAACACTGGTGCTGACAACCGGAAATTCCAAGCAGGATATCGGTGTATTTGAAAGTGAAACAGCAGCTCCGGTAAGTTTTAGTGTACAGTGGCTGAATATGACACGCATTGAACTTATGAAGAAAGATGTCAATACACAGAATCTACTGTCAGGAGCAGTTTATGGTATTTATACTGATAAGAAGTGTGAAAACCTGCTGATGACAATGTCAGCAACCGGAAGAGATGGAAAAGCAGTCAGCGATTATTTTGATTCTGCACTGAAAACTGTGTATGTAAAAGAGATCACTGCTCCGACAGGATATAAACTGAATACAGAAGTATATAAAGTAGATGTTGCAGCCGGAAAGACATTGAATGTAACAGCAACAGATGAGAGAGTCACCGGAAAAGTAAAAATCGCAAAGATCGATAAAGAAACACTTGCATTTAAAGCGCAGGGGGACAGTGCTCTTCGTGGTGCGGTGTATGGTCTTTATGCCAAAGAGGACATCGTGCATCCGGATGGCACAACAGGAGTTCTGTATAAACAGGACAGCCTGATTGCACAGGGAGTCATCGGAGATGACGGAACACTGGAATTTTCAGAATTATACCTTGGAGAAATGTATCTAAAAGAAATCACTCCACCGGAAGGATATACACTGGATACTACCAAATATGAGGTATCAGTAACTTATGAAGGTCAGGATGTTGCCGAAGTGACAAGAGACCTTACGGTAAAAGAGCAGGTAAAGAAACAGGCATTCCAGTTAATCAAAATCAGTGAAGATGGAGAGCAGACAGAAACGGACCTGGTTGCAGGAGCAAGATTTAAGGTATATCTGATCAGCGACCTGACACAGGTGAAAAATGGGAAACTGAAACCGTCCAATGGAGAAAGCTATACAGCAAGTGATTTCAAGAATTATGACTTCAGCAAAGAGCAGGTTGCAGTTACTTATGAGAATGGAACCGCCGTACCAGTACCGGAACTGATCACTGATACCAAAGGATATGCAGTCAGCCCGGAACTGCCGTATGGAAGTTATGTTGTAGTGGAAAGCACTACCCCGGAGAATCTGAAAACCATTGATCCATTTGTTGTAAATGTGGAAAATGACAGCAGAGAACCAATGCAGTGGAGAGTATTTGATGACCGTCCGTTTGAATTTTTGTTGAAAATCGTAAAGAAGGATGCACAGACTGGAAATACGGTTTTAAAGGCCGGAGCCTCTTATAAGATTTACGATGTGACAAATAAGAAATATGTGGAACAGGTTGTTCAGTATCCGAAGAAAGAAAAGATCAGTGTATTCAAAACAAATGAGGAAGGATATCTGATCACACCGCAGGAACTGAAGTGCGCTACCTATCGAATCGAAGAAGTAAAAGCACCGGAAGGATTTGTAAGACAGGGAAGCGAAGAGTCCCTGTATGATGGAACAACGATTATTTCACCATTAGAGCAGACTACAAAAGGAACATATAAAGAAAATCCACAGAATGGTATTGTAATTACAGTATCCTCAAACACTGCACATCAGATTGATCCGGATACAGGAGCTGCGATTGTAGAAGTAGAACAGAAAAATGACGAACAGGTAGGAAGCCTGCTCCTGACGAAAAAGGGAGAACAGCTTACCGAAGTAACCGGAGATTCTGTTCTGGCAAAAGTAAAAGCACTGGTTTCTAAAGTAAGAAATACCGTATCTGGTAAAGAAGAAACAGGTATTTATAAAGGCTTTAAATATGAAGAAACCGGAGTAGAAGGTGCTGAATTCGAAGTATATGCCAAAGATACCATCTATTCACCGGACGGAGCAAAGGACGAAGAAGGAAATCCAGTTGTTCGTTATGAGAAAGATGATCTGGTAGCCAAACTGACTACAGATGAAAATGGAACAGCAGTTATCAACAATCTGCCACTGGGAACGTATTATCTGAAAGAAGTTGTAGCAGGAGAGAATTTTGTCCTAAATACAGAACAGAAAGAATTTACCCTGACAGCAGAGGATGATACACAGGCAGTTGTTTATGAAGGCGTTACCTATAAAAATGAAAGACAGAGAGTTTTCGTATCAGTAGAAAAGAAAGATTCTGTCACAGGCGAAAAGCTGGAAGGTGTTATTTTTGGACTGTATGCTGCAGAAGATATTCTTTCTAATCAGGGAGAGGTTCTCGTAGAGAAAGATACCTTGCTGGAAAAGAAAGCAACGGATGCAAAGGGAACACTTACTTTCGACAGTGATCTTCCACATGGAAAATACTATGTCAAAGAGGAAGTCAGAAAAGCTGGATATCTTCCAAATGAGGAAGTATGGAATGTAGATGCAACTTACGAAAATCAGAATCTTGCAAAGATTGAACTGAACAAAGAAGTTGAGAATCAGCCGACAGAAACACGCATTACAAAAACAGATGCAACTACCGGAAATGAGCTGGAAGGAGCCAAACTGCAGGTCATTGATAAAGACGGAAATGTTGTGGAAGAATGGGTAAGCAGTAAGGAAGAACATGTCATTTACGGACTGCCGGAAGGAAGTTATACCTTACATGAGGAACTGGCTCCTTATGAAGATGGCTATGTGTCTGCCAGCGATGTGATGTTTGAAGTCAAAGAAGATGGCAGTGTGACAAAGGTTGAGATGAAAGATGAATATTCCAAAGTGGAAATTTCAAAAACAGACCTTACAACCGGAAAAGAACTGGAAGGGGCAAAGCTTCAGATTATCCGCAAAGACGGAACTGTTCTGGAAGAGTGGATTACAGATGGAAAACCACATTCCGTTGAAAAACTCCCAGTCAATGAAGAACTTACTCTGCGTGAGATCACAGCACCGGATGGTTACGAGATTGCGGAAGATGTCACATTTACATTGAAAGATACAATGGAAGTCCAGAAAGTAGAAATGAAAGATGCCAGAACACCGGAGAAAACAACAGAAAAAACAAATGCACCAAAAACAGGTGATAACCAGAAAATATGGGCGTTTGTTCTGCTTGCACTGGCATCTGCTGGAACAGCTACAGGAGTGACTGTATACCGCAGAAAGAAGTCAAAAATGACAGACAACAAAAAAGAAACAGAAGAAAAATAAAATAAAAATTACAGGATAAACCAATCTGACAGGGCAGGAGATGTGCATAAAGCAGCTTCTGCCCTGTCTGTATATAAGGAGAAGAATGATGAGACGTTTTTATACAGCAGAATCAGTAACAGAAGGACACCCAGACAAAGTATGCGATCAGATAGCAGATGCAATCTTAGATGAATGTCTGCGTTACGATCCATCTTCGAGAGTGGCGTGTGAAGTCCTTGCTACAAGAGGAAATGTGTTTGTAGCAGGAGAAATCACCAGCGGATATGAACCACCAGTGTTTGATGTGATCCGAAAAGTTTTAGAAGAGTGTGGGTATTGTACAGATGGGATAGAAATGGATACGTTTGTACACCAGCAGAGTCCAGATATTGCGAAAGCAGTGAGTGTGTCGAAAGAATTTCGGGATAATATTGGTGCAAAGATAAGAGACAGAAGCAGGGGAGCTGGAGATCAGGGTGTTATGGTCGGATATGCGTGCGATGAGACTCCGCAGCTTATGCCAATGCCGACTGTTCTGGCACACCGGATCACACGTGAACTTTCGGCTTGCAGAAGAAGCGGATATATCAAAGATATCTTTTCTGATGGAAAAGCACAGGTAACCGTAGAATATGAAGATGGAAAACCAGTGAGACTGGAAAGTGTTGTTGTTTCCTGCCAGCATGGTGCAGAAAAGAGCCTGAAGAAGTTAGATGCCGAGATTAGAGAGAAAGTGCTTCGCTCAGCACTCAGATTACTGCCGCCGGATGAGGATACGAAGATTCTGATTAATCCGTCAGGAAAATTTGTGTGTGGAGGGTTTGATGCAGATACCGGACTGACGGGGAGAAAGCTGATGGTGGATACTTATGGCAGTATGATTCCGCATGGCGGCGGTGCATTTTCGGGAAAGGACTGTTCGAAAGTAGACCGTTCGGCGGCTTATATGGCAAGGTATATCGCCAAAAATATAGTAGCTGCTGAGTTTGCAAGCAAGTGTCAGGTGTCTCTGGCTTATGCAATCGGAGTAGCAGAACCGGTTATGATTGAGGTAGATACCTTTGGTACAGGAAAAGTGTGTGCAGATGATTGTCTGGCGGCAGCAATCCCACTGGTGTTTGGAGTGACACCCGTTCAGATCATGGAATCCCTTCGATTGAATCGTCCGATTTTCCGGCAGACGGCAGTTTTTGGTCATTTTGGAAGAAAGGAGTTTCCTTGGGAGCGGACAGATAAGGTACTGGCTCTTCAGGATACGATTCTGTAATGCCTTGGGTAACAGAAGAAGAGATTCAGGCAGCAAAAAATATGACTGCGTATGAGTATTTGCGAACACATCAGGCACAGAGACTGCAAAAGACAAGAACCAGAAATGAATGGCAGTTGACGGACCATGACAGTTTTAAAATCAATGAATTGTCGAGTAAATGGCATTGGAAATCCAGAGATATCGGGGGAGTGTCTGCACTGCGGTTCCTGATTGAAGTGGATGGAATGAAATTTACAGATGCTGTAAAACTGCTGTGCGAAGAGAGTCCGTCTTTTATTCCGACACAGTCTGCCGAAAAGGAAAAACCACTATTTAAACTGCCGGAGAGATATTGTAATTGCAGACGAATCAGGGCTTATTTAAACCACAGAGGAATCAGCGATGAAGTGATCACATATTGTATTTCACATGAAATCCTTTATGAAAGTGTCCCGTACCATAACGCAGTTTTTGTTGGGAAAGATGAATCCAGAAAAGCAAGATATGCATTCCTGCGAGGAATCTATGAAAAAAACGGGAAGGGATTCAAGATGGAGCAGACCGGGAGTGAAAAAAAGTACAGCTTTTGCATTCCACCTGAAAGAGAAACAAAGCGAGTTGCCGTATATGAAGCGTGTATTGATGCATTGGCACACATGACACTGGAAGAAGGAAAGAGGGATAAATATCGTCTTTCCCTTGGGGGAATCGCTGCTCCGAAAGAAAACGCACTGATACAGAGTGAACGTTTTAAAAAGCCGCCGGACGCACTGGAAGAGTTTCTGAAGAACCATCCGGAAATCAAAGAAATTGAAATATGCACCGATAATGACTTTGCCGGGAGATGGGCGAAAGAACAGATGAAAAAACATTACGAGGGAACGTATCAGATTATCTGCAATCTGCCGGAAAAAGAAGGGGAAGATTATGCAGACCTTGCGAAAGAAAAAAAGCAGGCAAATAAATGCAGGGACAGACCATTGGAAAGAAGGTGATAGAGAATGGAAGAAAAAGGAACGATGCACGTACATCTGTTGACGGAGCTGACTGGAAATCTTTATTCAGAAGAATCCGAATGGGAAGAAGATTGGTCGGAGAGTGATGAATATGGAATGCCGTTAGATGGAACAGAACTTGCCGATTATGAAGAAGTCATCCGAGAAGAACTGGAACGTTATGGGGAAGATGATCTCATGCAGTATTTTGATGGAAGTGAGTCCATTCAGGGAAAGATACAAAGTGCAGTTGTTACGATAGAAAACAAAGACGGAATCCTGTACGGCTGTACCAAACTGGAATTAAATGAATTTTTAAGTCAGGAAGAGCTACAGGAATTCACCGAATACATTACAGGACAGTACAGTGACGGTTGGGGTGAAGGATTTGAGCAGAGGGATATAAAGGTGGATGGTGGAACGCTGAATGTGCATTTTTGGCATCCAGATATGGAACAGCCGAAAATGTATGAAAAGAAAACAGAGCAGATTCCGACAAAGCCTGAGAAACAACGTCCCAAGTTACAGTTCCTTGGACATGATGGGAATATTTTTTCCATTATGGGCGATGCCTCAACTCTTTTGAAAAAGAATAAACAGACAGCAGAAGCAAAAGAAATGTGTAAAAGGGTATTGGAAAGTGGGGACTATTACAAAGCACTTTTGATTATCAGCGAATATGTGGAAACTGAGTTGAGTCCACCACCAAAAGAAAATAGGAAGGCAAAGAAGAAACAGCAGCCGGAACGGTGAAAGGAGAGAACGTGAGTAAGTATAAGATTACAGAGATTGAACATCCGAAATATCCATGGCTCCATCGAATACAGGCGGTGTCAGATGTGAATGAGAAAGTACCAAAAGGAACACTGGGCGGTTTTATAGAGAATGAAAACAATCTGTCACAGGAAGGGACTTGCTGGATTTATGATGATGCAATCTGTTGTGAAAACGGTGAGGTAAAGGAAGAGGCTGCACTTTATGATGGCAGTCTGGTCAGAGGTTATGCTGTTGTTACCGGAGATACTACTTTTTATGACAGAGCAGTTGCGAAGAGAGACTGTTATATCTGTGGCGGTGAGATAAAGGAAAATGCGGTAATCAGTGGAAAAGCATTTATTGATACGGTAGGAGTAAATGCACCTGTTATCGGTGGAGAAAGCCATGTGTATGGAGAAGTAAGAGGAAATATCTATATCAAAGGGGATATTTTCCCTTGGGATATATTTAATAACCACACAAAAGATATGTTCTTATATGAAAATGGAAAGTGGAGTGCTTTTTCTGTTCCTGAGAAACTGAAACCGCCACAGTCCTACCAGAAAAGACAAACAAAGAAGAAAAATCAGCCGGAACGCTGAGAAAAGAAAGGATGATGCCTATGACAAATGGCCTGAGTTTGGAAGAACTTATGAAAGAGGGAACATACCCAGAGGAATATGCTGAAGGGGAAAACTGGAAAATATTACATGGAGATACATTAAAACTGGTCAAAGCATTCCAGCCGGGAATCTTTGATGCAGTCATTACCGATCCACCGTATGCGTCCGGTGGAACAAAGCAGAATGAAAGAAATCGTACTACAAACCAGAAATACAGCAGTATGAGTGCTGCAAATGCACTTCCGGATTTTGATGGGGACAATAAAGATCAGAGATCATGGACACACTGGATGGCTGAGTGGCTTTACGATGTGCGGAAAGCCTGCAAGAAAGGAGCTCCGATCTGTCTGTTCATTGACTGGCGTCAGTATCCATCAATTACCGATGCATTGCAGTGGGCAGGATGGATTTGGCGAGGAACAGCGGTGTGGGATAAGGGAAACTCCCGTCCACAGAAAGGCCGTTTCCGCCAGCAGGCTGAATACATTGTGTGGGGCAGTAATGGACCGATGCCAATCAACCGTCCGGTATCTTGTCTGCCGGGAGTCTTCCGATATGGAAATCCGCAGAACCGGATTCATGTGACAGAGAAGCCGTTGCAGCTTATGAAAGATGTCATCCAGATTTGCGAACCGGGAGGTCTGATCCTGGACCCGTTTGCCGGAGCAGGAACGACTGTCCTTGCAGCGGTTATGACAGGCTATCGTGCAGTAGGAATTGAGGTAACAGATTCCTACTACAAACTGGGAAGTGACAGAGTGAGAATTGCATTAGAAGCAGAGCAGAAAGAGGATGAAAAGTAGCCGGGATGTCCAATTGGACATCTTGTTTTTTATAGAGAAAATACTTGGCATCCAACTGGATGCAGGAAGGAGATGGAGCGTATGGAACAGGCGCTGGCTTATGTGTGCTGTTCAGCAGAAGAAAGTCGGGTAAAAGTGCAGAAATATTGCAGAAAAATCTATGAACTTGGGTATGTACCAATCTGTCCGAGATTTGTATTCTCACCATTTTTGGAAGAATCCGATGCAGAAGATATGCAGGGATATGGAAGAATGTCCCATATCCTTTTGCGGAGATGCCGGATGGTAGTCGTATGTGGGAAAGAAGTGACAGGAACAATGAATACCGAAATCAGTATGGCAGACAGACTCCATATCATTTGTACGACACTTGATGGACTGGTACAGATAAAAGAATCAAAATAAATCGGAATCGAGTTAATCCGGTACTACAGAAACTGGTGGTACTCGTTTTGCAAGCATAGCGTTTGGATATCCAAATGCACTTTGGGGAGAACCCCAATCCCCCGGACACAGACGGAAATGGAAAGGAAGGATCAAGTCATGTTAAGAAACGGAGTAATGATTGTAATCGCATTGATGAGCGGAGGATTTATAGGAGTGGTAGTAACCTGTTGTATGGTTACGGCGAAAAAATCCGATGAGGAACTTGGCGGTATGATGAAAGAGGAAGAGAAAAAAGAAGGGACGGTGATGCAATGCGAAAACGAAACCATGTGATCCCTGTACGGCTTAACGCAAGGGAAGTCAGGGAACTGAATGAGCAGGTCGAAAGAAGCGGTCTGAGCAGGGAAGAGTTTATGCGTTCGTTGATTTTGGGAGCGCAGGTACATGCCAAACCCTGCGAGCATCACCCCGAATTGCTCCGAAAAATTGCAGGCTTATGCAACAATGCCAATCAGCTTGCCCATGTTGCCAATGCTTCTGGAATGGCAAGTGAGCAGAGCATTCAGGAAATGCTGCGTCTTACCAAAGAAACATGGCATCTGGTAAAGGAAGAGTGGTAATGCCGGATGGCTTATACAAGTGTTATCCCCGTCCACCGCCTGGACCGTTCTATCGAATATGTAAAAGATAAAGAAAAAACCACACAGAAAGCAGACTCTCTGGAGGCTGCCATTGATTATGCCATGAACCGGACAAAGACGGAACAGGCGGTCTTCGAAGATACCATCGGATGTACCAATGAAAATGCGTATGCAGATATGGTGGCAACAAAAAAGAGATTCCATAAGACGGGCGGTGTGGAAGGATACCATTTGGTACAGAGTTTTGCAGAAGGTGAGGTGACACCGGAACTGGCACATCTCATCGGACAGGAACTGGCAGACCGACTCTTAAAGGGACAGTATGAAGTTGTTATCACAACGCATCTGAATACCAGACATTATCATAACCACATTGTCTGGAACTCTGTGAGCATGGCAGACGGGCGTAAGTACCACAGCAATGCAAAGAGTTATTATACGGAGATCCGGAAGATCTCCGATGAGCTGTGCAGAAAATATGGTCTGTCTATCATTGAATCCGACCAGAAAAAATCAATCCCTTATGTACAGTGGAAAGCGGAACAGGAAGGGAAACCGACATGGAGAAGTGCGATCCGTCTGGATATCAGGGAGTCTGTACAGGAAAGCTACTCCTGGTCACAATTCTTAAAAGAAATGGAAAAGCGTGGATACACATGGAAACTGAACCGGAAATATGTCGCTTTAAAGGCTCCGGGGATGGAACGGTACATCCGGCTACGGTCTCTTGGAAAAAACTATTCCGAAGAGGAGATCCGTGGACAAATCTTACAGCCAAAAGTAAAACGCATCTATCAAAAGACGGTGCAGATTCCTCCAAAGAGGAAACTGACCGGGATACAGGCATTATATTATTCTTATCTATATCAGATGGGAGTACTGCCAAAAAGACCGAGAAGAAGTCCGTATGCCGTCAGAGAGGATATCCGGAAACTGGATCAGAGGATCGAACAGATTGAGTTTTTAATGAAACATGACATTACGACCAGAGAACAGCTTTCCACATACCGTGAGCCGTTGCAAAAGCAGATTTCAGAACTGATGAAGGAACGCAGAAAGCTCTATCGGAATGGCAGCGAAGACAGCAGAAAAGTACGGTTATCCGAAATCAATGAGGAATTAAAAAATCTCCGAAAAGAAGTCCGTATGACCGTCCGGATTGAAAAGCATTCATTGGAAATCGAAGAAAGACTTCGAAAGGCAGAGGAACAAAACCAGAATGAGAAACGTGTGGAACACAAAGAAAAAGAAAGTCAGGAGGTGAGATAAGTATGAATTACGGAGCAGAACCGGCAGATCAGGTGGTACGGTACAGTCTGGAAGGGATGGAGTATTCGCTGAAGATCACCGGGAATGTAGCAAAGCATGTGGCAGTTTTTATTGCTGCCGCCTTGAAGGACCAGAAAAAGACAAGAGGAAAAACGAGGCTTACCAGAATGCTGAAAGAACAGCGTCCGATGAAATTTTTTACAGTACCGGGTGACAGACTGAAAGAGTTTGCGAAAGAAGCCAAAGCGAGAGGTATCTTATATGTTGTCATCAAGGATAAGGTGAATCCGGACCAGACAGAAGTGATGGTATTTGCCGATGACGCAGCAAAGATGAACCGGGTATTAGACCGTATGAATCTGGACTTTGTAAAAGCAGAATCAGGCTCTATGGTTACAGAAACAGTAGAAAAAGAGACTGCACCGGAACAGGCAGAGAACCAGATGGAACAAGCATCTGGGGAGAATGTACGAACAGAAACTGTTGTCCTGCCGGAAGGTAAGATCGAGTTTGAACTGGACGATGCAGAGGATATGTTCCAGATTGGAGATGAAGTTTTCCCAGAAGGAAATTTTACACAGGCGCAGGAGGGGGAAGTAAAGAATCCATCCGAACCTTTCTCGCGCAACAGAAATACTTCTTCCGGTCGGGAAACTAGCTGGGAAGAAAAAAATGAAAAACCATCTGTGCGGAAAGAACTCGGAGATATCCGCAAGGAGCAGGAAGAGAAACGTAAACGGCCGGACAGACGGAAAAATGCCAGAGAGAGACGGAAGAAACGTAAGAACATGAAAACGAAAGGCAGGTAATGAAAATGGATTTAACAAATATGATTTCAAACGGAACAGAAGAAACACAGGTTCCGGAACAGAAGCTGACAAAGGAAGAATATGCAGCCAAGAAGCAGCAGGAAAGAGAAGAGGTATGGGCTGAGGTAGATTCACAGGCACAGGGAGTTTTTCAGGATGGAGAAAGACTGAAAGGCTTTCTGGATTTTATGGCAGAGTGTAATACACAGAGAACTCCGAATCTGCTTTTGATCTACGGACAGCATCCGGATTTTAAGGTGGTAAGGTCTTATGAACGCTGGAGAGAAGAACACCGTTCAGTAAAAGCAGGGGAGCATGGCATTACTTATATGATTTCCACTGAATACGAAAAAGACGGAGAAATGCGGAGAGGGTATACGATCGGAAAAGGATTTGACATCAGTCAGATGTCAGGAAAGCCATTAGAAGAACGCCCACAGCGAAGTCTGACAGAACTGGTAGGAGCTGTCTTAAAAGACCAGTCGGTGCGTGTACAGATTGAGGATAATCTGCCAGACAAAGTGCAGGCCCAGTACAATCCGAGATACCGTACCATTTATATCCGCAACGGAATGAGTGAAGTAACGACATTCCATGCACTGAACCGGGAACTGGCATGTGCAGCACTGGACCAGCATACCGGAACCTACAGCCGACAGAAAGTCAGCGCACAGGCATATTGTGCGGCCTATGTGATTGCGAAACGTTATGGTGTGGATGTTACCGGATTCAATCTGGAGCGTATTGCACAGATGCAGGAATATGGAAAGAAAGATCCGCAGGAACTTCGAAACTTCTTAAATGATATCCGTCAGGCTTCTTACACCATCCGAAACCATGTGGAGCGTAATTTCGGTGCGAAGGAACAGGAGTTTACGATCGATGAATTTGCTATTGCAGATCCGATCAAAACACCGGAATCCAAAACGGAAAAGCCGTCCGGGAAAGAGAAAAAAACAAAGACGCAGCCGGAACGATAAAGGTGTAAAATCTGGACGGTTGGAGTAGCTATTACGGAAGTCTTGTGATATGGTTGGTGTAACAAAAGAAGGAGGGCAGACAGATGGCAAACTATTATTTGAAGATGGATAACATTATGAAAAATATGTTCGTGGTGGCACTGAATGATGAGCTGCAGGCACAGAGTGAGCAGGATGAATGTTTGGAAGAAACGAAAGCTCTTCTGAAAAAAGTAAGGGAATACGACCTTGCCGAGAAACGTTTGCAGATCACGGCAGGGGAACAAAGGCAGATCCGTAAAGCACTCAACAGACTCAGAAGTAAATATCTTGCGGCCGGAAGATACAGTGACGGGATTGACAAAGTCATCCTTCAGGTGGCAAGACCGAATACCACCAGACACATGTTCTGGTAGAGAGAGGAGTGATGGAATGGTCATTTATTCAAGAGAAAAAGTGGCAAGACTTAGAGAACAGTATCCGGCAGGAACAAGAATCTGTCTGAATTCGATGGACGGAGAAGCGGGTATGCCGAAGGGACTGGAAGGAACTGTGCAGTATGTGGATGATGCAGGCCAGCTCGGTGTTAAGTGGGACAACGGCAGAAGTCTCTCACTGATACCGGGAGTGGATTCCTTTCATAAGAAAGAAGGACAGGGACATCCAGAAGAAAAGCCACGCAAGAAAAGAGAATCTGACTTGCAGAGATAAGTACAAAAAAGCAGGACTGGGTTCTGTATCTTGTCTTTCTGCCATTTGTCTGGTGGGCGGCAGCGATTACCGCTTGTGCCATTACACCGGATAAGAATTTTATTCAAATCTTAGAAACGCTGAGCGAAAAACTCGAACAGCCGTTTCTTATCACGTATACCCCGTATACGTTCCAATGTATTCTGATATTCACAGCAGCCTATTTCTTAGGCATTGGTATTTATGAATCCCAAAAAAGAAATTATAGAAGAGGCGTGGAACATGGTTCCGCAAAATGGGGCAATGTGTCCGAAATCTGCAGACGTTACTGCGAAAAACAGTACACCCAGAATCTGCTTTTAACACAGCATTTCCGCATGGGACTGGATGGCTATAAGCATAAACGAAATTTAAATGTGCTGGTAGTCGGAGGTTCCGGGGCAGGAAAGAGCCGGACCTATGCGATTCCGAACATCATGCAGTGCAACTGCTCGATGGTGATCACAGATCCGAAAGCGGAACTTCTGCGCAAAACAGGAGGTGTCCTGGAACGGAATGGATATGAAGTCCGGGTTTTTGATTTAATCAATCCGGAAACTTCCTGGTGCTATAATCCGTTTGCGTATGTCCGGGATGACAAGGATGTGCTGAAACTAATTAACAACCTGATCCGTAACACGACACCGAAAGGTGCACAAAGCTCGGACCCGTTCTGGGAAAAGTCCGAGACTGCACTTTTACAGGCACTTATGCTGTATTTACTGCATGAAGCTCCACCGGAAGAACAGAACTTCCCGATGATCATGGAAATGCTTGGAAGCGCACAGGTAAAAGAAGATGATGAGGATTACCAGTCTCCACTGGATATTTTGTTTGAGAGACTGGAAATGCGGGACCCAGAGAGTATTGCGGTCAAGCAGTATGCTATTTATAAGCAGGCGGCCGGCAAGACTGCGAAGTCGATTTTGATTTCTGTTGGTGTCCGTCTGGCAGCGTTCAATCTGAAACAGATCGCCAATCTGACCTGTACAGACGAACTGGATCTGTACAGCATCGGAGAGAAGAAGGTCGCATTGTTCTGCTGTATCCCGGATGCGGATACCAGTATGAATTATCTGGTCGGCATGATCTACAGTAATCTGTTTCAGACACTGTATTATGTGGCAGACCGGAAGTACGGAGGAAGGCTTCCGATTCCGGTGCACTGCATTATGGATGAATGGCCAAACGTAGCCTTGCCGGATGATTTTGACAAGATTCTGGCAACCATGCGTTCCAGAGGGATTTCCTGCAGTATCATCATCCAGAACATCGCACAGATGAAAGCGTTGTTCAAAGACTCCTATGAGAGTCTGATCGGCAACTGCGATGAATTTTTATATTTGGGTGGAAATGAAAAAGAAGGACATAAGTATGTCTCGGAATTATTGGGAAAAGAGACATTGGATACCAATACCTACGGACAGACAAAAGGGCGTAGCGGCAGCTATTCGGTGAATTATCAGCAGACTGGAAGGGAACTTTTAACACCGGATGAAATACGGCTTTTAGATAACCGCAAAGCGATTTTGTTTATTCGTGGGGAGCGTCCGATCATGGACGATAAATATGATTTAAAAAAGCATGTGAATTTCAGATACACAGAGGACGGTGGTGCATCGCCTTATGATTATGCGAAAACACCACTGGCTCACGACGATTTAAACATTGACATTAACAGATTAGACGATTATGAACTGCTCTCTACCGAGGACATCCTTGGTGAATAGCAGTTTTTCTTATGGATTGGAGTGATGTGTATTGAAGAAACTTCTCGCAGGAGAAAAAAATAGAACGAAAAAGAATGCAACGGAAAAAATGACACCCCCGATGCCGATGGGGAGAAAGCAGAAGAAATGGATGGGGCTTTATATGACACTGGTTCTTATTGCAACCGTAGGGGCAACCACGGTGTTTGCAGCCGGAGATCCGCTGTCGGTGATCAATAACCTGTCTACATTCATCTTCTCACTGATCCGTGCCATCGGCTTGATCCTGCTTGGATTTGGAGTGGTGCAGGTAGGACTGTCCTTAAAAAGCCATGATCCAAGCCAGAGGGCAAATGGATTTCTGACACTGGCCGGAGGCGTGATCATTACGTTCGCCAAAGAGATCCTGGACCTGATCATGGCGTAAGCCTCTGAAAAAAGATAGAAGGAAACCGCAGGAGTACCGGAAGGTGCTCCTGTATTCAAAACCATTTTCTAGGAGGTGAGAATTTTTGAGTGATAACTGGATTGTACAGAATCTGAACTCGGCACTATCCACATGGAGTGAAAAGATGGCAGAACTGTGGACGCTGCTTACCGAAAATCCGGCAACTTTTAAAGGCGGCGGCATCTGGCGCATTATGACCAATATCAATGATGCACTGACAGCCATCGCTTATGGACTGCTGGTGCTGTTTTTCGCAGCCGGGATCATCAAAACCTGTGGGAGTTTTACGGACCTTAAGAAACCGGAACATGTATTAAAAGCATTTATCCGGTTTGCACTGGCACAGGGGGCAATCACCTATGGGATGGAGCTGATGCAGGCACTGTTTTCCATTGTGCAGGGAATTGTGACCACGGTAATGAGTGGTTCAGGCATGGCAGGAAGCGTGACCGAACTGCCAACAGAGATTATAGATAAGATCGAAAGTGTGGGAATGCTGGAATCTATCCCATTATGGATCGTGACACTGCTTGGAAGTCTGCTGATCACAGTACTGTCGTTTGTCATGATCCTGACGGTGTATGGCAGGATGTTCAAGATCTATATGTATACCGCAATCGCCCCGATCCCGATCTCCTCTTTTGCAGGAGAACCTACACAATCCATCGGAAAGAACTTTCTCCGTTCTTATGTGGGTGTGTGTCTGGAAGGGGCGATCATTGCACTGGCGTGTATCATCTATTCTGCCTATGCCGCAAGCCCTCCGGCAGTGGGGAGTACAGAGCTGAGTGCAGTTACAATCGTGTGGAACTATGTAGGGGAACTGGTATTTAATTTACTGGTTCTGGTCGGAGCAATCAAGGCATCTGACCGAATCGTAAGAGAAATGATGGGACTTGGAGGTTAAGAAGATGGATACAAATAAGACGTTAGGATACGACTGGGAATATGGACATGAGGAAGTAGCGATTCGAGTAAGCTCTTACAGGAATAATGGGAATTTATATGTAGGACTCTGCCATAAGGAAGGGAGAGAATGGGAAGATTTTGGAGATGTAACCATTAATCTGCCCTATCAGTTCTTAGAGCCAAATGAGGCTTTTATAACAGGAGATTTTACCAAGGATATGCTTCATTTTATCAAGGAACATAAACTTGGAAAAGTGTTGAATGAAACAGGAAGATCAGGATATGCAACCTATCAGAAGGTAGCGTTTGATCTAGCAAGACTTGCGGAATTTGATCCGGAAGGCGTTGCAGAACATTGTAGATTTGCCGGGATAGAAGTACCGAAAGAAAAACCACAGAAAACGAAGAAACAAAACAGGGGAGAGGAACGATAATTTATGGAAGTAAAGATGAACAAAGAAATCAGGGACTATCAGGAATCCATGTTTATGGGACTGGACCTGAGACAATGTGTGTGTTCTGTTCTTGCGATTCTTACAGCAGTCGGAATTTACTTTGGAATGCGTGATATTACCGGACAGGAAATAACCGGATGGCTGTGTGTGCTTGGTGCTGCTCCATTTGCTGCCTGTGGCTTTTTCAAATATCATGGTATGACAGCCGAACAGTTTTTATGGGCAGTGATCAAATCCGAATTGCTGTATCCGAAGAAACTGGTGTTTCAGTCGGAAGATATCTACTACTTCTGCATGCAGGAGACCATCTCGCTGGGAGAAAAGAATCAAAAGGATGGAGCAGAAATCATAAAAGAGCGGGAGCAAAAAGCAGAAGCAAAACAGAGAAAGAAACGCAAGGGAAGGAGTGATGCCTTTGATTAAAACCTTAAGTCAGGCACTTCGGATGGATAAGGAACGCTTCAAAGTTCCGAAATCCGTCCAACAGGCAATTCCCATCCAGCGAATCTGGCCGGATGGAATTTTTCAACAGGGAACGAAATTCTCAAAAACATATCGTTTTACAGATATCAACTATTATATTGCGAGTAAGGACAATAAGACAGAAATGTTTCTGGATTATTCTGAACTCTTAAATTCACTGGATTCCGGCATTTCTGCCAAAATTACCATCAATAACCGGAGAATCAATAAAGAAGAATTCGAAAAGTCTATTCTGCTTCCAATGAAGGAAGATGGACTGGACCACTATCGGGAAGAATACAACGAAATGCTCCTGTCTAAGATTACAGGAACAAACAACAGCATCTATCAGGAACGGTATCTGACCGTCAGTGTACATAAAAGATCGATTGATGATGCAAGAACCTATTTTGCACGTATCGGAACAGACATCGTAACACATCTGGCAAAGTTATCGTCCACAGCAGAAGGACTGGACGCAGAGAGCCGGCTCCAGATTTTCAGGGATTTCTTCAAGGGAGATGTCCCACAGGCATTCCCATTTGATCTGAAACAATTTGCCAAGAAGGGAACAAGTTTCAAGGACTGGATGTGTCCGGATTCTATGGAATTTGAACGTGACCATTTTAAAATCGGTGACAGGTACGGAAGAGTCCTGTATATGCAGGATTATGCAAGTTATGTTAAAGATGACATGATTTCAGAACTGTGTGACTTCAGCCGGAATCTGATGTTGTCGATTGATATCCTGCCAGTCCCTACGGATGAAGCGGTAAGGGAAATCCAGAACCGACTGCTTGGTGTGGAAACTAACGTGACCAACTGGCAGAGAAGGCAGAACGCTAATAATAACTTCTCGGCAATCGTACCATACGATATGGAACTTCAGAGAAAAGAAACCAAGGAAATGCTCGATGATCTGACAACCAGAGACCAGCGTATGATGTTCGGGATTTTGACAATGGTACATCTGGCAGACAGCAAAAAGCAACTGGATTCCGATACGGAACTGATTCTGTCAATCGCAAGAAAGCATCTGTGTCAGATGGCAACATTAAAGTGGCAGCAAGTGGACGGACTCAATACAGTGCTTCCTTACGGACTGCGAAAGATCAATGCCCTGCGTACATTGACAACGGAATCAACGGCTGTTTTAATCCCGTTCCATACACAGGAAATCCTGCAGCCGGGAGGTATCTATTATGGGCAGAATGCAGTCAGCAAGAACCTTCTGGTAGCCGACCGGAAGAAACTGATGAATGGAAACAGTTTCCGGTTGGGCGTCAGTGGATCAGGAAAGAGCTTTTCGGCAAAAGAAGAGATTGTGCATCTGGCATTGAGTACCGATGACGATATCCTGATTCTTGATCCGGAGTCCGAATTTACAAAATTAGTAGAGGCTCTGGGCGGACAGGTTGTAAAAGTATCTGCGACATCAGACAATCATCTGAATGCAATGGATATGGACGCAGCCTACGGCAATGAAAAGAATCCACTGATTGAAAAATCGGAGTTTATCCTGTCTGTGTTCGAGCAGTTGGTTGGAGCAGGAAATCTGTCGGCAAAAGAAAAGTCGATTCTGGACCGCTGTGCTGCAGATGTGTACCGGGATTATATCCGAAGTGGTTATACCGGAGAAGTTCCGACATTGAAAGATATGTACCGACAGTTGATGTTACAGCCGGAAGAAGAGGCAAGGGGACTTGCACTGTCATCCGAACTTTTTATCAATGGAAGCCTGAACACCTTTGCACAGCCGACCAATGTGAATAAGAAGAACAGGATCATGGATTATGATATCCGGGAACTGGGGGAACAGCTTATGCCACTGGGAATGCTGGTTACCTTAGACAGTATTTTCAACAGGGTAATTCAGAACTGGAAAGAAGGAAAAACGACATGGATATTTGCCGATGAGTTCTATCTGTTATTCCGCTATGAATACAGTGCAAATTTCTTCTACCGACTGTACAAGAGAATCAGAAAATACAATGGATTCGTGACAGGTTTAACCCAAAATGTTGAGGAACTTCTGAAATCGGACACTGCAAGACTGATGTTGGCAAACAGTGAGTTTTTGATTCTTTTGAATCAGGCAAGTACAGACAGGGAAGAATTGGCAGCTCTTTTGAATATTTCCGAAAACCAACTGTCCTATATTACAAATGTATCGGTTGGCAGTGGCCTAATCCGTTGCTCTGGGAATATCGTACCATTTGAGAATACGTTCCCAAAGAATACAGACCTTTATAAACTAATGACAACAAAACCGGGAGAATCATAATGAAGAAAAAAGAAGAAGTAACGATAACTTTTTATGCTGCAGAGTGCGGTGAGTTCCATGATTTAGGAGAATATACAAAATGCAGAACGCTGGAAGAGGCATATAAAAAGTACCAGAAATATTGTAGAACATCTGCCAATATGTGTCCGGCTATTGAGTTTTCTATTCATGATCCAGAATCAATTTATTCAGACATGGAATATCCATTACCGTTGTCATCAAAAGACAGGGGAGACTTGGAACTTGTGCCATATTACAACGAACATCCACTGGTAAATGAGGCAATCAGACAGGTGGAGCAGTTGCAGAAACAGCAGGAAAAAAAGAAACATCGGGATGTTGCCCGATGAGATAAGAGATACGGAAAGAGGGTGACCGGATGAAAGATATCAAGGAACGGGTAAGGGATAAGAATCCGAAGATTCGAAATCCGGCTGCCCGACTTCCGAAAGAACTGGTTCGCTCAGCGGTTCTGGAAGCAAAAGAAAAGCCAAGGGAACTACATGAAAAAAGCAGTGGGCAGTCAGAATCCCCAACACAGTATGGAACTGAAAAAATAGAATCCGTACAGTACAGAGCGGCGAGTGTGGCAGGAAAAAGTATAGGGAAAACCACATATCAAGGTGGAAAAAAACTTGCTGGAGTGACCTACAGGAAGATAAAGGAAAGAAAAAGCAGACAGGAAGAAGCGAAAGCTGCCGAAGAAGCAATGGAGCAGGGGGCAGAAAGCGGAAAGAAATTAATCAAGTTGAAACCGGAGCAGGCAGCACTTGCCAAGGAGAATGGTAAACGGCAGGTGAAAGCAGCACCGAGAGTGGTAAAAGTATCCGGTCTGTCTCAAGAAAAAATAAAGACACAGGCATCCATGCAGAAACAGCAGATGGAAAAAAGTCTTCAGGCGATGCAGAAAGCAAGAGCAGCCCAGATGGCAAGAAAGTCAGCACAGGCATCGGCAGAAAGTGGAAAAGCAGTCCTTCAGGTAACTGGAAAGGGTTCAAAGTTATCCGTACAGGGAATTACAGCAGCGATTCAAAAAGGGGTAGTAGCTCTTGAAAAAATGGGAAAATGGATTGCTGCCGGAGGTAGTGCATTTCTTCTGGTATTTATTCTGATTGTGGGAATCATTGCAGGAGCAGCTTTCAGCAGTAATTCGGAAAGCTCCGAATCCCTAAGTGAAGAAGTGCTTGCGTATACTTCTGTGATACAGCAGTATGCATCCCAATACGGCATTCCGGAATATGTGTCTGCGATACAGGCCATCATGATGCAGGAATCTGGAGGCAGGGGAACAGACCCGATGCAGTGTTCGGAAAGTCCATATAATACAAGATTCCCACACACTCCTGGTTCTATTACTGATCCGGATTATTCGATAGAGGTTGGAGTACAGACCTTTGCAGACTGTATCAGACAGGCAGGATGCAGCAGTCCACAGGATCTGGACAAGCTGAAACTTGCATGGCAGGGATATAACTATGGAAATGGCTACATAGGATGGGCATTGCAAAGAGGCGGTTATACAGAAGCCAATGCATTGCAGTTTTCACAGGAACAGGCAGCTTCGCATGGATGGAGCAGTTACGGAGATCCCCAATACGTTCCCCATGTGATGCGGTATTATTCCGGTGGCAGCCTGTTTGCTGGTTTGTTTGGTAATCAGCAGATTGTGTCGGTTGCAATGGGGCAGCTTGGAAACAGTGGCGGTCAGAAGTTCTGGAGCTGGTACGGATTTGACAGTCGGGTAGAATGGTGTGCCTGTTTTGTAAGCTGGTGTGCGGATCAGAGCGGTCTGATTGCAAGTGGGAATGTTCCTAAATTCTCATTGTGCAGTGATGGAGTGTCCTGGTTTCAGGGAAAGAATAAGTGGCAGAGTGGCGGAACAACTCCGACAGCTGGAATGATCATCTTTTTTGACTGGGATCATGATGGAACATCGGATCATGTAGGAATAGTAGAAAAGTGTGAAGGTGGAAGAGTTTACACGATTGAGGGAAATTCCAGTGATCAGGTACGGCAGAGAAATTATGCAGTAGATTACAGTTCTATAATGGGATATGGGGTGATAAATTGATGGTTTCTTTCATAATTTGTTAAGGATTTTATAAGGGAGTTAATGAATTCTTTGGAAAATAGTCACAAAATAGGCACAGTTGATTGATAAATTGTTATTGTAACTTTTAGTGATAGACATATAAAGAGTTAGAAATCTTTATAATTGACTTGAATTAGGAGGTAGTGAATATGAGTGATCAGAATGTAAAAGCAGCACAAAAATATTTAAATGCGATGTTTGGTGGACATAAGGATTGGGTAAAACTGGATGAAGATGGAAAGACCGGAACAGCCGTGATGCAGGGAATCATTCGTGCATTTCAGATTCAGAATGGAATCTCAACGATTACAGGAACGGTTGGACCACTTACTATTAATACCATGAAGAAGTTAGCCATTATTACAAAAATGGATCCGAATGATACTCCGCAGGTTAATGTATGCTTGATTCAGTGTGCTCTGTTTTGCAAAGGATATGCTGCTGGAGGAATTACTGGAATTTATTATACATCAGGAGTAAATGCAGTTAAAAAGATGCAGGAAAATGCAGGACTGGAAGTTACGGGCAAAATTGATTGGAAAGTTTGGTCTGGATTGTTATCCCTAAACTGGTTTACAAAGGTTTCTGGTGGGGATTCCAATATTGTTCTTATTCAACAGCAATTAAATAGTGACTGGTCAGATGTTATTGGTGTTGGACCTTGTGATGGAATTGCCTCAAGACAGACAATTTTGTCTTTAGTTGGTGCATTGCAGGCGGCTGAAGGAGTTACAACTGAATTAATTACAGATTTGAATTCAGTTAATTTTGGCGATGCAACAACAAATGCGTTTCCGGGTACATTACAGAACGGACAGAACTCGACGAAATATGTTCCATTTAATAAGATTGCTCAATACGGACTATATTTTAACGGATATAATCCGGGAAGATTCGATGGCGTGTTTGATTCGACTACAGAGTCAAAGGTGTCAGAATTTCAGGAGTTTTATGGTCTGACAGGAATTGGACTTGTAACAAAAGGAAAAGTAAATGTTTCTACTATGAAATCATTGCTTACGAGTAAAGGCGATACAAACAGGGCAGCAAAAGCGTGTGACTGTGCAACAGTATTAAATAAACAACAGGCATTAGATATAAAAAATGCAGGGTATACTCATGTAGGACGTTATCTGACAGGTTCTGTTGGAAAAGAACATACACCGAAATATTTGACATCAACAGAAGTGAAAAACATTGAAAATGCAGGATTATCGGTATTCCCGATATATCAGGATGGAGGATATGAATTAAACTATTTTAAGGATCCGTCCCAGGGAAGTGTTGATGCACAGACAGCAATTTTAGCAGCCGAGAGAATCGGTATACCAAGTGGAACGACTATATACTTTGCAGTGGATTTTGATTGTTATTCATATCAGATTGATACATTTATTATACCTTATTTTGAACAGATTCACATGATCTTTTTCAGTTCGACAAATGATAAAAATTATAAAGTCGGCATTTATGCACCAAGATATGTATGTACTAAAGTTTATGAAGCAGGATTGGCAAGTAAATCATTTGTGGCAGATATGTCAACTGGATTTAGCTGTAATTTGGGATATTCGATGCCGAAGAACTGGGCATTTGATCAATTTTGTGAGTTGAACTCATTTTCTTCATCACCTTCGTTCCCACTGGATAAAGATGCATATTCAGGGAGAGATACTGGATTTAAAAAGTTCGATGCCGTATCGACAAAAACAGATGAGGAAATAGCGCAAGAAAATCTTCGGGCAAAGGTAAAAATAGCACGAAATCAATATGTCTATAATGTAATGGAGCCGCTTGGTTATCTGAATAAAATTATGGATGTGGGTGTGGAGTATGATAAGGAAATTTCACTGGGAACAATGATGAGTCCTCAAGGAGCAATTGATATTTCTACTAAAATATCCACATCGCTTGAAAGTTCAACTGGTAAAATTTATAATATAAAAGTGGATATAGGAAATGATGGAGAATTGACACAAACTTGCAAAAATCAAATTATGGAGATTTCATCAAATTTATCAGATACAGGTATAGAGGGAGCAGATAACTTTGGAAATACGATAGAAAAAATTGCTTTATCGGTTAAATCTGGTAATATTGCTTTTGAAATAAATAATGTTTTTGCCAATAGTGTAGAGTTTTCCATTGTATTTAGTACATCAGATTTGCTGCCAGAAGAGGAAAAAGAGTGGACAATATCGGTTGCTTTGATTTTTACAATGACATTAAATTCTAATAGTGGTCTTGAATTTAATGTTGTAGAATTCACAAAAGAGCATAGTAATATACTGGCAGGAGCCGTAATATTAGTTCTTGCGGGTGCATTAGTTGTAAATGCAATTCCGTCAATTATTGCTTTATTTTCAGCTGGAGCAGGTACTGTTTTTGGTTTGTTGATTCAAGCGCTGTAAATTGTAAAAGAATAAAAGAGACAATGGCCAGAGGTTCGATTTTATAAAGAGGACCTCTGGCAAAAGGGGGATTAAGAAGAATGCATATTAAATCAATTGTGTCAGATGAGGATAGGGAAGAATTAGAAAGAATGCTTTCGCTTGGGTTTATAATTCCTAATCAATTATTTAAAACAAGACAGAAAAGTAGAATGATTATCTATATTTTTACACCTGTAGAATTTTTACTGTCGATTAATTGTTATCTGTCGGAAAGTTATTTGATGTTTGGAATAGGGATTGGAACTTGTGTGGCTTGTGTGGCTTGGATTATTTGGTATCAAATGATTGGTAAAAATTTTGAAAAAAATGTTCATGAATTTGTCTGGGGTAGATCAGGATATGAAACGGTGGATATCGATGAAAACGCAATTAAAATAGATGAAGATCAAATTTATGAATTTAAAAATATTGATAGAATGTTCTTATATAAAAACTTCTTTTTTTTCATAACAAATGAAAAGAAAATATTTATATTTAAAACGACAGATATGGAGTCGGATGAACTTATAAAAATTATTAAAACAACAGGGATTTTATTTGAAAAAAAAGAAAAACCATTTAATATTTATAAGTATTGTAAAAAAGGAAAAAGTTTTTAAAAATAAGCAGAGGATGGTGGATTTATCATCCTTTTAGAGAAGAGCATGTATTTTAAAGGGAATCTGGTTTTGCAGGTTCCCTTTTTGCCATCAAAAACGTTGATGTTTTATCAAATGACGCTAAAAATAAAAAGAATAATGCAGGGGGTGACATTATTAGTTATCGCTGTAATATTTGGATAAAATATAAATAAAACATAAAAAATATAAATAAATTATAAAATGGCGACAGTTTTTTCTTGTTCAAGTGTTTATTATATAGAGGACAAAATAAGACAGCAAAGGAAGTGGTGCTGTTGCATCGGAAAAATGACACAAAATTAGTGATGTCCATTCGGGAAAAGAATTGAAGGGGATTCTTTTCCCCATTTGTCGTGTTACGAAAGACTGAGGGTAAGAAAATATGCTAGAACTTGCAATCTGTGATGATGACATCATCCTATGTAATTGGTTAGAACAGAAGCTGCTCCATTATGGGAAAGCGAATGACTGTCAGATATCTATAGAAATATACTATTCTGCGGAGCAGCTTCTTAACAGGCTGGAAGAAGAATCCTACGATATGTTATTCCTTGATATTTGTCTGGAACATGAGAATGGAATTGATATCGGAACGGAGATACGAAAGAAAAATTATGGAAAAGAACTGCGGATTACCTATATTTCAACATATCAGGAATATGCTATGAAATTATTCCGTATTCATCCATTTGATTTTCTTGTAAAGCCAATCCGAGAGGAAGAACTTTTCCGGGTGATAGGTGAATTACGGGAACTGTTAAAAGAACGGAAGAAAATATTTGAATATACGGATACAAAAGGAATCCACAAGATTTCTTATGACAAGATCCTGTATTTTTATAGTCTGGGAAAAAGAGTACATATCGTGACATCGGAAAAAGAATATGAATATCGAGGAAAATTAAAGGATGTAGCGGATGTAACAGAAGAATATTTCTTACTGATTCACAAGTCCTATCTCATCAATATGGAACACGTGGAGCATTACGAATATGACAACGTGGTTATGAAAGACAAGACACGTCTCAGTATCAGTAAAGCAAATCGCAAGAAGGTCAGGGAAAGACTATTACAAACGGAGAAGAAAAGATTATGAATATCCATTTGATCACTTATCTGACAAGTAAATTATTCTGGATTTATACTGTGTTCCGTTACAATACCATCCTGTATCCAAAAAATGAGGATACACAAAAGCTATTTGCATATTTTTGTGCATATCTGCTTTCATGCTGGGGAAGCATGCAGTGGGGAACGATGTACGGAGATCTGATCTTTGAGCTGATAGCTCTGTTAATTATAACAGTGGCATATCAGGCAGACTGGCAACATCATGTCTGGAATACACTTATGGTATATATTATGGGAATTTTATGTGATGGGATTCCAATCGTGTTCTTTCAACGGTATGCGGTAGCAAGAAATCCGGTGCATCATCACATGGGACCGGGAACTATTGTAATGGGAAATTTTATATTCTTTTTACTGGAAGTCATTATTGAAAGAAAAGTAGGTGTAAAGAGAAGTTATTATATAAAGAACCGTCATTGGCTTGCTATGCTTTCTGTCCCGGTGATCAGCATTATAGTCTGTATCAGGATATTGCTGCCAGACAGAAGAGGTGTGCGGTCTACGATTGTATTATTCTTACTGTTTATCAATGTGTTTATTTTCTATCTGCACGATGAGGTTCAGAAAAGTTATATTGAAACAGCAAAACAGGAAGAGATGAAAATTCAGATGAGCCAGTATGCAAAAGAACTGGAGATGATGATGAAATCACAGGACAGGCTGAATAAGATACATCATGATTACAAGCACCATCTTACAACAATAGGGGCAATGGCAAAAACGGGAGGAAATGAAGAGATTCTATCGTATCTGAAACAAATGGAGAATATAGCCGGAACAGCCTTATGTCATCATTTATATACAGAAAACCGTAATATGAATAATCTGCTGAATTATATTTTGGAAGATTCGAAATCAGTAATTGAAAATCCGGAGATTTCTGTAGAAATACCGAATCATATAGGGGAAGAATTATTTGATATAAGTATAATAGTGGGAAATCTTATGGATAATGCTATTCGTGGGACAGCAGCTTCAGATGAAAGGAGATTATCGTTTCAGATGTATTATGGAAAAGGAATCATGAATATCCAGATTGAGAATAGCATAAAAGATACACCAAAAGTGCGGAATGGAATTTATCTGACAACGAAAAGCAGGAAAGAAGGACATGGAATAGGATTACAAAATGTGAAACTCGTAGTAGAAAAATATCATGGTCAGATGGAGATCTGCCATACGGAGAAATCCTTTCAAGTGAAAATATTATTATATATGAAATTAGATGAAAAATAGTAAGGCGATGGTGTCTTACTATTTTTTTCGACCGATTTCGTCTATTTTTGCCACCTCAAGGGGCATTTTTACCATTTATGAAAATTTTGTGATTTTTTAGATTATAGTAGTGCCAAAGTCAGAAAAAAGGAGGGTAGCGGTTATTTTGTAAAGGAATTATAGAAAAAGATTACAAGAGGGAGAAAGAGACTATGAAGAGATTTCGAAAGTCGGCTATAGCCTTAGTACTTGCACTCCTGATGGCACTACAGGGAACAGAGCCTATTTTTGTACAGGCAAAAGAGGCCATTGAGGATGTACAGAAGAATGCAGATTTCTCCAGACCAGAGGCTTTGACGGAAGAGGAAGCAGGGATTACAGATTCCACATCTGGAGAACAAGATAAGAGTCAGCAGTCTGATGCGGACGTACAAAATGAAACGACGCCATCAGAAGATACAGAGACGCAGGAAGAACAGACAACTCCAGCGGAAGAAACAGAAGAAAATCCGCAGGAAAAAGAAGTGGAGTTGAAAGAACCACAGGATTACTATCCGATTCCAGAAGAACCGGAAGGTGAACTGATTGATTATGATGCCATTTCCAAGACTTATAAGACAGGGGACAAGCAGTATACAACCGTTTATGGAGGTTATGTCGGAACTTATAAGAATGAGGATGGAGATACCGAGCTGGTTGATAATACACTTGTAAAACCAGAAGAAGCAGATACTCCGGCATCCGAAGAAGCACAGGAAGCCAGCAGTGTAGTGGCAACTGAAGAAAAGGAAGAGAAAACAGAAGTTTATCAGAACAAGGCAAACGATTATGCTATCCTTCTTCCGGAACAGATGTCAGAAGAGAATGGTGTAACGATTGAAAATGGAAAGACCAGAATCGGGATCATTCCGGTAGATGGAGATTATACACATTCCGTTATTAAAGACAATGCGATCCTTTATAATGAAGTTTACGAGGGCGCAGATGTTCAGTATACAGTACTGGATTCCAGCATTAAGGAAGATATCGTACTTCAGCAGCCAACAGACAGGGAAGTCTATGAATACGAGCTGCAGATTCCGGGGTATCAGGCAGAAGTAAAAGACAATCAGGTCTATATCTATCCGGAAGGGAAGACAATCAAAGATGCGAAGTATCTTCTGGAGACGCCATCAATGGAAGATGCTGCCGGGGAAATCAGTTTCCTGATCACATTGGAACTTCGGGAAGAAGATGGAAAAACAATCCTGACCGTAAAACCAGATAGGGATTGGCTTTCGGCAGAAGAACGTCAGTATCCGGTCAGGATCGATCCGACACCAGTAGAGATTCAGAAGAGTTCCTTTAACATGATCGGTGTGGAAGAGGGAAGTCCTACCAGTCAGATTGGTGACAACAATTATCCGTATGTCGGATTTGATGATGGTATTAAGTCTGGGAACCTTGCAGGATTTGGTACTGCACACCAGAACTGCCGGACTTATATCAAAGTAAATTCAAATTTTAGTCAGATTCCGAAAGATTCCAAAATTGACAGTGCAACATTTGCAGTCAGTCAGAAAACTGCATACAGTGGTGGTGCATCCCAGTTTGGACTTTATCGTGTAGATCAGTCGTGGAACACCTCCATCACATGGAAAACAAAACCAGTAAATCTTACGTTTCAGGATGTACAGAATGCAAGTACCAGCAGGAACAGCTATATCAATTATGACGTCAAAGATCTGGTCAATGACTGGGTGCAGGGAACTCATGCGAATAACGGATTTGCACTGGTAGCCATTGCCGAGGCAAATAACCTTGGAGCTTCTATGCAGTGTGAGGTACTGAATAACAGGGCATCCGTTTATGGACCGAAACTCAGCATCCAGTGGTCACCGGCTGAAGATCCATATCTGCGAGATATGTCACTGGATGAAACAACGATCCTGCTTCGCCCGATGACAGAAAAGAATACAAATGGAAAGCTGAAGTTTGATGCCGTATTTGCAGACGGAATTGCAAAGAGCAAATCTACAGTAGAATATTATCTGCTTCCAGATGAGGAAAATGAAGAACATCACGAAACAGATGCAAAACCATTGTATTCCTATCCAGACAGTACTGAATACAATAAGCAGTTCCCGGAGGCGAATAAGTATTACAGCAAAGATTCCAACTGGCAGAGTGCACTGTATTCAGGGCTGACGAAGGACAAGCTTTATAAGATCAAAGCAAAAGCATCGAAAGAGATTGATGGAAAGCTGGAAACAGGAAAAGAAGTGACCAGTGACAGCTTTGTGATCTATGAAGTGAAGCAGTTTGATACATTCCCGAAGATTGCAAAATATTATGGTGTTCCGCTTAAGAACATTATGAAAGACAATCAGGTTATGGACGCACTGGTAGTCGCAAATAACACGATCTTTATCCGTAACCCACAGACAAATGTTCCATATAGTCCTGCACCGCTTACCGATCAGGATAAGATGCGGATTGACGGAGCATTGATGGGAAGAGGCCTGCACTGTGAATTTGGATTTGAACCAGTCAACTTAAATACTGGTAACTTCTACATGGATCAGTCCGATGCGACGATGAATGAACTGAATGGAGAATTCTCCATTACAAGAAGCTACAATTCCAAAGGAACAGACCAGCATTCCATGTTCGGACGTGGATGGAGCTTTAACTATGACCAGTCACTTTCTCAAATGGAGGACGGAAGTCTTCTGTATATGAGAGGGGACGGAAGTTATCTGATCTTTGATAAGAATTAAGATGGAAGCTACACTGCTCCGGATGGTTATGTATATGATTTAAAAGCAGTCAGCTATAAAGATACAGACCATGACTACATCGGATGGGAACTGACAGATGCGGATCAGAGCGTCTGGTCATTTGATAAATATGGAATTTTACGTTATGTAACGGATGTGAATGGATTTAAGACAGTATTAGATTATGACGATGATTATAATCTGAGTAAGATTACAACACCATCCGGAAAAACATTCGGGGTAAAACAGGATAAATTCGGGCATATCAAGGAACTGTCTCTTCCAGATGGTGGAAAAGTTTCTTACAAATATGATGAGCAGGGAAATCTGATATCTGTAACAGATCCGAATGGAACAACAAAAGAGTACAAATATGATGATGACAGCCGTATGACAAGCTGGAAAGATGAGAATGGCAATACGGTTGTAAAGAATACTTACGATAAAGAAGGAAGAGTTGTAGAGCAGACTGATGCAGAAAAAGGAACGGCAACTTTCAAGTACGGAAAGAGTTCTACTACAACAACGGATAACGAAGGAAATAAGACCGTTTATCATTATGATGATCAGTACCGCACAACATCCATTGAATATCCGGATGGAACAACCTGTGAAAAGACTTATAATGCAGAGAATCAGCTTGCTTCCGAAACGACAGCAGCCGGAACAAAAACTTACACTTATGATACATTTGGCAATGTAGCAACGGAGACAAGAGAGGATGGAAAGACAGCCTCTTATACTTATAATGAGCAGAATAAGCTGACCAGTGCAACTGGATATAACGGAGCAACGGTTACTTACAGTTATGACGGTAATGGAAATATGGTCACATCTACAAAACCGGATGGAACAGCCATTACCTATACTTACGATGACAAACATCGTATGGTATCCCAGACAGACGGCAGAGGTGTCACAACAACGTATTCGTATGACGGACCGAACATGACCGGATATGTGGATGGAAATGGAGCAGCATGGGGATTCACGTATGACGCGATGAATCGTGCAGTTACCATGACAGATCCACTTGGAAATGTAACCTCGAACAGTTACGATGCGAATGGCAATCTGACTTCCAAGACAGCAGCCGATGGCGGTGTGACCGCTTATACGCTGGATGGTGTGGGAAATATTACAGCAAGTACTGACGCACTGGGGAATACCACCACTTATACTTATGATAAGATGTACAACATGACCAGTGGTACAGATCCGAAAGGAAATCAGATCAGCTACGTTTATGATAAGAATTATCAGCAGGTCAAAGCAACCGATGCAAAAGGAAATACAATTACTTATAAGTATGACAGCATGGGACGTGTCATAGAAGAGAGTAATAAAGATTTTGGAACAAAGCTCTATGAATATGACAAAGCAGGAAATCTGAAAAAATATACCGATGGAAATGGAAATGCAACCGTATCCAAGTTTGATTCTCTTGGACAGGTGCTTCAGTCCAAAGATGCAGTTGGTAATATAACCAAATATGAATATGACGCATTAGGAAATGAAACCAAGATTACTTATGGAGATGGAAGCAGCCATTCCAAGGAATATGATAACTGCGGAAGACTCGCTAAAGAGACAGATGAATTAGGTGCAGTTACCACTTATACTTATGATGCGGCAGACAATCTGGTATCAAAATCAGATGACAGTGGAAGAACCTGGACTTATACCTACGATAATACAGGAAACCGCTTAAGTGAAACCAACCCAGAAGGTGGAACTACCACATATACTTATGATAAAGCAGGAAATCTGGTATCTTCTACCGATGAAGAGGGAAGAACAGATACTTATGCTTACGACAAGGCAGGAAATCTGACTACATCCAAAGATGCCCTTGGATATACCGTATCCATGAAGTATGACTTAAATGGAAATCTGGTATCCTCTACCGATGAAAATGGAAATACCAGTACCATGACTTACGATGGTAATGGAAACATGACATCGGTAAGCGATGCAAAGGGCAACATTACAGCAATGAAATATGATTCCACCGACAATCTGGAACAGACGGTGGATGCCCTGAAAGGAAAGACCACTTACGAATACGATTCACAGGGCAACAGCACAAAGATGACAGATGCCCTCGGCAATGCGTATAGTTATGTGTATGATAAAGAGGGAAATAACACATCCATAATACTGCCGACAGGGGACAAGGTGCTGATGGAGTACGATGCCATCGGACAGCTTGTAAAATGTACGGATGCACAGGGACTCGTAATTACCTATCAATATGACGGAGCAGGCAACCTGATCCATTCCTCCGACAATGGTGGAAACAGTATGGATTATACTTATGATGGTGCCGGAAATGTACTGACACAGACCGATGAACTTGGCAGGACAGCAACATACAAGTACGATCAGTACGGCAGACTCCTGAAACTTACTGAAGCAGACGGAAGTATCACATCTTATGAATATGATGTTATGGACCGCATTACAGCGGTAACGGATGCGGAAGGTCATAAAACAACCTTTACCTACGATAAAGTCGGCAACCAGTTATCCATGACAGAAGAAGAGGAAGCCACATATAAATACGCTTACGATAAGAAAGACCGGGTTATTTCTCAGACAAATCCACTGGGAGCATCCAGCACCTTTAAGTATGACGGAAATGATAATGTGACGGAATCTGTCGATGAAAACGGTACGGTTACCAAGTATGCTTACGATAAAAATGACAATCTCGTATCCCAGACAGACGGAAATGGAAATACGACAACCTACCAGTATGATGAACTGGACCGCAAGATCGGTGAGACTTCTCCGTTAAAAGAAACAAATGAATACCGTTATGATGCCATTGGAAATCTTACCAAATCAAAAGATCCGATGGGACTCATTACCGAATACAAATATGACAGCCTGAGTAACATGACGGAACAGATTTCTCCAAAGGGAGCAGTTACCAAATATGATTACGACAAGCATGGCAATGTCATTTCTGTAACGGATGCAAAGGGAAATGAGACACAGTACAGTGTTGACCTGAATGACAATGTCACAAAGATGACACAGGCGAATGGTGGAGAGTATACCTATAGTTATGATAAAGCCGGACGTCTGAAGAGTATGACCAGTCCACTGGGTTATACTAAAAATTTCTCTTATGATAAAGTGGACAACGTGGTAAAAGAAAGCGACAGCTTAAAGAGTACCACTACTTATACTTACGATAAGCTCCATAACATGAAGTCTTCTACCAATGCACTGGATGGAACAACCAGCTTTTCTTATGATAAGTATGGCAATCTGGTGAAGGAGACAGATCCGCTTGGACGGAGCAATACCTACAGTTATGACCTGGCAGGTCAGATGACTTCTGCAGCTGATCCGCTTGGTAAGATAACTGCTTACACTTACGACCCGGCAGGAAATATTACTGAGATCACCAAACCGGGTGGAAGAAAGACCAGCTATGGATATGATAAGAATTATAATGTTACATCTGTAACAGATCCGATGGGCTATGTTGCAAAGACAGTCTACGATAAAGACAACCGTGTAACAGAAGAGACCGATGCACTGGGGCAGAAGGAATCCTATACCTATGATAAGGACAGCAGGGTAACTTCTATTACAGACAAGCGTGGATTCACAACGGGATTTGATTACGATGCACATGGGAATATTCAGGTTGTTACAGATAAGACCGGATTAAAGAGCCATCTGGAATATGACAAGAATGACAACCTGACCAAAGTAACTGATGCCCTTGGCGGTGTAACAACTTATGGTTACGACAACATGGATAACCTGGTGACCTTCACCAATGCAGCAAATAAGACAACGAATTATACTTATGACTTAGAAGGCAACCTGACATCCATCAAAGATCCGGCAGGAAGAACGGAGAAATTCGACTATGATGAAAAAGGCAGACTGACCGGACATACACAGGCAAGCGGCAAGAAAACCACGTATGATTACGACAAACTGAATGACCTGTTGGAGAAATCTTATCAGGACGCAAAAGGCGAGACATCCGAAAAGGACGTGACCTACGCATATAACAGTGCCGGGGAACGGGTATCCATGAAGGATCAGACAGGCAAGAGCAGCTACGAATACGATGCACTTGGAAGAATCACCAAAGTGACAAGCGGTTCGAAAAAGGATGTCAGCTACGTTTATGATGACGCAGATAATCTGCAGGCAATCGTATACCCGGATGGGACAAAGATCAGCTATGAATACGACTTAAATGATAATCTGGTAAAACTGACAGACCGTAATAGAAAAGTAACCACTTACAAGCATGATGCACTGAACCGTGTGACAGAAGTTACTAGAAGTAATGGAACAAAGACGGAAGTATCTTACGATGCAGAAGATCATATCACAAAGATTGTGAATACCTGTGGTTCCTGCGGCAAAGTAATCAGTACTTATGAGTACAAGTACAATGATCAGGGATATGTAGTTGGAGAAACAGCTACGGAACTGGAAGCTGGAACAAGAAAGACGCCAAGCTGGGAAGACTGGTACAACTGGGGCGATACACAGAAAGAGACAGACAAAGCAGACTGTGAGCATCAGGAAAAAGAGATCCAGACGACACGTACCTATGAATACGATGACAACTGGGAACTGACACGCTGTACAGAAAAAGCAGAGGGCGGTAAAAAGACAGTCCATAATTATACTTATGACAAGATTGGAAACCGGACCTCTTACGAGAAGATCGAGGATGGTGTCAGCAAAGCAAAATATAACTATAAGTACAACGATTCCAACCAGCTCATCAAACGCACCAATGCAAAGATCTGGGGCGATCCGGGAACAACCTACAGCTATGATAAAGATGGCAATCTGATCCAGGAATGTGATAAGACAAACAGTGCAGATCCGGTTACTTATGAATACACAGCAGAGAATCGTTTGGCAGTAGTAAAACAGGGTGGAACAGTCCTGATGGCAGCCATGTACGATGGAGATAACAACCGGGTATTCGAACTTGATAACACCTATAAATGGGAAGACTGCTATGGCGATGAAGTCCTGATCCCGGCGAACCAGCGTACCGAAGATGGAAACAGCCCGAAAGAGCAGCTTGCCTCTCTGGTAAAAGGCGGTTCCAATGCCAAAGGATACACACTGACAGAGTATATCAACGATATCAATCGCGAGAATACAGAAGTCCTTGCAGAGTATGGAGCAGACGAGAAAGTACGTCAGGCTTATACTTATGGAGAAAGTGGAATCGGAGAACGGGTAAGCGTTGATAAATCGGAAGAAAGCAGTTATTATTTATATGACGGAAGAAACAGCGTGACCGGAATCCTGACCGAAACAGCTAATCTGACGAACAGTTATCAGTATGATTCATACGGTAACCTTACATCAGGAACAGCAGACGGTGTCAATTACTACGGTTACAATGGGGAGTCCACAAATGTAAAAACAGGACTTCAGTATCTGCGGGCAAGATACTATAACGCAGAGAACGGAACCTTTACAACTGAAGATAGTGACCTTGGAACGACAGAAAATCCATTGACCAGAAACCGCTACGATTATACGACCAATAATCCGCTGAATTACAGTGATCCGACAGGACATTCATTGTGGAGCAGGATTAAGAGTACAGCTAAAAAAGCAGCGAAAGCAGTCAAGAGTGTCGGCAAGAAAATCGTTAATACTGCGAAAAAGGTAGTCAAAACAGTAGTAAATACAGCTAAGAAAGCAGCAAAAACTATTGTTAACACAGTGAAGGGGGTAGCAAAAACTGCCAAAAATGCAGCTAAACATGCAAAACAGACATATCAATCTGTGAAAAATCGTGTAACCAGTAGCAGTACATATCAAAAGATCACATCCAGAGGAAGTCAGTTTATTCGTTCTGTAAGCAATGGGGTACAGAAAATTGGAAAAACTTATACATCTTTCAAATCCTATGTTTCAGAAAGAACGGCAGAAATCCGCTCAGAAGTGGTACGACATATGTGTACGACAACAAATCGTATTACAGATAAGCTTGGAAAAGTAGACTGGAATGCGGTGAAAAAAGTAGCCATTGGTATAACTGCGGTTACAGTTTCTGGTCTTGTAGTTGCTGCAACAGGCGGTTTGGCTGCAGGAGCAGTTCTGGCAGCATTGCCAGCAATGGGTGGCTTAGGAACGGCGATGGTTTCAGGAGCAGTTATTGGAGCTATTGGTGGAGCTTCATATAGTGCAGTGAATTCAGGTTTGTCTGGAAATAGTCTGAAACAAGTAGCAAAAGATACGTTAGTCGGTGGTATTGCAGGAGCAGTGACAGGTGGCGTTATGGGTGGCCTTAGTTATGGGGCTGGGAAACTTTTGAATGTAGTAAGGAGTGCAGGAAGTACCCATAATGATGGGATTGATAAATCGTTTAAAAAATTAGTTGCAGAAGTAACCGAAACAAAATTGCCAGAAGGCACTTGGGAAAACCACCATTAGAGCGAGGAGATATTATTGACAAAGCTATGGGAAATAACTTGGGACACAATTTCCCGACCATAGATAAAGTAGAAAATGGTGTTGTGACTAGTGTTAAAAGCCGAGACTTAGGTGCAAAGACTTATCAAAATGGTAATAAATTGGAAAAGGTAATTGTCAAGGACATTAATAAAGTTTCAGGATTTATAGGAGAAACATTTAATGGTAAATTTGTTAATGCGGAAGAAATAGTGGGTAGACAATTACAAGTAGTTGTTCCAAATGTAACATTAAGCGAAGCTCAGATAAATGCAGTTAATAATGCTACAAAACATGGTATTGATAAAGGTGTTAAACTCATTATTACAGTAGGAAAATAATAGCAAAGTAAATAGCTTAAGGGGAATATTTTATTCCCCTTAAGTAATAGAGAGGAGAAAACGGATATGATTTCTGTATATTATAATCAAAAATATGGTTTCTTAATTGTGCCTAATGCCATTGAAAGGTTTATGGGATGTTATATTTCTATCGAACCTACAATTGAAATTATGGCTGAAGAAACAATAGATAAGATAGGCTGTGCAATTAGAAAAGGAATAAAAATTGCAGAAAGTTCCCCAAAAGTAGACGAATCTCAATTAAACAATTTTTGGAAACAAACAAAATATAAAAGTTTTCCAACATTTTCCAAGAATTATCAAAGAATTGATTTGAAACAAAATGGAGATGAATTAGAAATTAGAAGATGGGAACGGAATAATAGAGGGGGATATTCGCGAAAAACGGAAGAAAAAGATTATATTAATTTTATAGAAATGTCGGATTATGAATTGGGCTTGTTTATAAAAAAAATGTTTGAACCATGTGAAATTAGAATTGATGAAACAGAAAGATTTGAAACATTAGAGGGGAAAATAATTAGTTATTCGATTCCAAATGAGCATTATAAAAATATTGGTGATGGTCATACAGATTCTTATATGACATATAGAAATGAAGATTATGATAAGTTGTATATTTCTTTTTTGATAGGTGATGGAACTGATTGTACAGATGAAGTAAGCATAAAAAATCATTACAAAAAAATATACAAGCAAATGTCGAATATTAAATTTGAAAGTAAATGTAATAAAAAATATGTACATTTTTTAACAGAAAATGGAGAAGTATTGCTGAGTTTTATTGATAATGGTTATGTGGAGTTTTTTATGTGCATTCCATATAATATTGAAAGAAAAGTTCAAAAGGAGTCAATAGAACAGTATTTAAAAATGTTATTTTCGATAAAAATTGAAGATAAATAAAGCGTGAAGGAGAGAATATGCAAAAGAAGAATTGTGTTTTGTGCATAAGTATAGGAATTATAGTATGTATATTGTTATCAGCTTGCTCCAGACAACCAGACTTTGATGCCAAATCCTACGTCCAAAGTTCTCTTGATGCACACTATCATGGAGAATATAAGGACTATGCGAATCTGTTAGAAATCTCGGAAAAAGATGCCAAGAAAGAAATCGAAGAGGATTTTAATGAGAGTATCCAACAGCAATTTGATGATTCCGATAACATTACGGATAAAGGAATTGCTGATTATGCGGAAAAACTGACAGAAGTAAAGAAACTGGCAAAATACAAAGTACAAGATGTGAAAGAAGAGGATGGAGTCTATACAGTAAGTGTACAAGTTGAACCATCCAATGTATTTCAGACATTGCAACAAAGCTCTACAGAGGTAAGCAATGAAAAAATAAAGCAGGGATTGGATGGAAATGATCCGGAAGTCTTTGCAGCTGTATTAACAGAAAGTGTCCAGAAGAGTCTTGAAAAGAACAGATATGGAAAAGCTGTTACTGTAAACGTATCCGTGGAAAAAGATAACTCAGGAAAATATGGTCTTTTGGATACAGAGATGAATAAGTTGGAAGCAGCGATGTTCCCAACAGAATAAGAATGAATGGAAAGCTATCAGAGGAAAAAAACTGGTAGCTTTCTTTTAAACTCCAAGACAAGAAAACTTGTTAAAAAAGCTATTGTAATAGTAGAAAAATTATAATAAATAATGGATGACAAGAGTCTTTTATTCATTATGAGAAAAAGAAGGAATCTCCTATGAACCAACAAGAAATATTCACGTAAGATGGAAAAAAGTGCTGTAATCGAAGAGGTTGCAGCATTTTTTTCTTCGACATTTTTCGAACATTATAACGTACCTATCCGGTCACCGCCATGCTCCGATTTGATTTCTATATCAAAAATCAGATCGGAGGAAAGATAAATGGCTTATAACAAGACAAGTGAAGAACGAAAGTGGAATTATTGGAAAGAACAGGAAGAAAAGAAATTGCGTGAACTGGGAATGGAAGAAGAGAAGATCCAAAAGCTGCGCCAGATGGACAGGGAAGACTTTCTGGAAGAGCGCAGATACCGGGAACATCTGGATGAAACGATGCAGGATATGGATTCCATAAAAGAAAAGGACAGCGAGCTGTTTGCAAGGGATGTAAAGGAGCTTCTGGATCACATAGGTGATAAGCGAATCTATGAACTATTGAAAGAAACGGAGCATCAGACACTGGAAATCCTCTTACTCAGTACATGGGGATATTCTGGAAGAGAAGTTGCTAAGATTATGGGAATGGCAGAACAGACGATTTATACCAAAAGAAACCGTTTGAGAAAAAAATTAAAAAATTTATCAAAAATTGAATAATTATGGCGTTTTTCGTCGGCTATTTAATAGGCAGGTAAATTTTGCCAGTGTACTTTGACAACCTCATACCAGCATTACAGGTACGTTCCCGTAAGTAGAAGCGTGGCAGGAAGACGCGAGGACAGATGAAAAGGGCATGGAAGAAATTAGACCAGAAAGTGAGAGGCAGAGTTCTTTTGTGGCGTTTTCGTTTCGAGCGAATCATCTTTAACTGAAACAGGATCGTGGCGGTCTTTTGCGAGGATCACTTACGAGGGGATAATGATACATAGGAACTGCCAGTGAGCAGAGGATGGACTTTGGGTTGTAATCAGCAAGACCTTTAGAAAATCCATGAGCGGTGCAATGCCAAGCATCCGCCTGTAATGTTCCCGTAAGGCAATGGGGGAGTCGAGGACAAATACAACGCCAAAAAACAAAAGTATAAGAAATCAAGGAAGAATGTGTCGTTGATATCAGATACATGCGGCTGTAGGGAGAAATCCTTTACAGCCGTATTGATGTGGTATCAGCACGCATATCAGGTAACAAATTATGTATTACACAAAAGAATATTTAAAAAGAGCGCATCGTGAAATTGATACGATCTTTCGGGTACTGTTCCCGGAGCATGGAATGGCAGTAAGGGAAGAACAGATTATGTTATGCCACGAAATGCTGGATAACCTGCTGGGAAGAAACATAGCACTGTGTGACGCGGGTGTCGGTATCGGCAAGACGTATGCTTATCTGGTAGCCTGTGTTCTGATGAGAAAATATTCCCTCCTTGCAGAAGGATGTTCCCCTTATGAGCAGCGTCCGGTCGTGATATCCACTTCCAGCATTGCACTCCAGAAAGCAATTCTTACAGAATATATTCCTTTTCTCTACCGGATTCTTCAGGAGAACGGGACGATTCAGGCCCCTATTAAAGCTGTGATACGAAAAGGGAAAGAGCATTTTGTCTGCGATGAGAGGTTGGAGCAACGAATCGTTGCAATCGAAGAAAAACACAAAAATGCGTTGCAGAAAGAAGCTCTGCTGTCGTTGAAAGAACATTATGATATGGACGAAGTGTCCAACTTAAGTGGGTTTGACAGAAGGATGGTGAGTGTACCGAAGTTCTGTTCGGGAGACTGCCCGAAAAGAGGCTCATGCAGGTATCAGCAGTATCTGGAGCGTTCCAGAGATCATGAAATGTTCATTCAGATCTGTAATCACAATTATCTGCTGGCTGATGGTTATCACAGGCTGCAGGATTACCGCCCGTTATTAAAAGACTACCGGGCATTGATTGTCGATGAAGCACATAAGCTGCCGGATGCGGCAAAGCAGATGTTCGGGAAGAGCCTCTGTTATGACGATATCCGAGAAATCTGCTTTTATCTTGGGAAAGAGTACCAAGGCCCGGAGATAAGAAAACTGTCCGGGACGATCCGTATGGTGCTGGACATCATAGGAGAAAACCACAGAACCAGATATGGGATAAAAGAAGAATTCCACATGACAGAAGAGTGTGCAATGTATTTATATGAGGGGATACAGACCATGAATAAGATCATAGAAAAATTAGAAAAGAAGATTCCAAAGTGGATCAGAAACAAGCTGGAAGAAACCAAAAGTGTGCTGGAATGCTTTTTCCATCAGGATAAGAAGTATGTGTTGCATCTGAAGCAGGACCATGACCACCGGATTATATTGTGTGCATCCAGCAGACGGATTCCACAGTATCTGGACCAGATGTTATGGAGCAGAGGAATGGGAGCGATTCTTACAAGCGGAACTTTAAAAACCGGACAGGGATTTTCCCACATTCGGAAAATGACAGGATTACAGAGAGTGCGGAGAGTCCGTGAATATGTGGCAGACTCCCCGTTTGAATATCAGAAGAACTGTCTTTTATATCTGCCCAAGAATTTGAAGACATGCAGAAGAGGAAGTCAGGAAGAGGCAGAGATGATAGCAGGCCATATCCATTCACTGATCTGTTCGACTTACGGGCATACGCTGGTGCTGTTCACATCTTATCATTTGATGGGAAACGTTTACCAGATGTTAAGGGATGAAATTCCGTTCCCGATGATAGAGGTGTGGAGACATTCACCGGAAGAGATCACAAGATTTAAACAGATGGACAATGCTGTCCTTTTTGCAGCCGGCTCCTGTTGGGAAGGAGTAGACTTCCCTGGAGATATGGTATCTTCGCTGATTATAGTAAAACTGCCCTTTGCTGTTCCTGATCCCATCAGCGAAGCACAGAAGAAGGAATATGCCAGCCTGAAAGATTATATTCAGGCAGTGATTGTTCCAGACATGCAGAAAAAACTAAGACAGGGATTCGGACGGGCGCTCCGCACCGAGACAGATACTTGTGTCGTGTCCATTTTAGACGAGCGTGCAGGAGAAGGTGGCAGGTATCATGAGGAAGTGATGTGTGCGCTTCCGAGTTGCAAGATGGCAAAAGATATCAAGGATGTCCAGCACTTTATCCGAAACCGGAAAGGCGTGGAATACTACCTGTAATCGTTCGTGGTTCTGCTACAGAAAAAGCAGATTTTGCACGAAAAGTTTGGTGGTATTTCAAGGGCGTTTTCGGTGGGATTGTTGGTATTGATGAATAGCTATTTCGGCATGAAGTGGGTATACTGTGTATAGCGTTAGAGGAAAGGAGGCAGCTTATGATATACAAGGTGGAAACGATAAAAGATGGAACAGAAAAATATTTTTTCATCAGAAATCTGGAAACAATGAGCATTGAAGAACTGCCAAGTAAATATCTAATGCATAAGATTAAATGTAAACGTTCACCAAATACAGTGAAACGCACAGCATTTTCAATCTGCTATTATATGAAATATATGGCAGAGAAAGAAATGGAACTCACAGAAGTCTATCAGTTAGATTATGAAAAACAGACAGAATACTTTGTGGAATTTTTATACTGGCTTAAAGCCGGAAACCATACAGAGCAAACGTCTGGAGAAAAGAAGTGTCCGAATGAAGGAACCTGCAACGCATACTTAAAAGATGTGTTCAGGTTCTATTTATTTATAGAGGCAGAATATGAACAGTACGGAAGTCTCAAAACCTTATCGTATAACCAGATTATAGCGGTTAATCAGGTGGGAGTAAAAAAGGTACTGCGGAATCATTCTTTTAAAGCCTATCTGAAGGAAGAGGAACATCGTGGGAGAACAGCAAAAGAAAATCAGATTATTACAATTTTACAGGCCTGTACGAACCGAAGAGATCAGCTTCTGCTGCTTATGTTAGCAGAAACCGGATACAGAATCGGGGAACTACTGGGAGTAAAATATGTCAAAGATATTGATTATAGGAATCACATGATAAGGGTATGCTTCCGGGAAGATAATGAAAATGAAGCAAGAGCCAAAAATGCGGAATACAGAAGTGCCAAGATAAGTAATGATACGTTTGAATTTCTCATGGATTATCTGGCAAAATATCGGAAAATTCTGCAACATCAGGATTACCTGTTTGTGAATATCATGGGTGAGAACATTGGAAAGCCATTAAGAGTGGACAGTGTATATGATATGTTGGACCGAATGGAAAAGAAAACGGGAGTTAAAATCACACCCCACATGTTACGTCACTATTTTGCAAATATGCGAAAGCAGGCAGGATGGGAACTGGAGATGATCAGTCAGGCATTGGGGCATAAACATTTGGATACGACTATAAAGTATCTGGACTGGCTGGATGATGAACTGATAGAAGCAAGTAATGAGTTTTATGCACAACACACTGCTATTTATGGGGCGGAACGTCTGCTGGAGTAGGGAGGTGTGAGAAATACCTATATATTTATTGCAACAGGCAGAACGCATAACAGAATCTGAAGTAGATATTGAGAAGAAAAAGCAGGAACTATATTCAGAAATTGATGCACTTGGAATAAAAAGTGATTCAAGAATTAACAAATTGAAAAAGTTCTTGGCGGATAGAAAAATCTGGCATCTGGAAGAAATGGATTATCCTTTGCGAAATTCGTATGAACAATATTTAAGAGGACAGATACGATCACAAATTGTATCTTTCTATTTGAAAATATATGATACGGTAAAACAACAACATATCTATCAACAGATGCAGACGCTAAATGGAAAGCGGATATATGAATGGAAATATCAAAATAAAATTTATTTTCTGAAGTATTATCCGGAAAAGAAAATAGCTGAGACTTTTGAAACTTCTTATAAAACAAACCTATTGGTGTGGGATTTTACACAAAATTGTTCAGAAGTTTTAAAGAAACAAATTTTTTATACGTTGAGTCGTATCATTGCAAATACTTCAATGTCTAAGGCTTATAGAAATGTCAGGTTAAAATCTTTAAAACTTCTTTATGATTCTTGTGTTCAGTTAAATATTACGGATGTTGGATTGCTGGAAATGGAACAAGTGGAAACTATTTTAAAGAATTTTCCCGAAACGAGTCAACGAAGTATTTTAGGTGAATGCAGAAGAGATGCGTTTATGCAGCAGGAACAGATCCAATGGGAAGCAAATGTATGGTATCTGGAACGATTACATCTTGGAAAACATCGAATAGACGAAAGTAAATCCTTAATTAGCATTTCTTTTATGGAAGTCAAGGAAATACAGAATCGAGAAATTTTACAGGCATACATGAAATATGAACTGGGAATTACTGGACAGGCAGTCAGCACGATTGTACGAAGATTTGTATGTATTAGAAATTTTATTGAACTGCTGGAACAAGAAAAGATACTGGCGATTCATGCAACTGTCGTAGAAGTAAAAAAGTATGCAGACGGCTTGCGAGAACGGGGAATACAGGCAAAGGGATTTAATGAAAGAATTTTCGGTATCGGTCATTTTTATAAATTCATGGAAGTTAAACAGTATATTACAAGAATGCCATTCCGAATTGAATATTTCCAACAAAAAGAAGTAGTAGTACATCATGATCGTAGCGTTGAGGAAACAGTATATATGGAAATTTTGAAAAAATTATATCTTTTTCCAGAGCGATTACGATGTATGTTCTTACATCTGTGGTGTCTAGGATTACGGGCAAGCGAAGTGTGTACATTGAAAGGAAATGCTTATTATCAGCAGGGCGAGGATTATTGGATTCAGGTGTATCAGGTCAAAATGAAGAATTATAAAAGGATTCCAATCCCACAGGCACTTTATCGGATTATGAAAGTATACTTGAAAAAACATGAAATTCAGCCTGAAGAATTCATTTTTAAAAATAGCAGAGGTGGTGCTTGCCTATATGGTACATTCCGAACTCAGATGATAGAAGCGTGCCGGGAAAATAAGATTGCAAATGGAGAATATTTATTTCAATCACACGATTATCGACATACAGTAGCAACTATGTTTTATGACAGTCATGTATCACTGCAAAGTATCCGGGATTATCTTGGACATACTTATGAAGAAATGACAAGACAGTATATTGATTATATGTCACAAAGGATTGCGAAGGCAAATGATGAGTTCTTTGAAATGCAAGGAAGTAGTTTAGCGTCATGGTTAAAGAAAGAGGAAAAAGATGGAAAATGATATTATATATTTCAGAGATTTCTCCAATTTACAAAAAACAGGGACACGTAAGGATAATGGAAAATTTGATTTAACGTTGCTTCCAACGCAAGAATTAAAGGAAGAATTTCGAGGCTATATTATGTATCGCTGTAAAAATGGAACGCTTAGAGCATTGATTCAGGATCGAACAGCTTATAATCATATTGCAAAGTTTTTGAACAGCAGAATAAATCGGAGAATCAAAAGCCTTGGAGATAGAAATCCAGAAAAATGGATATCACTTTTAAAAGGCTGGATGTTAGAACAGGGAATAACTATTGTAAAAGAAAAGAAGAGTGTGTATGGTACAGTAAGCTATGGCGAAGCAGAGACGATATTATATTTCAGAAACGTACTGAAATTTTTAGAGCCAGAAGATTTACGGGATGAGATAGAAAAAGATGTCTGGGAACTAAAAAATCTGGATATTAAAATCAGATCCAATCCAATTTATAATGTAAAAACACTGGATTTCAGAAAAATATATCAGCCAGATATCCGGGAAGAATGTAAGAAAGCTGTTTATATGAATCTACAGTATGAAGCAATAGGAACTGTACAGGGAGAACTGACAATAATGAGGATATTTTCAGAATATCTCCAAAAAGAGTATTCCAAAATAAAAAGCTGCAGCGAAATAGACAGAGAAGTGCTGGAAGAATTTTTGATATATCTGTCAACAAAAGATACTTCCCATAGTGCGAATAGTTCTTATGTAATTTCATTAAGACGACAGTAAGAGACAATCGGAAAAATTTACAGCTATGAAAGATTGGAGCATTTATTTATTAATACGGATATTCCACCGGAAGTAAATGCAGAATTTAGAGTGTATTCTGATGATGAAATGAAACGACTAAATGCGGAAATTACACAGATGGATGTACAGATTGCAAGATGTCTTCTGATACATCAGATGCTTGGAACTAGGATATCAGATACCCTTACACTGAGACCAGATTGTCTGACGAGAGAAAATGGCCAAGATATGATTGAAATATATCAAGTTAAAACTAAAAGATATAAAAAACCGATCAGTAAAGAACTTGCAAAACTGTTACAGAGTTCTATTGAATATACACAGGAAAAGTTCGGTGATACAGAATACATATTTGTTAATGAAAAAGAACCTGACCGCCCGATGCAGTATATGGCTATAAAAACAAAAGTCATGTCCATGATACAGGAAAAGCAGTTGAGAGATGATCATGGCGAATTATTCGGGTTTGGAACGCACATGTTCCGGCACTACTATGGCGTCAAACTTACAGAAATGCATCTGGATGACTGGACGATAGCGAGACTGTTGGGGCATAAAAGACTGAATAATGTACAGCATTACCGGAAAATGAGCAATCAAAGAATGGCAGACGAAACCAGAGAAGTAAGACAGAGGATGAGTGACATCATATATATGAGTCTGGCAAGATGGGGTGAAGAATATGAGCAAATACGACAAGATGATTGAGGAAAATCAGAGAAAAAGTAAAGAGAAAATTGAACTGGCAGTGCAGGCAATACAAGATATGCTGGCAAATAAAGAACGTATCAGCGTTCCAAAGCTGATGAAGAAAACTGGATTGTCGAGAGGATTCTTTTATAAAAATCCAACCGTCCGGGATACATTGAACCAAGCGGTAGAGCAACAGGCTGGAATGATAGATCCAAGAAGAGAAATCCTGAACATGGCGATGGAAAAGCAGATTGAACTGCTGAACCAGAAGGTAGCAGCTCTAACCAGAGAAAATAAGGAACTGAAGAGAAAGAACGAAAAGTTACAGAAGGCATTACGGAAACAGGATTTGAATTTTATTAAGAACTTATAACATTGAAAATAATGAGATGGAAGAGATGTGTGCAGACACATCTTTTCATCGTTGAGGATAAAATATATAGAATGAGAATGGGATTGTTTTATGGTATACTAAAAGTGAAATGCTAACTTTGATATGAGGTATAAAACAATATGACAGAAATACAAATTAAAAATTTAATTAAAGAATATGAAAAAGAATATATTGAGTTTATGGAAATTGAGAAATTACCACAGTATAAGATAGATTTTTTTGAAATTAATGTTGAGGAAAGCGATGCAGCAGGATTCGCTTCAGCCGCCCAAGCTTACTATAATACGAAAACAGATGAACATATATTAAGGATATGCAAAAGTTCGGAAATACCAAGGTATATTGTGTTTCATGAATTTACGCATATTTTAGATACGGAAATGTATGCAAAGCAAGATTCTTGGAAATATATGGCTTTGTCTGGTTATACAGAATATCATGCAGCACAAGTTGAATTGATGATAATGTTAGGAGCAGATAGTATACAAACTCAAGATTTTTCATTTACAGTTGATGTTGAAATAGGTAATAGTACAGTTAGGAATTACCTAAACTCAAGACATCAATTAGTAGTGAATATGATGAATAGAACAGATTTTCCAAGAGATATTGAAGCATTAAAAACAACGGTAGGTGTGCTATATAATTATTTTGGAGTGCGTTCTATATGTAAAATGTATGCGAAAGATTATACTGAAGAAGTGGATAACACAATTATTATTCAGAAACTTTCAAAAGTATTATTTGAAGAGATAAATAGCTTTATGGTTGGATGGTTTAATGAAGCACAAGTAGAGCTGAGCTTTGTGTCATATATGAAAATAATGTGGCCTATGCTTCAAAGCTATTTTGGAAAAGAATGAAAGATAGTAACAGTAAACACAGTTTTGTATACAGTTAAACCCAGTAAAATCAACGCATGAGGGGAACTGGCTACATTTTACTTCCCGATCTGGTGGTATGTTGCGCCAACCATCATCAACAGTTTTCTGGAAAGTTATGATTTTACCGGAAAGAAAATTGTACTGTTTGCTACATCTGGCGGTAGTGGGTTTGGAAAAACAGTGGATGGATTGAAAGCGTCTGTTTCGTCAGGGGCTGAAATCAAAGAGGGCTATCTTGTTAGGAGCAGCAGTGATGTTGATAAGATGAAGAAACTGCTTGAAAGTCTTTAATTCGGGAGGTGTCTTTATGAAGTATGAAAAACTTGGAAAGTCGGATTTAAATGTATCCCGCATCTGCATGGGATGTATGGGTTTTGGAAATGCGTCTATCGGACAGCACAGCTGGACATTAGATGAGGCGCAGACGAGAGAAATCATTAAACATGGACTTGACCTTGGTATCAATTTTTATGATACGGCAATCGCATATCAGAATGGTACAAGCGAGCAGTATGTCGGAAAAGCACTTCGTGATTTTGCAAAGCGTGATGATTATGTGATTGCAACGAAATTCACACCGAGAACGCAGGAAGAAATTGACGGCGGCATGAGCGGACAGAAACATATAGAAAATTACCTGAATCAGAGTCTTAGCAATCTCGGTATGGACTATGTGGATCTTTATATCTATCATATGTGGGATTATCATACCCCTATGGAGGAAATCATGGATGGACTTAATAGGGTTGTGAAGGCTGGCAAAGCCAGATATATCGGTATATCCAACTGCTTTGCATGGCAGCTTGCCAAGGCAAATTACTATGCAAGAGAAAACGCAATGACAGAGTTTATTTCGATTCAGGGGCATTATAATCTGATTGCAAGAGAAGAAGAACGGGAAATGGCACCGTTCTGCTATTCGGAAAATATTGCAATGACGCCATACAGTTCACTTGCAGGCGGCAGACTCTCAAAGCGTCCGGGTGAGACATCAAAGCGTCTGGAAGAAGACGCATATGCAAAATTTAAGTATGATGCCACAGCAGAAGCGGATGCACGAATCATTGCCAGAGTAGCAGAGCTTGCGGATAAGAGGAATGTTTCCATGACGGAAATTTCGTTGGCGTGGCTATTGACAAAGGTTACTTCTCCAGTGGTGGGAGCAACAAAATTTTCTCATGCAGACGGGGCGGCAAAAGCTGTAGATTTGGAATTGACAGCGGATGAAATTTCCTATCTGGAGGAGATGTATGTTCCACATGCGCTGGTTGGTGTCATGGCGCAGAATGGGAAACAAAAAGCAGGAAATGTAGTGTAGAAAAGGAGATTTTTGATTATGGGAAAAATAGTACAGACAGCAGGTAGGGATGCACTTTCCGGATTTGCACCAGAATTTGCACATTTTAATGACGATGTGCTCTTTGGCGAGAATTGGAATAATGAGGATATTGATTTAAAGACGAGGAGCATCATTACAGTGGTTGCACTGATGTCTTCGGGTGTGACGGATTCCTCACTCAAATATCATCTGGAAAATGCAAAAAATCACGGAGTGACAAGAAAAGAGATCGCTGCGGTAATCACCCATGTGGCATTTTATGCAGGATGGCCAAAGGGCTGGGCTGTGTTTCATATGGCAAAGGAAGTATGGACGGACGAATTATCTGCAAAGGGAACTTCGGCTGAGGATGCGAGGTCCGCCCATGCTGCGCAAATGATATTTCCAATTGGTGAGCCAAACGATGCTTTTGCTCAGTATTTTGTCGGACAAAGCTATCTTGCACCAGTTTCAATCGATCAGGTGGGAATCTATAATGTAACATTTGAGCCGGGCTGCCGTAACAATTGGCATATCCATCATGCGGACAATGGCGGCGGACAGATTTTAGTCTGTGTAGCCGGACGGGGATATTATCAGGAATGGGGCAAGGATGCAACTCTCATGAAGCCGGGTGACTGCATCAATATTCCTGCCGGTGTAAAGCACTGGCATGGAGCAGCACCGGATTCATGGTTTAGCCATCTTGCCATTGAGGTTCCCGGCGAGAATGGCAGCAATGAATGGCTGGAAGCTTTAGATGATGAGCAATATGGAAAACTGAAATAGGATAAAGGAATGTTCACTGTTGATGATAACCTTAAAGTAGTTGTTCATCCAGAAGTGGAGAGTGATTATCTAAAACAGTATAATAATAAATCTTTGTATATTCCTGAAAATGCTTTTTTCAGACCAGATATAAATAATTTGCGATATCATCAAACACACATATTTGGATTATACTCCACATATATATGAACGACATGTGTTTGATGTTAAAATGATGAATCTTTTTGAACATCGGACAAGCCGATAGGTTTCCGGTCATCAGAGATTCCGAAAAACAGAGTTCCGCCGATTCCATTGGAAAAGGAACTGACACTTTTTAACCAGCTTTTGGGTTTCCTTATATTATACCCATAAGGAGAGTTTATTTCAACGATAGGCACAAAGAGTTAGTCTTGATAGCAGGGACTTATCGGTATTAACTTGAATTTTGCATCTTAACACAAAAGAAGCTATAATACAGATAGAAAGTTAAATTGACGAATGGGGGTATGCTTCATGCCATTACAGATTATCAGAAACGATATTACAAAAATGAGCGTTGACGCAATCGTCAATGCTGCCAACACTTCTCTTTTGGGCGGCGGCGGTGTGGACGGCTGTATTCATCGTGCCGCCGGACCGGAGCTGCTTGCAGAGTGCAGTACGCTATATGGCTGCGAGACCGGAAGTGCAAAAATCACAAAGGGGTACCGTTTACCCTGCAAATATGTGATCCATGCAGTCGGCCCGCGCTGGCGGGATGGCAAGCATCGGGAGCAGGAACTTCTGGAATCCTGTTATCGGACATCTTTGAAACTGGCGAAAGAAAATAGCTGTCAGTCGGTGGCCTTTCCGCTGATTTCCTCCGGTGTTTACGGCTATCCAAAAGACCAGGCTCTGAAGGTCGCAGTCGATACCATCAGTACGTTCCTGCTGGAAAATGAGATAATGGTCTACATCGTTGTCTTTGACCGAAAAACATATCAGATTAGCGGAAAACTGTTTGCCGATATCGCGGCGTACATAGATGACCGGTATGTGGATGAACATACTGACAGCCGGTCAGAACAGAGACGGCGGCTCGAAGCATTGTCAGAGGAATCCTGTTTTGAAGCTGCATCTGTTCCGCTGCCGCCCGAAGCAATCTGTAAATCTTGCAGCAGTCAATCTCTGGAAGAGGCACTGGGGCAGATGGATGAGAGCTTTTCGGAAATGCTGCTGCGGAAGATTGACGAAAGCGGCATGACGGATACTCAGTGTTACAAGAAGGCAAACATTGACCGGAAACTCTTCTCGAAGATCCGTTCGGATAAATTCTATAAGCCATCCAAACCTACGGTGCTGGCATTTGCCCTGGCTTTGGAACTGCCGCTTGCCCAGATGCAGGAGATGCTCGGCAAGGCAGGGTTTACCCTTTCCCGTTCGAGCAAATTCGATATCATTGTAGAATATTTTGTCGAACGGGGAAACTACAATGTGTATGAAATCAACGAGGCACTGTTTGCTTTTGACCAGAGCCTGATCGGAGCATAAGGACAAAGAAATGTCGCTTTCCATGCGACCACTCCACGAAAGAAAATCGCTATACTATGGCTGTAAGATACGAAACCGAGCAGCCATATGCGCGTGTAATGAACCAAAGTTCGAGCTTGCTCGAAACCTTGGCGAATACCGCGACAGCGAGCCCGCAAGGGCGAGATTTTGGGAGGACAAGCATATGAGAAAGAATTTAACAGAGATCGTTTTTATCTTAGACCGCAGCGGTTCCATGAGCGGACTGGAAAGGGATACCATCGGCGGATTCAATTCCATGATTGAGCAGCAGAAAAAAGCAGAGGGCGAAGCACTGATCTCAACAGTGCTGTTTGACAATGTGAGCGAAGTCCTGCACGACCGTGTAAATGTAAGGGACATCCGACCGATGACTGACCGTGATTACACGGTTCGCGGATGCACGGCACTCTTAGATGCGATCGGCGGTGCGATCCATCACATTGGAAATGTTCATAAGTACGCAAGACCGGAGGATGTGCCGGAACACACCATGTTTGTAATCACTACGGACGGAATGGAAAATGCCAGCCGTCGGTACAGCAGCGAAAAAGTGAAGCAGATGATCGAGCGGCAGAAAGCAAAATACGGATGGGAGTTTTTGTTCCTTGGTGCCAATATTGATGCGGTAGAGACCGCAAGCCATTTCGGAATCGGTGCAGATCGTGCAGTCAACTATCAGTGCGACAGTGAAGGAACTGCGTTGAATTATGAGGTGGTCAGCGAAGCAATCAGCTCCGTCCGGTGCAGTGCCCCGCTGAGCGCAGACTGGAAAAAGCGTATAGACGAGGACTACAAAAAGCGTGGAGGCGGCAAGCACAAGTAAAGAAATACAGACTCTTTACGCTGTGCGGTCGAGAATGGTGTGTTTGCCTCGCTTCCGCAAGATTCGCTTTTGGACGAGTTGGAAATGGGGTGTTAGGCGCAATATAACTGCTGACAGCGTAGAATCTTGGTGGCTAACTTGGTGGATATCTTGATGGGTGTCATCCTCTAAGTTATCATGGGGTGTGTCATAGGACTTATCATTGGCTGTGCCCATGATAGAGTGATCATGAGTGATTTGCTGATCGAACTGTCTTGTATGCAGGATAGGCCTGAAGCACAGAAGATTGTGCAGGAAATCTTGAAAGAGGACGAGCAGAAGAAAGAGAAGCTACATGAGCAGGAAGTGTAGCAGGAAGAAGAAAATAGACAGAGCAGTTGATGATGGAATGTCCGGTGCAGTGTGGGTGTAATGCTCATGTTGCAGCGGGCTTTTTTTGTGAAAATAATTTTTAATAATGTTGATTTTCAACTGTTCTTAACTCAAATATTGCATCTTAACTCAAAAAGAGTTATAATACAGAAAAAGAGTTAAGACTGGAGGCGAACGCATGGAGTATCTCAATAAAGTCCTCGGAATTGAAGTTGTCTATATGAATGGTAAGTTTGAGCATTTGCCCAATTTTATAGTCACAAGGTATCGCTTGCAGAGGGTGTCTATGAATGGACAAGGGGTGATTTTCCTTTATCCGAAGACAGAATTAGAGCAGGTCGAAGTGCTGAAAAAGCAGATTGCTCGGATACAAAAAAATGAGAATTTGCCAGTTGTGCTGGTGCTAAATGAACTTAGCTTTCGTCAGAAAGAATATTTGATTCGTGAAAAAATTCCTTTCATCGTAGAAGGAAGGCAGATTTATTTGCCTTTCATGGCACTGTATTTGCAGGAACGATGCAATGCTGAAAAGAAGCCACGGGAAGAAATACTTCCATCGGCGCAGATGCTTCTACTGCATTTCATTTATGGAGGCGCACAGGAACTGTCTACAAGTCAGGCTGCGAAAGACTTGGAACTGACACCTACTTCTATATCAAGGGCATCGAGACAACTTGAAGAAATGGGATTGCTGCATATCAGGAAAGCAGGTGTGCAGCGGATTCTGTACTCTGAGGATTCTCCGAAAATGCTTTTCCAAAAAACAGGAGATACCCTGCTGAATCCAGTAAAACGAACGGTTTATATTCCGAAAGAATTGGTGGGAACAGACCTGCTGGAAAGCGGATATTCGGCATTGGCAGAGTATTCCATGCTGAATGCACCGAATGTCAGATGTTACGCAGCAGAAAGAATCTCTCAATGGAAAGATGTTATGACCAATAGCTTGCAGAATTCGCAGGTGCAAGTGGCCGTAGAGATGTGGAGATACAATCCACGAAAATTGTCTATGCGAAATGCTGTAGATGAACTTTCATTGGCTTTGGCATTGAGAGAAGATGCGGATGAACGAGTTGAAGAAGCAGTGGAAGAAATGCTGAATGAACTGTGGAGGAAGATAGATGGTTACAGGAATTGATAGCTTTAAGGAATGGTTCAAGGGCAGTGAAGAACAATATGCCATCATTGGAGGAACAGCGTGTGACATTCTGATGACGGAAGAAAGTTTGGATTTCCGAGCAACAAAGGACATTGATCTTGTTCTGATTATAGAAGCAGTTGACGCAAATTTCGGAAAGAAATTCTGGGAATATGTAAAACAGGCTGGATATGAACATTGTAATAAAAGTTCGGGTGTGCCGCAGTTTTATCGGTTTAGTCACCCAATTACAAATCAATATCCTGCGATGATTGAACTTTTCACGCGAAAACTGGATGCTATTTAGCTTCCGGAAGATGCAGTTTTAACGCCGCTGCCGGTTGACGAAGACATTTCGAGTCTGTCTGCTATTCTTTTAGACAATGATTACTACGAATTTTTAAAGCAGGGGAAAGTCGTTGTTGATGGAGTAACTGTCTTGGATGCGGCATATTTGATTCTGTTTAAGGCAAAAGCGTGGATGGATTTGACAGATCGTAAGGCCGCAGGAGAACACGTTGATAGCAAAAATATCAAGAAACATAAGAATGATGTTTTCCGTCTGACGGAGTTGATTGATCCCACCACCAAGGTAGTGGCTCCCCAAGGAGTTTATGCAGATATTCAAGAGTTTGTCCAGCGTATGAAAAATGAAAACGTGGATATTAAACAGTTGGGGCTGGTTGGCAGAACAAAGGAGAAGATTCTGGAAGAATTAAAAGCAATGTACGAAACACTTTAATATAGATATTTGAACAGACAAGGGCATGTCAGCAGGCAACAAGTATTACAATCGTTCCGTGACGCTGGATATAAATTAAGCGATTCTTCCTTAACAATAAACGCTACAGGAAGTTTGTAGGTGATAGCTGATAAATTGACGAATGGGGGTAGGTTTCATGCCATTGCAGATTATCAGAAACGATATTACAAAAATGAGCGTTGACGCAATCGTCAATGTCGCCAACACTTCTCTTTTGGGCGGCGGTGTGGATGGTTGCATTCATCGTGCTGCGGACTGGAGCCGCTTGCCCAGATGCAGGAGATGCTCGGTAAGGCGGGTTTTGCCCTTTCCCATTCGAGCAAATTCGATATCATTGTAGAATATTTTGTCGAATGGGGAAACTACAATGTGTATGAAATCAACGAGGCACTGTTTGCTTTTGACCAGAGTCTGATCGGAGCATAAGGACAAAGAAATGTCGCTTTCCATGCGACCACTCCACAAAAGAAAACCGCTATACTATGGCTGTAAGGTACAAAACCGAGCAGCCATAATCTTTTGGGAGGACAAGTATATGAGAAAGAATTTAACAGAGATCGTTTTTATCTTAGACCGCAGCGGTTCCATGAGCGGACTGGAACGGGACACCATCGGCGGATTCAATTCTATGATTGAGCAGCAGAAAAAAGCAGAGGGCGAAGCACTGATCTCAACGGTGCTGTTTGACAACGTGAGCGAAGTTCTGCACTGCCTCTGTTGAGGCCATTGGCGTACAAAGCGGGCAATCATCAGCAAAATAATGAAAAAGGAGGACAGCCGGAATCAGGCTCTCATAGATTGAGGGCAGATTGTTCCGGCTTTTGTGCGCTTATGAAACGCACCTAACCAATCATTCAAATGATTCCGGCTAATATTATTGCTTTGTTAGGTATTGCAGTGCTGATTACATATTCTCCACAGAATGGGCTTATTCTGTTGCTGATGGCTTTTTTGATTGGTCCGATGGGATTGCCGCTTGCGGCGATCTGGCTGTTGGGTAAGGTGCAGGATTTGAAATATACGATTCAGGACAGGGTGTATGGGTGATTTCTGAGAGAAGAAAATCCTTTCAAAAAAGATAAGAAGCAGGACATTGGACTCTCCTCCATTGTCCTGCTTCTTGGTTATTCGGTACGGACGGTAATATATTTTTGTTTGCGGCTGTTGGGTTTAGCTGGAATAGTCATTTTGAGCTGACCGCTTGCCAGTAGTGGATTCAAATATTTTCTTGTAAAATAAGTGAGATTTCGATAACCAATAAATGAGCAAATTTCTTGCTTACTTTTTTCTGTTATACAAAAATCCAAAACTGTGTGTGGGATGTCTGGTGATTTAGCTTGCTCACTAACTTGGTCACCATCTTGGTCACTGACTAAGTTTTTCTGACTAAGTTGGTAATTTACATTTTTCAAGATGACCCTGAAATCTGTCGCTGTTGAGGAAAATTCAGGCTTATATGCCGCTGTATATCCAGGTAATTTTTCGGTTTCGCTGATGATTTTGCGTAGGCCACTTCCACGGCGTTCCATGTATTTCATGCGGTGGAACAGGTCAGCAATTACAGGGTTTCGCCGCATGGAACGGATAATGTAAATATCGTATTCCTTATCGTCTAAAGCATCATCAAAGATAGAACCTTTGCCTAAGCCGTTCCATCTGGTACAGAACATACGGGAGTTATAAACCGTGTGTTGATCGGTCATGAGTTTTCCGGCGTTGGTTAAGAATCTTGCTTCAGCATCCTTTTGAACATTAGATAATCCAACAGGTTTCCGATCATCAGAAATTCCGAAAAACAAAGTTCCACCAATTCCATTGGAAAAAGCACTGACGCTTTTCAACCAGCTTTTGGGTTTTCGTGTTTCGAGAGCAACTTTGAAATCACATTCCGTTGCTTCGGCAATTTGCTGTTCTATCATAGGAACCCTCCTTTGAGATGCAGAATATATGTTCTTATTATACCCAACAGAGAAAGTTATTGCAACGTTATGTTTGAGTAGTATTATATTGCTTGCATGAGACTTTGGCGACTGCCGCGATAATCAATAATTACAAAGGTCAGCTACGATTGCACATCACCGAAGCATAAAACATTCCGTCCCGCATCTCAAACCGACAGATGCCGCTGTACTGAGCGGCGATGCTTTTAACGGATTGTGTGCCGAGACCGAGTCCCTTGTGCTTTGTTGAGACAAGCATGCCGTCGGGGGTATGTCTGAGTGCGCCTGAAAAAGTATTGTCCACTGTGATGCAAAAGGAACTGCCGATCAGACTGGCGCGGATCATGATTTTTCGGTCCTTGCCGGATTCGTTGCGGCAGGCTTCGAGGGCATTTTCAATCAGATTGCCGAATAAAACGGAAAGATCGGTGTCTGAAATAAAGATATCTTCCGGGATCTCTACCTGGGCAATAAAGTCTACATCATTATCCTTTGCCTGCTGAGAAAAGTAGAGCAATACAGCGTTAGCTGCAGTATTTTCACAGAAACGGATAAGAGAGTCGTTTGGCAGACTCTCGTTATATCTGGCAAGATATTCGCGGAGCGCATCAAGGTTCCCATCAGCAAGGTAGTTTTGCATGAGTGCGATATGATGGCGCACATCATGCTTTGCCCGGCGGGCATCGGTGATTTTTTCCTGCAGATTTTTATACTCCATAGCCTGCATCGTGAGCTGATGATTTTTCTCCTGCAATTCCAGCGACCTGTTTTGTTCCAGAACCAGACGGGTTACGATGTAGTAGATCAGGAATGCCCCCACATTGATGACAAGGAGAAACAGTGTATTTTTCGGCTGCAGGGCAATTTCCAGACTGGAATGTGATGTGTTGCCGTAGAGTACATAGTACCACATCAGGTAAAAGGTTACGGGAATCAGCCATATATACCGCCATTCGAGACCGGACGGTTCTTTTTCCACAGCCGGTGTGTAGACGGACCGCATGTATAAAAATACAGGAACAGAAAGAACTGCTTCCACAGCAAACAGCATCAGCGAGAATGACCAGCGGTAATCCTGCGTTGCCAGGGTTGGAAAGAACAGTCCTTCCAGACATTTGGCGGAGATAACAGCCAGATTGGCAAGGTTGGAGATCATCAGCAGGGTAAATAAAGTTTTGCCGAAATGCTTTTTCACAGCGAGAAAATAGAATGCAGCGTAGAGAATCGTGCTGACTGCGCTTGCGATTGCACTGTGGTTTCCTGATACAAAACTGACCCATGCGCCGAGCAGTACCTGAATGACTGTGAGAAAACCGATCAGAGTTCCGGTAATGACCTTTGAAAAACGCAGACAGTGTCGGAACGGATAGAGCGCCAGTACAAGGAACGGAAAAAAATTCAGCAGAGAGTATACAAGGACTTCCAGGATCCGGGAAACAGACGGCATCAGTTTTTCCCTCCTTTTCGCAGCTGTTCAAAAAGAAACGACGAATAGGCTTCCTTCACTTCTTTTGCTTTCCGGCGGCTGATCGGGATGAGGCAGCCGTCACTCATGGTAAAGGTGTCCGCGTTTTGGGCGGCAACCTCGTAAAAATTGACGATCAGCCCTTTTGAGGGGCTGAAAAAATACGGGTAGGCAGATAATAGTTTTTCGATTTCTGAGAAATTTGCCCGGACACTGCTATTCCTGCCGTGTTTACAGTGCAGGGTTGTACAGTGAGCGGCATAGTCTGCATAAATAATATCGCGTAAAACGATGGTTGTGCCGTCCGGCAGCTGCACGGTACGCATTTTCTCAAGCTGTGCAAGATCTATGCGGTCGAGCATGGCCTTTACCCGGTCTTTTCCGAATGGCTTAAGCAGATAGTAGCAGGCGTTTACCTCGTAACTTTCACTGGCGAATTCATTGCTGGTCGTACTGAAGACAAGGCGTACTTCCCGGTCAGACTTGCGTATTTCTCTTGCCACATCCATGCCGGTAAGCCTGTCCATAAAGATATCCAGAATAATCAGCTCAAAAGTGCCTGGCTGCCAGGTTTGCAGAAAAAATTCTCCACTTGGAAAGTATATGTATTCAGCAGATGAACCGAGTAATTCATATAAGCAGGTTTGCAGATGTTCATACATCTGGATGTCATCCTCGACAATTGCGATTTTCAAAATAAAAGCTCCTCTTTGTATGGCAGGGTGAATAAGTTTCAACTCATTTATTATATCATTCGAATATTAAAAATCAAAGCTTTCAGATCGCAAAGAGTTACCACTTATGTCGTTTTTTGACCGCTTGTGTCAGGGTGATTGTACAATGACTCCTTATCAATTACAATTGATTACAAATCAGAATAATATAGGAAAAGGAGTAACGGGATGAATACAAAAATGACACTGGGAAAGAGGATACTTTCTGTGTTTCTGACAGTCATCATGGTGTTTTCCATGGTGCCTCTGCCGGTAGTTGCGGCGGAAGCGGACGGAGCTGTCAATCTGAAAGTATCCGAACTTTCCAAAGAAGAAAACTACGAAACACTGTATAGTTATTATTATGATGCGGTCACGGGCAAACGGTCATTCAGCCAGAATGATTCCATAGAGTTTGACGGGCTGGACCGCACAGACACATCTGCCTCTGCAAAGGTGTATTTCGAGGGAAAGGGGATCGAAATTGCAGATAACAGCACTGATTACAAAGCCATACCGAGTGAGGGCGAGTGGCTGATCAGCAATGTGTCACAGGCATCGAATTCCGGAGAGATTCGTTTCGTGCACCGCTATGTTGAGCCTAAAGTATATGTGGTGGAAGATTCGAGTAATATTGCAGGGCTTACGGTGGGAGAAGCAGACAGCACCGGCATGGCTCCTGCTACGTTTTTCAAAGACGATGAACTGGCGAACTTTTACAGCGGACTGGACATCAAAGTGAGAAAGACGGTGGATAAGCTTGAAAACGGTTCGTTCCGAATCTCCATCACCGGTAAGGACGGCACGGATTATACCGATTATTTTGAATACTATGACAGTATCAGATGCAATGTTTTCTGGCAGCAGGGAAAGTGGATCAATGCTTATGACTCATGCCTTGGTCCTATTCCGGACGAGGAAGTGGCGATTTTTATCAAGCCGAATTATGACCTTTTACGCGTAAAAGCAAGCGTGGCAGGAGATAAGGGTGGAAGTATTTCACCTGCGGATGCGTATTATCTGGCACATTCTACACAGCCGAAGACTTATACCGTAACACCGGAGGCTGGATATGAGGTGGAAAAGATTGAGGCAGTCAGCGCTGACGGTGATCCTGTTGCGGTCGATTTTGATGCCTCAACCGGAAAATTTCAAATCTATCCTTCCTATTTAAGAGGAATGGATGCTGAGCGGAGCATAGCTGAAATCAAAGTGTATTTCAGTACAAAGCACGATGACACCCACTGTCTTTGTGGTGGAACGGCGTATGACGGACATGACACCCACGAGGAGATTGAGTGGAAGCAGTGGACGGCGACAGATGCGCTTCCGACTGCGGCAGGAAATTATTATCTGAAAAACGATGTGACCCTTTCTGCTGATGCCATCACGCTGCCTGACGGAGTGAACATCTGCCTGAACGGCAAAAGTATAAATGGTGCAGATTCCGGCACGGAGATCCATGCAGGCGGTAGGTTCGGCATTACCGACTGTGGTGCGGCGGGAAGTATCGGAAATCTGACACTGACCGGAGACAATGCAAAGGTTACCATGTACAACGGAAAGATCGCAGAAAATACTGTGTTGTCCGTTGCGGGTGGAACCGTATTCACGATGACCGGTAATGCACAGAATGATGGCGTGCTTCGGATCGACAGCAATGCTGATTTCACCATGAGCGGCAATGCCAACGGCGGTCATGTATCCGTAGGACAGTCCGGACAGGATGCGAGATTTCACCTGAGTGGCAGTTCCAGCATCGGCGAACTGGATGGTGGCGGCAATGCCATCGGTCTGACCATGGAGGACAATGCCGAAACAGGAAGTGTCGAAAACATTACATTTACAAAGCTTTCACTCAGCGGAAAAGCCAGCATAAACGGCGAGATTATGATGAAAAACAAAAATCGGCAGGACAACTCTGCAAAATTTGTGATGAAAGATGACAGCGTGATTAGTGGAAAGCTGCTTTGCGCTGACGATTCCGTTTCCTTTGAAATGCAGGATAATGCTAGAATAGATGGTGCCATGGATGTTGGGAAAAGCAAAGTTTTCGGTACTATTACCTGTACCGGGGAAATTGGTGGCGGTGTTTTTGATGAAAATGGTACAGTCATAAATAATGGCAGTATCATCGGCGGCATTTTCTATGGCACAGTGACCGGCACGGGAACGATCAGCGACAGCGCAACGGTCGATGTTGTGATCGACACAAACGGCGGAAGCACAGTCGATACACAGAAAGTTCTGCGCGGTCAGAAAGCGGAGATTCCGACAGGATGCAAAAAGGACGGTTATGCATTCCAGGGATGGTATAAGGGCGAGGAAGATTACGATTTTGATACCCCGGTACTGGAGGGCTTTACGCTCACTGCACAGTGGACGGCAAACAGCTATACCGTGAACTTCGACAGCGATGGCGGTTCTGCGGTTGAAAGTAAGACCGTTACCTGGGAAGACAAGGTACTGGACGGAATCGCCGAACCGACAAAGGACGGAGGCTATGCGTTCAACGGATGGAAATGCGGTGAAAGTTCTGTTACTGCGGACACGACCTATGCAGATCTTGCAGCCGATGATACCGTGGAAAGCATTACCCTGACGGCACAGTGGGTGGACAGTGAAAAACCGACCGGTGAGATCACCATCGGTGAAAAGAAGTGGAACAGCTTCTCAGATACGACTATTTTTAGTCTGTTCTTCAATGAAGCACAGAAAGTTACGATCACCGCAGATGACAACAGCGGAGAAACGGTAAAGATCGAATATCTGCCTGCAAATGCAGGAATGACCGAAGCAGAACTTGCAGCGGTGGCTTTTACCGAATATGATGGTACATTCGATATCGATACGGATAACAAGTATGTGATCTATGTAAGACTGACCGATGAGGCAGGCAATGTAACCTATCTGTCTACCGACGGTTTTGTCATTGACACGACGCCACCGGTGATCGAAGGCTATGAAAACGGTCAGCGGGTACAGGTCTGCGGAAGAAAAGCACTTAAATTTATTGATGAAAATTTCGAAAGCGCAAATGTAACCCACAGCGGATACATGTACAGCGTGTGGAGCAATACCTGTAATCTTGATTCGGCTTACAACGAACAGTGGCATACAGTTGAGGTGTGTGACAAAGCGGGCAACACCACGACGGTGTACTTCTATGTGCATAAGGAACATTCCTTTAATGAGGAAACCGGCATATGTGAAAACTGTGGATATCAGGCGACCGTATTGATCAAATATGTTGATAAAAATAACGAGGAAAAGTTTGTATCCGGTGACAGCTATGAGGAAGCGATGGACAAAGCGAGCCCTCTTGTCACTGCAGACCCAGACAAACAATATAACCTGAAACTTTATGGAGATGCGGAAAAATCAGACAGTTGGAGTGCGTGCGGCTCAGGAAAATGGACGTTTGATCTGAACGGACATGCGATCATCAACCCTCCGAACGCTGACTGGAATTCTGCAAAATATGAGATTTCATATGGCGCTGATATAACGATTGTCGGCGAAGGCACCATGAATGTATATTTTCTGTTGAGCAGTGGTGCACTGACGGTTGATGGCGCGTGCAAATTTCCGAGATTTGAACAGCATGGAGGCACGCTGACGGTCAACAATGGTTCCTTTGATTCCTTTACCATTACCGACTATAAATGGGCGCTGCCGGATCCAAGAGTAACCTACCTCTGCGGCGGAAGTTATGGCAGCATAAAGGTCGAAATCGAAGGGCTGACCTGTGCCGACCTGCTCGGTGAGGGTTACCGATTTGACGGTATCAGCTATGAGGAAGCAAAGCAGAACTCTATGACGAATGTCAGAGTTGTACCATGCGATCATGCGAATATCGACAGCGACCATATCTGTACCGGTTGTGGTATGAAGATTCTCTTCGTTGTGAAAGCAAATGGAACAGAGAAGCAGTTTGATAACTTTGCAAATGCTGTCAGCTATGCCGAAGAAAATAACGGCTGCGTTCTCCGGATGTATGACGATGTGACGGAAAAAAGTACCATCAGTGCCGGCAGCTTTTCCATCGATATGAATGGTCACACGATCAATGGACTCAATGTTGCAAAGAGCGCGAACCTGGATATTTCCAACGGTACGGTCACAGGACCGGTTATTGTTGCCAAAGCGGCAGAATTTAACGCATCTGCTCTCATTTTCAAAGGTATCGTAAACAGCAATGGCAATAACAGCAAGCTTCTCTATTGTACGTTTGAACAGGCACTCAACGCCAGAGGAAGTCATACGGTTATCAACTACTGCACATTGAACGGGGCATTGAATGTTTCCGGAGATGACGTTGTGGTAAACGGTGGTTCGATATCCGATAAAATTACTGTAAATAACGGGGGCGTGCTTGAACTTGTCGGAAACGGCGGTCAATACGGCGAGGCGCTTGTGAAGTCCGGCGGTACGATGAAAGTTCACACCGGCAGTACGTTCAACGATCAAATTATGGCAGAAGCAGACAGCACGCTGACTCTCTACGGGGGTAACTTCAGTAAGATCACCGTTGCAGGCAGGGCATTGATGGACTGCCTTGCGGATGGCAAAGCTTTTGAGGACAACGGTAACGGTCAGATCATTGATGGTCGTGTCGGTATCGCCGGAAATGTCAAAGTTGTCAGCCATACCCATTCCTGCGTATGGAATACGAATACGCACGAAAAACTCTGTGGATGCGGTTATGTCGAGGCAACCGACATCGAAGAACCGGTATTTTCCGGTATTGAGCCGAATGGGGTTTATTATGGTCCGACGGAGTTTACCGTCACCGATGCAAGTGAATTTACCGTGACACTGGATGGCGAAGAGATTACACTTGAAAACGGAACCTACACCATAGCACCGGACAATGCGAAACATACAGTCACAGCGACCGACATTGCAGGCAATACGATAAGTTTTGATTTTAGTGTCTATAAGAATTATAATGTCACACTGCCAAAAGGCGAAGGATACATCGTTACCGGTGAGACAACTGTGGGACACAACAACTATTATACGTTTATTGTGCAGATTGCCAGGGGGTACTCCAGGACTGAGAACTTCAGAGTACTTGCAAATGGGGTGGAACTTGAAAGCACAAACGATATATATGTGATTCGGGATAAGGACGTTACAGGAGATATCACCATTACCGTAGAAGGGGTTGCAGATATTACTCCGCCTGAGACGGCAATCAGTATTCGTACACATACATTCAAATCCTTTCTGAACAATATTACCTTTGGATTGTTCTTCAAAGAGACGCAGACGGTGTATGTGGCGGTTAATGATCGGGGAAGTGGTATCGATAAGGTTGCATATCTTCTGTCAGAAACAGCATTTACGGATAAAAACGTAATTACAGGCAACTGGAACGAGTTGACGCTTGACGAGAACGGTGAAGGGACATCTTTTGATATTGAGCCGAACCGGAAAGCGTATGTCTATGTCCGTGCAACAGATAAGAGCGGAAATGTAACCATTGTCAATTCCAGCGGAGTAGTGGTTTACACCGACGCGAAGGCAGTCACGGAAACGGCAGAATTTACAAGACTTGACAAGAAGGATGTTACATTTGATGTGAAACTGAATGGCAACACGGTGGCGGCACTCTACAATGGGGATACACCGATCGACAGCGCCGATTATACGGTATCAGAGGATGGAAGGATAACGCTGAAAAAAAGTTACGTTTCCACACTTGCCGCAGGCGAATACACGATTCGTGTCCAGTATCATCCGATGGGGGAAAGCTACGAAGATGGTGACGAGCCTGCCATGACATCGGTGAAGCTTACGGTGAAAAAGAGAACGCCGGAGCTGAATCTGGAACCGAATACACAGAAGACTTACGATGGGGAGCCGATCGATCCTTATCTGATCGACTGGACGCTGTATGGTGATGGCGCGAGAACCTGGGAATACAAGCCGGTCTATGCAGATGACGAGGCGTATACCACGGATGCACCGAAGAATGTCGGTGTGTATAACGTTCGGCTGACAACGGCAGAGACGGATAACTACGAGAAAGGTACAGCAACCGTACAGTTTGTAATCGTACCAAGAGAGGCTGGAATTGAAGCGGTAACGGTTTCCGACAAGATCTATGACGGCACAGCGGATGCGGAAATTACATCGAACGGAAGTATAACCAACCTTGTGAATGGTGACGATGTGACCGTTGTGGCGGGCAAGGCGAATTTCAGCGATAAAAACGTAGGCACAGATAAAACCGTGGCATTTTCCGGATTCGCTCTTGATGGTGATGATGCAGCAAACTACAGACTTGCAGGACAGCCGGCAAGCGTGACAGCTGACATCAGCGTCAAAGAGATCACGATAAATGGTACAGCTGTTAAAAACTCCAGAGTTTATGACGGTACGACCGACGCAGAGATCACGGATGCAGGAACACCGTCTGAAAATTATGACGGCGAAAATCTTACGATTGCTGCAGGAAATGCATCTTATGAGAATAAGAATGTCGGAACAGGAAAGAAAGTAACCTTTAGTAGATTTGCTCTTGCCGGTGATGCAGCGGCGAACTACAGGCTGATTGCACAGCCGACAGATGTTACGGCTGATATCACGGTGAAGAAAATTACGATTGACGATGCGACCGTTGAAACTTCGAAGGTTTACGACGGTACGACTGACGCGAAACTCACGGGTGTGGGAACACCATCTGTCAACTACGATGGCGAAAATCTCACGGTCGCAGCCGGTAAGGTAGCTTATGACAATAAAAATGTCGGTACAGGAAAGAATGTGACATTTACCGGTTTCGCACTTACAGGTTCTGCGGCATCGAACTATCAGCTGACGGCTCAGCCTGCAGGTGTTACGGCAGATATCACAGCGAAGGAACTTAAGATTGTCGGTACGACTGTGGAGAAAAGCAAGATCTACGACGGTAATACCGACGCGAAAGTAACGGCAGCAGGTGCATTTGACGGACTTGTTGACGGCGACGATGTTGCGATTGTGACCGGCAGGGCGGCATATGATGATAAGAATGTCGGCAACGGCAAGAAAGTTGTATTTTATGATTTTGCTCTTTCGGGAGACGATGCAGCAAATTATGTGCTGGCAGCTCAGCCGGCAGGTACTACAGCTGGTATCACACCGAAAGAACTGACGGTTGAGAATCTCAAAGTCAGAGATAAACAGTACGATGGCAAAAACACTGCAGAGATCGATGGAACACCGGTTTTAGCCGGGGTGGTCGACGGTGATGTGGTGAAACTTGTAAATGGCGTTCCTACCTTTGAACGTGTGACGATCGGTAAAAATATTCCGGTCAGCTTTACGGCGTTTACCCTTTCCGGTGATAACGTGATAGTTGGAAACTACACACTCACACAGCCGGGCGGCATTACAGCGAATATCGTTGCATATGCGGCTACGGGGGAAGAATATGAGGTAAATTCCAATGACTGGATCCATACCAGTTTTGTCGTAAGCGCAAAGGAAGGCTACAAACTCAGCCTGACCGATACGGCAGACGGCGAGTGGCTGGATACGCTGACCGCAACGGACGAAACCGGAAACGGCAGACTGACCTTCTATGTGAAGAATGTGGCTACCGGTGTCATCTCTGAGGCAGTTACCGAAAACTACAGGATCGACAAGACCGCGCCGACCGGCGAGGTAAGATTAAATGAGCGCACAGCGTTCCAGGAGTTCCTCAACAAGATCACCTTTGGTCTGTTCTTTAAGGATGATGTCCGTGTGAAACTGACGGCAGACGATGAGGCTTCCGGCGTTAAGTCGGTACACTACTTCAAGTCCGATAAGATACTCACAGACGAAGAGGTTCGTGCGATTACCGATTGGACAGAAAACAGCGGGTTTGATATTGCGGCAAAAGACAGAGATCAGTTTGTGATCTATGTCCGCATCGAAGACAATGCCGGAAATGTCACCTATATCGGATCGGACGGCGCAACTTTCGACACTACGGCACCTCAGATTGTCGGTGTGGATAACGGTAAGACCTACTATGTGACGAAAAAAGTTGCTATCGATGACGAAAATTTCGAGTCGGTAACGCTGAACGGTGAGCCTGTGGAAAATGGATTCCTCCTTACAGGTGACAAAGAGGAAACCTATGTGATCCGCACGGTAGATAAAGCAGGAAATGTAACAGAGTATACGGTCTATATGAAACCGATCTCGTCGATTACCGATGCCATTTCCATGACAGTCGATGATGTCAAATCGAGTGACACTGATACAATCTCGTCAGTCGAGCGACAAATCAACGACATTTCTGCGGCGTTTGTTGACAGCGAATCTACCGAAGAGGAATGGAAGAAACTGACGGAGGCAGCCGCAAAGTGCAGGGATCTGAGCAAACGGATTGCCGATATTGCGGATGAGATCAACCGTCTGACGGATGCTGTAAACGGTTACGATATTGACAAGGTGACGAGCGACGATAAGGATGAGATGGAGAAGTTGATCGCCGACATCGATACTCTGCTCAATGGAGATAACCTGACAGATACGGAGAGAACGGCTCTTGAGACTCTGAAAAACACGGCACAGGCACTGCTCGATCGCATTACTGCGGCTAAGGATGCTGCTGAAAGTGATGAGATTCAGGCAGTCGACGGCATTACCAAAGACAATGTGAAACGCGAGGACAAAGAAGCCCTTGAAAAAGCAAAAAAAGCTTTGGAAGATGCTCTGCGTGACTTTGACGGCAACTACACCGAGAAGGAAAAGAAAGATCTTGAAACAAAACTTGACACCGTAAAAGAGGCGCTTTCCGCGATCGACAATGTAGAAAAAGTTTTAGATGAGATCAATAGACTACCTTCGGTGGACAACGTAGGAACTGGGGATAAGAGCGAGGTGGAACGTGTGAAAACACTCATCGACGGTCTAACCGAGAACGAGAAAACGATGGTCGGCAAAGAGGCTATGGGAAAGGTGGATGCTCTGGAAGCGAAGATCAAGAAGCTTGCGGAAGAAGCAAATTCGAAAACCAACGCAACAACCAGCACTACAACCAACACGACCAAGCCGAAGACCGGAGACACAAACAATTTTGCTTTGTGGATAGCCCTGCTGTTTATTGGCGGTGGTACTGCGATCGGTACAACGGTTGTAAGCAGAAAGAAAAAACATAACAGATAATGATCTCGAAAGAGACGATAAAAATCCTGGAAACCTTTAGGTTTCCGGGATTTTTCTTTACTTACGCGAGCAACGAGTAAAATTCGCGAAGCGTATTTTATCTCGTTTTACGGGAAATTGCTTTCCTGCAAAGCACATTCTTTATACACAAAGCCAAACGGTAGAATAAAATAATCTTGATATTTTCAAAAATAAGAATATAATAAAAATATAGAATAATTGAAGGAGTGATAATAAAATATGGAGATCGCTGAAATTGTGATGAATCCGGTTCGGCAGAGGATCATTCAATATTTTCTGATTCACGAAACCGGTACAGTCAAAGAGGTTCGGAAGGCGTTGCCAGATATCCCAAGTGCAAGCCTGTATCGCCATATGAAGATCCTGACGGACAATTCCATGATTACCGTGGTGGGGGAAAATCGGATTCGCGGAACGGTGGAAAGCATTTATCAGCTGAATAAAAGTTTCATGGAGATGGATGATGCGGAAGGTGCGACGGTGCAGATGGCGCTTTTGAATATTTGTGCATCGTTTGCAAAATATTTTTCCGGAGAGCATGTGGACCCACGAAAGGATATGCTGATGATGAGTACCTGTACGCTGACTCTGACAGATGAAAAATTTATGGATTTTCTTACGGAGATCAATCAGATTGCGATGAAGTACATGAACACCGAAGTATGTGAAGGGAGCAAAACAAGGCAGATCACAGTAATCTCAGCCCCGATAGATGGGAAGGTGATGTAGTAAGTGGAGAAACAGGGACAATGGCTGCTGTGTCCGAGCTGTCACAGCAAGACCCGCGTATGGATCCGCGAAGATACTGTTCTGAAAAATTTTCTTCTCTTTTGCCCGAAGTGTAAACGGGAGGAACTGATCAATCTACAACAATTTCATATCACACGTTCGAAAAAGCCAGACGCTAAGACGCAGAGCTGAAACTGATGGAAGGAGTCAGATTCACTCTGCGTTATTTTATTGAAAATATAAATTTTAAGAAGCGGAACGATAAATGAAAATTCAGGAGAGGAGAATCACAATGAAATCACTCCATACGATTCAGAAACTTTCTAAACTAGGAGAAATCCTCAGCAAAACAGCTTTTATTTTTGCTGTGATCGGCTGTTGTGGATGCATCGCAGGAATGCTCAGTATGGGTTTTGGAAACGGAGAACTGCTCAGAATCGGTGCTATTACTCTGCATGGGCTGATCTATGAGAAATATGGATATAATGGTCGGAGCATTGCTGCAACGCTGTCTGGAAGTTTGCTTGTATGTGCCGGAGAAGCTGCGCTGGCGAAGTTCGCAGAAAGCTATTTCAGAAACGAACAGAAAGCGGAAACCCCATTCACATCTGCCGGGGCAAAAGAGCTGTTGCGACTTGGGATTCTGACGATTGCTGTTCCAACCGGCTGCGCGATGGCAGGAAGTATTGCAGAGGGGATTCTTGCAGGTTTTATGCAGGTGGAAAACACGGTAGAGAATATCGGGTGAAACGTAACAGACAGCGGAGCATCGATGCAGCTTCTTTTAACAGGTTTACCGCTGCTTTTGTGTATTATGTGCTCGGGTAGCAGTTTATCCTCTGCATTTGATACAGATATTGATGCTTCTTCTTTTTTCAGGCTCTTATGTGCTGCTCATGGCACTGGCTGGTCTGTTTCTTGGAGTTAAAATGCCGACATTGACATGGACCAACGAGATCATGCCCATGAAACAGGGAGGACCGGTAGTACTCACAGTATTTGGCGGTTTCGGATATATGGTATTGCTGTTCGTTGGATTTATGCTCCTGCCCGGATGGATGTTGGGCTTTTGCGGGTATGTGGGCTGCTTTGTGGGTGCAAATCTGTTTCTGACCGTGTGGATCTGGAAGTGGCTGCATAAAAAGGAGTTGCCCGTTTTTCAACTCTGTAATGGAGAAATAACAGTTTATGGGAGAACAATGAAAAAACATAAAAAATGATATATATAGAAAAATTGGAGATGGAAAGGAAAGCGAATATGATCAAAGAAAATAATATTCTGGAAAAAACACTGGAAATTGCTGAAAAAGGATATGGAACGTATCGCTGGAGTTATGACATGCGTTCTTACTTACCGGTGGCAGGAGCGATGAAAATGGTGCAAAAGAAAGAATATGAGAGCATCGCATGTGGTGGATTCTCAGCCGGATGCGATATGCTTTTACGCGCAATAGCATTTACATCTGTGCGCTGTGATCTGATGATCCTGCAAGGCCCGTGGATCCCGGTTCTGGAGGAGCATGCGGAAACTGTGGTTTCTGCAATCAGGGAAAAGAATATTGCGCTTCGGATTTTCTGCGGTTCGGAGGATGATGACTGTCTTCCGATGGCGAAACAACTCTATGAGGCTGCAAAATGGGGAAAATGTAATGTGAAATTTACGGTGCAGGAAAACAACCGGCACCAGTTCCCGGAAAAGATGTATACAATCCTGCATTGACTAAAAGTGTAAACCATTTATAATGTAGATAAGAAAGATTTTTCTTTTACATAAAATAAAGGAGAACACAAAAGATGACGATTGAAGAACGTGCAGCCCAGGCTGCACAATATAAAGCGACAGGAGCGTGCAACTGCACGCAGGCGGTGATCAAGGTATTTGAAGATAAGATTTCCACAGACGAAAAAGAACTGATGGAACTGACAGCAGGATTTGCGGCGGGGATGGGAAGTCTGGAGAGTACCTGTGGGGCATTGATCGGTGCAGTTATGACGGCGGGTGTCCTGACAGAAGGAAAAGGCACACCAAGATTTTCCAGAGAAATCCTGCAGAAATTTTCTGAAAAAAGCGGAGCTACCATCTGCAAGGAACTCAAAGGTGCTGGAACCGGAAAAGTCCTCTGCGAGTGCCCGGAATGTGTGCGAAACGCGGTACTGGCACTGGGAGAGACGCTGGGGGATCTGTAAGATATACAGGTCAGATTACTGAAATATATTTTATTCAGAACTAACAAAAGTTCGAATTTGAAAGCTCTTGCTAACCACCAAAAGGTATGATAAGATACTCAAAACGCAATTTGCACTGCATATCAATCTACAGTACAAACTGAGCAGGCGATGGAGATCCATGGGGCCGGGCCCGGTGAGGGCAGCAGATGAGAAAGCGACATCTGTGGGACAGTAGTTTACTTATATTGTCCCATGGGTGTTTTTTAGTGTAAAAAAGAAAACATTCAAAAAGCACGGGAGAATAACAGAAAAATGTTGCAGGCATAAGTTGAAAAATGGAGGTAAAACTTATGAAACAAAAAGATGATTCTGCAAAACGTGCAACGCTTGGAAAGCTGTCCGGTCTGGTGGGGATTGTGTGTAATGTCTGTCTGGCGGGAAGCAAGCTGGCGGTCGGAAAACTTGCGGGTTCCATGTCGATTACAGCAGACGGCTTAAACAACCTGTCCGATGCGGCAAGTTCCATCGTGACGCTGACCGGATTCAAACTGGCAGAGAAACCGGCAGATAAAGAACACCCTTACGGACATGCAAGGTTCGAGTATCTGGCAAGCCTTACGGTGGCAGTGATGATCTTGTTTATCGGATTCGAGCTGGCAAAAAGTTCGGTGGAGAAGGTGCTTCATCCGGTGGCAGTTGAATTTTCTCTGCTTTCGATGATTGTCCTGATCGCATCGATCCTGGTGAAAGCGGGAATGATGATCTTTAACACCCGGATGGGAAAAAAGATCGATTCCACGACTCTGCTGGCCACCGCGGCGGACAGCAGAAATGATGTACTGACAACAACAGCCGTTCTGATCGCTGCACTAGTGGAACATGCAACTGGATGGAAAGTGGACGGAATCATGGGAATTCTGGTCGCTGTCTTTATCCTCTGGAGCGGCATCGGGCTTGCAAGAGATACGATTTCACCGCTTCTCGGCGAAGGCGTGAAATCCGATTTTCGAAAAGAACTGACACAGGAGATCATGACTTATCCGATGGTACTTGGCTGTCATGACCTGATGGTGCACGATTACGGTCCGGGAAAATGCTATGCAAGTGTTCATGTGGAATTTGACAAAGACGACAATCTGCTGGCATGTCATGAGGTGGTGGATCAGATCGAACGGAAATGTCTGGAAGAATACGGAACGAATCTGGTGATCCATCTGGATCCAGTGATCACAGACGACGTGGAGATCAACCGGATGCAGAAACTGGTGAGACAGTGGCTGGCAGACAAAGACAGCCGTCTTGCAATGCATGATTTCCGGATGCATTCGTGTGACGATAAGACCAAAGTGGTTTTTGACCTGGTGATTCCGGATGAATTGCAGGGAAAAGAGGAAGAGATTAAAGAGGCACTGGAGAACTTTCTAAACCAGGGAGCGGGAGAGGAATACCAGGCTGATATCACCTTTGACCCGGAGACAGACTGGTAAAATGAATAACGGACTGCGAAAAGCAGAAAAGAGATCTTCTGGAGGAATGTGCCGGGGGATCTCTTTTGAATTAGCAGAAAAAATCATTGCATTTTTCCGCGGAATGATTATAATACCATAGGTAACAAAAATTGTAAGAGGAGAAAAGAAAAAAGAAAGGAAACAGGAAATGGAAAAAAACGGGGGAAACAGTACGATCCGGGATATGACATCCGGGAGTCCGATCAAGCTGATCATACAGTTTATGATTCCCATGTTTCTCGGAAACATCTTTCAGCAGTTTTATAACATCGCAGATTCCATCGTGGCAGGACAGTTCCTCGGAGTGCGGGCGCTGGCGGCGATCGGAAGTACCGGTTCGCTGATGTTTTTTGTCACCGGATGGCTGAATGGACTGAGCAGTGGATTTGCGATTCTCGTGGCACAGTGGTTCGGTGCGAAAAAATACGACCGGATGCGTCACTATGTGGCAATGTCCATCTATCTGATGGTGGCTTTTGCGGTGTCGATGACGATAGGCTTTGAGATCGCCAACCGCCCGATCCTGCATCTGATGAATTATTCGGAAGAGATCATGCCGGATGTAACTTCCTATATGGGAATCATATACGCCGGACTGATCGTAACGGCAGCCTATAACGCGCTGGCAGCATTTCTGCGTGCGCTTGGAGATTCCAAATCACCGCTCTATTTTCTGATCATTTCGGCGGTGATCAATGTACTGCTGGATATTGTATTTATCATCTACGTGGGAATGGGCGTGGAAGGATGTGCTTATGCAACCGTAATTGCACAGGCAATCTCAGCTGTTTTATGTCTGATTTATATTGTGAAGAAGTTCCCGATTCTGCATCTGAAAAAAGAAAACTTTACGGTCTCTTTTCAGGAGATGGGAAAACTTCTGGCACTCGGTATTCCGATGGCACTGCAGTTTTCCATTACTGCGATCGGTGTCATTGTGGTGCAGGGGGCAATCAATGTATACGGGGAAAATTATATGGCAGGTTTTTCGGCAGCAGGAAAACTGCAGAATATTTTCAGTACCGTATTTGTCGCTTTTGGTGCGACCATTGCTACCTATGTTGGACAGAACCGTGGAGCGGGGAAAATGGACAGAGTCAAACAGGGTGTGCGCTGTACGCAGCTGATGATCCTTGTATACAGCGTCTTTGCCATGCTGATCCTGTATTTCCTCGGAAGATATATGGCACTTTTATTTATTGATGCATCGGAGATACAGGTACTGGGTGTGGCGGAAACCTACTTCCACACAGTATTCTGGTGCTATCCGTTCCTTGGAAGCATCTTCCTGTATCGGAATGCCCTGCAGGGACTGGGCTATGGTCTGGTGCCGATGGTCGGCGGAATCTTTGAACTGGTGGCAAGAACCGGAATTATTATGCTGCTAGCAGGACACACCAGTTTTGCCGGTGTATGTCTGGCAGACCCGGCGGCATGGATCTCTGCGCTGATCCCGTTAATTCCGTATTATATTTACACGATGCGAAAATGGGAAAAACAGAGAAAAGCGCAGATGACAGCAAACTAAATTATTTTCGTGCCTGCTTCGGAGATTTGTGATATTTGTTTCGATACGCCTGATAGAAGGTTGTATAGTTGCGAAATCCGCTCTGATAGCAGGCATCGGTGACAGAAACGCCCTGTTCGATGGCATGGTTTGCCAGATAGAGACGTTTTTCTGTTACATATTTTCCAATCGTATACCCGGTTTCGTCACGAAACAGGTGCATCAGATAGGAACGGTTCAGAAAGGCAGCGTCCGCGATTCGATCGATGGACAGATCTTCGGTCAGGTGAGCATTGATATAGTCAAGAATCTGTAAAATCTGCGGGTTTGCGGTGGGAAGAACCAGGGAAATCTTCTGATTTTCCTGCTGTAACAGGTAGCGGTTTAACAGCAGCAGATATTCTGCGAATTTTAACTTCTGATAAAAAGGGGTGCCAAAATCATCCGAAGAAAAGGTTCCGATCAGCTCCTGCAGGACCGGATACAGCGAGCCGGAAAAATAATCGGGAATGCGGATCAGATTTTCATGCGCTTCGAGTGCATGCGAAAAACATCCGGAGAGATCACATTCCCCGGAAAGGGATGAAAAATAATCCGGCGAGATATACGCGATCAGCCTGGTATAGGTGGTACTGGGATGAACCACCGGACAGTGGATCTCGCCGGCAGGAATCAGCACCTGATCGCCCGGTTTCAGATCGTACTCCCGGCCTTCCACCCGGTAACTTACCGTTCCGTTCAGAAAGATCAGCAGTTTGTGGAAATCATGATAATGGTAGGTATATTCCCGCCCGGGCAGGTCTTCAAGATAAAACAGCCGGAACGGACTGTTGAGATAACCGCTTTTCTGATAAATATCTGGCATGGCAGCCTCCTTTGTGGTATGCTATATAAGCTTGTTATTGTCAGTATACAGCACTATTTTGAATATATACAGCAGAAAAAGAAAATTTATTTGAAAAATTTCTGCTATAATAAAAGTATCAAGAGGCGAAAAACGAAAAGGAGTAAAGGATATGGCCAGACAGATTATTTTTCATAAATATCAGGGAACAGAGAACGGATTCCTGATCTATGACATCAGAAAAAATGGTGGAGAGATGAATGATGGACTGCTGCATATGATCCAGAGCCGCAACTTTGGTATGGATCTGGATGGTATTCTGGTCGGACCGTATCTGATCGATGGCAGCCTGAAGATGAAACTGCTCGACCGCCAGGGAAATGAAGTAAGCATGAAAAAAGAGAGTGCAGATGTGCCGGTCTCTTATATGAAAGAAGCCGGTTATCTCCCGGGAGAATGTCCGCAGATGGAACAGAGACCGGAGAAGATTTATTGCTGGTGTTAAAAAATAGAATATCGAGAGTTTCCAATATGGACGAATGGACGAAAGCCCCTTTCTGTGTTATGATTATAAAATGCGACAAACTATTCAGTAGGTAGTATTCCGCGAAGGTACTGAACAGTTACAAATCATTATAACGACAGAAAGGGGCATTTTCGATGGCAGCTACATCAGAAAATAAACCGGAAAAACAGATTACGATGGGGATCCTGGCGCATGTGGATGCGGGAAAGACGACACTGTCCGAGGGGATTTTATATACCTGCAAGGCGATCCGGAAGCTGGGACGTGTGGATCACCAGGATGCATTTTTAGATACGAATACGTTAGAGAGAAACCGGGGAATCACGATCTTTTCGAAACAGGCAGAGTGTACGCTCGGCGAGTTCGGAATGACGTTTCTGGATACTCCGGGACATGTGGACTTTTCGGCGGAGATGGAGAGAACGTTACAGGTACTCGACTATGCGATCCTAGTCATCAGCGGAGCAGACGGTGTGCAGGGACATACCGAGACACTGTGGCGGCTGCTTTCCCGTTATCAGATTCCGGTTTTCTTATTTATCAACAAAATGGATCAGCCGGGAACCGATCGGGAAGCACTGCTTGCAGAAGTAAAGGAAAAATTAGATGCAAACTGTGTGGAGTTTTCCACAGATCAAACAGATGAGGAATGGAAAGAACAGGTGGCAGTCTGCGATGAGCAGGTGATGGAAGCGTATCTCGAGGGAGAGGAAATCAGCAGAGAGCAGATCAGGCAGATGATTCGGGAGAGAAAACTCTTTCCTTGCTATTTTGGTTCGGCACTGAAAATGACCGGTGTGGAGGAATTTCTGGACGATCTGAAACTCCGGATCCGGGAGACTTCTTATCCGGAAACGTTTGGAGCAAAAATTTATAAAATCACCAGAGACAATCAGGGAGAACGGCTTACCCATATGAAGATCACCGGTGGAACTCTGAAGGTAAAATCGGTACTCTCAAACGGCAGACCGGGAGAGACCGGAGAGAGCATCTGGCAGGAAAAAGTCAACCAGATCCGCATCTATTCCGGAGAAAAATATACGATGGTTTCGGAAGTGAAAGCGGGCACGGTCTGTGCAGTGACCGGGCTTACCGCGACCTATCCGGGACAGGGACTGGGAAGCGAACAGGCATCCGATATGCCGGTGCTCGAGCCGGTACTTTCCTATCGGATCGGTCTTCCGACGGAGGTCAATGTGCATCAGGCATTGTTACAGCTTCGACAGCTCGAGGAAGAAGAGCCGCTGTTACATATCGTATGGAATGAGACGCTTGGAGAAATCTATGCCCAGGTCATGGGAGAGGTACAGATCGAGATCTTAAAAAGTCTGATCAAAGAGCGCTTCGGCATGGCGGTGACCTTTGATGAGGGAAATATCGTCTACAAAGAGACGATTCTTGAACCGGTAGAAGGGGTAGGACATTTTGAACCGCTGCGTCATTATGCGGAAGTCCATCTCCTTTTGGAGCCGGGAGAGACAGGAAGCGGTCTTATTTTTGCTGCGGATTGCAGTGAGGATGTGCTGGACCGCAACTGGCAGCGGCTGATTCTGACGCATCTGGAAGAGCGGGAGCATAAAGGCGTCCTGATCGGTGCGCAGATCACCGATATGAAGATCACACTGCTGACCGGGCGGGCACATATCAAACATACCGAGGGCGGGGATTTCCGTCAGGCGACGTATCGTGCCGTAAGACAGGGACTTCGCAAGGCGAAAAGTCAGTTACTGGAACCGTATTATGAGTTCCGGTTGGAAGTGCCTTCGGAGCAGGTAGGACGAAGCATGACCGATATCCAGAAGATGCTCGGAGAATTCGATCCGCCGAAGACAGAAGGCGAGATGACGGTGCTGACCGGATCCGCGCCGGTTGTCACGATGCGGGATTATCAGAAAGAAGTAATCTCTTACACCAGTGGCAGAGGAAGGCTTTCGTGTACTTTAAAAGGATATTATCCGTGCCACAATCAGGAAGAAATTGTGGAAGCGGTCGGATACGATCCGGAAGCCGATCTTGAGAATCCGACCGGATCGGTCTTTTGTGCACACGGTGCCGGGTTTGTGGTCAACTGGGATCAGGTGGAAGACTATATGCATGTGGAGAGTGGCTGGAATGCACCTGCCGGTCAGGAGACGAAGCCGGAGAAGCCGGTGACCGCGAAAAACTGGAAAGAAGAGAATGAAAAATACTGGGCAACCGAGAAAGAACTGGAAGAGATCTTTGAGCGCACCTACGGTCCGATGCGGAAACTGGGAGAGGAAGCGCCGGCTGGACGGAGCGTAAAGGGATGGAAAAAGAGTCGCCGGGATCCTCTGGAGGGATACGGCAAATCGACCAGCGATTATAAGCAGAAAAAGACGCCGGACGGGGAGAAAGAATATCTGCTGGTGGACGGCTATAACATCATCTTTGCCTGGGAGGATCTGAAAGAACTGGCAGCATCCAACATCGACGGCGCCCGGGAAAAACTGATGGATATTTTATGCAATTATCAGGGATTTAAAAAGTGCACGCTGATTCTGGTATTTGATGCTTACAAAGTGAAAGGTAATCCGGGCAGCGTGGAAACATATCACAATATCCATGTGGTTTATACGAAAGAGGCGGAAACCGCCGATCAGTACATTGAAAAAACGGTGCATGAGATTGGAAGAAAATACCGTGTGACAGTTGCCACCTCCGACCAGCTCGAACAGGTCATCATCCTTGGCCAGGGGGGACGGAGAATGTCGGCTCGGGAACTGCTGGAAGATGTGATCGAAGTCCGACAACAGATACGGGAGACGGCAAGAGAAAAACGTTCCTCTGAGAAAAATTATCTGTTTGATCATCTGGACGAGGAGACCGCCGCGCGTATGGAACGGATCCGTCTGGGGGAGGAAGAAGTATGAAATACTACATGGCTCCTCTCGAAGAAGTGACGGGATATGTATTTCGCAATGCATATCACAGGTATTTTTATCCATTTGATAAATATTTTGCCCCGTTTGTTGCGGCAAAAGAACAAAAGGGACGGCTCTTTAATTACAAAGAGCGGAACGATATTCTGCCGGAAAATAACCGGGGGCTGGTGCTGATCCCGCAGATCCTGACCAACAACAGCGAAGCTTTTATACGCACCGCGAAAGGTATGCGGGAATTCGGATACGAAGAGATCAATCTGAATCTCGGCTGCCCGTCAAAAACAGTGGTAAACGGTGGCAGAGGTTCCGGGTTTTTACAGGACAGAGAAGGACTGCGTAAATTCCTAGACGAGATTTTTGAACAACTGGACATGAAAATTTCCATCAAGACCAGACTGGGACGTTACGATCCTGAAGAGATTGGACCGCTGATGGAGATTTTTAACGGTTATCCGCTGGAAGAGCTGATTATTCATCCGCGGGTGAGGGAAGATTTTTATGGTGGAACACCACGGCTGGATGCATTTTCCGGGGCGTACGAGGTGCGGAAAGCACCGCTTTGTTATAACGGCGATATTTTTACGGTGGAGGATCTGGAAAGGATAGAAAGAGAATTTCCACAGATTACAGCGGTGATGATCGGAAGAGGTGTTCTTCGACATCCGGGACTGACCGGGCAGCTGCATGGAAAGCATTTACCGGAAAAATCGGTATGGGAAGCATTTGCCGGACAGCTGAGGGATGAATATGTAAGAATCTCGATCAATGAAGAGAAGGCACTGTTTAAATTAAAGGAAATCTGGAGCTATCTGCGCTGGTCTTTTCCGGAAAGTACTATCTGGGACCGACAGATGAAAGTGGCAGGAGATCTGGAAACATTTCTTTATGGAATGAGAAAGCTTCTGGATACTTACGATCCGGAAAAAATACCGGAAAAGAGAGGAATTCCGGGGTTGCATAATAGATAAGAGAAAGATAAAATAATACTGATTGAAAAAAATGAGCAGTGAAAAGAGTGGGGAAAAACATGGAAACAGAACCGGAACAAAAGAAACATCTATTTACTAACAAACAACTGTGGGCATTGCTGGTGCCGGTGGTTGTGGAACAGATTCTGAATTCTCTGATGGGAACGGCAGATACGATGATGGTCAGCAACGTGGGATCGGCGGCTATCTCGGCGGTATCGCTGGTGGATTCGATCAATGTGCTGGTGATCCAGGTGTTTGCTGCGCTGGCAGCAGGAGGAACCATCATCTGTTCCCAGTATATGGGACAAAAAAATGTAAAAAATGCCACCGATGCGGCAAAACAGCTGATTTTTATTATCACGGCGATTGCTGTAGTACTGACTGTAGTCTGTGTGGTATTTCAGATTCCACTGTTGCATCTGATCTTCGGAAAAGTGGAAGCGGAAGTAATGACTAATTCCGAGGTATACTTCCTGTATACAGCCCTTTCGTTTCCGTTTATTGCAGTTTTTAATGCGGGATCTTCCGTATTTCGGGCACAGGAAAATACGAGACTGCCTATGACCATCTCAGTGATCTCTAATATTATGAATATTGTGGGAAATGCGATTCTGATTTTCGGTTTCCATATGGGAGTGGCCGGTGCGGCACTGTCCACACTGATTTCAAGAATTTTCTGTGCGATCGTTGTCATGTATTTTCTGCGTAGTCCAAAAGAAGAAATATGTGTGCGAAATTACATAAAAATCCGCCCGGACAGGCATAAGATTAAGATGATACTGGCGCTTGGTATCCCGACGGGTATCGAAAACGGGATGTTTCAGTTTGGTAAGCTGGCGATCCAGTCTACGGTATCGACTCTTGGTACTGCGGCAATCGCAGCACAGGCGATGACAAATATTCTGGAAAATCTGAATGGTATTGCAGCCATCGGTATCGGCATCGGTCTGATGAATGTAGTAGGAGAGTGTATCGGTGCCGGAAGAAAGGATGAGGCGATATACTATACAAAAAAGATGTGCCTGGTATCTGAGGTAGTTATCATCATCAGTTGCCTGCTGGTGTTTGTACTGACAAAACCAATCATCCATCTTGGAGGTATGAGCGCAGAGAGTGGTAGGATGTGTTTCTTTATGGTGACCTGGATCACCATCATCAAACCAATCGTATGGGTACCGGCTTTTATTCCGGCATATTCCATGCGGGCGGCAGGCGATGTGAAATTCTCCATGATATTATCATGTACGACCATGTGGCTTTGCAGGGTAACATTATGTGTGGTTCTTTGTCGTGTTTTTGGTTTCGGACCGATTGCGGTCTGGATCGGTATGTTCTCTGACTGGACACTCCGTGGTATCTTTTATACCCTGCGGTTTCATGGAAGAAAATGGCTGGATCATAAGGTGATCGAGTAATTATTCAGCATCGCCAAAGGCATTTATATACATTTCGGCTCGTAATGGTGAGAGTACTGAAAAGTTATGTAATTGGTTAAAAATATCAGTTGAGAAAGAGGAGACGGATTGTGGGAGAACGATTAACGAAACATGATGTGGAGAAAATAGAAAAAGAGATTGAATACCGGAAACTGGTAGTTCGAAAGGATGCTATCGAAGCAGTAAAAGAGGCAAGAGCCCAGGGCGATCTCAGCGAAAATTTTGAATACTATGCGGCAAAAAAAGAAAAAAATCAGAATGAGAGCCGGATCCGGTATCTGGAGAGAATGTTAAAGACAGCAGTTGTGATTTCAGAAGAGTCCAAAGAAGATGAAGTGGGACTAAATAATACGGTGACACTGTATATGGAAGATGACGATGAGGAGGAAATCTATCGTCTGGTAACTTCGATCCGCGGCAATTCTCTGAGCGGGCTGATCAGTACCGAATCACCGATCGGGAAAGCGATTCTTGGACATAAAGTGGGTGACCGGGTAGAGATTAAAGTCAGTGATGATTTTTCTTATTATGTAGTGATCCGGAAGATTGATAAGACAGAAAGCGAAGAGGACGATAAGATTCGGAGCTTTTAAAAGGAGGAGAAAAGATGCACTTAGAGGAGCGAATCAAAAACGGGATGACTTTTTATGAACATGGACATACAGATCCGATCGATATCGAACAGGAAAAGGAACTGGAAGCGCAGAGACGTCACTGCAAAGAAGTGATGTTTGACTATAACAACACCCGTCCGAGCGAGGATGTGAAGAAAAAAGAAATTCTGAAAGGGATTCTCGGGCATTGTACGAACCGTGTGTTTATTGAAAGTCCGGTACATATGTCTTACGGTAATCATGTTCATCTGGGGGATCAGTTTTATGCCAATTTCAATCTGGTCATCATAGATGATATGGATGTGTATATTGGCAATCAGGTCATGATCGGTCCCAATGTAACCATCTGTACCACCGGTCATCCGGTCTATCCGCTGTATCGAGAGATGGGTGCACATTATTCGCTGCCTATCCACATTGGCAATAAGGTCTGGATCGGAGCAAATTCTGTTGTGCTCCCGGGGGTAACGATCGGAGAGAATTCGGTGATCGGTGCGGGAAGTATCGTTACGAGAGATATTCCTGCCAATGTGGTTGCCGTGGGCAACCCATGCCGTGTGATACGCGAGATTACAGAAAGAGACCGGGAATATTATTTCCGGGATATGAAAGTAGATTTTCCATATACCTTACGAGAAGAAGGATGAGAGAAATGATCACGATTAAGGAAATTGCAGATCAGCTGGGGGTCAGTGCCACAACTGTTTCCAATGTGTTAAATGGACGCGCAAGAAAAATGTCACAGGAGACCAGACAACGTGTCGAAGAGGCATTGCTCCGTAATCATTATGTGAAAGAAAAGAAAAACAACAGAGGGGAACCGCAGCATCATCTGGTAGCGGTCTATATTTGTCTTGGAAAGAAAAAACATGTGCTGACGGATCCCTTTTGTGGGAGCCTGTTGGAGGGAATTGACCGGGAACTGCGCAAATACGATCGCGCCATGGTTTGCGGAACGGTAGACGATAATGAGAGTTTTGCAAAAGTACTGCAGAATTCCAATCTGGAAGGTGCGATCCTGCTTGGCTGTGAAGCAGAGTTTTGTACCGCTCTGGTACATCAGATCCCCATTCCCATTGTTTTTGTGGATTCCTATGGAGAAGGATTTGACAATATCGGATTAGAAGACTATGAGGGTGGGTATGAGATGACCTCTTATCTGATCGGTCAGGGACATCGAAAGATTGCCTTTTTTGGGGATCAGCAACCTCCAATGGGAAGTAATCTGTATAGATTTCGCGGACTGCAGAAAGCGATGGAAGAACATAAGCTGGAGGTTGACAAAGATGATTATTTTTATCTTCCCCAACATGATAATTACCGACACGAAGTGCTGCGGCAGTTTGCACAAAACGTGAAGGAAAGCGGGTACACGGCGGCGTTTTTTACCTCGGATTTTCTGGCAAATGAAGCTATCAGTATCTTTTATTCGCAAGGAATCTCTGTGCCGGAAGACCTGTCGGTAAGCGGTTTCGATGATAATATTTATGCAAGACTTTCCAGGCCGATGCTTACGACCGTGCGGCAGAAGCCGGAAGAAAAGGGAAAAGAAGCAGTTGGGCTTCTGATGCGGCGCATCTATGGAGAAGAGGTGCCGGTGGGCAGGATGAGACTGCCCACGGAATTAATTGTACGGGAAAGTGTTCGCAATTTGGCTGACAGATAGCAGTTGCGGACAGGGTGAGAAAAATGAAAAAGAGTGAATTTTTACAGGGAATTCGTCACGGAATTCCCATTTGTTTGGGATACTTTTCAGTATCGGCGGCATTTGGAATTACAGCGGTTCGTTCCGGCCTGCCGCTATGGACAGCTGTGTTAATATCCCTGACGAATGTAACCAGTGCAGGTCAGTTTGCAGGGGTGAATCTGATGGTAGCCGGAAGTTCTATGATTGAGATTGCCATGACCACGCTGATCATTAATATCCGTTATTTTCTGATGTCTCTGTCTGTTTCTCAGAAAGTGGAAAGTAAGATGTCCATGAAGAAGAGACTGGGGATCGCTTATGGAATCACAGATGAGATTTTTGCGGTTTCCATGCAGCAGCCCAGGGAATTAACAGCCTCCTATATGGCCGGACTGATTCTGACGCCGGTTGTTGGCTGGACGCTTGGGACTTTTGTGGGTGGTGCTGCCACCCAGCTGATGCCGCAGAAATTATCCAGTGCCATGGGAATTGCTTTGTATGGTATGTTTATTGCCATTATCATTCCTCCGGCCAGAGAACAAAAAAGTGTGCTGTTCACGGTGATCTTGGCAATCGCAGCAAGTGTTGCTTTTTCCAGTCTTCCTGTGCTGAAACATCTGTCTGGTGGCTGGGCGATCATTTTGATCACGATTCTGGTCAGTGGGATTGCGGCATGGTTATTTCCGAGAAATGAGGAGGAGAATGCAGGGTGAGTACAAAGTATATTATTGCCAGTATGTTTGTGATGGCATTGACAACTTATGTGATCCGTATGCTTCCAATGGCAATTTTTCGAAAAAAGATTAATGACAAACGAGTACAGTCGTTTCTGTATTACGTGCCCTATGCGGTGCTTTCGGCGATGACCTTTCCGGCGATTTTTTCCAGTACGGGATCTGAGGTGAGTGCAGTTGTCGGCTGTGTGGTGGCGATTGTGCTGGCGTATATGAAACGGGGATTGCTTACTGTGGCTGTCGGAGCTGCGGGGGCGGTTTTTCTTGTACAGATGATTGGATTTTAAAAACTTCCGGGATGGATTTCAGTGAAAATAACGGAGAAATCTATCCCGGAAGTTTTATGTTTAAAAGATGAAAGAATGGTTTTAAGAGGGTTCCGGAAGCCGGATGCCAGGTTACAACCGGATCGTGAAGGAACAGCAGGCGAACCAGGTAGGTGAGCACAAAGAGGGCAGCTACAGATCCGAGAAGAAGATAGTGACGGCTCCAGTTAATCCAGGGATCGAGATAATATCCCAGCAGGAAAAACGGCAGCAGGAAAAACAACGGATGGTAGGAAAATGCGGCGGCAAAGTCCAGGCGCAGAGCGGCGAGAAGCGCGCGGGTCATTCCACAGCCGGGGCAGGAGATGCCGAAAAAGAAGCGGAACGGACAGCCGGTAAACCAGGTCAGCAGATGGTAGGAAAGGATGACCGCGCATAACGTTTTTGTTTTGGATAAAAATATTTTTTTCCGGTTGGGATCTTTGAAAATGATTTCCAGATGCATAGATAAAATATCCTTTACTGTTCAGATTTTGCGACTGAAATCAGCCTGTCTGTAATTATAGATGTAAAATAAGAAACGGACAAGAAAAAATTAAGAGAAGATTCATTTTCTGAGGGGGTTGTGCCATTGTGAGAGATTTTCATTGATGGTATAATAAGTGCATCAAATAACAGAACATGACAGAGGAGACGAACGTATATGAGAATAAAAAGAAGAAATGGTCTGGTCAGTGCACTGCTAGGGCTCGTGACCTGCGGTCTGTATCATATCTTTTTCTGGTATCAGTATGGGGAAGATACCAACTGGGTTTGCAGAGATGACCGGAAAATGACGCAGAATTATATCGTGGCATGGATCCTTTCCTGGATCACCTGTGGCATCTACGGACTGTACTGGACGTATCAGCTGGCATCCCGGCTGGATCAGGCAGGTGACCGCTACAACGTGCATATCGAATCACCGGTGATCTTTACGATTGTGATGCATATTCCGTTTTTATCGTACTTTTATGCCTGTGATGTGATGAACAATTTCGCAGACGCCTATGAAAAGACCGCACCACAGCAGACCGAAAGCCAGCGGGATTATTACTACTATACCGGGAATACCACAGCCCAGACACCGCCGCCGGTATGGCCGACTTCCGGTTCCAATCCGAATGGCACATCGGTGAATCCAAACGGTTTTGATTTCAAATCCACAATGGAAGATGTGGGAAATAATCTGAAAGATAAGGCAAAAGAGCTTTTTGGAGAGAATCATCCGTCAAACAGCAGTCAGAATCAGCAGCCGGTCAGAACGGCAGGTACCTGCCCGAACTGTGGAGCAGAACTTGAACCCGGAGCAGAGTACTGTAAAAAATGCGGATATCCGGTGGAAAAATAAAGAGAATATACAATGCAACAAAAATCCAGGCAACGGTGAAAGCCAGCTGCCTGGATTTTTATGTATAAGCTTTATTTATTCTTTTCCGTCAAAGCAGTAAGTACAAACTTTGCATGGTTCGAGTCCGATGGAAGCCACCATATCGTCGAGACGATGATAGCGAAGAGAAGTAAAGTTCAGCTGTTTGCCGATTTCATCAAGCATTTCGTGATAGTTGTGAGAATCCGGATTGGCGTAATCTTCCAGAATCGCTTCCGTCACCGTACCTTCCCGTTTCTGGATCACACGGCGAGTGATCAGATCCATCTCGGATTTGGAACGGGAGAAGTTCAGGTATTTACATCCGTATAATAACGGCGGACATGCCGGACGGATATGTACTTCTTTCGCACCGCTCTCGTACAGGAACTGGGTTGTCTGACCAAGCTGTGTACCACGCACGATAGAGTCGTCGATCAGCACCATGCTCTTGTCTTTGATCAGTTCACGAACCGGGATCAGTTTCATGTGAGCAATCTGCTCTCTCTGACGCTGATGTGCCGGCATAAAAGAACGCGGCCAGGTCGGGGTATATTTGATAAATGGGCGGGCAAACGGAATACCGGAACGGTTGGCATAACCGATGGCATGTGCAGTACCGGAATCCGGAACACCTGCAACGATATCGGCAGATACATTGTCACGTTTTGCAAGCATATCACCGCAGTTGTAACGCATCTGTTCCACGTTGATTCCTTCGTAGGAAGAGGTCGGATAACCATAGTAGACCCATAAGAAGGAGCAGATCTTCATTTCATTTTTTGCCGGAGAAACAGTTTCCACACCATCCGGTGTAAAGAAGACAATCTCAGATGGTCCCAGTTCTTTGTAGTCATGGTAACCGAGATTAAAATAAGCAAAGTTCTCAAAAGAAGCGCAGATCGCATCCTCTTTCTTTCCGAGGATCAGTGGAGTACGGCCTAATCGGTCTCTGGCCGCATAGATACCTTCAGGAGTCATAACCAGCATGGTCATAGATCCTTCAATAACATCCTGCGCGTAGCGAATGCCTTCGATCAGAGAAGATTTCTGATTGATGAGAGATGCCACCATCTCTGTAGCGTTAATATCTCCGCCGCTCATTTCGAGAAAATGTGTGCAGCCGTTGGCGAAAGAACGTTTTACCAGTTCGTCCATATTATTGATCTTACCAACAGTTGTGATCGCAAAACTTCCCAGATGAGACTGAACTAAAAGCGGTTGCGGTTCTGTATCAGAGATACAGCCGATACCGAGAGTACCCTCTAATTCCTGCACGTCCCGTTCAAATTTTGTACGGAAGGGAGCGTTCTGGATATTGTGGATCGCCCGGTTGAATCCGCTTTCTTTGCCGTAGACTGCCATGCCACCCCGGCGTGTACCAAGATGAGAATGATAGTCCGTTCCAAAAAATAAATCAGACACACAATTGCTTTTTGATGCAACTCCAAAAATTCCACCCATATTTGTTCTCCTTTGTTCTATGAATGTTTGGTTGGCTGTGGGTTGAAACCAGAATGTTTCGAACCCGTCGTTTAAATCACGTACCCCATTATATAATGGCAATTCTGGTTTCGCAAGACAAAATTTTTCACAATTTCCTGTTACGTTTTTTGAAAAATACGAAAAATGCAGGAAAAACAGGGGCGTTTGACTTGTATTTTTCCCTGAGAAAATTATAATAAAAACAGAAAAGGAGAAATGTGTATGAGAAATATGGAATTTAAGATGGAGCGCCAGGGACTTCTGACGGTAGGTCAGGAAGTGGATGTGACAGAGAGTGTGCTGCCGACCTCGTATTACTATACGATCCAGCCGATGATCGCTATGAGTAAAAACTATCCGGGTTATGAGAGATTACAGTCACGAAAAGGGATTGTAAAAGATATCAAAGAGACCGACCGCGGATATTACACGGTAGTGGAATTTGATGAAGAGGATATTGGGAGCTGACTGCGTACAAAAAAAGAACGTTCCGAATGTCGAACCGGAACGTTCTTTTTTGTTTTAGTTGTTCGGACGGAAGGTCAGGGAATCGTCGGTCATGGAATCCACGATTGCCAGAGACTCGAGGCGGACACCCATATCACGGATCTTCTTTCCGCCTTCCTGGAAGCCTTTTTCGATGACGATGCCGGCACCCTCCAGGGTAGCTCTGGATTTGTTGACGATATCGATCAGTCCCATCAGTGCGCATCCGTTTGCCAGGAAGTCATCGATCAGAAGTACATGATCTTCCGGTCCGAGGAACTTTTTGGAAAGGATAACGTCGTATACTTTCTTGTGTGTAAAAGATTCTACTTTGGAGGTAAACATCTCTCCGTCCAGATTCAGGCTCTGTGCTTTCTTTGCGAAAACAACCGGAACATGGAAATACTGGGCAACCAGACAGGCAATACCGATACCGGAAGCCTCGATGGTAAGAATCTTTGTGATCGGTGCGTCAGCGAACCGGCGTTTGAACTCTTTTCCCAGTTCGTTGATAAATTCGATGTCCATCTGGTGATTTAAGAAACTGTCAACCTTTAAAACATTTCCCGGTTTGACAATTCCGTCCTTTAAGATACGTTCTTCTAAAAGCTGCATGTGCTTTTTCCTCCTGCTGTTTATCACTCATTTATTTTTCTTTCGTAAATGCTCAGTACCTTCACAGTTACGAGTCAAAATGCATTTAAAATCACCTTAAATGTATTTTAATTTCTTGTATGCTATGATACAACCTTACGGTTGGAAAGGCAACAGTTTTCTCACTTTTTCTTCTTCCTTTTTCTTCCGGATGTGTTGTTCTTTTTGCAAAAGATTGTTATAATAAAAACGATGTGGGAGGGACGATAGATGAAACAATATGAAGTCATCAGAGAAATTATAAACCAGTGTCCGCTGAATCATTCCAGAGATCAGTTTTTTGAGGAAATCCAGTGTGAAGATCCGGAAAGCTATATCCGGGAACGATGCAGGGGACAGGAAGGAACTTACGAAAAAAGCGTTCAGAAAGATGGCAGTATAGTCTTTGATGTCTATCTTTCCGGGATGCATCAGCGATATACATTTTCCGAGATCTGATCGGGAAATGTATGGATGGGAGGAAACAGATGGGAGAGCATGTACATGTACTGGAAGATGGAACGGTTGTCAAGCACAGTCATACCCATTCCCATGAAAACACAAAAGCGGTGATCAACCGGCTGTCGCGGGCCATCGGTCATCTGGAATCCATTCGCCGGATGGTGGAGGAAGGCAGAGACTGTTCGGAAGTACTGATCCAGCTTTCCGCAGTAAAGTCGGCAATCAATAACACCGGAAAAGTGATTTTACAGGATCACATACAGCATTGTATTGTGGACGCAGTTCAGGACGGGGATATGGAGGCCCTCGAGGAACTGAACAAAGCAATCGATCGCTTTATGAAATAAAAAGAAAAGAGGAAAAACAACAATGGCAAAAGAATGTAGCAGTACATCCTGCAGCAAAGAAAGCTGTGAAGGATGTCCAAGCAAACAGCCAAAGAGCATGCTGGAAGAGATGAACAGTCAGTCAAATGTAAAACATGTGATTGGTATCGTCAGCGGCAAAGGCGGTGTTGGTAAATCTTTCGTTACCGCATCTCTGGCTAATAGAATGGCACAGAAGGGTTACAAAGTAGGTATTCTGGATGCGGATATCACAGGACCGTCCATTCCGAAAATGTACGGTGTCAAAGGTCCGGCACAGGCAGTGGACGCCGGTATCTATCCGATCGAGGCAAAGAACGGCATCAAAGTCATGTCCGTAAACCTGCTGCTTCCGAGAGAAGACGAACCGGTCATCTGGAGAGGACCGATCCTGGCAAATATGGTAAAACAGTTCTGGACCGATGTGATCTGGGGAGATCTGGACTATCTGTTCGTAGATATGCCGCCGGGAACCGGTGATGTACCGCTGACAGTCTTCCAGTCGCTGCCGGTGGAAGGTATCGTAATCGTATCTTCTCCGCAGGATCTGGTAAAAATGATCGTTCGTAAAGCTTACAAGATGGCACAGATGATGAAAATCAATGTGCTGGGTGTTGTGGAAAACTACAGCTACCTGGTATGTCCGGACTGTGGAAAACACATTTCCGTATTCGGTGAGAGCCATATCGATGAGATCGTGGCAGAACTCGGAACTGAAGTACTCGGCAAGATGCCGATCAATCCGTTGTATGCGGAAGCTGCCGATAAGGGAGCCTTCCATGCGGTGGAAAATGAATATCTGGATAAAGCGGTGGAAAAAATCGTTGGATAATCCTTCAGAGGAACAGTGTGAAAATGCTGTTCCTTAATTTTTATGTTGTTTTTGACGAAATTTGAAAAAGAGAAGCTGATTTTCAAGAGAATATTGCTCAATCTGAATTGTAAACGATTTCAAACCTGAGAAAATGCTGTGCAAATAGCAAAAAAACAGGTGAAAAATGTAAAAGAAAGCACAAAAAGTAGTGCGCCACCGGCATAAAATAGGGAAGATTAAAAAGTTGACAAATTTCGCAGCAGATGCGATAATCAAATCTCGAAATATGTGGTACTACCAGTTGGAGAAGGGAGTATCGACATTCTATACCGGTACACAGATTTTGTTACCGCGAGTTTCAGAAAGGATTGATATAATGCCAGATATGAAAACAAGCAAAATCAAATTAAATGAGGCGAGTGAAGTGGAAGAATTTGTGAAGGCGGCTGGAAAATGTGACTTTGATATTGACATCTTCTACAATCGTGTGATTATTGATGCAAAATCCATCCTCGGAATCATGAGCATGGATCTGACACAGGAACTGACCGTTCAGTGTTACGGAGAAGACAAAGAATTCGAGAAGGCAATTCAGAAATTTGCGATTGCGTAAGTGCATCATCTGAAAAAATTTGATATGCGGGAAAAGAAAATCTTTCGTGGAGAACCGGGATGGTTCCTGCGGAAGATTTTTTCGTATATGCGGGGACTGAGTCGGTGTAGGCAAAAAACGGATTGTGCGGTATAATAAACAAATGTGAAAAAAAAAAGGCGGTGAGCGGATGGAAAAAGAAGAAGTAAAGATTTCAGTCAGAGATATTGTAGAGTTTATTCTGCGTTCCGGAGATATCGACAACCGGAGAGGCGGGTGGGCTGACAAAGAGTCACTGGCGAAGGGAACCAGGATCCATAAAAAGATCCAGAGACAGATGGGAGCAGCTTACCAGGCGGAAGTGCCGCTCAGTTACCGCTTTTGCTATGAAGATCTTGACATCCTGGTGGAAGGGCGTGCGGACGGAATCGAGGAAAAAGAAGATCATGTGATGGTCGATGAGATCAAAGGTGTGCATCGGGATCTACGGTATGTGGAAGAACCGGTGCTGGTTCATCTCGCGCAGGCAAAATGCTATGCGGCAATCTATACGGAACAGAATCAGCAGGAACAGATGGAAGTGCAGATAACTTACTGCAATATGGAGACAGAGGAGATCCGCCGGTTTTCTTATCTGTTTGATGCACAGGAACTGAAAATTTGGTTTCAGAAACTTGCCGATACCTACTATGTCTGGGCGCACCGGTATCAGGAGTGGAAAAAAGAACGGAATGCATCCATGACGGGGCTGGAATTCCCTTTCCCGTACCGGGAGGGGCAGCGAGATCTGGTGCATGGTGTTTACCGGACGATCCTGCGGGAAAAACAGCTGTTTATCCAGGCACCGACCGGTGTGGGAAAAACGATGTCGTGTCTGTATCCTGCCGTGCGTTCCGTGGGAGAAGGAATCTCGGAAAAAATCTTTTATCTGACGGCAAAAACAATTACCCGGACGGTTGCATGGGAGGCATTTGAGATTTTGAAAAAGCATGGACTTCGGTGGAAATCCCTGCTTCTCACAGCAAAAGAAAAGTTGTGCGTGTGTGAAAACATGGAGTGCAATCCGGCAGCATGTGCGAGAGCCAAGGGACATTTTGAACGGGTAAATGATGCGGTATTTGAACTTCTGGAGAAAGAAGAGATCTATGACCGGGAGATGCTGCTTTCCTACGCGGAAAAATATCAGGTCTGCCCGTATGAGATGAGTCTGGATCTTGCCAACTGGGTAGATGGGGTAATCTGTGACTATAATTATGTGTTTGATCCACAGGTATATCTGCGGAGATTTTTTGCGGAAGGGATCAAAGGGGATTATGTATTTCTGATCGATGAGGCGCATAACCTGGTGGAACGTGGACGGGAGATGTACAGTGCGGTTTTGTACAAGGAGGATATCCTGAAGATCAAAAAACTGGTGAAACCGTACCGGAAAAAGCTTGAGAAAGCGCTGGAGCGGTGCAACCGGCAGATGCTAGAGTGGAAGCGAGAGTGTGAGACGTACCGGATCCTTCCGGCTGTTGGGAATTTTTCACTGGCACTGCTTTCGGTGATGGGGGAGATGGAAAATTACCTGGAAGAGCTGGAGGATGGAAATCTTCGAAAGGAACTTCTGGATTTTTATTTTGAGATGCGCAGTTTTCTGTATACTTGTGATCTGATCGACGAGAATTATGTGATTTATACACAGCATGACGAGGACGGAAGGTTTCGGGTGAAACTGTTCTGTGTGAATCCGGCGCAGAATCTGCAAAATTGTATGGATAAGGGGCGAAGCACGATTTTCTTTTCGGCGACGTTGCTTCCGGTACTGTATTATCGACAGCTTTTGAGCGGGCGCAGTGATGATTATGCGATCTATGCGCAGACACCGTTTGCGAAGGAGCAGAAGTGTCTGATCCTTGGACGGGATGTGAGCAGCCGGTACACGCGGAGAGGACCGGAGGAGTACGGGAAGATTGCGGAGTATATTCATGCAGTGGCGGTTTCGCATACGGGGAATTATATGATTTTCTTTCCGTCGTACCGGATGATGGAGGATATTTTTGAACGGTATCAGGAATTGTATGGGACGGATGAGGCGGAGGTTTTGTTGCAGAGTTCGTCGATGCAGGAGGATGAGAGGGAGGCGTTTCTGGAGCGGTTTGAGAGTGACAGTGCGGGGACGCTGCTTGGCTTTTGTGTGATGGGAGGGATCTTTGCGGAGGGGATCGATCTCATTGGGGAGAGGCTTGTGGGGGCTGTGATCGTGGGGACGGGGCTTCCGCAGGTGAGTTATGAGAGGGAGATTTTGAAGCAGTTTTATGACGGAAAGCAGGAGAACGGGTTTGATTATGCGTATCGGTTTCCGGGGATGAATAAGGTGTTGCAGTCCGCTGGGAGGGTGATTCGGACGCGGGAGGACCGGGGGGTGATTTTGCTGCTGGATGAGAGGTTTTGCTCACCGGATTATAAGGGGTTGTTTCCGCGGGAGTGGGAGGAGTATGTGGTTTGTGACCGAAAGGGGGTTGGGAAAATTTTAAAAGAATTTTGGGAAAGATAATTGATACAAAGGGAGCATCGGTTGGAAAACGGATGCTCCCTTTTTGAGTTAGAGAATGTTCAGGAATTCCTTCGCTGCTTTAGTCAGCGGCAGCTGCGGGTTGTGGGCGATAACGAGGGTTCGGCCCGGGAGTTCCTCCTGGATGTCCAGGGGGAAGAGTTCGCCATCGTCGGGTATGCAGTAGTCCGGGACGAAGGCGATGCCGAGACCGATGCGGGCAAGATCGATCAGGAGGTCGTTACTGCCCAGTTCGATTTCCGGGACGAGGTCCAGCTGGTGTTGCTGGAAGAGGTGGTGCAGGAATTCGCTGGTGGTGCTTTTGCGGTCGAGCATCATGATCGGGTATTCCAGGAGATCTTTCAGGTGGAGTTTTTTGCCCATCAGTTCTTTGTAGTGTCTGGAGCTTGCGATGAAGCAGTCTTTGAACGAATGGATCGTCCGGATATGGTCGCCGTGGCTTAGCCGGGAGTTCGGGTAGTTGGTGACGATCAGGTCGACCTGTCCCATTTCGAGGAGATCCACACATTTGGTAGAGGTCTGGTTGGTCACTTTGATGTGGACATTCGGGTAGGTTTTATGAAATTTGTTTAAAAACGGAACCAGATAGTAGCGGCAGATGGTGTCACTGGCGCCGATGCGAAGCTGACCGCCGCCTAAGTTGCTGGCTTCCATGAGCTGCGCTTCCCCGCGCTTGATCAGGTTCATTGCCGGTTCGATGTGGCGAAGCAGCGTCTCGCCTTCCGGGGTCAGCTGTACCCGTTTGGTGCTTCGGATAAACAGTGTGATCCCCAGTTTCTTTTCGAGCACTTTGATCGACTGGCTGACGGCCGACTGGGAGATAAACAGCTGTTTCGAAGCATCGGAAAAACTCAGGGAGATCGCCACATAGTAAAATACTTTGTACAATTCATAGTTGATATCCATCATGTTTGATAAGCCCTCCTTATAACTGCTTTCAGTATAACAAAATCCGCGGATGGCATCCAGTATTTTATAAAAAATCAATAAATATAAGAAAAGCTTATTAAAAAGATTAAATCTATTAATTTTACTAATAAGATTTTCTGTGGTATTTTTATAGTGACGGTACACTGGATCTCTGAGAGATGCGATCCAGCAGTGCCTTTAATAGTGTAAAAGACCGAAGAGAAGTCAGTTGCAGATGCGACAGAGAAAGGACAGGTGTACGATGAGCAGTGTAAAACGTGTTTATGTGGAAAAGAAACCTGATTTTGCGGTACAGGCAAAAGAATTAAAACATGAGATCAGCAGCTACCTTGGAATTAAGACTGTGACAGCAGTTCATGTATATATTCGTTACGATGTAGAAAATATTTCAGATGAGGTGTTCGAGAAAGCATGTACATGCGTATTCTCCGAGCCGCCGGTAGACGTGCTGTATAAAGAGCAGATCCCGATGGTAGAAGGAGCAAGAGTATTTTCCGTAGAATACCTGCCGGGTCAGTTTGATCAGAGAGCGGATTCTGCCGTACAGTGTGTACAGTTCCTGAAAGAGGACGAGCAGCCGATCATCAAATCTGCAACCACTTATGTAATCGAGGGAACTGTTTCCGACGAAGAATTTGAAGCGATCAAGAATCACTGCATCAACCCGGTAGATTCCCGTGAGACCGGAATGGTAAAACCGGAAACACTGGTAACAAAGTTTGAAGAACCGGCAGATGTAAAAATCTTCGACGGATTTATCGATATGGAAGAGGCAGCACTGAAAGAGCTGTATACTTCCCTGAATCTGGCTATGACATTCAAAGATTTCAAACATATCCAGAATTATTTTAAAAATGAAGAGAAGAGAAATCCTTCCATGACAGAGATCCGTGTGCTGGATACTTACTGGTCTGACCATTGCCGTCACACCACCTTCTCTACAGAGCTTAAGAAAGTAACCTTCAAAGACGGTGACTATAAAGAGCCGATTGTAAAAACGTATGAACAGTATCTGGCAGACAGAGAAGTCCTGTACAAAGGAAGAGATGACAAATTCATCTGTCTGATGGATCTGGCACTTCTTGCCATGAAGAAACTGAAATCCGAAGGAAAACTGCAGGATCAGGAAGAATCCGATGAGATTAATGCCTGCTCCATCGTAGTTCCGGTCGATGTGGATGGAAAAGAAGAAGAATGGCTCATCAACTTTAAGAATGAAACACATAACCATCCGACCGAGATCGAACCGTTCGGTGGCGCAGCTACGTGCCTTGGTGGTGCGATCCGTGACCCGCTGTCAGGACGTACCTATGTATACCAGGCAATGCGTGTGACCGGTGCCGCAGATCCTACCGTTTCTGTTAAAGAGACACTGAAAGGAAAACTGCCGCAGAAGAAACTGGTACGTGGTGCTGCACACGGTTACAGCTCCTATGGTAACCAGATCGGTCTGGCTACCGGTTATGTAAAAGAAATCTATCATCCGAATTATGTGGCAAAACGTATGGAGATCGGTGCGGTTATGGGCGCTGCTCCAAGACGTGCAGTCAAGAGAGAGAATTCCGATCCGGGCGATATCATCATCCTGCTTGGCGGACGTACCGGCCGTGACGGTATCGGTGGTGCTACCGGATCTTCCAAAGTACATACCGAAGCTTCCATCGAAGTGTGCGGAGCCGAAGTACAGAAAGGAAATGCGCCGACCGAACGTAAGATCCAGCGTATGTTCCGCAGAGAAGAAGTAAGTAAACTGATCAAGAAATGTAACGACTTCGGTGCCGGCGGTGTATCCGTAGCTATCGGTGAACTGGCACCTGGTCTGCAGATCAATCTGGATAAAGTACCGAAAAAATACGCCGGTCTGGACGGAACCGAGATCGCAATCTCCGAGTCCCAGGAGCGTATGGCAGTTGTTGTAGATCCGAAAGATGTTGACGAATTCATGAAATACGCTAACGAAGAAAACCTGGAGGCTGTTGTGGTAGCCGTTGTTACCGAAGAACCGCGTCTGGTACTGAACTGGAGAGGAAAAGAAGTTGTTAATATTTCCCGTGCTTTCCTGGATACCAACGGTGCGCATCAGGAGACAGAAGTTCTGGTAGACATTCCGAATAAAGAGGGAAATGTTCTGGAGCGTGAAGAAAAAGCGCCTGCAGATACAAAAGCAGCATGGCTGTCTATGCTGGCAGATCTGAATACCTGTTCCCAGAAAGGTCTGGTGGAGATGTTTGACGGATCCATCGGAGCAGGAAGCGTATTTATGCCATATGGTGGTAAATATCAGCTGACAGAAACTCAGGCTATGGTCGCTAAGGTTCCGGTAATGAACGGAAAAACAGATACTGTGACTATGATGAGCTACGGATTTGATCCATATGTATCCAGCTGGAGCCCATATCACGGTGCAGTTTATGCAGTTGTAGAATCTATTGCACGCATCGTAGCGAACGGCGGAGATTACTCCAAGATCCGTTTCACCTTCCAGGAATACTTCCGCCGAATGACAGAGGATCCGGAACGTTGGAGTCAGCCATTTGCAGCGTTGCTCGGTGCATATGCGGCACAGATGGGATTTGGCCTTCCATCTATCGGTGGAAAGGACAGTATGTCCGGAACCTTCAACGATATTGATGTTCCGCCGACACTGGTTTCCTTTGCGGTAGATGTGGCTAAGAAACAGGATATTATCACACCGGAACTGAAAAAGGCAGGAAGCAGACTGGTATGGATCCGTCTGCCGAAAGACAGCTATGATCTGCCGGATTATGCAGCAACTATGGATCAGTACGGAAAACTGCATCAGGATATCCTGGATGGCAAAGTGCTTTCCGCTTATGCACTGGATCGTCATGGTATCGCAGCAGCAGTCAGCAAGATGGCATTCGGTAATCAGCTGGGTGTGAAGATTGAACACAATCTGGACGAGAGAGATCTGTTTGCACCGGGATTTGGTGATATCATCTGCGAAGTACCGGCTGATAAAGTCGGAGAACTGTCTGTAACGTATACCGTGATCGGTGAAGTAACAGACGATGCAAAATTCACATACAAAGACGGCATGGAAATTTCCATGAAAGAAGCACTGGATGCATGGACCGGAACTCTGGAGAAAGTCTTCAAAACAAAAGGAACCGACAACATGGAGAAAGTGGAAAGCCCGCTGTACAAAGCAGACAGCATCCATGTATGCAAACATAAAGTAGCACGCCCGACCGTATTTATTCCGGTATTCCCGGGTACAAACTGTGAGTACGACAGTGCGAAGGCATTTGAACGTGCCGGTGCGAACGTGATCACAAGAGTATTCAAGAACCTGACGGCAGAAGATATCCGTGATTCTGTAGCAATCTTCGAGGAAGCGATCAATCAGGCACAGATCATCATGTTCCCAGGCGGATTCTCTGCTGGTGACGAACCGGATGGTTCCGCAAAATTCTTTGCAACTGCTTTCCAGAATGCGAAGATCAAAGAAGCCGTAACAAAACTGTTGAATGAGAGAGATGGTCTGGCACTTGGTATCTGTAACGGATTCCAGGCTTTGATCAAACTGGGACTGGTTCCTTATGGCGAGATCGTAGGACAGACTGCAGATTCACCGACACTGACTTACAATACCATCGGCAGACATATTTCCAAGATGGTTTACACCAAAGTAGTAACCAACAAATCCCCATGGCTGGCACAGGCAGAACTTGGCAAAGTATATGTCAACCCGGCATCTCATGGAGAGGGCCGTTTCGTGGCAAGCAAAGAGTGGATCGATAAACTCTTCGCAAACGGTCAGGTAGCAACCCAGTACTGTGATCTGAATGGAAACGTATCCATGGATGAAGAATGGAACGTCAACGGTTCCTACGCAGCTATTGAAGGAATCACAAGCCCGGATGGTCGTGTACTTGGAAAGATGGCTCACAGCGAACGCCGCGGCGATGCCGTAGCCATGAACATCTACGGAGAACAGGATATCAAGATCTTCGAATCCGGTGTTGCATATTTTAAATAGGAAGAAACCCTGACAAAAACATTCCTTAAAAGTAAATAAAAGCAAAAAGACTGCCCGGTAAAAGTACCAGCTGGGCAGTCTTTTTGCTGTCTGTATGATATAATGAGCGTTAGCGAGCGGGAATAAGCGCAGCTTATTCATCGGGAGCGGCGAATGGCGATCGTGATAGCTGCGAAGCAGCGGAAAGCACGGAATGTGCGGATCACGATATAATAAAATGAGACAAACGGGAGGTGTTATAGTGTGAAGAATGTATATTTAGTTGGCGGAACGATGGGAGTCGGAAAAACTACAGTTTGTCAGCAATTGAAGAGAAAGTTACCAAACAGTGTATTTTTAGACGGTGACTGGTGCTGGGATGCTGATCCGTTCTGGGTCACGGAAGAGACTAAGAAAATGGTTTTAGAAAATATCTGTTTTTTATTGAATCAGTTTATACAATGCTCCGTTTATGACAATATAATCCTTTGCTGGGTAATGCATCAGCAGGAGATTATAGATTATATTGTAGAACAACTAAATAAAACGGATTGTAAAATCAGGACAATATCTTTAACAGCAAAGGAAAGTGAATTACGGGAACGACTGAAAAAAGATATCGAAGAGGGAAAAAGGACGGAGGATATACTGGATCGAAGCATAGAACGACTTGCCTGTTATAACAGGCTGTCAACAGTGAAAATTGATACAGATAAAAGAAGTATAGAGGATATCGCAGAAGAAATTGCAAAATTGTGAGGAAAAAGGAATGGAACAGGAAACAAAGATCAGAAAACATATTTATTTTTACGGACGCGTCCAGGGCGTAGGATTTCGTTATTATGCGGTACAGAAAGCAGAAGAGCTAGGACTGAACGGATGGGTACGGAACCTGTATGATAGTAGCGTGGAGATGGAAGTAGAAGGAGAAGAAGCCGATATCGATCAGCTGATCTTATTTTTACAGAACCGAACGTGTATCTGGATTGAAGATATGAAAGTAAAATCGATGCCGGTGGAAGGCGGTTATGGATTTTATGTAAAGGAAGATGAATAAAAAGAGGACAGATAAGAAAAAGGGAAAATAGATGAATGAAGAAATCTGTGGACACATTCGTATTTTATGGTAAAATAGAAATAACGATTCAGTATACAGAATAGGGAGGTAGAAACAATGGGAGTACATTCAATTGACGCAGAAGACGATCAGTTTGCATACCGCTATGACACACAGCTTCTGATCGACCGAAGAGACGAAGATCTGGACGAGGATGCCATATCCGAATATATCACAGAACATTATGAAGGCAACAGCCTGATCGTGGCAGGAGATGAAGATCTGGTAAAGATCCATTTCCACACCAACGAACCATGGAAAGTGCTGGCTTACTGCAACACCATCGGTGAGATCTACGATATCGTCATCGAAGATATGATCCGCCAGGCAAACGGATTACAGGGATAAAATTACATAAAGGGAGACTGCTTTACATGAAGCGGCAGTCTCTTTTTTTGATTTACGCGAGCAACGAGCCAAAGTTTATGCTTGCATGAGATCTTGGCGACTGCCGCGATAATCAAAATAAAAACTACCGCCGTCAGAGGACAATTTTATAACTCCGGTGGATAATTCTATAGCGAAAACTGTTGTCCGCTGGGTTATGATAGAGAAAAAGGGCGAAGGAGACACAGAATATGGGAAAACAGTTAAGTGTAATCGAGAGCAGCCAGATCGAGTGGGTGCCGGTCGATTCTTTGCAGAAAATTTTTATGAAAAAGGAGCCGTTGAGTTGTCCGCGTGTATATGAACTGAGCGGAATGGAAGGAGAAACGGTTTCTTTCCAGATGGCTTACCGCTATCGCAAACCGTATTATTCCTCTCAGATGATGGTGCAGGCAACCAAGAATCCAAGCGTACGGGTACGCGTGCAGGCGCCGGAAGGCATCCGGGTGAAGATCCGAAAAGTGGGTTACGTTCCGTCCGCTTATCCGGCATATGGAGAATACGATTCGGATTATCTGACCACTGAGCCGGGGTTGTACCCGGATCCGCTGGAAGCGATGGGAGAGACGATCCAGCTGATCCCGTTTTACTGGAGAAGCCTCTGGATCGATCTGGAAATTCCGAAGGGATCTGCGGTGAAAAATGGAACGGTCGTATTACAGCTGGAGACGTTGCAGGGAGAGATCGTCAAAGAGGCAGCCGTGGAGATCCATGTGGTTCCGTGTGAACTGCCCGCACTGGATCTGATCCACACGGAATGGTTTTACAGTGACTGTCTGGCAGATTATTACAAGGTTCCGGTGTTCAGTGAAGACTACTGGAAAATCGTCGGAAACTTTATGCGCGCAGCTACAAAACGTGGGGTAAATATGATCCTCACCCCGCTGTTTACCCTGCCACTGGATACGCTGATCGGAAATGAGCGGACAACGGTACAACTGGTGGATGTATGGAAACATGGGGAATCCTTTACCTTTGGATTCGAAAAACTGGAACGCTGGATCGCACTTGCGAAAGAGAGCGGATTTACCTGGCTCGAGATGGGACATCTGTTCAGCCAGTGGGGAGCAAAATACGCACCGAAAGTGGTAGCGGTGGAAAATGAAAAAGAGACCCGTCTGTTCGGCTGGGGGACAAAAGCAGACAGTGCGGAATACCGGACATTTTTAAAAGCATTTCTTCCGGAACTTACGAAAGAACTGGAAAGACTGGGCATTGAAAAACAGACGTATTTTCATATTTCGGATGAACCGAATGCCGGAAATATTGAGACGTATAAGATTGCCAGAGAGATGGTGCGGGAGGAACTGAAGGATTATCCGATCCTGGATGCACTGAGTACGCTGCCCTTTTATAAGAAAGGAATCGTATCGTATCCGGTGCCGACGAACGAGCATATCCATGAATTCCTGGATGCGGGATTTGAACATCCGTGGGTGTATTACTGCAGCGGGGAATATCTGGAAGTGAGCAACCGTTTCTTTGCACAGCCGTCCTACCGTAACCGGATCCTTGGGGTGCAGATGTATCTGTATGAGATCGAAGGATTCCTGCACTGGGGATACAACTACTACAACAGCCAGTATTCCATCCGCCACATCGATCCATACCGGGTGACCGATGCGGACGATGCTTTCCCGTCTGGAGATTCCTTCCTGGTTTATCCGGGAGAGGACGGAGATGCCGTAGAGTCTCTGAGATTCCTGGTACTTGAAGAAGGACTGAACGATTACCGGGCATTGAAGCAGCTGGAAACATACAAAGGAAAAGAGTATGTGCATACATTAATTGAAAAAATGGCGGGTATGAAGATCACATTCTCTGATTATCCGAGAAATGCAGCCTTTTTACTGGAGCTGCGGGAACGGATAAATAAAGAAATCGAGGAATGTCTGTAAGAGACTGACGATGCGACAGATTTTGTAAATGACAGAGGATAAAGCCGGAGAGCGTTAGAGCGTGTCTGAAAAATCATTTTCGCAATCTGCAAGCCCCACTTTGCGGTATATTTTACCCTTATTCGGTTGCCGTAGCCCGCTACGCCGCCCTCATTCGGATAAAATCTCCCACAAACTGGGACTCGCAGCTCACGAAAAGCCTTTTTCAGACACGCTCTAGAGAAAGAAAAAAACGGGAAACAAATGGTACAATCAGAAGAGTTCCATTTGTTTCCCGCTTTTTTTAATTTTCTTTCTTCAAATACGGCACATGCAGATAACAGTAAACCAGCTGTGCGGTCATGAAACACCAGATCAGCGGTTCGCAGATGATGACGCCCCAGTACCCCATCGCCGGGATAATAAACAGGGCAAAAATAATTTTTCCGGCACATTCCATAAAACTGGAAATCAGCGGTTTGGTCTTCTCACCGAGTGCCTGCAGAGAGTTTCTCATATTGAACAGGATACCGAGCACTGCATAGAACGGGGCGGTAAACCGCAGGTACAGGGCTGCGTTATCCAGAATCACATCCTGCGTGGATCCAAACAGGGTAACCAGATTGCAGGCGAAGAAAAACAGAATGATCATCGCTGTGACACCCCAGCAGACATCCATGATGCAGGCGGTGCGTATCCCTTTGCGGATCCGGTCTTTGTTTCCGGCACCACGGTTCTGAGAGACAAAGGTGGACATGGAAGCTCCGATCGTGCTGACCGGCATCAGGCAGAAGGAATTCAACTTTCTTGCCGTTGCCTGGCAGGCGATATACACTTCGCCAAGGCTGTTGATCGCACTCTGTAAAATGACGGTTCCGGAGGAAACCACTGCGTTCATAAAGCCCATGGAAAGTCCCTGGGTAGCAAGTTCGCGGTAAAGTTTTTTGCCGACCGCAAAATGCTGTCGTTCCGGAACCAGGATTGGTGTTTTCCGGATGATATAGATCAGACAGAGGATAACGGAAAATCCCTGTGCGATGACTGTCGCAACGGCAGCACCGCGGATGCCCATCTGGAACCGTGTGATAAATAAAAGATCCAGCATGATGTTGGTCAGGGAAGAAATAATCAGGAAGATCAGCGGCATAAAGCTGTTTCCGATTCCACGTAAAAGTCCTGACAGCAGATTGTAGGCGAACATAACACCGATAAAAGTAGTCAGAGTGGATACATAGGAATGTGATTCCACCAGAATATTTTCCGGTGTTTTTAAGGCGCGCATCAGCGGATACAGCCCAACGGAAGAAAACGTCATAAGGATCACGGTCAGGATCAGTCCGATGGTGATGGCTCCGGCTACGGATTTTTTCAGCAGAGTCTTATCGCCCTGTCCGAAATAACGGGAGACAACGATGCTCAGTCCGTTTCCGACACCGAAACAGAATCCAAGCAGCAGCTCATAGATCGAAGACGAAGCACCGATCGCGGCAAGAGAACTGTCCCCAAGGAAGTTACCGACGATCATAATATCGATCGTATTGTATAACTGCTGAAAAATGTTGGAAAATAAAATAGGAAGAGCGAAAATCACGAGGGATTTTAAAATGGGGTCTTTGGTCATATTGACCTGCAAATTGGGCATAGACGAAACTCCTTTCTGAAAAAAAGATGAGCTTTGAAAAACAGGCCGGTCATATAAGTGCATGCTCATAAAACATAAAGAAAATTATATAGTGGGAGTGAAGCGATTCCCACGGAATCAAAATCGATTTACCGGATCAATTCGATATATATGTAAAAAAAAGAAACGTCACTAACGTTTCTTTAAAGTAGCGAGAGGGGGATTCGAACCCTCGACACCACGGGTATGAACCGTGTGCTCTAGCCAACTGAGCTATCTCGCCATATGAAATTGCCTTCCGAAGAAGAAGTGGAACCTACAGGGCTCGAACCTGTGACCCTCTGCTTGTAAGGCAGATGCTCTCCCAGCTGAGCTAAGATTCCAGGGTCAACACTGATATCCAGTTGTTGAAGTAGCGAGAGGGGGATTCGAACCCTCGACACCACGGGTATGAACCGTGTGCTCTAGCCAACTGAGCTATCTCGCCATTTTTCGTGGTTGCCAACCGCAACCTGCTCTACGATTATATAAAACTGATAGGAAAAAGTCAAGCGTTTTTTTGAAAAAAATTAAAAAAATTTTAAAAGAGGGAAAAGTACAGAAAAATACAACAATTACAGGAAATATGCGAAGGAGCAAAAAGTCCTGTGTCTGCATAGAATAACCGGAGAGAAACGTTCAGGAGAAAGAAGAAAAATGGGACGGGATCTGACCAAATGTCATCCACGGTTACAGAAACTGGCAAAAGAACTGATGGCAGCCTGTGAAAAACAGGGATGCCCGATCGGGATCGGAGAGTGTTTTCGGACGGTACAGGAACAAAACCGGCTGTATGCCCAGGGGAGAACCAAGCCGGGACCGGTCGTAACCAATGCGCCGGGAAGCACCTATCGCTCCATGCACCAGTGGGGAGTGGCGTTCGATGTATACCGGAAGGACGGAAAAGGAGCCTATAACGAATCAGGAAACTATTTTCAGAGAGTGGGAGCTATCGGAAAATCACTGGGACTGGAGTGGGGCGGAGACTGGAAATCCATTGTGGATAAACCACATTTTCAACTGCCGGACTGGGGAAGTACCTCCGAACGTCTGCGGAAACAGTATGAAAATATCTACGCCTTTCAGGCAACCTGGACGGGATCGGGTACATCCACCGGAAAACAGGCATCTTCCGGAGAGGAGACTCCGCATACAGAGGTGAAAACACTGACGGCAGACAGCACGCAGAAAGAATGGATCCTGGCGTTGCAAAGAGAACTGATCCGACAGGACTATCAGCCGGGTACCGCAGACGGAATTGCAGGTAAGCGGACAGTGGAGGGCTGCCCCACGGTTCGAAAAGGTGCAAAAGGAGAACTCACACGATGGATTCAGAAGCGGCTGTCCCTCTATCTGAATGTGTGGAGCGGAGGCGGTCAGGCAGACGGGATTTTCGGAGAAAAGACCGAACAGAATATCCGGCATTTTCAGAAGACCAAAGGGCTGTCAGCAGATGGCATTGTAGGGAAAAAGACCTGGAGTGCCCTGTTGCAAAGCAGGGGAAAATAAGGTATCATGACAGACAGAGAATATGATTCTGATGGTCAGGATATATAATAAGAAGAAAGTGTGTTGAATAAGAAAAAATGTATTCTCGGAGACATCGGGTATCTGAGGCTGTGAGAATATAGAAAAAAGAAAGAGAGGAACAGATATGGTACGGGTAGGAATGGGATATGATGTACATAAACTGACGGAAGGACGGGATCTGATCCTTGGCGGTGTGAAGATACCGTGGGAGCTGGGACTTCTGGGACATTCGGATGCGGATGTGGTTGTCCATGCGATCATGGATGCACTTCTCGGTGCAGCTGCCCTGCGGGATATCGGAAGACATTTTCCGGACACGGATCCGCAGTATAAAGGAATCTCAAGTATCCTGTTATTGCAGAAAGTGGGAGCTTTATTAAAAGAAAAGGGATATCAGATTGTAAATATTGATGCCACGATCATCGCACAGAAGCCAAAACTTCTTCCACACATCGATCAGATGATCAAAAATGTGGCAGATGCACTGGAACTTTCCGAAGATCAGGTGAATATCAAGGCAACCACAGAAGAAGGACTTGGATTTACAGGAACAATGCAGGGGATTTCCTCCCAGGCGATTTGTTGTATACAATCTGTACGGGATTGACAAAAAACGATAATTCAATTAGAATAAAGAAGACAAAGAGGTCACAGAAAAAGGCACTGTGGCCTTTCTTTTTTCATAAAAGAAGAGGCTGTTAGGTTATTGTGCTGTTTTTTATGAGATTGCAGGACGATTTTATGTGAAAACTGGACGATTCTATATAGCTTCTGTCGGACAAAGACGATATACTTTTGTCAAAAGAAAGGAAAGATTCCACAAATGATTGTGGAAAAGAACGAAGGAGGAAAAAAGTATGAACAAGAAAAAAGTAGTAGCGTGTTTACTGGCAGCAACTATGGCAGCAGGTATGCTGGCAGGCTGTGGTGGAAGTTCAGGAAGCAGTGATTCATCTTCCTCTTCCTCAGGCGGAAAAGACAAACTGACCTTCTGGTTCCCGACATTCGCATCTGCTGACGGAGAAGTAACAGATGAAGAATTCTGGAACGAGAAAATGGATGCTTTCGAAGAAGAGAATAACTGTGAAGTAAACGTAGAGATTATCCCGTGGGATAACTACGAAGAGAAATACTTGACCGGTGTAAACTCCAACGATGGTCCGGATGTCGGATATCTGTACATGGAAATGTTCTATGACTACATCGACATGGGAGCGCTGGCAGACATCGATGAATATTTCACCGATGATGAGAAAGCAAATTATATCTATTATGATCTGGGTAATATCCAGGGTGGACAGTATGCATTGCCTGTAGTAGTTGGTAACCCACGAGTTCTGGCTGCAAACATGGATATCCTGAAAGACGCAGGTATCGATTCTGTTCCGACTAACTGGGATGAACTGAAAGCTGCATGCGAAGCGGTAAAAGAAAGCAATCCGGATGTTGCTCCGCTGGCTGCAACATGGGGAAGCACACACTACGGTGCACTGAACGAAGTTTACTGGCCATATTTCTGGGGTGCAGGCGCATCCATCGTTGATGATGACGGAAACCTGACCATCGATACCGATGCAGGTTTGGAAGCTACACAGTTCCTGAAAGACATGAAAGACGAAGGTCTTCTGCCGGATACCACAACTTCTGTAGACGATGCTCTGGAACCATTCAAAAACGGCGAAGCTGCTATGACAGTTGTAGCATCCAGTAACCTGGCAAGAGTAGATGGAATCAACTGGGATTTCTCCATTCTGTCCGGTCCGGAAGATACAAAAACATTCGTAGCATCTGACAGCCTGGTACTGTTTAACAAATGCAAAAACAAAGATCTTGCCGCAAAACTTATGAAATACGTGACCAGCAAAGATGTAATGGCAGATTTCCATGAGAGAGTATCCGAACAGCCACCAATCACAGCAGACGATACTTACAGCGGAGATGAAAGATTTGAAGACCTGTTCACAAACCAGACAGACAAATTCCAGTCCCTGCCTGTATTCAAAGGTGCAAGTTCCATGTACGATACACTGTACAAAAACCTGCAGTCCATGATGCTTGGTGAACTGACTCCAGAAGAAGTTCTGAAAAATACAACAGAATACTATGATTCCAACCTGAAATAATCGTTGAAATTGTAGTTGGAGAAGGTTGGTAATAGAGGGGGATGGTGCATAGGGGTATGTACCGTCCCTTTTATAAATGTTCAATGGGGTAAAAAGATAAAAAGGAGAACGACATGTCAAGAAAAACAAAAGAGGCAGTACAGGGAATTATTTATATTCTCCCGAGTTTTGTATTGATTCTGATTTTTTGTATCATTCCGATTTTCATGTCCGGCTATTTCAGCTTCACAGAGTACAACATTATGAATTCGCCGAAATTTGTAGGACTTGATAACTACATTAAGATGTTTAAAGACAGCTATGTAACCGATGCAGCGAAGAACACGCTGTTATATGTACTTATGACTGTTCCGGTTCAGACGATCCTGGCACTGGCATTTGCAGCATTTCTGGCAGCAAAGATACAGAATAAAAAAGGTGAATTTTTACGAAGCGTTATGTTCATTCCGGTTATCGCATCTGCAGTTACCGCAGGTACGGTATGGAGAATCATCCTGAACACAGATGGCGGATTTCTGAATAACATTCTGAATTTCTTCCATATTTCTTCTGTGAACTGGCTGGGAAGCACACAGACATCCCTGTTAAGTATCTGTATCGTAGCGGTATGGAAAAACGTAGGATATTTCCTGGTTATTTACTATGCAGGTATCATGGGAATCCAGAAAGACCTGTATGAGGCAGCAAGAGTGGATGGAGCAACTCCACTGCAGCAGTTTACAAAGATTACCCTTCCGGTATTAAAACCGATCACTTATCTGGTAGTTACTCTGGGTATTATCTGGTCCTTCCAGGTATTCGACCTGGCTTACCTGATGACAGGCGGCGGCCCTGGTCATTCCAGTGTCACTCTGGTTATGGGTATCTACAATGCAGCATTCAAACAGTACAAGATGGGTTATGCGTGTGCAATGGCTATGTTCCTGTTAGTGATGATCATCATTATCAATGTAGTGGAAGACCTGTTCTTTAAAGAGAAAAAGGAGGCGAAATAGACATGAAGAAAAAACAGAAATGGACCGTCTTTTCCGTCCTTGGATTACTGATTTTGTTAGTCTTTGCGGCTATCTGTATCGCACCTTTTATCTACATGGCAATCATGTCATTTACGCAGTCCACCACACTGATGCTGCACTGGAGCGATATTAATTTCAGCGATTTTACAAACTTTAACTATGTACTGAAAAAGACAGGATTTATCTGTGCACTGACCAACAGTGTGATCGTTGTATTCTGTTCCTGTCTGTTCAACTGTATCATTGCATCCATGGCAGCCTATGGATTTGCAAAGAAAAAATTCCCGGGAAGCAATGCGATCTTCCGGATCTATCTGCTGACACTGATGATTCCGGGACAGGTAACGATGATTCCTGTATTTATCATGATGAACAAAGCAGGACTGACCAATACCTACTTTGCTCTGATCGTTGTCATCCTGAACGCATTCGGTGTTTTCCTGATCCGTCAGTTTATGGACACCGTGCCGGATGAACTGCTCGAAGCTGCGAAAGTAGACGGATGCCCGGAATACCGGATCTTTATCCAGATCGTTATTCCGCTGATCAAACCGGTACTGATTTCACTGGTCGTATTTACCTTTGTAACTTCCTGGAATGATTTCCTGTGGCCGCTGGTATCCACATCAAACTCTGATATGTATACCCTGACGGTAGCACTGTCACTGTTAAAGACACAGTATCAGACAAACTATGGTCTGATCATGGCAGGTGCAACAGTATCCTTTATCTTCCCGTTCATTATGTATGTATTCTTACAGAAACAGTTCGTGGAAGGTATCGCACTGAGTGGTATTAAAGGTTAATAAATATAAGAACAAAAATGTAAGGGGGCAGCTATGGAACTTTTAAAAATTAAAAAAATCACTTCTCTGGAAAAAGTGTTCCCGGATCAGGAGCCGAGTGGAGAAGGCATGGAAGACGTAATCACTGCACTGAAAAAAGAGACGGTATCTTTCCAGATGGCGTACTATTGGAGTGGTCAGAGAAAAGGAAGAGCACAGGTGCAGGTGACATCCGATGACAAAGAACAGGTACGTGTGAGAAGTGTTCGCCTGGTTCCGTGTGAATATCCGGCACATATGGTGGCAGATGATGATTATCTGACCACCAAACCGGGTCTGTATCCGGATTTGCTGAGCGATATCCAGCCGTGGGGCGTGGAACTGATCAGCGGACAGTGGAAGAGCCTGTGGATCGATGTGGATACCACTGGATTGACTGCCGGAGATCACACGGTAAAAGTGGATATGGTAGTGGAAGGTGAAGTTCTGGGAAGTACGATCGAGATGATCCATGTAGTGGATGCAGAACTTCCGCAGATGGCAGTACCGCATACCGAGTGGTTCCATTCTGACTGTCTGGCAAATTATTACGGCGTGGAAGTGTTCAGTGAAGAGCACTGGAAGATCGTGGAAAACTTTGTGCGCACAGCCGTAAAGAGAAAATGTAACATGCTGCTGACACCGGTATTTACCCCACCTCTGGATACTGCCATCGGTGGAGAAAGACGGACGGTACAGCTGGTGGATGTACATGTGACAGAAGACGGATACACTTTCGGGTTCGATAAGTTCGAGCGCTGGGTAGACATGTGCAAACGCTGTGGTATCAAATATTATGAAATTTCTCATCTGTTCAGCCAGTGGGGAGCAACGATGGCTCCGAAAGTAATGGGGGAAAAGGAAGGAAAAATGGTACAGCTGTTCGGATGGGATACCGAGGCGGCAGGAAAAGAATACAGTGAATTCCTGCATCAGTTCCTGGCAGCACTGAAACCGGAACTGGTGAAACTGGGAATCTCTGAGGTGACATATTTCCATATCTCCGATGAGCCTTCTCAGGAGCAGTTTGATTCTTATAAAGCAGCGAAAGAGGTTGTGGAAAAAGATCTGGAAGGTTATCAGATGATGGATGCGCTGTCTGATTACGAATTCTATGAAAAAGGTCTGGTATCTCAGCCGGTATGTGCAGTCAACCACATTCAGCCATTCCTGGAAAAACGTCCGGAGAAGCTGTGGGGCTATTACTGCACCGGTCAGTATGTGGATGTAACCAACCGTTTCATCGTACAGCCGGGTTATCGTACCAGAATCCTGGGAACTCAGATGTATAAATATCAGCTGGATGGTTTCCTGCACTGGGGATATAACTTCTACAATGCAGAACATTCTATTTTCCCAATTGATCCGTATCGCTGCACCGATGCAGCCGGTGCATTCCCGTCCGGAGACCCGTTCCTGGTATATCCGGGAGCTGATGGAGAGCCGGAGGAATCTCTGCGTATCATGTTGATGGATGAGGCAATGAGCGATCTCTGCGCGATGAATTATCTGGAGGAACTTGCGGGAAGAGATGTGGTTATGAGCTGCATCGAACCGGAAGGTGGAGAGAAAGTGGAGTTTGCGTCTTATCCGAGAAGTGTTTCTTATCTGGTGGAGATGAGGAAGAGAGTGAATCGGGAGATTGAGAAGAGAGTAAAATAGTTGGAACAAGACGGACGCGGCAGGTAGCCACCTGCCGCTGTTTTGTTGCAACGGGGGAAAGAGTGGTGTGAAAAAGGGAAGGCATTCGGTTTGGTGTGAATGTCTTCCCTTTTGTTTGCTTTTTATTAATATATGTTATTTGTTACCTACACGAATTATGGGTGGCAGAAGCCACGTCGTGTAGGTTGGGGGGGAGTCGTTATTCTGTGCCCGAAAAGTTTTTCACGGATGAGGCGTATTCCGATGGGGTCATGCGGGTGAACTTCTTGAATTGGAGGGAGAAGTACTGGTAAGAGGAATAGCCTAGCATGTCGGAAATCTGTGTGTAGTTAAATCTTTTCTGGCGGATCATTTTTTGGGCGGTTTCGATTTTCAGGCGGCAGAAGTAGTCGATGACACCGCAGCCGGTTTTTTCGTGAAACATTTTCTGGAGTTGGGAGCGCCCTACCGAGTTTTCTTTACAGATCTGAATTACCGTCAGGTGTTCGGAAAGGTTCCGCTGCAGGTATTGTACGATTTCCTGAAAGAGTACATCGGTATCTTTATGGATCATCGGGTGATCGCTGAAGGGCTGGCTGGCAACCGGACTGATGGCAGTCGGGTTGCTGTAGCGGCGCTGCAGGTTGATCAGGAGCATTTCCAGAGATAGAAAAATAATCTGTTCACTGCCAAAATCATGAACGGAGTTGCGTTCGAGCAGACAGATATTTGGGTTATTTAACGGTGTATAGAAGGTTTTTCTGGTCTCTGCGATGATCTGTCCCAGATAGAACCGTTCGTTCTGATTCAGAGAGACTCTGCGGTTCTCGAAAAACTTCATGCAGGGATTCGTGCATTCAAAAGAAACCACAACCAGATTCGGGGAAGTTTCCCCGTCTCCGCGCAGTGCGTGAAATTCGTTCGGTTTATGAAAAATCATTTCGTTAGAAGCAAGAAGAACTTCCTGATCACCGGCAGTCACAAAAAGATTGCCGCTGTCCACAAATACAAATTCCCAGAAATCATGGGATTCCCCGTCGAAAACATAGTCTTTCATATATTCAAAATAGTGAATCGAATAAATCTTACGGATATGAAGTTCTTCTTTCAGAGTAATACTTTCGTAATTTTGCATTCGTTTGTCACCTCAGAAGTTATAAATGCTGAAAACATTACTTTTATTATATCATAAATAAAACAAAAGACAAAAGAAATTAGAATCAAAATAGAAGCAAAAACAGGGAGGTAAGAGTTGACAAAACTGCATTTTTTTCATAAACTATAAAGCAGAAAGAATGAAAAAAGCGACGAACGGAAAGAGTATCTGAAAGAAGAACCACAGAGAGGGACGGCCACTGGCTGAAAGCGGTCCCGGGGAATCATCAGAGAAGTGCATCTGGGAGCTGATACGGCGAAAAGAAGTAGCCGGATCCGCAGGCAGGCGTTAAGGGCAGAAAGTGGAAGATGGACATAACAGGTGCATCTTCAAAAAGAGTGGAACCACGGATGACTTCGTCTCTTACTGAGACGGTCATCCTTTTTTTTCGCGAGCAACGAGTCAAAGTCCATGCTTGCATGAGACCTTGGCGACTGCTGCGATAATCAAAAGTGATCCACTGGATCAATTTTGAGTGTTATATGACAGTCATGCATCCGGCAGACGGAGGATGAACTGTATGGACATTGGAGGGCAGCTATGAGTTTTATCAGTCATATCAAAGAAGAGTTCCAGGTAATCCAGGAACGTGACCCGGCGATCAAGACACCGCTGGAAGTACTTTTATATCCGAGTTTCCGGGTGATGATCAAGTACAGACGGGCACACAAATTATATTTGAAAGGTCATTATTTTCTGGCACGGTGGATTTCCCAGCGGGCAGCCAGAAAGACCGGGATCGAGATCCATCCGGGTGCTACGATCGGAAAGGGACTGTTCATCGATCACGGAAGCGGTGTGATTATTGGAGAGACTACGATCATCGGCGATAACGTGACCTTGTATCAGGGCGTTACCCTGGGCGGAAACGGAAAAGAAACCGGCAAACGTCACCCGACACTGGAGGATAACGTTATGGTGAGTGCGGGAGCCAAAATCATCGGTTCGTTTACAATCGGTGCCAACTCCAAGATCGGAGCAGGATCTGTTGTGATCGAGGAAGTACCGCCAAACTGTACGGTCGTCGGTATTCCGGGACGTGTGGTCCGCCAGAAAAATATGAAAGTACCGAGAACCAATATGGATCACTGCCATCTGCCGGATCCGGTACTGGATGATCTGAAAACCCTACAGAAAGAATATACCGAAGTGACCAACCGCGTGCTGGAACTGGAAAAAGAACTTCGTTTTATCAAAAGCAAAAAAGGAGAAGAAAAAGATGAAACTGTATAATACACTGACAAAGAAAAAAGAAGAATTTGTACCGTTACAGGAAGGTAAAGTAACGATGTATGTCTGCGGACCTACCGTATATAACTTTATCCATATCGGTAATGCCCGCCCGATGATCGTCTTTGACACCGCGCGCCGTTACATGGAATACAAAGGCTATGAAGTGAATTATGTATCCAACTTTACGGATGTAGACGATAAGATCATCAAAAAATCCATCGAAGAGGGCGTAAGCGCAGAGGAAGTTTCTGAGCGTTATATCAAAGAATGTAAAAAAGATATGGCGGACATGAACGTAAAACCGGCTACCACCCATCCGCAGGCAACCCAGGAGATCGACGGCATGATCGCGATGATCGAGACATTGATCGAAAAAGGCTATGCGTATGCAGTAGACGGAACCGTATACTTCCGTACCAGAAAATTCGAAGAATACGGAAAATTATCTCATAAGAATCTGGATGATCTGCGTTCCGGTAACCGTTCCCTTTTGGTATCCGGAGAAGATCAGAAAGAAGATCCGCTGGATTTCGTACTCTGGAAACCGAAAAAAGAAGGAGAACCTTTCTGGGTATCTCCATGGGGCGAGGGACGTCCGGGATGGCATATCGAGTGTTCCGTCATGGCAAAAAAATATCTGGGTGAAGAGATTGATATTCATGCCGGCGGCGAAGACCTGATTTTCCCGCACCATGAAAATGAGATTGCACAGAGCGAGTGCTGCAACGGCAAGATTTTTGCACGTTACTGGCTGCACAACGGTTTCCTGAACATCGACAACCGTAAAATGTCCAAATCTCTCGGCAACTTCTTTACCGTAAGAGAGATCGGAGAACAGTATGATCTGCAGGTACTGCGTTTCTTCATGCTGAGTGCGCATTACAGAAGCCCGATCAACTTTAGCAGAGAAATCATGGAATCCTCCAAGAGCGCACTGGAACGTATCGTGACCGCAGTTTCCAACCTGACACATCTGGAACAGGAAGCAGCAGCCGATACCCTGACAGAAGCAGAAGAAAAACTGCTGGCTGAGATCCCGTCATACCGCAAAAAATTCGAGGATGCCATGGACGATGATCTGAATACCGCCGATGCCATTTCCGCGATCTTTGAACTGGTAAAATTCGCCAATACAAACGCAAACGATGCGTCTTCCAAAGCATTTGCCGCAGCACTGAAAAAAGAAATTGTTGCGTTAAGTGATGTACTGGGTCTGATTGTGGAAAGAAAGGAAGAAAACCTGGATGCTGAGATCGAAAAAATGATCGAGGAACGTCAGGCAGCAAGAAAAGCCAGAGACTTCAAACGCGCCGATGAGATCCGTGACGAACTGCTGGCACAGGGAATCATCCTGGAAGATACCAGAGAGGGTGTAAAATGGAAACGAGCATAACATATCTGAAAGAACAGTTTCAGTTAAACGATCCGGATATCCGATCTTACTCTCCGCTGACTCTTGCATATATCGGAGACGGAATCTATGAGTTATATATCCGCACCATCCTGATCAAACAGGGAAACTGCCAGGTGAACAAGCTGCACAAACAGGCAAGCCGTCTGGTAAAAGCCCAGGCACAGTCTGAAATGGTACAGGTACTGGAGCCGCATTTTACCGAGGAAGAGGAAGCGGTCTATAAGAGAGGTCGAAATGCAAAATCCTACACCACAGCGAAAAATGCCACAACAGGGGACTATCGCCGGGCGACGGGATTTGAGGCGGTTATGGGGTATCTGTATCTGACCGAACAGTACTGCAGAATGATCGATCTGATCAAAATGGGATTGGAGGCATTAGAAGATGGAAAATAAAATCGAAGGAAGAAACGCGGTCTTAGAGGCACTGCGCGCCGGAAAACCGATCGATAAATTATATGTTCTGGACGGCTGTCCGGACGGTCCGGTAAGAACCATTATCCGGGAAGCAAAAAAAGGTGATACGATCATCAATTATGTGAAAAAAGAACGACTGGATCAGTTGTCAGAGACCGGTCATCATCAGGGCGTCATCGCGATGGCAGCTTCTTATGAATATGCAACCGTGGAAGATATTCTGGAAGAGGCAAAGGAAAAAGGTGAGGCGCCGTTTATCTTTGTACTGGACAATATCGAAGATCCGCACAACCTAGGAGCCATGATCCGAACAGCAAACCTGGCGGGTGCACACGGCGTGATCATTCCGAAACGGAGAGCCGTGGGACTGACATCGACCGTAGCACGGACTTCCGCGGGTGCGATCAATTACACACCGGTTGCGAAAGTGACCAATTTAAAACAGACCATGGAACAGCTGAAGAAAGAAGGTATGTGGTTTGTATGTGCCGATATGGACGGCACACCGTACTACCAGATGGATCTGAAAGGACCGATGGGTCTGGTGATCGGAAACGAAGGAGAAGGAGTCAGCAGACTGATCAAAGAGACCTGTGATTTCGTGGCTTCGATTCCGATGAAAGGAGATATTGATTCCCTGAATGCTTCTGTGGCAGCAGGGGTTCTGGCTTTCGAGATCGCCCGTCAGCGGGGGTAACAGAGGGGAAAACAGGATGAAAGATTACACAGAGTATACAGATGAGGAACTGGTAGATCTGCTGCGGCAGGGAGAGACAGAGGTTATGGATTACCTTCTGGAAAAGTACAAGTTCATCGTGCGACAGAAAGCCCGCGTGCTGTATCTGGCAGGCGGGGAGGCTGACGATCTGATCCAGGAAGGCATGATCGGACTTTTTAAGGCTATCCGGGATTACCGCGGGGATAAAGAGGCTTCTTTTTATACGTTTGCTCAGTTATGTGTGGACAGACAGATGTATAATGCCATTCAGTCGTCGACAAGGCAGAAACATCAGCCATTGAACTCGTATGTGTCCATGAACGGGGAAGAGTGGGAGAGCCAGATGGGCAGTAAAACCCAGCAGAGCCCGGAGTCGATCATCATCGCACAGGAGAATGCGGTGCTGATGGAAGAAAATATCCGCAAACAGCTCAGTAAGTTTGAAAATGAGGTGTTGACGCTGTATCTCGAAGGAAATAATTACCAGCAGATCGGGGAAGCGATGGGCAAGCCATCAAAGTCCATAGACAATGCTCTGCAACGGATCAAAACCAAGGTCCGGGAGTGCCTTGGAAGGGAAAAATAAAGAATTTTTTAAAAAAACTGAAAAAGATGAAAATTATGCTTGACTTTTCTCGAAGCTTTTGCTAAACTATCTAACTGTAGCGGACAGGTAATTAAAACCGTTACAGATGCTGATGTGGCTCAGAGGTAGAGCACTTCCTTGGTAAGGAAGGGGTCACGGGTTCAATTCCCGTCATCAGCTTACAAAGCTCCTTGAAGTTGTTTCAGGGAGCTTTTTTGTTACGCTGTATATCAATCATTGGTTCGGTGGACCAATTTTGAGTGCATGAAGATCCTGTACGGGATCCGAAGGGGAAAGAAAGGAGAAGATATCTTATGGTAAGAAAAACAAAAGTAGCAGTCGTAGAACATCCGCGTGGAGGAGAGGGCAGTGTGGAATTTCACCACATCGTATCCGCAGAAGAACTGAACGGACACGGTTCCATGTACGCCATGGCAGTCCTTCGACCGCACAGCAGTGTGGGCTGGCATCAGCATGTGGGAAATACCGAACCTTACTTTATCTTAAAAGGAAAAGGTGTTTTTGTGGACAATGACGGCACAAGAACAGAGGTAGGACCTGGAGATGTCTGTGTGATCGAAGTGGGACAGAGTCATTCTCTGGAAAATCCAAACGATGAAGAACTGGTATTTATGGCGTTAGTTTACAATGCATAAACAGACATACCGGCACGAGGAGATCAAATACCCGTCCAACGAAGATGCATTTTTTAATGTTTTATGGCATAACCGGGACTATACTGCGCCGCACTGGCATAACGGACTGGAGATCCTGTATCTTCTGGAGGGAAGCGAAGACTGCTATCTGGGAGAAGACGACGGGATCCGGATGAAAAAAGGCGATTTTCTGGTGATCAATTCCCGGGTGGTACACAGTGTCCAGTGTCCGCGGCAGTGTAAGGAGATGCTGCTACAGATCCCTTACCCGATGATGAAGCGTTTTATTCCGCAGATTGACGGACTGGAATTTGTCTGTGAACGGATCAGTGGGAAAAAGCACCAGATGGATACGTCACAGGTGGAACAGTCACTGAGTATCCTGGCAGGTCTTCGCCCGTTTCAGTCGCCGGAAGAGACCCTGGAGTTTTACAGCCAGATTTATCATTTATTGGCTTTGCTGGTGAAAGACTTCAGCGTATCCGTCACTTCTGACAAGATGGAAGTATCGGAAAAATATATGGAGCGGCTGGGAATGATCACTTCGTATGTAAAAGAACACTATGCGGGAGACATCTCCCTGCAGGAGATTGCACGGCTGGTTTCGCTGAATCCGGATTATTTTACCCGGTTTTTTAAAAAATATATGGGGATGACATTTCTGGATTATGTGAATTCGGTGCGGATGGAACATATCGTGAGAGACCTGCAAAAAACAGATCTGAGCGTACAGAAATTGCTGGAAATCCATGGATTTACCAATTATAAGTTATTTATGAAAATGTACAGGGAACGATTTGAGAGCACACCGGGGAAAATGCGAAAATACCGGAAAGAACAGAAACATATGGAATAACAGACGAAAGAGATCGGATGGCAGCGTGCCGGAAGATCTCTTTTTTTGAATCGTTGGACTTTACGCTGGGGGCGCGTTCGATTATAATGGGAAGAAAGATCAGGGGGAAACTATCCGGGGGATATGAAAAGGGGAGAATGGAAGAAAGCATGAGTAAAATGACAGAACAAAAACAGGACCGGCTGATCATCGTGATTCCGGCATACAACGAGGAAGAAAATATAGAAAACGTGGTATCGCAGTGGCATCCGATCGTGGAAAAGACAGGCGCGGACAGTCGACTGTTTATCATCAATGACGGAAGTACCGATCATACACAGGAAAAACTGGAGAGTCTGCAGGAAAAGTATCCACAGCTTCGCACGGTCAAAAAACAAAATCAGGGGCATGGTGCGACGATCCTGTACGGGTACCGCTGTGCGATTGCAGAAGGAGCAGATTACATTTTCCAGACCGATTCCGACGGGCAGACTGTACCGGAGGAATTCTGGAAGTTATGGGCAGACAGAGAAAAGTGCGGGCTTCTGATCGGAAGCCGAAAAAAGAGACAGGACGGCTGGCAGCGGATCTTAGTCACCCGGGTACTCCGGCTGGTGATCCTTGCAACGTTCCACTGCTGGGTGGAAGATGCAAATACACCGTTCCGGCTGATGCGGGCATCGGAGCTGGAGGAAGTTTTACAGGAGATTCCGCCACAGTATTTTTTGTCCAATGTGTTGATGACGGTACGGTATACAAAAGAAAAACGCCATGTGGCATATTATCCGATCACATTCCGTCCACGGCAGGGCGGGATCAATTCCATCAATATGAAAAAAATCGTGGGAATCGGAAAAACCACACTCCGGGATTTCTGGAAGTGGGGAGGTGAACGGCAGTGAGTGAGAAAAGAAAAGGGATTCTGAAACTTGTCATACTGGCAGTGCTTCTTGCAGGAGCACAGATTCTTTTAAAAGAAGACGGAAAAGTTTTTGCTATATGGTGGCTGGCGGTATTACTGCTGGGCTGGTGCAGTTTTCCACTGTGCCAGTATCTGTTTTCCGGATTCCGTGATAAAGGTTATCTGGTGGCAAAAATCTTCGGTATCGCCGGTGCTGGATTTCTGATGTGGCTGGGAGCTGCTACCGGGATCGTGCCGTTTACAGCGGGAAGCTGTCTTGGCAGTGTTGCGGTATTTGCTGTGATCTGCTGGGGCGTATGGATTACTTTCAATAAGAAAAAGAATAAAGACAGAAAATTCTGGCAATTTACAGGGGAATGGTATCAGACGGCACTGGACGATGAACTGGTCTTTACGCTGCTGTTTCTTCTCTGGACGTATGTAGCAGGATTTCGCCCGGCGGCATATGGCACTGAGAAATTCATGGATTATGGATTTATGATGGCGATGATGCGCAGCACCACACTTCCGGCGAAGGATCTGTGGTATGCGGGATCGAAGATCAATTACTATTACGGCGGACAGTATTTTGCCGTATTCCTGACAAAGCTGACGCATACGCAGGTGGCACAGACCTACAATCTGATGCGGACACTGGTGGCTGGATTCTGCTTTGCTGTTCCGTTTGGTCTGGTGCGCCAGATGGTACTGGATAGCTGGAAAAAAGAGAAACCGGCACTGCTTGGCGGCGTTCTTGCCGGGGCAGGTGTGTCTCTGGCTGGAAATATGCATTATGTGGTGATCGGAAAGCTGCTTCCGTGGATCCGGGAGATTTTTCATCTGCCAAAAGGAGATTATACCTACTGGTTTCCGAACTCCACCCGCTATATCGGCTATTATCCGGCGGAAAACGATAAGACGATTCATGAATTCCCGTCGTACTCATTTGTGCTGGGAGATCTGCATGCCCATGTGGTTAATCTGATGTTCGTGGTGGCGCTGATCAGTCTGGTTTATGCGATGATGAAACATCACAGCAGCAAGGGCGCGCTGCAGGCAGAGGCAGCAGGAGAGAAAAACTTCTGTAAAAAACAGGTGGCAGCAGCCCTGACAGATCCGTATGTACTGGTATTTGCCTTCCTGATCGGTATGTTCCACTGGACAAATTACTGGGATTTTGTCATTTATTATGTGATGGGCGGCATGGGAGTCATCTGGTGCAATTATCAGAAGTATAAAGAACTGGAAAAGCCGCATCGCATGCGGATGACGGCGGGGATCAGCCTGCTTCATGCCGTGTGGGTATTTTTGCTTGCGACGATCGCTGCACTGCCGTTTACGTTACAGTTCCAGAGCATGGTCAGTGAAGTGGCACTTGCACAGAATCATTCCCGCCCGTACCAGTGGTGGCTGATCTGGGGACTTCCGGTGATCGGAGCGGTCCTGTTTTTCTGGTGTGTGAAACGGGAGGGTGCAAAAAAAGCAGATCTGTTTGGCGTGTTACTCGGCATCTCGGCGCTTGGTCTGATCGTGATCCCGGAGATCGTCTATGTGAGAGATATTTATGAGAAAGAATACGCAAGATCCAACACGATGTTCAAACTGACCTATCAGGCGTTTACGATGTTTGGCATCCTGCTGGGCTATGCGCTGATCCGGCTTTGGATGGAGAAAAAGCATGTGATCCGGAAGGTGCTGACGAGTGCGGTATTTGCCTGCTTTGTGGGATGCTGCTTCTATACGGCAACTGCGGTGCACGCATGGTTCGGACAGGTATGGGATCCGTCACAGTATCAGGGTCTGGATGCGACCGCGTACCTTGAGACAACCTTTCCGGAGGATGCAGCGGCGATCCGCTGGCTCAACGACAACGTTACGGGGGATCCGGTGGTACTTGAGGCAAACGGAGACAGTTACAGTGACTATGAACGCGTTTCTGCGATGACGGGACTTCCTACGGTGCTCGGCTGGTATGTCCATGAATGGTTGTGGAGAGGTGACACCGGAGCACTGAATGAACGCGCGCAGGAAGTGGAGACAATCTATACCTCGACGAACCAGGAAGAAGTGAAAGCCTTGCTGGAAAAATATCAGGTGGAGTACATCTTTGTCGGTGCGAGAGAGCGGGAAAAATACGAATCATTAAACGAATCCATGCTGCAGTCCCTTGGAAATGTTGTATTTTCTGACGAACAAAGCCAGACGTATATGCTTCAGGTTGCATTTTCAGGGCAGTAGGCTATAATAAAAAGGATCTAAAATACGCGGTACACCCGGCAGGGAGGACCAGCGGATGATAAGAAAGGACGGACAACCTATGTTGAAGGGAAAAACAGTGGTTCTGGCGGTAAGCGGAAGTATTGCGGCATATAAGATCGCCTCGCTGGCGAGTGCCCTCGGCAAACTTCACGCCGATGTGCAGGTGCTGATGACACAGAATGCCACGAACTTTATCAATCCTATTACCTTTGAGACACTGACAGGAAACAAGTGCCTGGTGGATACATTTGACCGGAATTTTCAGTATTCGGTAGAACATGTGGCACTGGCAAAACGGGCGGATGTGGTTTTGGTAGCACCGGCATCAGCCAACGTGATTGGAAAGATCGCCAACGGAATCGCAGACGACATGCTGACAACGACCGTGATGGCATGCAAATGCAAAAAAATCATCTCCCCGGCGATGAACACACAGATGTTTGAAAATCCGATCGTGCAGGATAATTTGAAAAAACTGGAGCATTATGGATACGAAGTGATCCAGCCGGCAGTCGGACTTCTGGCATGCAAGGATGTGGGCGCAGGAAAGATGCCGGAGCCGGAGACGCTGCTCGAATACATTTTACGGGAAGTGGCTTACGAAAAAGATCTGAAAGGCAAAAAAATCCTTGTGACCGCGGGACCGACGCAGGAGCCGATCGATCCGGTGAGGTATCTGACGAATCATTCCAGCGGAAAGATGGGTTATGCGATCGCAAAAGTATGCAGTATGCGTGGTGCAGATGTGACTCTGGTCAGTGGAAAAACGGCGATAAAGCCGCCGCTTTTTGTGAATGTAGTACCGGTCACCACGGCACGGGATATGTATGAGGCAGTGACCAGCCGGTTTGACCAGCAGGATATCGTGATCAAGGCGGCAGCAGTCGCCGATTACCGGCCGAAAACGATCAGTGACCAGAAAGTAAAGAAAGCGGACGGAGAACTTTCTATTGAGATGGAGCGGACCGATGATATTTTGAAATATCTGGGTGAGCATAAGAGAGAAGACCAGTTTTTGTGCGGATTTTCGATGGAGACAGAGCATATGCTGGAAAATTCGAGAAAGAAACTGGAGAAAAAGAACCTGGATATGATCGTGGCGAACAATGTAAAAGTAGAGGGCGCAGGATTTGCCGGAGATACGAATATTGTGACGCTGATCACAAAAGATGACGAGACACAGCTTCCGTTGCTGAGCAAAGAGGAGACGGCAGTAGAGATTATGAATAAGATCCTGGAGATTACGGCGGAAAAAGGGAGGACATTATGATATTAGCCATTGATATCGGAAACACCAACATCGTAGTGGGATGTATCGATGAAGAGAAGACGTATTTTATCGAGCGGGTTTCCACAGACAGAAGCAAGACAGAACTGGAATATGCAATTGTGATCAAAAACGTGCTGGATATTTTCAAGATATCCCCGAAGGAACTCGAGGGTGGTATTGTGTGTTCTGTGGTACCGCAGATCACGCATATCGTAAAATTGGCAGCGGAAAAAATTCTGGAAAAAGATGTGATGGTGCTCGGACCGGGGATCAAGACCGGTATGAATATCCTGATGGACAACCCAGCACAGGTGGGAAGTGACCTGATCGCGGATGCCGTGGGAGCCATCGGAGAATATGAACCGCCGATGATCATTTTCGATATGGGAACTGCTACAACGGTATGTGTCGTTGACGGAAAGAAAAATTATATCGGCGGCATGATCCTTCCGGGTGTGCGGACCTCTCTGGATGCACTGACCGCGAGAGCCGCACAGTTATCCGGCATCGATCTGGAAGCTCCGAAGCGCGTGATCGGGAAAAATACGATTGAGTGTATGAAGAGCGGTATCGTCTACAGCAATGCGGCACTGATCGACGGCGTGATCCTCCGGATGGAAGAGGAACTTGGTGAGAAAGCGACCGTGATCGCAACCGGCGGTCTGGCAAAGAGCATTGTTCCATACTGTAAAGAAGAGGTCATTCTGAATGATGATCTGCTGTTAAAAGGACTCCTCCGGGTGTACTTGAAAAACCGATGATCGCAGACCTTGCGCAGGTACGCGAAGCGGTGTAGAATAGAAGCAGAGTGTTCTTCGGCACAGAGAAAATGACCGGGGACGGAAAAGGAGAAAGGCATCATGAGTAAAGCACAGGAGCTTATCAAAAATGAGGGACTGGTGGGAATGATCATCACCGATCCATATAACATGAGACATATCAGCGGATTCCGTGGAGGAGAAGGTGCACTGTACATATCTGCTACCCAGCAGGTACTGATCACCGATTCCCGTTATACCGAACAGGCAGAAAAAGAGAGTGATTTTACGATCGTTCAGGAACACCGCGGACATACCAGAGAACAGATCTTTGCAGAGTGCCTGGCGAAAGAAGAGGGAACACTGGCAATCGGATACGAAGACCAGTCTCTGCTTTGCTGTCAGTTCGACAAGATGGCAAAAGCCATGCCGGTCAAAGACTGGGTACCGATGGGCGGAAAAGTAGACGCGCTGCGCAGAATCAAGACAGCAGAAGAGATCGAATATCTGGCACAGGCAGAACATATCGGCGATGTTGCATTTTCCAAGATTCTGGATTTCCTGAGACCGGGAGTCAGTGAACTGGAAGTGGCAGCAGAGTTGGAATACCAGATGAAAAAAGCAGGAGCAGAAGATCTTGGATTTAACACGATCATCGCTTCCGGACTGAATTCTTCCATGCCGCATGCGATTCCGGGCAAAAAGAAACTGGAAGCCGGAGATTTTGTAACAATGGATTTCGGCTGCAAATACGAAGGCTACTGCTCCGACATGACAAGAACCGTAGTTCTTGGTAAGGCAAACGACAAACAGAAAGAAATCTACAACGTAGTTCTGGAAGCACAGCTGGCAGGTCTTGCTGCTGTAAAAGCCGGAAAAACAGGGAAAGAAGTAGACAAAGTTGCCAGAGATATCATCACAAAAGCAGGTTACGGTGAATATTTCGGACACAGCCTCGGACACAGCGTAGGTCTGTTCATCCACGAAAAACCAGGTCTGGCACCGTCCGATGAAACTGTTCTTCAGGCAGGCATGATCGAAACCGTAGAACCGGGCATCTATGTACCGGGATTCGGCGGCGTCCGCATTGAAGATATGGTCCTGGTTACCGAAGAAGGCTGCCGAAATCTGGCAAGTTCTCCGAAGGAACTGATTGAGCTGTAAAAACAGAATAACAGTCAATTATTGACAGGTAATGTATAAAAAGAGAAGGAATATAAGCGAAAATTTTGCTTATATCCCTTCTCTTTTTATACGTTACACAGCTGTACGGAAAATAGCAGTTCTGTGTTTATCAAGAATTGTATACACAATCATACCCAGGATTCCGCAGGAAATCACTTCTCCGATACCGACCGTACCCATCAGGAACGGAATCGGGAGTGGAACCTGATAGCCGTAGTGCAGAACAAAAGGAACGATCAGGATATTGGAAATGATCGGTGGCAGTGGAGCCAGGAATTTGTTCCGGTTGCGGAGCAGGTAGGTAAAGCAGGCACCCAGTAAGGTGGCGAGACTTCCGAAGATAATATCCGGCAGGATGCCTCCGCCAAGGATATTACTGATCAGGCATCCCACAAACAGACCGGGGATAGCCGCTGGCGTAAATACCGGAAGGATGGTCAGTGCCTCCGAGACACGAACCTGTACCTCTCCATAGGAAAACGGTGCGAGAGCCACGGTCAGAACCACATAGATTGCCGCGATCATCGCAGATTGTGCGAGGAACAATGTGTTAGTTTGCTTTTTCATATTCAGTTTCTCCTTTAGTTTTGTTTTACGAGTGGAAGGTCACGAACACTCGATTCATTTTCGCGCAGCTTTTGAGTCAGACAGATATGTGTACATGGATATCTGACGAATGCCGCGGAGGCATATATCGAAGATATATGTCCTACGCCGGGAATCGGCGGTCAGCCCTGTAAGACCTTATTTTTGTGGGCTTTGCAACAGGTCAGAATATAGCATATCAGACAATAAAAATCAAGAGAATTTAAAAAGAAAAGCACAAATACAACTTGTAAAGTTGTGCATACAAGTTGTAAGATAAGGGTACAGGAAACAGAACTTCAGACAGGCAGGAGGTGTGTATTACGGAGAAAGGAAAAAAATATGTGTCCCTGATGGAAGAACTGAAAAATAAGATCCTTTCCGGCGAAATCCGACCCGGTGAGAAGCTGCCGTCGGAGAATGAACTGGCACAGGAATATGGGATCAGCCGTCATACGGTCCGGAAAGCACTGGCGATTCTGGCAAATGACGGGTATATCACGACGGAACATGGCAAAGGAACCTTCTGCTCTGACCGGATGGCACACCGGAAAAATTCAAAAAATATCGCAGTGATCACAACCTATATTTCCGATTATATTTTTCCACGTCTGATCCAGGGCATGGACCGGGTGCTGACGGAGCAGGGGTACAGTATCATACTGAAAAATACTGGAAACAGCCGGCAGAAAGAAGCCCAGTGTCTCGAAGATATCTTGAACAAAGATGTGGACGGACTGATCATCGAGCCGAGCAAAAGTCAGATTTTGTGCAGAAATATGCCCCTGTACGAACAACTTGACCGAATGGGTATTCCGTATGTCTTTATTCAGGGAAGTTACCCGCAGATGAAAAACAAACCGACGATCCTTCTCGATGATGCGAAAGGTGCGTATCTGCTGACAAAATATCTGATCGATACGGGACATCGACAGATTGCCGGTGTTTTCAAGGCAGATGACAGCCAGGGTGCAGAACGCCATAAAGGATATGTAAAAGCCTTACAGGAAGCAGGAATGCCGTATCAGCCGGAACTGGTGGTGTGGTTTCACACCGAGGATCGGAAAGTAAAACCGGCGGTGATGGTACAGATGATGCTGGAGGCAGAACTTCCGATTGACGCAGTAGTCTGCTATAATGACCAGATCGCGGTGGAAGTGATCCGGATGCTGGAGCGGATTGGGAAAAAAGTGCCGGAAGATCTGTCTGTGACCGGATACGACGATTCGATGATCGCAAGAACCGGTCCGGTGGAACTGACCACGGTTTCCCATCCACAGGAAAAACTCGGGGAGATGGCAGCAGAATTATTGCTGGAACTGCTTCACGGCATTCCACCGGAAGAGTCAAAAGTCCGCCGCCTGATCGAACCGGAGTTAGTGATCCGGAAGTCGTGTATGGCTCGAAAATGACAGAAAAATAAGAAAATCAGCAGACGGAGAAGAATCTTCTGTCTGGTGGATATGGAAAAACAAGAAGACAGGAACAACATAAAAGAATAAGGAGAAATTTCTTACATGAAAACAACAAAAAATTACAAGTTCTGGTTTGCAACCGGTTCACAGGATCTGTACGGAGATGAGTGTTTGCAGAAAGTAGCAGAACATTCCCAAATTATCGTAAACGAACTGAATAAATCCGGGATCCTGCCATACGAAGTGGTATGGAAACCAACCCTGATCACAAACGAAGTCATCCGTAAAACCTTTAATGAGGCAAATGCAGACGAAGAATGTGCCGGCGTGATCACCTGGATGCATACCTTCTCCCCGGCAAAATCCTGGATCCTGGGATTGCAGGAATACCGGAAACCACTGTTGCATCTGCATACGCAGTTCAATGAAGAAATTCCATACGATACGATTGATATGGACTTTATGAATGAAAATCAGTCTGCTCATGGCGACCGTGAATATGGACATATCGTATCTCGTATGGAAATTGTCCGTAAAGTTGTTGTCGGACACTGGGCAGCGAAAGAAGTGCAGGAAAAAATCGCTTCCTGGATGCGCACTGCAGTCGGTGTCATGGAAAGCAGCCATATCCGTGTGATGCGTATTGCGGATAATATGAGAAATGTAGCGGTTACCGAGGGCGATAAAGTAGAAGCACAGATCAGATTCGGCTGGGAAATAGACGCTTATCCGGTTAATGAAATCGCAGAAGCTGTACAGGCAGTTGGAAAAGGTGATGTGGATGCGCTGGTAGAAGAATATTACAGTAAATACCAGATTCTGTTAGAGGGACGCGATCCGGAAGAATTCAAAAAACATGTAGCCGTACAGGCACAGATCGAGATCGGTTTTGAGAGATTCCTGGAAGAGAAGAATTATCAGGCGATTGTTACTCATTTCGGTGATCTTGGCGCACTGCAGCAGCTGCCGGGTCTGGCCATCCAGCGACTGATGGAAAAAGGTTATGGATTCGGTGGTGAAGGTGACTGGAAGACCGCAGCCATGGTACGTCTGATGAAGATCATGACTACAGGCAAAAAAGACGCAAAGGGAACTTCCTTTATGGAAGACTATACATACAATCTGGTTCCGGGAAAAGAAGGTATTCTGGAAGCACATATGTTGGAAGTATGCCCAACCATTGCAGACGGTCCGATTTCCATCAAGGTGAATCCGTTGTCTATGGGTGACAGAGAAGATCCTGCAAGACTGGTATTTACCTCGAAAACCGGTCCGGCTATTGCAACATCTCTGATTGATCTTGGCGATCGTTTCCGTCTGATCATCAACGATGTAGATTGCAAGAAGACAGAAAAAGAGATGCCGAAACTGCCGGTAGCAACCGCATTCTGGACTCCACAGCCAGATCTTGCCACAGGTGCAGAAGCATGGATTCTTGCAGGAGGAGCACACCATACCGCATTCTCCTACGATATCACCGCAGAGCAGATGGGCGACTGGGCAGAAGCGATGGGTATCGAAGCAGTTTACATTGATAAAGATACGCAGATCAGAAATTTCAAGAACGAACTGAAATGGAATTCTATGTATTATAAACTGAACAAATAATCGTTCCAATAACAGGATGGAGAAAAAAATGACAGATAAAAATCAGATTATAAAAGAGATCCGGGCTGGGGAAACCAGCCTGGGAATCGAATTCGGTTCCACCAGAATCAAAGCGGTTCTGGTAGGCAAAGAGCATGCACCGATCGCTTCCGGAAGCTATGAGTGGGAAAACCAGCTGGTAGACGGCATCTGGACCTACAGCCTGGAAGATATCTGGAAAGGATTGCAGACCAGTTATCAGGAACTGGCAAAAGATGTAAAAGAACAGTACGGAGAGACACTGACCAGGATCGGTTCCATGGGATTCAGTGCGATGATGCACGGTTATATGCCGTTTGGCAAAGAGGGAAATCTTCTGGTTCCGTTCCGGACCTGGAGAAATAATATCACAGAAAAAGCCACGGAGGTAATGACCCCGTTATTCGGACAGCAGATTCCGCAGCGCTGGAGCATCGCGCATCTGTATCAGGCAATTTTAAACGGTGAAGAGCATGTGAAAGATATTACATTTTTCACCACACTGGCAGGCTACATTCACTGGAGACTGACCGGAAAGAAAGTGCTCGGTGTGGGCGATGCCTCCGGTATGTTCCCGATTGATTCCGAGACGGTAGACTACAACCGGAAAATGGTAGAACAGTTCGACGAACTGATAAAAGAAAAAGGATATCCGTGGAAACTGCGGGAGATCCTGCCACAGGTGCTGGCGGCAGGAGAGGATGCCGGAACATTGACTGAAGAGGGAGCAAAACTTCTGGATGTAAGCGGCAATCTGCAGCCGGGCAGTCCGGTATGCCCGCCGGAAGGAGATGCCGGAACCGGTATGGCGGCGACAAACAGTGTGGCAGTACGCACCGGTAACGTATCCGCAGGTACTTCTGTATTTGCCATGATCGTTCTGGAAAAACCACTGTCAAAGGTATACGGAGAAATTGATATGGTGACAACACCGGACGGTATGCCGGTAGCTATGGTACATTCTCAGAACTGTACCTCGGATCTGAACGCATGGGTGAACCTGTTCCGGGAAAATCTGGAAAGTTTCGGCGTGAAAGTAGATACTAATACATTGTACGGTACTTTATATAACAAAGCCTTAGAGGGAGATGCGGACTGCGGCGGACTGCTTCCATACTGCTATTTTTCCGGAGAACATATTACACACTTTGAAGAGGGACGTCCGTTATTTGTCCGCACACCGGACAGCAAATTTACCCTGGCGAACTTTATGCGAAGCCACCTGTTTACAAGTGTGGGTGCACTGAAACTGGGTATGGATATCCTGTTAAAAGAAGAAGGTGTGGTTGTGGATAAGATTCTTGGCCACGGTGGTTTCTTCAAGACAAAAGGTGTGGGACAGAAAGTGATGGCGGCAGCGGTCAATGCGCCGGTATCCGTGATGGAAACAGCAGGAGAAGGCGGCGCCTGGGGAATCGCTCTTCTGGCTGCGTACCGTAAAAATAAGGCAGAAAGCGAGAGCCTTGCTTCTTATCTGGAAGAACAGGTATTTGCAAAAGAAGAAAGTGTACAGATTGCACCGGATCCGAAGGATGTGGAAGGATTTGAAGTGTTTATGGACAGATATAAAGAGGGACTGGAGATTGAGCGTGCAGCAGTAGTACATCTGCACTAGGCAGGAGGAAACTATGTTAGAAGAATTGAAAAAAGCGGTATACGAAGCTAATATGCTGCTTCCAAAACACAATCTGGTAACCTTTACCTGGGGAAATGTCAGCCAGATTGACCGGGAAACCGGATATTTTGCCATCAAACCAAGCGGTGTTGACTATGAAAAACTGACACCGGATGATATGGTGATCATGGACCTTGAGGGTAATAAGATTGAGGGAAGATACAATCCATCCTCCGATACGCCGACGCATCTGGAACTGTACCGTGCATTTCCAAAGATTGGCGGTGTGGTACATACACATTCCCCATGGGCAACCAGCTGGGCACAGGCAGGAAGAGGAATCCCGTGTTACGGAACCACTCATGCGGATTACATGTACGGAGAAATCCCGTGTGTACGCTGCCTGACAAAAGAAGAGATTGATATGGCATATGAGAAAAATACAGGGCTTCTGATCGTGGATTATTTTAAAGATAAAGATTATGAAGCGGTACCGGCAGTCCTGTGTAAAAATCACGGACCGTTCACCTGGGGAAAAGACGGACACGAAGCGGTTCATAACGCTGTGGTACTCGAAGAGGTTGCCAAGATGGCTGCCCGCTGTGAGATGATCAATCCGCAGGTAAAACCGGCACCACAGGAGTTACAGGACAAGCACTATTACCGGAAACACGGAGTAAATGCGTATTACGGACAGAAATAAGATAATATAAGAGAAGCGGCAGGAAAGTCTGATCCTGCCGCTTCTTGTGTCTTTGTTACAGAAATAACAGATATCGACACTGATTGACAAAAAATAGGGTAAATGGTATCATTTACGCGGATAACTAAATTAAAAAAAAGGAGGCTGTCAAGCGTGTCAGCAGACGATAAAGAGCAGGAAGAAACGACGCAGAAAAAGAAGCCGAAGATGTCGAAAAAAAAGAAAGCGGCGATCGTTGTCGGGATTCTTCTGGTGCTGATTGCAATCATTGCGGGCGTGGTATATTACGTTGGTCACCGGTACTACACAAAAACCAACTATATGTCGGACGAAGAAGTTCAGGAGATGATTGAAAAACAGAAAGAAGAACAGCAGCAGGAAGAAGCGGCAGAAGAAGAAACAGAGGAAGTGCAGGAAGAAATCGATCCGGAACTGCTGGAAGCACAGCAGAACATGGCACAGTATGCATCCACAGAGCCGATCACAACAGATGGTAATGTATACAATATTATGCTGGTCGGTCTGGATACCACAGATAAGGGATGGATCGGAAACTCGGATTCGATGATCCTGATTTCCATTAACTACCGGCTGGAGCAGATTTCCATGATTTCCCTGATGCGTGATACCCATGTAATGATTCCGGGAATCGGCTACCGTAAGTTAAATGCAACCTATCCGAATGGTGGTGGACCGTTACTGACGCAGACGGTGGAGGAAAACTATAAGATCGATGTTGACCGTTATGTGACGGTAGACTTTGGTTCCATGATCGATATTATTGATGAGATCGGCAGCATCGAACTGACATTTACGCCGAAAGAAGCGGAAAATGCCAATAAGAGCATCAAACAGCAGTGCAGGATTCTGGGATTAAAGTCCAAGAAATACCTGATTCCGGGAGAGGGAACTTACCAGTGCAACGGTATGCAGGCGGTAGCCTATGCGCGTATCCGAAAGGTAGGAAATTCCGATTACCAGCGTACCGAGCGTCAGAGAGAGGTTCTGTTAAAACTTCTCGACAAGGTAAAAGAGATGAGTTTTGAGGACATGGATCGTCTGGCGACCCGTCTGCTTCCACTGCTGACGCATAACGTACCGGAAAGCGAATTCTGGGGATTGCTGGCAAAGGCACCGACACTGATCAATTATAAAATTGTTTCAGACCGGATCCCTTATGATGGCATGTACCACAGCTATAACGGAGACCTTGTTCCGGACTGGGAGTCAACCGTACGGAAACTGAAAGAGACGATCTACGGTGCGGATGTGCTGGATGATGAGGGCAATGTAGTGACGCCGACACCGACGCAGGAAGCGGAAACCGCAGACGCTGCAAACGGTCAGGAAAATGATACACAGAATACGGAAGCTGCAACGGATGATGGAGATCAGATTACGATGGAGGCGGAGATCGGAACGGGAGATCCTTCCTCACAGATCGTGCGTGGAAACGATGCAGATGGACAGGTGGGAGACAGCCTGCAAAACAACAGCCAGAAAAAAGTGGCTGTGGTGGCAGACAATACAGGAAATACCTCTGGTGTGCTGAACGGAAAACGATTGCTCAATCCGTACATCGATCCGGTCTTTGTACTGAGAGTTCCACAGGCGCCGGAAGCACAAAATGACAATCTGGTAGACGGAGATTACCAGTGGCAGAAACCGAAAGTAAGCAAAGGTATTGAAAATTAGAAAAAGAGCAGAAAATTTTATGGATTTCATAAAGTTTTCTGCTCTCTTTTTACGCGGGTAACGAGTCAAAGTAAGCGTATTTTATCTCGTTATGGTTGAAAATCAGACAATAATCTGTCATACTGAGGGAAGCAAAGAAATGTATTTTTCTAAAATTGAACAGACAACAATTTTAGAAGTACAGGAAAGAAGGGGTAATTATGAAGGTATTTGCACATCGAGGATTCAGCGGAAAATATCCAGAAAATACGATGCTGGCGTTTAAAAAGGCAGCAGAAGTGGGCTGCTATGGGATTGAGCTGGACGTCCAGCTGACGAAAGATGACGAGATTGTGATCATGCACGACGAAACCATTGACCGGACAACCAGCGGAACAGGATATATACGTGATTATATGTATCGGGAGCTGTGTCTGGTGGACTGCTATGGAAAATTCGAAGGGGAATATGAGTTTCAGCGGATCCCAACCCTGCGGGAATATCTGACCTGGGTAAAAGACACAGGACTTGTTACAAATATTGAGCTGAAAAACAGTGTATACTATTATGAACACCTGGAAGAAAAGGTGATCGATATGGTGCGGGAATTCGGAATGGAAGACCGCGTGATCTTTTCTTCTTTTAATCTGGTATCCATCAACAAATGCAAGAAGTTGCTGCCGGAGGTTCCAATGGGATATCTGATGGAAGCACGGATGGACAATATGGGATTTTTCACAGAAGAAAATGGTGTGGAATATTATCACCCGGATAAAAACTTTCTGACAGAAGAGATGGTGCAGGACTGTCATGCGCATGGGATTGGTGTCAATGTGTGGACTGTCAACAAAAAAGAACTCATGAAACAGTTAAACAACTGGAACGTCGACGGTATTTTCACAAATTTCCCGGACCGGGCAAAAGAACTGGGACTTGAAAAATAAAAAAATCGTAACTGTCCGTATCTTTCACAACGTCTGTTGAATAGTTAAAAAAATCTAATGTCCTGTTCTGAAAAAGGCATAAAAGTTTCATATTTTTTTAAGAATTCAATTATTGCGGTGAAAAGCATTCGTCTGTATAATAGTCATAACTGATACTCTCTCCAGAAAATAACAAGACAGACATAAAAAAAGCAGAGTAATAAAAGAAAAATCAGATAATATGAAAAAGAAGTAACGTAATTATCGAAAAGTCTGACAGTTACGAATAAGAGGACAGGAGGAAAGAATATGGCAGGATTTAAATTGAAAGTAACACCGGAGATGGAAAGCTTAACACAGGTATGCGTGGAAAACAGTAAGATGGATCCGTCTTTGTATGGAAAATACGATGTAAAACGTGGGCTGCGTGATGTCAACGGAAAAGGTGTGTTGGCAGGTCTGACACAGATTTCATCCATTTGTTCCACAGATGTGGTGGATGGGAAAACAGTTCCCTGTGAAGGTAGATTATATTATCGTGGGTATGATATCCATGAACTGACGCAGGGATTTTTAAGAGAACAGCGTTTTGGATTTGAAGAAGTTACGTATCTGCTGTTATTCGGAAAACTGCCCGACGAAAAAGAACTGGCAGACTTTAAGGTTCTGCTGGCGGGTCAGCGATCTCTGCCGAAGAACTTTGTCCGCGATGTTATCATGAAAGCACCGACCAAGGATATGATGAATACGTTATCCAGAAGTGTGCTGACGTTATACGCCTATGACCATAATGCAGATGATACTTCTCTGCCGAATGTCCTCCGCCAGTGTCTGAATCTTATCAGTGTTTTTCCGATGCTGTCGGTCTACAGTTATCAGGCATACAATCATTATATTAAAGGAAAAAGTCTGTATATTCATAATCCGGATCCGAAACTTTCTGTTGCGGAAAATATTTTGCTGATGCTTCGTCCGGATATGCAGTATACGCAGTTGGAGGCAACGATTCTGGATCTTGCGCTGGTGCTGCATATGGAGCATGGTGGTGGTAATAACTCAACATTTACCACTCATGTGGTGACTTCTTCAGGAACAGACACGTATTCGGCAATAGCAGCCGCCCTGGGTTCCCTGAAAGGACCGAAGCACGGTGGTGCCAATATCAAAGTCGTCCAGATGTTCAAAGACATGAAAAAACAGGTGAAAGACTGGACGGATGAGGAAGAAGTAGGAGCTTACCTTCGCGCGCTGCTTCATAAAGAAGCTTTTGATAAAAAAGGCCTGATCTATGGAATGGGGCATGCTGTATATTCCATTTCCGATCCGAGAGCAGAAATCTTCAAAGGGTTCGTACAAAAACTGGCCCATGAAAAGGGAAAAGATAAAGACTTTGCACTTTACAGTATGGTGGAACAGCTGGCACCGAAGATCATTGGAGAAGAGCGTCACATTTATAAAGGTGTAAGTGCCAATGTGGACTTCTACAGCGGATTTGTGTACAGCATGCTGGATCTTCCGACCGAGCTGTTTACACCAATGTTTGCCATTGCACGTATCGTCGGATGGAGTGCACACCGGATGGAAGAGCTGATCAATATGGATAAGATTATTCGTCCGGCTTATAAAACAGTAAAAGAAGAAGAAATTTACCGTCCTCTGGAAGAACGGTAAACAAAGAAGAAAGGAAGCGTTACAAACATGAAACGAGCAGGTCTGGTACTGGAAGGTGGAGCAAACAGGGGGGTTTTTACCAGCGGAGCACTGGACTATCTGATGGAACAGGATTTTTATATTCCGTATGTGGTGGGAACTTCCGCAGGTGCGTGCAATGCGGTGGATTATGTGTCAAGGCAGCCACTGCGTACAAAGAACTGTACCATTATTACGGATAAGAAGAAGCGTTATGTAACAATAAAAAATACACTGAAGACGGGAACATTGCTGGATATGGATCTGATTTTTGAAAAATATCCGAATGAAATCTTTCCGTTTGATTTTGATACTTTCCTGAATTCGGACATGCAGTGCGAGATGGTGGTGACCAACTGCATTACAGGAAAAGCGGAATATCTGAGCGAACACTCCAGTGCAAAACGGATGATGGATATCTGCAGAGCGTCGTGCAGTATGCCGCTGGCGACGAAAACAGTATTTGTGGACGGCATTCCGTATGTGGATGGTGGAGTGGCCGATTCCATCCCCATCATCCATTCCCTGAAGACAGGACATCAGAGAAATGTAATCATTCTGACCAGAAATAAAGGCTATCGGAAACATTCCAGCGGAAAACAGGACCGTCTGTTTGAACTCGCTTACGGAAAGAAATATCCAAAACTGGTCGAAGTACTCGAACAGCGTGCAAAAGTCTATAACAAGACGTTGTATTATATTGACAAATGGGAAAAAGAAGGAAAAGTATTTGTTCTCAGACCGAAGATTGAGCCGGTAGCCCGTCTGGAGAGGGATACACAGAAGCTGGAGAACTTTTATCAGCATGGTTATGATCTGATGGAAGAGAAATTTGAGGAAATGAAATGGTTTTTAAACCGTTGATGAGAGGGAGAACAAAAGATGCTGTTTGAAACATTTTATCCGGATGCGTGGATGGATTCCACCTACCAGATTGATTTTGATGAACTGTATAAGAAAGGATACCGGGGGCTGATCTTTGATATCGACAACACTCTGGTACCTCACGGAGAACCGGCAGATGAGCGGGCGAAAGCACTGTTCGCTCATCTGAAAGAACTTGGTTTTTCCTGCTGTCTGTTATCGAACAATCAGCTGGAGCGTGTGCAGATGTTTAATAAAGATGTACAGGTGTATTTTATAGAGGATGCACATAAGCCTTCCCGTAAGAATTATCGGAAAGCGATGGAACTGATGCATACAGATCTGTCCAATACGATGTTTATCGGGGATCAGCTGTTTACCGATGTGTACGGAGCAAAACGCACGGGAATGGCGAACATCCTGGTAAAACCGATCCATCCGAAAGAAGAGATTCAGATTGTCTTGAAACGGTATCTGGAGAAAATTGTTTTGCATTTTTATCAGAAAAACAGGAAATCTGGGCGTATTTGAAAAAATTAGTTGAAAAATCCCTGTAGTTATTATAGAATATGAGTAGCCAAGCTCAAATATATTAAGACGGCAGATACCCGGAAATCACCGGGTATTGTGAGTTATAAGGAGGAATATCATATGATTTCAGCAGGAGATTTCAGAAACGGTGTAACATTGGAAATCGATGGAAACGTTGTTCAGATTCTCGAATTTCAGCATGTAAAACCTGGTAAAGGTGCAGCTTTCGTAAGAACAAAATTAAAAAATGTCATCAACGGTGGTGTGGTAGAAAAAACTTTCAGACCTACTGAAAAATTCCCACAGGCTCGTATTGACAGAGTAGATATGCAGTATCTGTATGCAGATGGTGACCTGTTCAACTTCATGAACATGGAGACTTATGATCAGATGGCTGTTGATAAAGATACTGTTGGCGATTCTCTGAAATTTGTAAAAGAGAACGAAACTGTTAAAGTATGTTCTTATAACGGAAGTGTATTCGCTATCGAGCCGCCTCTGTTCGTAGAACTGGAGATCACTGAAACAGAACCTGGATTCAAAGGTGATACCGCTCAGGGTGCTACAAAACCTGCAACTGTTGAAACAGGCGCACAGGTAAACGTACCGCTGTTTGTAAATCAGGGAGATAAAATCAAAATCGACACCAGAACAGGCGAATATCTGTCCCGTGTATAAGATTTAAAGAAAAAATGCATATCAAAACCTCAGGAATTCGTATTTCCTGGGGTTTTTCTTTTACAAGAAACCGCTTGCATTTTCAACAAAACCCATGTATGATATAAAAGTAAATTACATTTCTATTTCTGTGACATTTCGTCACATTTTCCCCACAGAACATCTGAAATTCATACAAATCAAAGGAGAACAATTTGAATTATCAGGAATTTCGATGTGAATTTTTAGAACGAATGAAAGAAGTGATGGAAGAGGGGGTGAATATTACCACTGAACAGATCAAAAAGAATAACGGGATCGTTATGGAAGGGTTGGTGCTGCGAAAAGAAAATGCCAGAGTTGCATCGGTCTTTTATCTGGAAGATTATTTTAAATACTGGGAGAGAGGCGTCCCGATGGAGCAGCTGGTGCGGAAAGTACTGTGGCAGTTTGAACACTGCAAGCCGAAGTTTGATGTGGCGGCGGAGTTCTTTAAAAACTATGAGGAAGCGAAAGAAAATATCTGTTTTAAGCTGATCAATTATGAAAGAAACCGGGAACTGTTAAAGAAAGTTCCGCATAAACGGATTCTGGATCTGGCGATGGTGTTCTACTATCGGATTCGAAAGGAAGGGGAAACAGAGGCAACGATCCTGGTGGAAAATGTTCATCTGGATCTGTGGGATATCACACAGGAAGAACTCGAAGAAAATGCAAAGCGCTGCACGTATCTGAAACTGCCGGTGGAATTTATCAATATGAGAGGATTTCTTGGGCTGGCACAGGGAAAAGAAAAGCCGATGTATATTCTGACCAATAAAGAACGGTCGCTTGGAGCAGGAACCTTTTTATATCCGGGCGTATTAAAACAGGCGGAGGAACTGCTGGGAGCACGGTTTTATGTGCTGCCAAGCAGTGTCCATGAATGTATACTGATCCCGGAGGAGGATGGGATGACGCAGGAGGCACTGACAGGACTTGTGACGGAGATCAATGAGAACCAGGTGGATCCGAGAGAGGTGCTTTCCGATCAGGCGTATTATTACCGTGCGGAGGACGGAAGGGTTCATCTGTAAACCAGTTTTAACGAACAAGACTCTTTACAAATGAGAACAGATGTGGTATTATCTATAGATGTGAGTAAGGTAAAAGTCTCACGGATACGCATCTGTAGCTCAGGGGATAGAGCAATGGTTTCCGGTACCATGTGTCGGGGGTTCGAATCCCTCCAGATGCGTTTCTTTTTACATTTTTCCAGAAGAAAAATCAGGATCGTACCCGGTCATAAGGAGGCATACGATATGGATGATTTCAGAGAGTGGCTGTCAGATAATCTGCGGTATTTCATGTTGGGATTCGGTATTCTGGCAGTGGTATTGATTTTATTTTTCGGTGTGCGTTTTATTTCCTCGAAGTTTGGAAACCAGAAAACGACCGAACCGAAACAGGAGACACAGCAGGAAGCGGAAACGCCGACACCGACACAGGAAGCAGAGGAGACACCGACAGTAACCGCTGAACCGGAGACAACACCGGCAGCAGAAGAACTGGAACTTAACGCTTATCCGCAGGTCAATGCACTGATTGAAAAGTATTATACAGCACTGACCAACAAAGATGTGCAGAGCCTGAAGGGACTGGTGGATGAACTGGATCCGTCCGATGAGAGCGCGATCACGAATTCCCAGTATATTGAAAGCTACAGTAACGTACAGGTTTATACAAAAAAAGGAATGACGGATACCAGTTATGTGGTATTTGCATCTTACGACCACAAATATGTAGGTTATGATACCCTTCTTCCGGGAATCAGTTATCTGTATGTGGATACAAAAGAAGACGGAAGTCTGTACATTGTGGCAGATTTGAGTGAAGAACAGCTGGCGTATATCAGTGAAAAGATTGATGAGTCTGATGTACAGGAACTGCTGAACAGTACACAGGCATCCTACGATGAAAAACTGGCTTCGGACGAAGCACTGTCCGGCTATCTGTCAGAACTTGGTGTGGAAGGATCTTCCGCGATGGAAGCGGCAGAAGGAGCACAGATTACTGTAAAATCCAACTGCAATGTCAGAAAAGAGCCATCTCAGGATGCAGAGTCCATCGGAAAACTGGTGGGCGGACAGACCATGACCAAGACCGGTCAGGACGGAGACTGGATCAAAATTGAATTTGAAGGACAAACTGGCTATGTAAGGGGCGATATGTTCCAGTAGACAGGAAAAGAGAAGGGGACTGTTGCTTTGACTGGTTTCAGAAGAGATTCTGAAAACGTTAAAGTAACAGCCCTTTGTTTTACGCGGGCAACGAGTCAAAGTCCGTGCTTGCACGGGACCTTGACGACTGCCGCGATAGCGAGTAAAATTCGCGAAGCGTATTTTATCTCGTTTACGCGGGCAACGAGTCATATGGAGAAAAAGATGGAAAGTATTCGGTTAAATAAATATCTGAGTGATGCCGGTGTATGCTCGAGGAGAGAGGCAGACCGCTGGATCGAACAGGGCTACGTGACGGTGAACGGAGAAGCAGCCAGCATGGGAATGAAGATCGCACCGGACAGTGAGGTGCGGGTGCATGGAAAACCGGTAAAAAAAGAAGAAGAGAAAGTACTTCTGGCGATGAACAAACCGGCAGGGATTGTCTGCACCGCAGAAAAAAAAGAAAAAAACAATATTGTGGATTATATGAAATATCCGAAACGAATCTATCCGGTAGGGCGTCTGGACAAAGATTCCACCGGATTACTGCTTCTGACCAATGACGGCGAACTCGTCAATAAGATCATGCGGGCGGGAAACTATCACGAAAAAGAGTATCTGGTATCGGTCAATAAACCGGTCACAGAAGCATTCTGCCAGCAGATGAGCCGTGGCGTGGCGATTCTGGACACGGTGACGCGCCCCTGTAAAGTGGAAAAAACAGGAGAGAAAAGCTTCCGGATCGTTCTGACACAGGGACTGAACCGCCAGATCCGCCGGATGTGTGAGGCACTCGGATACCGGGTACTGACTTTGCAGAGAGTCCGGATCATGAATATACAGCTTGGAAACCTGAAAGAGGGAACCTGGCGCAGCGTAGAAGGCGAAGAGAGAAGAAAGCTGGACGCGCTGCTATCCGGTTCCACCTCTCTGTCCGTGAAAGAGAGAAAAGAAAAACAGAGAAAAACAAGAGGTGGCGTATGAAAGCAGAAGAAAAGCAAAAAGCAATTCAGCGAATGAAAGAACTCTCCGGCATCCTAAAAGAAGCATCCCGTGCCTATTATGCGGAAGACCGGGAGATCATAAGCAATCTGGAATATGATGCGTTATACGATGAACTGGTAAAACTGGAAGAGGAAACACAGATGGTTCTTGCCGGAAGTGCCACGACGACTGTAGGATACGAGGCTGTGGATGAACTTCCGAAAGAAGCACACGAAAGTCCGATGCTTTCTCTGGATAAAACGAAAGACAGGGAAGTACTGCGTGGATTTATCGGGGAGCATAAAACACTGCTTTCCTGGAAAATGGACGGACTGACGGTTGTTTTCACTTACAATCAGGGCAGTCTGCAAAAAGCGGTAACCCGTGGAAACGGTGTGGTCGGTGAAGTCATTACTAACAATGCCCGTGTGTTTGATAACGTTCCGTTAAAGATCCCATACCAGGGGGAACTGACGCTTCGCGGAGAAGCGATCATCACATACTCCGAGTTTGAAAAAATCAACAGCGAGATCGAGGATGTGGATGCAAGATATAAGAATCCGAGAAATCTGTGCAGCGGATCGGTCCGTCAGTTAAACAATGAGATCACAGCAAAGCGTCATGTGTGTTTTTATGCATTTTCCCTGGTGAAGGCAGAGGGCGTGAATTTTGCCAATTCCAGACAGCAGCAGATGGAATGGCTGAAAGATCAGGGATTTGAGGTCGTGGAATACCGGGTGGTGACGAGCGATACACTGGATGAGGCGATGGAGTATTTTGCCACACAGATCGAACATAACGATTTCCCGTCGGATGGACTGGTGGCACTGTATGATGATATTGCTTACGGTGATTCCCTTGGAAGAACTGCAAAATTCCCGCGGAATGCATTTGCGTTCAAATGGGCGGATGAGATGGCAGAGACAACACTTGAGGAGATCGAGTGGAGTCCGTCAAGAACCGGTCTGATCAATCCGGTGGCGATCTTTACGCCGGTGGAACTGGAAGGTTCTACGGTGAGCCGGGCGAGTGTGCACAATATCAGTATCATGCGGAAACTGGAGCTTGGTATCGGTGACCGGATCAAAGTATACAAAGCGAATATGATCATTCCGCAGATCGGTGAGAACCTGACAAAGAGCGGCGTGAAAGATATCCCCGAAATCTGTCCGGCATGCGGTGGGAAAACGGTGATCGAGAAGGTCAACGATGTGGAATCTCTGTATTGCCGCAACCCGGAATGTCCGGCGAAGGCAATCAAAGGATTTACCTTGTTTGTCAGCCGTGATGCGATGAATATCGACGGATTATCCGAGGCAACACTGGAAAAATTCATCGCCAGAGGATTTATCCGGGATTTCGGTGATATTTTCGAGATCGACAGATACAAAGACGAGATCATCCAGATGGAAGGATTTGGCGAAAAATCCTATGAAAATCTGATCGAGAGCCTGAACCGGGCGAAAAAGACAGAACTTCCGAGAGTTCTGTATGCACTGGGAATCCCGAGTATCGGAGTTGCCAATGCAAAGATGATCTGTAAAGAACTGGGCTATGATATGGAAAAGATCCGTCATGTATCGGAAGAAGAACTGGCGGCGATCGACGGGATCGGTCCGGTGATCGCGAAAAGTTTTGTGGATTACTTTAAAAAAGAAGGAAGACAGGAGAAACTGGATCACCTGCTGTCCCATCTGGAACTCGGGGAAGCACCGAAGCAGAAGGAGGAACAGATCTTTCACGGTATGAACTTTGTGATTACCGGAAGTGTAGAGCATTTTTCCAATCGAAAAGAAGTGAAAGAGGAGATTGAAAAGAGAGGTGGAAAAGTGACCGGCAGTGTGACTTCGAAGACAAACTATCTGATCAATAATGACACCCAGTCTTCTTCTTCTAAAAATAAGAAAGCGAAAGAACTGGGCATTCCGATCATTTCAGAAGAGACATTTATCCAGATGATGGAAAAAGGCGTGTGACTTCGCCACATTGACTTTCCGCGTGAGATTGAGTAGAATGGACAGTAACGGCGCAGAAAAAAAGAGACAAAAGATAACGTGATGAAATAGAAAGAATTAGGTGCAGGAATGGGAAAAATTCAGGAGATTCGGGAATCGGAAACTGGAAAGAAAATCGTAAAAAAAGGAAAAAGCGGTATCGGCCGGATTCTGTTTGGCCGTACCGGAGTTATCCTGCTGTTACTGCTTTTGCAGCTGGGGATCCTGTTTATGGTATTCAGCAGACTGCAGCAGCATGTAATCTATGTTTACTGGCTGTTTGCCTTACTCTCGGCGCTGACTGCGATCCTTATCATCAACCGTCCCGGCAATCCGGCGTTTAAACTGGCGTGGATGGTGCCAATCACGATTTTTCCGGTGTTTGGTATGCTGCTGTATCTGTTTGTGGAGTTTCAGGCAGGGGAAAGGTTACTGAATCGACGGCTGCAGGATGTGGAACAGCAGATGCGAAAATATGTCCTGCAGGATCCGGATGTGTTTGAAGAACTGGAACAGACCGATAAGCGTACCTCCAATTTATCCAGATATGTGATGGAAAAGGGTGGATTTCCTACCTATAAGAATTACCACACGGCGTATTATCCATGGGGAAAAGATAAGTTTGAAGCGTTGATCGAGGAGCTGAACAAAGCGGAAAAGTTTATTTTCATGGAATACTTCATCGTTGCGGAAGGAAAGATGTGGAACACGGTACTGGAGATCCTGAAAAAGAAGGTACAGGAGGGCGTGGAAGTCCGGTTTATGTATGACGGTACCTGCAGTATTTCTCTGCTGCCGTATAATTATCCGAAAAAACTGGAAGAATACGGAATCAAATGTAAGATCTTTAACCCGATCAAACCGGCGTTATCCACCGTCCAGAACAACCGCGATCACAGAAAGATCGTAGTCATCGACGGAAAGACCGCATTTACCGGCGGTGTCAATCTGGCGGACGAGTATATCGGAGAACTGGAGCGGTTCGGAACCTGGAAAGATACCGCAATCATGATCCAGGGAGAGGCGGTAAGAAACTTCACGCTGATGTTCCTGGAAATCTGGAATGTGGATGAACCGCAGGAAAATTATGAGCGATATCTGGATGCCTCCCACTGCTACGGCATGATGGAGGGAGACGGTTATGTGATCCCGTACGGCGACAGTCCGCTTGACCATGAAAATGTAGGCGAACTTGTCTATCTGGACATTCTGAACAGTGCGAAAGATTATGTGCATATTATGACACCGTATCTGATCCTGGATCATGAGATGATCACGGCACTCACCTATGCGGCAAAACGCGGGGTGGATGTGAAGATCATCATGCCGGGAATCCCGGATAAAGCCTATGCATTTGCACTGGCAAAGACCTATTACCCGGAACTTCTGCGTGCGGGAGTGAAGATTTATCAGTACAAACCGGGATTTGTCCATGCAAAATCCTTTACTTCGGATGACTGTAAAGGTGTGGTGGGAACCATCAATCTGGATTACCGGAGCCTGTATCTTCATTTTGAATGTGCAGTGTATCTGTATCAGGTGCCGCAGATCACAGAGGTGGAGGCGGATTTCCAGGAGACGCTGAAAGACTGCAGAGAGATCACCATGGAAGACTGGAGAAACGAAAAATTCATTACGAAACTGACGGGAAGAGTTCTTCGACTGATTGCCCCGTTGATGTAAATACAAAGACAGGAGATGTATAACAATGCCGATTAAGATACAAAGTGATTTACCGGTAAAAGAGATTCTGGAACAGGAAAATATATTTGTGATGGACGATACCCGTGCGATGCACCAGGATATCCGTCCGATCCAGATCGTGATTCTGAATCTGATGCCGTTAAAAGAGGAGACCGAACTGCAGCTGCTTCGTTCTTTGTCCAACACACCACTGCAGATCGATGTGACTTTTATGGCGGTGGCAAGCCATGAAGCAAAAAATACTTCCAGAAGCCACCTGAATAAATTTTATGTAAGTTTTGATCAGGTGAAAGATCAGAAGTTTGACGGCATGATCATTACCGGAGCACCGGTGGAACAGATGGAATTTGAAGAAGTGGACTACTGGGATGAACTGACCGAGATCATGGAGTGGAGCAAAACCCATGTGACTTCCACGATTCATCTCTGCTGGGGCGCGCAGGCAGGACTGTATTACCATTATGGTCTGAAAAAACGCCAGCTGCCGAAGAAAATGTTTGGTCTGTTCTGGCATGAAGTGCAGAACCGGAAGATTCCGCTGGTCCGTGGATTTGACGATCTGTTCCTGGCACCACATTCCCGCCATACCGAGGTTTTCACAGAGGATATCCATAACTGCAAGGATCTGACCGTACTGGCAGAGTCCAAAGAGGCTGGCGTGTTCCTGTGTATGGCAATGGGCGGTCGTCAGATCTTTGTGATGGGACATCCGGAGTATGACCGCGTGACGCTGGACGGAGAGTACAAGAGAGACAAGAGCAAGGGACTGGAAATTGAGATCCCTGCCAATTATTACCCGGAAAATGACCCGGATCTTCGCCCGAGACTTTTATGGAGAGCACACGCAAACAACCTGTATACGAATTGGTTGAACTATTATGTATATCAGTGCACACCATATGATCTCGAGGGAACGCCGTTCTAAAAAGAAAAACCTGTCGAACAGTGTCAGAAAAGCAGGAACGAATCTTTCGGTTTTCAGGGAAAGTCCATTGATAAAAAAATGTCTGTCATCTATAATAAAAGCATGAAACACAGGGAACAGTTGTAAAGCAGAACAGACTGTGTGGATATTACAGAAAAAAAGCAAATTATGTACAGAAGTCATGAACTTGTACAGGAAAGGATGCGGATGTGAGATACGAAAGTGAAGAAAAGAAAAATCTGATTTTCGAGCTGATGAATGGAAGTCTGGTTGTGGATGAAGTGAATGATCCGGCAAAAGACCAGGTACAGGATGAATTTTCCAAAGGGTCTTACTGCAGTGAACTTTACGAAGAAGTGTATCGGGCAAAAGTGTCATTATGCGATCGTCTTGGTGTGCAGGAGGACAATGACATTGAGACGATCATGTCCAATCTGACCTTGATTGGAAGACATCTTTCGATGAAGATGTTTGATTACGGAATGGATGAAGCGCAAAAAGAGGCGAAAACACACATTTGATGAAATTTCCTCTTGCAAATCTGGAAATTTCCTGTAAAATAGTATAGGATTATATGGAAAGCCGGTGGTCTGCAAAGATCTCCGGCTTCGTATATGAGCAACCAGAAACTTTCATAGAGGAAAGGAAACAAACATGATTGCAGCAAATAATGTAACATTGCGAATTGGAAAAAAAGCTTTATTTGAAGATGTAAATATTAAATTCACAGAAGGAAACTGCTACGGACTGATCGGTGCCAACGGTGCCGGAAAATCTACATTTCTGAAGATCCTGTCCGGACAGTTAGAGACTACCAACGGTGACATCACGATCACACCGGGACAGAGGCTTTCTTTCTTACAGCAGGATCATTTCAAATACGATGCGTATCAGGTACTCGATACCGTTATCATGGGAAATGCCCGTCTGTATGAGATCATGAAAGAAAAAGAAAGGATCTATGCAAAAGAAGATTTTACCGAGGAAGACGGTATCCGTGCCAGCGAACTGGAAGCGGAATTTGCAGAGATGGATGGCTGGAATGCAGAGTCCGATGCAGAGCAGCTGTTAAATGGTCTGGGAATCCCGACCGAACTGCATTATGCACAGATGGCAGACCTGAACGGTTCTGAAAAGGTGAAAGTCCTGCTTGCACAGGCACTGTTCGGTAATCCGGACATCCTGCTTCTCGACGAGCCGACCAACCACCTGGATCTGGATGCGATCGCATGGCTCGAAGAGTTCCTGATCAATTTTGAAAATACCGTAATCGTGGTATCCCACGACCGTTATTTCCTGAATAAAGTATGTACCCATACCGCAGATATCGACTATGGTAAGATCCAGCTGTATGCCGGTAACTACGACTTCTGGTTTGAGTCCAGTCAGCTGCTGGTAAAACAGATGAAGGAAGCAAACAAGAAGAAAGAAGAAAAGATCAAAGAACTGCAGGAGTTTATCTCCCGGTTCAGTGCGAACGCTTCCAAGTCCAAACAGGCAACTTCACGTAAGAAAGCCCTGGAAAAGATTCAGCTGGATGAGATCCGTCCATCCAGCAGAAAATACCCGTACATCGACTTCCGTCCGAACCGTGAGATCGGTAACGAAGTCCTGATGGTGGAAAATCTTTCCAAGACGATCGACGGTGTGAAGATTCTGGATAATATCTCTTTCACACTGGGAAGAGAAGACAAAGTTGCTTTCGTCGGTGGTAATGAGCAGGCAAAAACCGTTCTGTTCAAGATTCTGATGGGTGAAATGGAACCGGATTCCGGTAATTACAAATGGGGTGTGACAACTTCCCAGGCGTACTTCCCGAAGGACAACACCAAAGATTTTGACAATGATCTGACCATCGCAGACTGGCTGACCCAGTATTCCGAGATCAAGGATGCCACCTATGTCCGTGGTTTCCTGGGAAGAATGTTGTTTGCCGGTGAGGACGGTGTGAAGAAGGTGAAAGTACTTTCCGGAGGTGAAAAAGTACGGTGCCTGTTATCCAAGATGATGATTTCCGGAGCGAACATCCTGATTCTGGATGAGCCGACGAACCACCTGGATATGGAATCCATCACCGCACTGAACAACGGTCTGATCAAATTCCCGGGTGTTCTGTTATTCGCATCCCACGACCATCAGTTTGTACAGACAACAGCAAACCGTATCATGGAGATCATGCCGAATGGTTCTATGATCGATAAGATCACAACCTACGATGAATATCTGGCAAGTGATGAGATGGCAAGAAAACGTCAGGTATATCTGATGCAGGAAGAAGATAACTAAATAAAGAAGTAAGAGCGTTTTATTTATTGGAAAACAGCTTTATGAGACAAGGAGCACTGCCCGTGTAAGCGGACAGGCTCCTTGTCTGCATTTTCGGGAAAATGAAGAACCGTTCATATGTTCAAACATAAAACGTAAAGAAAAGAGGAGTAAATTATGACACAGTGGTTAAATACGTTAGCAAATTTGATTCAGCAGTATATCTGGCTGGCGCCGGTTCTGGCACTGGTGGGAGGTCTGGTGACTTCTTTCACACCGTGTTCGTTATCGAGTGTGCCGATGGTGATCGCTTATATCGGCGGGTCTGCGAAGAATGACACGAAAAAGGCGTTTCGTCTGTCTCTGACGATGGCGGGCGGTCTTGCATTGACATTTCTGGTTTTTGGTTCCCTGGCGTCTGTGCTGGGACATTATCTGCATGAGTTCGGTGCCTGGTGGTACGGGATTCTTGGTGTGGTTATGGTGCTGATGGCGTTACAGATCTGGGGTGTGATAAAGATTTTACCGAACCATCCACATGATCACGGAACCGGAGAGAGTCATGAGGAACACGGTTGCGAATGTCATGATCATCACCATCATCACGAGAAGGAGCATCATCATCCGGTGGACTGCCAGGAGGGAGATGGTCATTGTCACTGTGGTCCGAAGGTGACGAAGAAAGGGTATCTTGGTGCACTGCTGGCTGGCATGGTGAGTGGAGCGGTGGCTTCGCATTGTTCTACGCCAGTGATGATCGCGCTGCTGGCAATGGCGGCTCAGGCTGGGAAGACGGCATGGGGGATTTTCCTGATGGTGATGTTTGCGATTGGACACAGTGTTTTGCTGGTTACGGCAGGGACGAGTTACAGTGTGGTGGAACGGTGGATGTATGATCCAAAGTATGAGAGGATTAGTAAGGTTTTGCGGATTGTGATGGGAGTTTTGATTTTGTTGATTGGGGTGGCTATGATTTATCTGGCTTTGGTGCATGAAGGGTAAATTCGTCGTTTGACGGACGAAAATCCACGCATTATGCAACGGGTCGGGCAAGCGTGGGCTTTCTGGTAGTCGGCAGCGCTTAGAAAAGCTGGTAAAAGGACTGTACAGTATTGGGTTTGTACAGTCCTTTTTGTGTAGGCTTTATTATAGAAGATTATAAAAAAGCGGATTTTTTAGAATTCCCTGCAGCAGTCTTCCAGCAGATGGAAGAATTGTTCTGCATGGTAGCCGTCGTTTACGGCGTGGTGGAATTCGGTGGTGATTGGGATTTTTACCCTGCCGTCGACTTCGTGGTATTTTCCGATCATGATGAAGGGAACGTAGCTGACGGTAGGAGTATTGTAGTGGGTGAAGGAATCTGGTTTGGAGTAGCTCAGGGCTGTGTAGCTGGTGTTTGGCATGATGGATATATGCACATTATTCAGACCGTCTTCTTTTGGGTAGTACAAGGTATCGCCGGCTTCTGCGAGGGCTTTGTCTTCCAGGAATTGTTTGTGGAAGGCGGCAAAGTCTTCGTTGTAATCGGTCCACTGGTGGGTGAAGAGGTGGTTGGAGTTTGTGCGAAGCAGGGTGTAGTGTGGATTGACCTGACCGAAGTAGCCGACATGACCGTTGATTTTGGCGTAGCGGTAGTCCTGGTGTTCATTTACGGTTTTTGCGATGCAATAGCACATGGAAGGATAGAATTTCCAGTGGCTTTCATGGATTTTTTCGAGAAATTCGGTGATATCCAGTTCTACGGTCATGCAGTACATGTATCCGTGAAAGGCGTCGTAGATTTCTTTGCGGTCCCAGTTTTCGTAGTCGATTGGAATAAACATAGAAGTAATACCTCCTAGAGTATATTAATAAAATGATTTGAAAAAAGGAACAGCATGGGAACTGTTCCTTTTTTATATATGATGTACTCTCGGAGTCTTTCTGCACTTGCCTTTGCGACTGACAAAAAATCATCTCACAAAATCAAGCACAGAAAGATTCCGAGAGTACATTACGTTAAGATTACAGGCAGGAAGCTGCCTCTTCATCCAGGACAACGGTTACATCCGGGTGAAGCTGAAGGATGGAAGCCGGTACCTGAGGACGAACCGGTCCGAACAGGGCTTCTTTTACGATGGCTGCTTTGTCTTTACCGCTGGCGATCAGCAGGATTCGTTTTGCACGCATGATTGTACCGATGCCCATGGTGTAAGCCTGGGTCGGAACGTCTTCCGGTTTGTCAAAGAAACGGGCATTTGCCTGGATGGTGCTCTCGGTCAGATCTACGCAGTGCGTGAATTTCGGGAAGTCTTCGGCTGGCTCGTTGAAGCCGATGTGTCCGTTATGACCAAGACCAAGAAGCTGCAGATCGGTTCCGCCACAGCTTTTTACGATGGCTTCGAAGTCGTCGCATGCTTTCTGTGCATCCGGTTCGGTGCCATCCGGGATATGAGTGTGTGCCGGATCGATATTTACGTGAGAAAACAGGTTATCATTCATAAAATAATAATAACTCTGGTCGTTGTCATGTGTCAGTCCACGGTATTCATCCAGATTGACGGTAGTAACCTCAGAAAAATCAAGGTCCCCTTTTTTATACCAGTCTACCAGTGTTTTATAAGTACCTACCGGTGAAGAACCGGTGGCCAGACCCAGAACACAGTCCGGTTTGGTGATGATCTGTGCGGAAATAATGTTCGCAGCTTTTCGGCTCATGTCGTTATAATCTTTTGTTACAATGATTCTCATAAAAACCCTCCTTAGAGATCTTTCATATTAAAGACAGCTGTTTCGAAAAGTAACAGCTGCGTCTAAAAATACGTTATCCCATTTACAGCAAAAAAGCAAGGGAAAAGAAAAAACAGAAAGTAGTTACGGTTCACAGTATCCGGACGCTGGTGAAATCAATGCAGTACATTTGCGGAATCATCCTCTGCCAGTGCCTTGATAGAGATTGCGTATTCCGACGGAGACATTCCGGTAAAGGTCTTGAACTGCCGGGAAAAGTAATGGATGGAGGTATAACCGAGGGCATCCGAGATCTCCGTAAAGTTTGCCTGTTCCTGCCGGATCATCTGTTTTGCTTCCTCGATTTTCAGATACGAAAAGTAGTGGATCACCCCGCAGTGCTGTTCTTTCTGAAAGAGCTTTTGCAGCTGAGATTTTCCCACAAGATTCGCCTGGCAGATCTGATCGAGGGTCAGCTGGCTGTGCAGATGATCTTTCATATACAGAAGGATCCGCTGGTAGAGGATGGTATCGTTTTCTTTCCGGGTGGATTTTTCGGAAGGATCCGGTTGTTCTTTCTGTTTGAGGCGGCGAAGCATCGACAGGAGAAGCAGTTCCAGATAAAGCTGGATCATCTGTTCCGAGGCAAAGGGTGCACTGACGCACCGTTCCATTTTCTGGGTAAAGGGGTTATCGAGCGGCGTTGCGATGCAGTGGCGGGCCTCGCGGATGATCTGAGCGAGAAACGTTTTTTCCGTCTCGCTGATGGTGGTGATGAGGTTGCGGAACTGTTCCATGCAGGGGGAATCGCAGGAAAAGGAAATCACGACAAGATTGGGAGCAATCTTTCCGTTTGCTTCTACATTATGAAATTCGTTCGGTTCATGAAAGATGATCTGCCCCTGCTGCAGGGTCAGTTTTTCCTCTCCGGCGGTCACCGTCACCTCGCCCTTGTCCACGCAAAGAAATTCCCAGAAATCATGGGACTCCCCGTGAAAATGATAGGTGTTGGTATATTCAAAATAATGGATGGTGATAATCTGTGTAATGTGCAGTTCTTCGGTCAGAGGGAACGGCTGGTAAGCCATGGATCAAGCACTCCTTTCACTGGAAAAATGTCAAATATGCATTTTATGATAACAGTATAAAAGAAAAAAACAAGAAAAGCAAGTTTTGTGCAAATAAAAGCGAATTTTGTGCAAATCAAAAAAGAAAAAAACATGGTAATCTAAAGACAACAAAAAATAACTGAAGGAACAGACAGTTAAATAGCAAAATAAAAGAAAAGGGGTAGATAATTATGAAAAAACCGGTATTGGTAATTATGGCAGCAGGTATGGGAAGCCGTTACGGCGGATTAAAACAGATCGACCCGGTCGATCCGGAAGGTCACATCATTATGGACTTCTCCCTGTATGATGCAAAAAAAGCAGGATTTGAAGAGGTTATCTTCATTATTAAAAAAGAAAACGAAAAAGACTTTAAAGAGACCATCGGAGACAGAATCAGCAAGATCATGAAAGTTTCCTATGTATTCCAGGATCTGAACAATCTTCCGGAAGGTTATAGTGTACCGGAAGGCAGAGTAAAACCATGGGGAACCGGCCACGCAGTATTAAGCTGCCTGGGAACACTGGATGCACCGTTTGCCGTTATCAACGCAGACGATTATTATGGAAGCCATGCATTCCAGATGATTTATGATTTCCTGACCACACATGAGGATGATGAAAAATATCATTATCTGATGGTTGGATACGTTCTGGAAAATACACTGACCGAGAACGGACATGTAGCCCGTGGCGTGTGCGAGACCGATGCAGACGGTTACCTGATGGGTATCCAGGAACGTACCCATATCGAGAAGAGACCGGACGGTACAACCGCATATACCGAAGATGACGGCGCAACCTGGACCGTGATTCCGGAAGGCAGCACCGTTTCCATGAACATGTGGGGATTCAGTGCAAGCCTGTTAAAAGAACTGAAAGACCGTTTCCCGGCATTCCTGGATGAAGCAATGAAAACCAACCCGTTAAAAGGCGAATACTTCCTTCCGTCCGTTGTAAGCGAACTGCTTGCAGAAGACAAAGCCGATGTAAAAGTCCTGAAATCTCTGGACAAATGGTACGGTGTAACATATAAAGAAGATAAACCGGTCGTTGTAAATGCCATCTGTAAACTGAAAGCAGAAGGAAAATATCCGGAAAAACTGTGGGAGGAATAAGATCGTGGAGCAGATAACAAAAGAAGAACTTCTGGATGTGATCGGAAAGTTCGAACTGGGAGATAATACCGAAGTAGTCAGTGTGGAACCTTACGGAAGCGGACATATCAACGATACCTTCCGTCTGGAAGTAAAAGAAGACGGACAGGAAAAACTGTATATCCTGCAGAGAATGAACAAAGATATTTTCAAAAATCAGAAGGAACTGATGGAAAATATCCTGCAGGTTACCAGCTTCCTGACAGACAAGATCAAAGCACAGGGCGGCGATCCGAACCGTGAGACACTGCAGGTCATTCCTACAAAAGAAGGAAAATCCTATCTGATAGAGGCGAACGGTGACGGATGGAGAGTTTACCCGTTTATCACAGATTCCCTGAGTTTTGATAAAGCCGATACACCGGAAGCAATGAAAAAGAGTGGTTACGCTTTCGGTAATTTCCAGTATCTGTTATCCGATTTCCCGGCAGAAAAACTGCATGAGACGATTCCGGATTTCCATAACACGGTTGACCGTTATGCAAAATTCGAACAGGCAGTACAGGAAGATGTGATGGGAAGAGCCAAAAAAGTGGAAGCAGAGATCAATTTCATTAGAGAAAGAGAAAAAGACTGCCACTACTTCGGAGATCTGCTGGCAGCAGGAGAAATCCCGCTGCGGGTTACCCATAACGATACCAAATTAAATAACGTACTGTTTGACAAAGCAAGCGGCAATGCCATCTGCGTCATCGACCTTGATACCGTAATGCCTGGATTTGCAGCATATGATTTCGGTGATGCGATTCGTTTTGGGGCAAGCACAGCAGCAGAGGATGAAAAAGATCTGAATAAAGTATCCTGTGATATGACTCTTTTCGAAGCATATTTCGACGGCTTCATGGAAGGATGCCGTGGCAGCCTGACGCCAAAAGAAGTGGAAGCGCTTCCGATGGGTGCGAAAATCATGACGTTTGAGTGCGGCATGCGTTTCCTGACGGATTATCTGCAGGGAGATACCTATTTTAAAATCCATTATCCGGAACAGAATCTGGACCGTACCAGAACCCAGTTAAAACTGGTAAAAGATATGGAAGAAAAATGGGAAACCATGGCACAGATCGTAAGAAAATAAACGATTTTATACATTTTGCCGAATAAAAAGGGAACGAAAAATCATGAAATGTTTTTTTATAAGAACATTTCATGATTTTTTTGTAAAAAATGGACAGGCTCAACAAAGAGTGCTATAATGGGAATAAGGTTGAAATTATGTAAAAGCAACTTTATTTTTAATTCAAATAAGGAGGAATTTGAAATGGCAAGAAAAATGAAAACCATGGATGGTAATCATGCTGCAGCTCATGCATCCTACGCATTTTCCGATGTAGCAGCCATTTACCCGATTACCCCTTCATCTGTTATGGCGGAAGCTACTGATGAGTGGGCAACACAGGGAAGAAAAAACATGTTTGGACAGGAAGTTCAGGTTACAGAGATGCAGTCTGAGGCTGGTGCAGCCGGTGCAGTTCACGGTTCTCTGGCAGCAGGTGCTCTGACAACAACCTATACTGCTTCTCAGGGTCTTCTGCTGATGATCCCGAATCTGTACAAAATCGCCGGTGAGCAGTTACCAGGTGTATTCAACGTATCTGCACGTGCTCTGGCAAGCCACGCATTATCAATCTTTGGTGATCATTCCGACGTTTACGCCTGTCGTCAGACCGGTGTTGCAATGTTGTGTGAATCTTCCGTACAGGAAGTTATGGACCTGACTCCGGTTGCTCATCTGGCAGCAATCAAAGGAAAAGTTCCATTCATCAACTTCTTCGATGGATTCCGTACATCTCACGAGATCCAGAAAATCGAAACATGGGATTATGAAGATCTGAAAGATATGGCAGATATGGACGCAATCGATGCATTCCGTAAACATGCACTGAATCCAAATCATCCATGTCAGAGAGGTTCCGCTCAGAACCCGGATATCTTCTTCCAGGCAAGAGAAGCATGTAACCCGTACTACGATGCTCTGCCGGCTATCGTACAGGAATACATGGACAAAGTAAACGAAAAGATCGGAACAGATTACAAACTGTTCAACTACTATGGTTCCGCTGACGCAGAACACGTTATTATCGCTATGGGATCTGTAAATGATACCATCGAAGAGACCATCGATTATCTGCAGGCAGCAGGACAGAAAGTCGGTGTTGTAAAAGTTCGTCTGTACAGACCATTCTGTGCACAGGCTCTGGTTGATGCTATCCCGGATACTGTAAAACAGATCTCCGTTCTGGACAGAACAAAAGAGCCAGGATCTCTGGGCGAGCCTCTGTACCTGGATGTTGTTGCAGCACTGAAAGGAACAAAATTCAATGATACACCAATCTTTACCGGACGTTACGGATTAGGTTCCAAAGATACTACTCCGGCACAGATCGTAGCTGTATATGAGAATAAAACAAAACAGAAATTCACAATCGGTATCGTAGATGATGTTACAAACCTGTCTCTGGAAACAGGTGCTCCGCTGGTTACTACACCGGAAGGAACCATCAACTGTAAGTTCTGGGGTCTGGGAGCAGACGGTACTGTAGGTGCAAACAAGAACTCCATCAAGATCATTGGTGACAATACCGATATGTACGCTCAGGCTTACTTCGATTATGACTCCAAAAAATCAGGTGGTGTAACAATGTCTCACCTGCGTTTTGGTAAAAAACCGATCAAGTCTACATACCTGATCCATAAAGCAAACTTCGTTGCCTGTCACAACCCGTCCTATGTAAGAAAATACAACATGGTACAGGAACTGGTAGACGGTGGTACATTCTTGCTGAACTGCCCATGGGATATGGAAGGTCTGGAAAAACATCTGCCGGGACAGGTAAAAGCATTTATCGCTAACCACAACATCAAATTCTACATCATTGATGGTGTTAAGATCGGTATCGAAACAGGTATGGGACCAACCCGTATCAACACAATTCTGCAGTCTGCATTCTTCAAACTGGCTGACATCATTCCGGAAGCTCAGGCTATCGAACTGATGAAAGCAGCAGCAAAGGCTACTTACGGACGTAAGGGCGATGACGTAGTTGCTAAGAACTGGGCAGCTATCGACGAAGGTGCAAAACAGGTTGTAGAAGTAGAAGTTCCGGAAAGCTGGAAAGATGCAGCTGACGAAGGACTGACCATGACTCATGCAACAAGCGGAAGACAGGATGCTGTTGATTTCGTAAACAACATTCAGGCAAAAGTATCCGCTCAGGAAGGAAACAGCCTGCCGGTATCTGCATTCACAGAATATGTAGACGGTAGCACTCCATCTGGAACATCTGCATATGAGAAACGTGGTATCGCAGTAAACGTACCTGTATGGACTCCGGAAAACTGTATCCAGTGTAACCGCTGTGCATACGTCTGCCCGCATGCAGCAATCCGTCCGGTTGCCATGACAGAAGCTGAGGCTGCTGAAGCACCAGTTGCTCTGGACATGACCGGTATGAAAGAATACAAATTTGCTATCGCAGTATCCGCTCTGGACTGTACCGGATGTGGTTCCTGTGCAAACGTTTGCCCAGGCAAGAAAGGTGCAAAAGCACTGGCTATGGAAAACATGGAAGCAAATGTGGAATCTCAGAAATTCTTCGATTATGCAGTAACTCTGCCGGAGAAAGAAGATGTAATCGCAAAATTCAAAGAAAATACAGTAAAAGGATCTCAGTTCAAACAGCCTCTGCTGGAGTTCTCAGGAGCATGTGCTGGTTGTGGAGAGACACCTTACGCAAAACTGATCACACAGCTGTTTGGTGACAGAATGTACATCGCTAACGCAACAGGATGTTCTTCTATCTGGGGTAACTCCTCACCATCCACACCATATACTGTAAATGCAAAAGGACAGGGTCCTGCATGGTCCAACTCTCTGTTCGAAGATAACGCAGAGTTCGGTTATGGTATGCTGTTAGCTCAGAAAGCAATCCGTGACGGTCTGAAAACAAAAGTAGAAGCAGTTATGGAAAGCGAAAAAGCTTCTGATGAAGTAAAAGCAGCTTGTAAAGAATGGATCGATACCTTCAGCGTAGGCGCTACCAACGGTGCTGCAACAGACAAACTGGTTGCTGCTCTGGAAGGATGCGAATGCGATACCTGCAAAGACATCGTTAAGAACAAAGACTTCCTGGCTAAGAAATCCCAGTGGATCTTCGGTGGTGACGGATGGGCTTACGATATCGGTTTCGGTGGTGTAGACCACGTACTGGCAAGCGGTAAAGACATCAACATCATGGTATTCGATACAGAAGTTTACTCCAACACAGGTGGACAGTCTTCCAAATCTACACCTACAGGTGCAATCGCTCAGTTCGCAGCTGGTGGTAAAGAGACCAAGAAGAAAGATATGGCATCTATCGCTATGTCCTATGGCTATGTATATGTAGCACAGATTTCCATGGGTGCAGACTTCAACCAGACTGTAAAAGCAATCGCAGAAGCAGAAGCATATCCGGGACCATCCCTGATCATCGCTTACGCTCCATGTATCAACCATGGTATCAAGAAAGGTATGAGCAAAGCTCAGACTGAGGAAGAACTGGCAGTTAAATGTGGATACTGGCATAACTTCCGCTTCAACCCGGCTGCAGAGAACAAGTTCACACTGGATTCCAAAGCACCGGCTTCTGAAGATTACCAGGCATTCCTGGACGGCGAAGTTCGTTACAACTCTCTGAAACGTTCTAACCCGGAAAAAGCAGCTAGACTGTTTGCTAAGAACGAAAACGAAGCAAAAGAAAGATATGCATATCTGAACAAACTGATCACTCTGTACGGAAAAGAAGAGTAATTCTTGAATTAAGATTCTTCCGTGAGGATAAATCAAAACAACGAAAGGGCTGTCGCGCAAGCGGCAGTCCTTTTTTGCTGCATGTAAAACGCGTTTCCCTCGTTGTTCTTGGGACGGTTTTATGCTATACTTATCTGTAAGCGACGTGAATAGAGACAGTCGAAGGAAGACGAAAGGATAGATAAAGAAATGACAGTAGATCAGGTATTTATTATTAAGAAATTACAGAATCTGGATGAGATGCTGGTAGCGTATTCCGCAGTGACACGGATGCCGTTTGCCACCTGCGATGAAGAGAGCTTTAACGATCAGGTATGGATTTTTACCGATCAGGATAAAATGAAAGCATTTGCAGAAAAATATAAAGAAGAAAAGAAACTGATTCTTCCGGTGAAGGTGCAGAAAAAGGATGCATCAATGTTTTATATGAATCTGTTTTCCATGGGAATCAACGAAGTGGTATTCTGCGATGGAGACCAGGAAAATAAGATCGAACTGACACAGATCGTCCGGATGCCGGATGTGGATGCTCTTCCGGAGAACCGCAAACCGATCCTGAACCCACAGTTACTGCTGTCCGCAGTATACTTTTTACAGGAGTTAAGAAAGCCGGGGGTGGAACCGGACAGAGTGGCACTGAAAGATCTGGAAGAAGAAATGTCAGCCAACCTGACAAGATCTACCTATCTGATGCCGGTAGATGTGGCAAAAGATGAAAACGGAAAAGAAAATGTACGTCTGATGTTTGTCCAGAATAAAAAAGGTGAACGTTTTCAGCCAATCTTTTCCGATACCGGCGAACTGGTAAAACATTACCGCGGAAAAGAAGTACAGAACCGTCTGATCCAGGTACCGTTTGGTCAGCTGCCGCGTTATATGCTCCAGGATGTGGAAGGCTATGTGCTGAATCCGGAAGGAATCAACCTGATTTTGAAAAAGAAGCAGATCGAATTACTGAACAATTATTATAACGGAAAGAAAGAGACACAGAAACCGGAAGAAAAATAAGGTTTTGTGAGATGGGAGGCAGGAATGCAGATTACAGATTGCAGTGCTTATGAAGTTTTACAGAAAGAAAGAATCGAAGACGTCCATGCCGACGGATATCTGCTGCGCCATAAAAAGAGCGGCGCAAGAGTGATGCTGCTGGCAAATGACGACGAAAATAAAGTATTTAATATTATTTTCCGGACACCGCCTGCAGACAGCACCGGTGTCGCACATATCCTGGAACACAGTGTGCTGTGCGGATCCCGTCAGTTCCCGTTGAAAGATCCTTTTGTGGAACTGGTCAAGGGTTCCCTGAATACCTTTTTAAATGCGATGACTTACCCGGATAAGACGATGTATCCGGTGGCAAGCTGCAACGATCAGGATTTTAAAAACCTGATGCACGTCTATATGGACGCGGTATTTTATCCGAATATTTATGAAAAAGAAGAGATTTTCCGTCAGGAAGGCTGGCATTATCAGCTGGATCAGGTGGAAGATCCGTTAAAATACAACGGTGTTGTATACAACGAGATGAAGGGAGCATTTTCATCCTCCGAAGAAGTGCTGGAACGTGAGATTTTCAACGTGCTGTTTCCGGATACCCCGTATGGTGTAGAGTCCGGTGGAGATCCGAAATGCATCCCGGATCTGACTTATGAAAACTTTCTGGCATTCCATGGCAAATACTATCATCCGTCCAACAGCTATATTTTCCTGTATGGAAATATGGATATGGCAGAGCGTCTGGAGTGGATGGACAGAGAATATCTGAGCAAATTCGATCAGATTACCGTAGATTCTCGGATCGCAAAACAGAAACCATTTGAGAAACCGGTAGAACATAAGATATTTTATCCGATAGGAGAGAACGATTCTGAAGAAGAAAATACGTATCTGACATACAGTATGGTGGTTGGAGACGGACTGAATGTGAAACGATGCACCGCTTTTGAGGTCCTTGATTATGTCCTGCTTTCCGCACCGGGTGCACCGCTTCGTCAGGCACTCTTAGATGCCGGAATCGGCAAAGATGTGGACGGTGGCTACAACGATGGGATTTATCAGCCGTTCTTTACAGTAGAAGTGAAGAGCGCCGAGGAAAAAGACAAAGAAAAATTCCTGCAGGTGATCCGCGAGACACTGGAAAAGCTGGTAAAAGACGGCATCGATCAGAAAGCGATCGCAGCAGGTATCAACTATCTGGAATTCCGTTTCCGGGAATCTGATTACGGTTCCTATCCGCGTGGACTGATGTACAGCATCGATGTGTGCGAAAGCTGGCTGTATGATGACAACAAACCGTTCGTTCATCTGGAAAAACTGCAGGCATTTGATGAGTTAAAGAAAGAAGCCGGTGAAGGATTTTTTGAACAACTGATTCAGGAGACTATGCTGGATAACCCGCACAGTGCAGTGGTACTCGGCATCCCGAAAAAAGGACTGACCACACAGGAAGAGAAGCAGACAGAAGAAAAATTAGCTGCTTACAAAGCATCGTTATCCAAGGAACAGCTGGAAGAACTGGTGGAAAAGACCAGAAAACTGAAAGAATTTCAGGACAGCGAGGACAGTGCCGAGGCAAAAGAAAAGATCCCGATGCTGAAACGCGGGGATATCGGAAAAGAAGCACTGAAAATCTACAATATACCGCATCATGTAACCGGAAATACCGTACTGCATCACAATCTGGATACAAACGGCATTACCTATCTGACACTGTTATTTGATACGAAACAGGTGCCGGACGAACTGATTTCCTATATGGGAATTTTAAAATCCGTTCTTGGATATGTGGATACCGCTCACTTTACTTATGGAGAACTTTTCCATGAGATCAACGCACAGAGTGGCGGCATCAACTGTGGATTACAGGTATTCCAGGGCAAGGAACAGAAGGATGACTGCCTGCGGATGTTCGGTGTGAAGACAAAATATCTGGTGGAAAAAGAAGAATTTGTATTCTCGATGATCCGTGAGATCCTGTTTACTTCAAAACTGGACGATGACAAGCGTCTGTATGAGATCCTTTCTCAGCAGAAAGCACGCCTGCAGTCTTCCCTGGCAGCGGCAGGGCATTCCACGGCAGTGATGCGTGCAGCGTCCTACTACTCACCGATATCCAATTTCCAGGATCGAATCGCGGGAATCGGATATTTCCGTCTGATCGAAGATCTGGAAAAACATTTTGAAGAGAAAAAAGAGACATTAAAAGAGAATCTGAAGAAACTGATGCTTCTGATCTTCCGCCCGGAAAATCTTTTTGTCAGTGTGACCACCGACGAAAAAGGTTATCTGGGTGTGGAGGGAAGAGTTTCTACTCTGCGTCATCTCCTGTACCAGACACCGGTACAGACCGGAAAGATCCATTATGATCTGGAACAGAAAAACGAAGGCTTCTCTACCGCCGGTCAGGTACAGTATGTGGCGGTCAGCGGTAACTACAAAGAAGCCGGCTATGCATATACCGGAGCACTGCGGATTCTGAAAGTGATCTTAAGCTATGATTATCTGTGGATGAATATCCGTGTCAAAGGCGGTGCTTACGGTTGCATGAGCAGTTTTAAGAGGTCCGGAGACAGCTTCCTGGTATCTTACCGTGATCCGCATCTGAAAAATACACTGGAAGTATTTGAAAAAACACCGGAGTATCTGCGTGCATTTACTGCGGACGAGAGAGAAATGACCAAATACATCATCGGTACGATCAGTGATCTGGATGTGCCGCTGAATCCATATGCAAAAGGAGAACTGTCCCTTGGCGCATGGTTTGCAGGCGTTACGGAAGAAGAACTGCAGGAGGAGAGAAATCAGATTTTGACTGCTCAGCCGGAAGATATCCAGGCACTCGGTGATCTGGTAGAATCAGTGCTCAAACAGAAGAATATCTGTGTTGTGGGAAGTGAATCCGCACTGGAAAAGAACCGTGAGATCTTAAAACAGATCGAACCTCTTGTAAAATAAAGGAGAATCTATGAAGGAAAATTTTAAATCCGGATTTGTGGCGATCATCGGAAGACCGAATGTGGGAAAATCCACGCTGATGAACCATCTGATTGGACAGAAGATCGCTATTACATCCAAAAAACCACAGACGACCAGAAATAAGATCCAGACCGTGTATACCTGTGAAGATGGACAGATCATCTTCTTGGATACACCGGGTATCCACAAAGCGAAAAATAAACTGGGCGAATATATGGTAAATGTGGCAGAGCAGACACTGAAAGATGTGGATGTGATCCTGTGGCTGGTAGAACCGACCACGTATATCGGTGCCGGTGAAAAACACATTGCCGAGCAGTTACAAAAGACCAGTCTGCCGGTTATTCTGGTAATCAACAAAGTGGATACGGTAAAAAAAGAAGAGATTTTACAGGTAATCGACAATTACCGGAAACTGTATGATTTTGCAGAGATCATCCCGGCATCTGCTCTGCGCGGACAGAACACGAAAGACATCGTGGACAGCCTGTTTCAATACATGCCGTACGGTCCGATGTTTTATGATGAAGATACCGTGACCGATCAGCCGCAGCGACAGATCGTAGCGGAGATCATTCGTGAAAAAGCGCTGCATGCGTTAGACGAGGAGATTCCGCACGGTATCGCCGTGACCATTGAAAAGATGCGGGAGAGAAAAGGGCAGCGTATCGTGGATATCGAGGCAACGATCGTTTGCGAGAGAGATTCTCATAAAGGTATCATTATCGGAAAACAGGGATCGATGTTAAAGAAGATCGGAAGCAATGCCCGATTTGAGATCGAAAAGATGCTGGAAGAAAAAGTCAATCTGAAGATCTGGGTAAAAGTCAAAAAAGACTGGAGAGACAGTGATACCCTGATGAAAAACTTCGGATATAACAAGAAAGAGATCTGATCTGTATGAGTGAACCCATTACCGTCACCGGCATGGTGTTAGCCGCCACGCCGGTCGGGGATTATGACAAACGTATGGTGATCCTGACCCGGGAGCGGGGGAAGATCACCGCGTTTGCAAGAGGTGCCAGAAAAAGTACCAGTCCGTATCTTGCCATAGCAAATCCGTTTGTGTTCGGAAGTTTTCAGCTTTTTGAAGGGCGAACGGCTTACACACTGTCCCAGGCAAATATCCGGGAGTATTTTACGGAACTTGCGGCAAAGCAGCCGGGCGTGTACTATGGTTTCTATTTTCTGGAGATTGCTGACTATTACGGAAGAGAGGGCAACCGGGAGACGGATATGCTGAATCTCCTGTACATCACGATGAAAGCGCTGATCCGGGGGCAGATTTCCAACCGGCTCATCCGCGCGATCTTCGAGATGCGGGCGATGATGATCAACGGAGAATATCCGCGCCTTTTCGAGTGCGGGATCTGCGGGAAGACGGAAAATCTCACCGTACTTTCGCTGGAAGCGTCCGGCTGTATCTGTGAGGGCTGTCGCAAACAGGTAAAAGACGGAATACCGGTTTCCACATCAGCCTTGTATACACTGCAATATATGGTGGCGACACCGCTGGAGAAAATCTATTCTTTTACCCTGAAACCGGAGGTGGAACGGGAAGTGACCCGCTGGGTAAAACGCTACATAGACCGTTATACCGACAAACGGTTTAAAAGTCTGGAGATCTTGGAAATGATGGATTCCTGAAAAAACCTTGAAAATTAACCACTCAGACGGTATAATAGGTCTGACTATCCGGGAGCGGAAGAGTCAGAGGAGTAATCCGGAGGAAAGAATCATGAAAAAACAGAAGCTTGGACTGGCACTGGCAGCAGTACTGTTACTGTCCGGTTGTGGCGGAATAGAAAAGATGACAGAGACTACCGTGACGGTGGATGACAAGGGAACGGTAGAAGAACTGTTACTGGAGGATTTTTCCGACGAAACTTACAATGAAGAAGAGCTGACCGCTCAGATCAACGAACTGGTGGAAGCCTATAACAAAGAAGCCGGAAGTGAGGCGGTATCGGTAAAAAGCATGCAGGTAAAAGATAAGCAGGCGAAAGTACAGCTGGAATATCAGTCTGTGGCAGATTACCGGGGATTTAATCAGGTGGATTTTTTTGCCGGATCGGTAAAAGAGGCACAGAAAGAAGGATATGCTTTTGCTTCAGACTTTACGGATGCCAAAGGAAAAGATGCATCCACTGCGAAAATACCGGACGGATGCGAAAACCAGCAGGTGATCATTATCCGGGAACCCATGCAGGTGCTGGTGCCGGGAACGATTCTGTATGTCAGCAAAAATATGGAAGTGATCAATGAAAGTCAGGCAAGACTTTCAGCCGATGAGGGTACCGACAGTGAAAGTCAGGTGACCACGCAGGCGTATGGCTATGTGATATACGCGAGCGATAAATAATACGTTAATACCAGACATATATTTATGTCTCAGGGAATATAAAGGAGATTAATTATGGAAAAAACAATGGAAAAAATCGTTGCACTTGCCAAATCCAGAGGATTCGTATATCCGGGTTCCGAAATCTACGGCGGCCTGGCAAATACCTGGGATTATGGTAATCTTGGTGTGGAACTGAAAAACAATGTAAAAAGAGCATGGTGGAAAAAGTTCATCCAGGAAAATCCTTACAACGTAGGTGTGGACTGTGCAATCTTGATGAATCCGCAGACATGGGTAGCTTCCGGTCATTTGGGTGGATTCTCTGATCCGTTGATGGACTGTAAAGAATGTCACGAACGTTTCCGTGCAGATAAGATCATTGAAGATTTCTGTGCAGAAAAAGGAATCGCTCTGGAAGAGAGCGTAGACGCATGGAGCCAGGAAAAGATGACTGCTTTCATCGAAGAGCATCAGGTACCATGTCCGACCTGTGGAAAACATAACTTTACCGATATCCGTCAGTTCAACCTGATGTTCAAGACATTCCAGGGTGTTACTGAGGATGCAAAAAATACCGTATATCTGAGACCGGAAACCGCACAGGGTATCTTTGTAAACTTCAAAAATGTACAGAGAACTTCCAGAAAGAAACTGCCTTTCGGTATCGGACAGATCGGTAAATCTTTCCGTAACGAGATCACACCTGGTAACTTTACATTCCGTACCAGAGAGTTCGAACAGATGGAACTGGAGTTCTTCTGCAAACCGGACACTGACCTGGAATGGTTCAACTACTGGAAATCTTTCTGCCTGAACTGGCTGCATGAACTGGGACTGAAGGACGAAGAAGTTCGTTACCGTGACCATGAAAAAGAAGAACTGAGCTTCTACAGCAAAGCAACAACAGACGTGGAATTCCTGTTCCCGTTCGGATGGGGCGAACTGTGGGGTATCGCAGACCGTACGGATTATGACCTGACACAGCATCAGAACGTATCCGGACAGGATCTGACTTATTTTGATGATGAAGAAGGAAGAAAATATATTCCGTATGTTATCGAGCCGTCTCTGGGTGCAGACCGTATGGTACTGGCATTCCTGTGCAGTGCATACGACGAAGAAGTTCTGGACGCTGAGAAAAATGATGTACGTACCGTACTGCATTTCCATCCGGCACTGGCACCGGTAAAAGTTGGTGTTCTGCCGCTGTCCAAGAAGCTGAATGAGGGCGCTGAAAAAGTATATGCAATGCTGGCAAAAGAATGGAACTGTGAGTTTGATGACAGAGGAAATATCGGTAAGAGATACCGTCGTCAGGATGAGATCGGTACTCCGTTCTGTGTAACGTATGACTTCGATTCTGAAACAGATGGAGCGGTAACAGTCAGAGATCGTGACACTATGGAGCAGGAAAGAGTGAAGATCGAAGATCTGAGAGCTTATCTTGCCAAGAAGATGGAGTTTTAAAGTCAAAGAAGATTGATTTTGGAAAAAGAAAGAAAAAAATAGAGTTGTGATAAAAAAGAGGGAGTAAGACAATACAGTGGAAAGTTTGTCTTACTCCCTCTTTTTCATAGTCAGGCTTGGTAAATATTGATTTTTGAAAACAGACAGGGTCAGTAATCAATTTTGAATACAGGGTCTGCAGGATAGCCGCCGCCGAGTTTCTGGATGGCCCGCTGGATGCTGTCCTTGGAATTGCCCCAGTCTTTGTCGCGGTTCAGGTAGTCCTGTTTGTCACAAAACCAGGTAACTTCTTCTTCAAGACGCTCCATATTTTCTTCCATCAGAGAAAAGAGAACCGGATAAAATTCCTGTTTTTCTTTGTCTGAAAGCTTTTTTTCGCCGACTTCCACAAGGTCGCGGAAGTGATGCATGCAGAATCCTTTGCTGCTTTTGAAAAGTTCTTTGAATTCTTTGCTGTTTTTATACATATAAAAGAAAGTATCCAGATAACGCTGATAAGTTGCATTAAAATGGTCACAGACATAGCAGCTGTGTTCTTTTTCATAGAGCCATTGTCCCAATGGCGTTTCCGGGGCATCCGGGTTCAGGTCTGTCTTTTTCAGACGTCCCATCAGGGTAGATTTGCCGGAAGTAAAAGATTTTATCTGTCTGGTCATCTCTTCATTCAGTTTTTTCAGATGTGTGCTGAGCATCAGTCCACAGCCGAGACGATTGCCAAAATCATACATCATTTTATAATGGTGACGACAGAAGCCGATCCGGTCAGTCTCCATGCGGATATCATCCTCCATATAAGAAGACTGTTTGCCAAGTATGAATTCCAGAGCGTGCTGCTCGGCATCCCGTTCTAATCTGCAGAAAGGACATTCATCTTCTGCATGAAAAGCATCGTTTAGTGGAATGGTATAGATTGTTTCTTTCATGTGATTCCCTCGCTGTCTATATGAAATTATTGTTTCTCCGGATGGAACATCGAAAACTGTATTCCCTATTTCTGTGAAAGAAGATACTGCATTTCGGCGCGTCCATACGAAGCATAAAGTAACGGTTCCTGGGTGAATGCTCTTGAAACATTGCTTGGACGTCCCTGGATTTCGCCGGAAAGTACCTGAGCCACCAGGTCGATCAGATCAGCCAGAACACCGAGACCCAGTGGATTATAAACCGGATGCGCAACAGATTCGAAGGCTTGCATATGATGACCTCCGAAGAACTTCATCCGTCCACCGTTGTCAACCAGCCAATGCATGAGATGAATCAGACTGTCGTAATATGTTTTAAGATCCGTTGATCCCGGAACCTGCATCCAGACTCCGCATCCGCTTCCGATCGCATCGCCTGTGAACAGGTAATTCTCCCTGGCTTCCAGAATAACTACACTTCCCGGTGTGTGTCCGGGAACCTGACAGATACGAAGCTCTGTTCCGCCAAGAAAAATTACTGAGCCTGTGTGAATATCGTGAATCTCATCCCAGGGTTTCAGTCTTCCGACAGTCAGGGTGCGCAGTGTCGTTGCATCTATTTTCTTTTCGTCGTGACACATATAAACTTCTTCAAACTCATCCATATGATATATGTGATCCAAATGCGCATGAGTCGCCACAAGAAGAAGTGGTTTGTCCGTGAGTTCACGGAGCAGTGGCAGGATTTTTTTATCGGTGGTAATCCCGGTATCGATGACTGCCGCTTTCTCATCACCTTCTATCATGTAGAAAGAAGAATTTCCTGCATCCAGAATACAAAAGATATGTTTGCCGATTTTCGTTACTTCAAAACCTTCCATGGTTGTTTCCTCCTTGATTTGCCGTGGTTCACAGAATATCTGATAATGTTTTATAGATAAATAGTAACTATTCAGTAGCCATTATCCCGCGAGGTGTTTTGGCATAAATATGCCAAAATCCCGAGACATACAAGCAAAAATGCCATCACCGAAGGTGATTTTCAATGCATTTTTGCTCGTAACTGTGAAGTTACTGAACAGTTACGATAAATAATGTATAAACATCTTGTATAAGAATAACCTGTATTATACAAAAGGTCAATAAGAAAACATGAGAGAATCATAATAATAGTGAATATACATAAAGAAATATTGAAAAAATAATAATAATTTAGTATAATGACGATTATAGTATTATCGTACAAAATATTTATAGGAGGAGATGCCAATGGCCAGCAAAAAAAGAAATGTAATCGTAGGACAGTCCGGAGGTCCGACATCTGTAATCAATTCCAGCTTGGCAGGTGTGTATAAAAATGCAATTGAGAGAGGATTTGACAAAGTATATGGTATGCTGCATGGTGTTCAGGGACTTTTAGATGAACAATATGTGGATATGTCCACACAGATCCATTCGGATCTGGATATTGAACTGTTAAAGAGAACCCCGTCCGCTTTTTTGGGATCCTGTCGTTATAAACTCCCGGAAATTCATGAAAACATGGAGATATATGACAGGATTTTTGAGATTCTGGACAAGCTGGAGATTGATTCCTTTATATATATCGGAGGAAACGACTCCATGGATACCATCCGTAAACTTTCCGACTATGCCATCGTAAAAGGACATAAACAAAAGTTTCTCGGTGTGCCGAAAACAATTGATAACGACCTGGCTCTGACGGATCATACACCTGGGTTTGGAAGTGCGGCAAAATACATTGCGGCTTCCACAAAAGAAGTAATCCGTGATGCACTTGGACTGACATACAAAAAAGAAATGATCACCGTTATGGAAATCATGGGAAGAAATGCGGGATGGCTTACCGGAGCTGCAGCGCTTGCTAAAACAGAGGAATGTGAAGGACCGGATCTGATCTATCTTCCGGAGATCGCTTTTGATGTAGACGATTTCCTGGCAAAAGTAAAAGAACTGCTGCAGAAGAAGAGCTCTATTGTAATTGCAGTTTCAGAAGGAATCAAACTGGCAGACGGACGGTATGTATGCGAACTGTCCGGTGGCGGAGATTATGTAGACGCATTCGGACACAAACAGTTACAGGGTACAGCAGCTTATCTTGCCGGATTCCTGGGCGCAGAGATCGGATGCAAGACTCGTAGCGTAGAATTCTCAACACTGCAAAGAAGTGCTTCTCATATGGCATCCAGAGTAGATATCGAAGAAGCATTTATGGTAGGTGGTGCCGCAGTGAAAGCAGCAGACGAAGGCTATAACGGAAACATGGTGGTTATCGACCGGGTATCCGATGATCCGTACATGTCATCCGCGGGAATCTACGATGTACACCGGATCGCCAATGAAGAAAAACTGGTTCCGAGAGAATGGGTAAATAAAGAAGGCAATTATGTAACAAAAGACTTTATTGACTATGTAAAACCGCTGATCCAGGGCGATTATCAGCCAATTATGGTAAATGGTCTGCCACGCCATCTGGTTCTGGACATGAAAAAGAAATAATGTGCCGAAATTCATGTAAAAATAAGAAGGATTTTTAACGTATTTTTCCTTTTTTTCTTCGGTTTGACTTGACTATAATGTGCTTTTTGATTACAATTATTATATACGAGTGCGAACTGCATGAGTAAAATGTTTTCCGCTTTTCCTGGTGGGAAATGTTTGGAAATTTAATATACTTTTAGGAGGAATGTTTAAATGGCAACAAAGTGGGTTTATATGTTCACTGAAGGTAATGCTACCATGAGAAACCTTCTGGGTGGAAAAGGTGCTAACCTTGCTGAAATGACAAACTTAGGACTGCCGGTACCACAGGGCTTCACAATTACAACAGAAGCTTGTACTCAGTACTATGAGGACGGAAGAAAAATTAACGATGAAATCATGGCTCAGATCATGGAATCCATCACAAAAATGGAAGAGATCACCGGAAAGAAATTCGGTGACAAAGAAAATCCTCTTCTGGTTTCCGTTCGTTCTGGTGCAAGAGCATCCATGCCTGGTATGATGGATACTATCCTGAACCTGGGTCTGAATGAAGAAGTAGTAGAAGTTCTGGCTGCTCATTCCGGAAATCCTCGTTGGGCATGGGATTGCTACAGAAGATTTATCCAGATGTACTCTGACGTAGTTATGGAAGTAGGTAAAAAATACTTCGAAGAACTGATCGACAAAATGAAAGCTGACAGAGGCGTGAAACAGGACGTTGAACTGACAGCAGAAGATCTGAAAGAGCTGGCTAACCAGTTCAAAGCTGAATACAAAGAAAAAATCGGAGCTGAATTCCCGACAGATCCGAAGGAACAGCTGATGGGCGCTATCAAAGCTGTATTCCGTTCTTGGGATAACCCACGTGCTAACGTATATCGTCGTGATAACGATATTCCGTATTCCTGGGGAACAGCAGTTAACGTACAGATGATGGCATTCGGTAACATGGGTGATGACTGTGGTACCGGTGTAGCATTCACACGTGACCCTGCAACAGGTAATAACGGTCTGTTCGGTGAATTCCTGACAAATGCACAGGGTGAAGACGTAGTTGCCGGTGTTCGTACACCTATGCACATTTCCGAAATGGAACAGAAGTTCCCGGAAGCATTCAAACAGTTCAAAGAAGTTTGCAAAACTCTGGAAACTCACTACAGAGATATGCAGGATATGGAGTTTACTGTAGAACATGGTAAACTGTACATGCTGCAGACACGTAACGGTAAGAGAACAGCTCAGGCTGCTCTGAAGATCGCTTGTGATCTGGTAGATGAAGGAATGAGAACAGAAGAAGAAGCAGTAGCTATGATCGATCCTCGTAACCTGGATACTCTGCTTCATCCGCAGTTCGATGCAGCTGCTCTGAAAGCTGCTACTCCAATGGCTAAAGCTCTGGGAGCTTCACCGGGAGCTGCTTGCGGTAAAATCGTATTCACAGCTGATGACGCTGTAGAATGGGCTGCAAGAGGAGAAAAAGTAGTTCTGGTTCGTCTGGAGACATCTCCGGAAGATATCACCGGTATGAAATCTGCTCAGGGTATCCTGACAGTTCGTGGTGGTATGACATCCCACGCAGCAGTAGTTGCCCGTGGTATGGGAACTTGCTGTGTATCCGGTTGTGGCGATATCACAATGGACGAAGAAAACAAGAGATTTACACTGGCTGGAAAAGAATACCATGAAGGAGATGCAATCTCTCTGGATGGTTCTACAGGTAACATCTATGACGGTATCATCCCGACTGTAGACGCTACAATCGCAGGTGAATTCGGAAGAATCATGGGATGGGCTGACAAATACAGAACTATGAAAGTCCGTACAAATGCAGATACTCCGGCAGATGCTAAAAAAGCTCGTGAGCTGGGTGCAGAAGGTATTGGTCTTTGCCGTACAGAGCATATGTTCTTCGAAGGCAACAGAATCGATGCATTCCGTGAAATGATCTGTGCTGAAACAGTAGAAGAAAGAGAAGCAGCTCTGGCTAAGATCCTTCCGGAACAGCAGGGAGACTTCGAAAAACTGTATGAAGCTCTGGAAGGTAACCCGGTTACTATTCGTTTCCTGGATCCGCCGCTTCATGAGTTCGTTCCTACTGAAGAAGAAGATATCAAGAAACTGGCTGATGCTCAGGGTAAAACTGTTGAGCAGATCAAAGCTATCATCGATTCTCTGCATGAGTTCAACCCGATGATGGGTCATCGTGGATGCCGTCTGGCTGTAACTTATCCGGAAATCGCTAAGATGCAGACAAGCGCAGTTATCCGTGCAGCTATCAACGTTAAGAAAGCTCATCCGGACTGGAATGTAAAACCGGAAATCATGATTCCGCTGGTAGGCGATATCAAAGAGCTGAAATATGTTAAGAAATTCGTTGTTGAGACAGCAGATGCAGAAATCGCAGCAGCTGGCAGCGACCTGACATATGAAGTTGGTACCATGATCGAGATCCCGAGAGCAGCTCTGACTGCAGACGAGATCGCTAAAGAAGCTGACTTCTTCTGCTTCGGTACAAACGACCTGACACAGATGACATACGGCTTCTCCCGTGATGACGCCGGTAAATTCCTGGATGCTTACTATGATGCTAAGATCTTCGAAAACGATCCATTTGCAAAACTGGATCAGGTAGGTGTTGGCAAACTGATGGATATGGCTCTGAAATTAGGAAAACCGGTTAATCCAAGCCTGCATGTAGGTATCTGTGGAGAACACGGTGGAGATCCAAGTTCTGTAGAATTCTGCAACAAACTGGGTCTGGACTATGTTTCCTGCTCACCGTTCCGTGTGCCGATCGCAAGACTGGCAGCAGCTCAGGCAGCAATCAACCAGAAATAATTTCAAATTATATAAAGTCATGTGAAAACATGAATTGTGTCCAAACGTAAAGATTGACCCCGAAGGTCTGAAGTGATTCAGGCCACGGGGTCTTTTTTGCGTGATGATAAAAAATAATAAAAGCGAAATAATAAGTTGTGAAAATAATAAGAAGAAAACTGTAAATATATAATAAAAATTATGCAAAATGGCAATGAGATAAAAGGAAGAAAAGGAAAATGATATACAAAATAGATGAAAATACAGAGAAAAAATCTTGTAAAATAGAAAAATGTATGATACTATGATGCTAAAGTGGGAAGAAGGTCGATTCATGAAAATAAAGGCGATTTACAGGGGTGGAAAGAGTCTTTATTTTTATAAAATATAAAGTTATTTGGGGCAATCGTTACCGGGTGAGGCGGTAATTTGCAAAAATATATTTTATGGGGGTGGAGCTTATGGATAGTTCCGTTTTTTGGTACGCAGTGTTAGCTGTCGTAGTAGTTGCTCTCGTTTTTGTCCTTTTCAACTTCAACAAAGTGAAGAAACTGAAAGAAGGAACCGACGAGATGATAGAGATGGCCGGTATCATTCGAAGTGGTGCGGGTACATTTCTGAAAGCAGAGTTTAAGGTAATCGCAATTATTGGTGTTATCATTGCTCTGGTATTCAGTTTATTTGTGGAAGCCACAAGTGGAATCACATTTCTGCTTGGCGGGCTGATGAGCAGTCTGGTTTGTATCATTGGTATGAAGAGTGCGACCTATGCCAATGTACGTACTGCAAACAAGGCAAGAGAGTCACTTTCCATCGGAGAGACTGTAAAAGTAGCATTGAGTGGTGGAAGTGTCAGCGGTATTGCGGTACAGGCATTTGGTATGCTGGGACTGTTACTGGTGTTGATCATCTGGGGTGTAGATCCACACGCGACAGGTCACGGACTGGTGGCAAATCTGGAGTGCAATCCTTCCATCATGAGAATCACTACATACTCTCTGGGATGTTCAATCGTAGCCATGTTCAACAGGGTTGCAGGTGGTAACTACACGAAGGCGGCAGACATTTCATCGGATATTCTTGCCAAGATTCGCCATGATATGCCGGAGGATGACAGTCGTGTGCCAAATGTTATTGCAGACTTTATCGGAGATAATGTCAACGATATCGCAGGTAACTGTTCTGACCTTCTGGAAAGCTTCGTGGCAACCATTGCAGCTTCCATCATGATTGCAGTTACGTTATTTATCAATGGAATCGTGAATGTATCGGATGAAACATTTGTCCGTATGATCATTTTCCCGGTGATTCTTGCCGGTGCCGGCCTGATTGGATGTCTGATCGGTCTGAGCTACGCATTTGTGCGGAAGATGGGAGATGATCCGTCAAGAGAACTGAATCTTGCCACCTGGATTTCAGCAGGAATTACGGTTGTTCTGGGGCTGGCTGCTTCGTATATGATGTTTGGAAATGTTCCGTTATATGAAGATATGGTCTGTGGATGGATATCTCCATGGATTTCAAGTATCCTCGGTATCGTCAGCGGAATTGCAATCGGAAGTATTACAGAATATTATACCAGTGACAAATACAAACCGACGAAAAAGCTCGCAGAGATGGCAATCGAGGGTGAGGCTTTCGTTATCACAAAAGGTGATGCGATCGGATCCCGTTCTACCTTGCTGCCGATTCTAATCATCGGTATCGCACTGTTTATCTCCGGTAAGATCAGCGGAACGTATGGAATCGCGATTTCCGCACTGGGTATGCTTTCGTTCGTGGGAGCAACGGTTTCCATCGATGCCTTCGGACCGATCGCAGACAATGCCGGTGGACTGGCAGAGTCCTGTCATCTGGAACATAAAGTACGTATCATCACGGACAAGCTGGATTCAGTAGGAAATACGACAGCGGCGATCGGAAAAGGATTTGCTATCGGTTCTGCGGCATTTGCAGCAGTTTCCCTGATCGTGGCTTATGTAGGAAACTATACAGCAAAAGGAGAAGAGCCGGTATTGAATATCGCATCCTTCATCGTGGTTGCGGGCGGTCTGATCGGTGGCGCACTGATCGAGTATTTCTCCGCAATGCTTACCGATAACACCATCGAGTCAGCCAAACTGATGGCAGACGAGGGTGATAAGATGCTTTCTACTCCTGGTGTTCTGGAAGGAAAGGTAAAACCGGATTATAACAAACTGATCGGTATGGCTGCAAACCAGGCATTGAAGAAAATGGTTGTTCCATCCGTACTGGCACTTTGCATCCCGGTCATCGGCGGATTTATCTTTGGTGTACAGTTTGTAGGCGGTATCCTGATCGGTGCTACGATCGTGGCGATTCCGCGAGCACTGTTTATGGGTAACTCCGGTGGAGCTTTCGACAATGCGAAAAAATACATCGAGAGCGAAGCGCTGGAAGGACATGGAAAAGGCTCAGCCGCTCACAAAGCAGCAGTTACCGGTGATACCGTTGGTGATACAAGAAAAGACGTTGTCGGCGTGGCACTGGATATCTTTATCAAGAGTATGTCCACAGTTGCCAATACCTTGGCATCGTTGTTCTCTACGATTACATTGATTCATTAATAAGCGTAAAAGAAAAAAGAAAATCTTCTGTTGGCGGATAGGTCGACAGGAGATTTTCTTTTTTGGTTGCATGGCATTGGAAAGGATCTGTCAGTGGCAAGTTTTGTTGGTTCGGTGGAAAGAATGATAAACGTTACTGTTCACTGGTAACATTCCGCGAGGTGTTTTTTGTGAACAAAGTTCACAGAAAACCCGAGAGTTGCGGCGCGAAATCATGCAAAGCATGATTTCTGTGCATCGCGAAGCGTGTTACTGTAAACGGAGTGAACAGTAACTGATAAACAACAAAAACGTACAAATGTTCGAAAAAGATATTTACATCGAACATACATTCGTGTATAATAAAAGAAACGATGGAGGTGAAAGAAATGGAGTTAAGACATGGTCTGTCGATACAGGAAAAACTGCGGATTCTGGCGGATGCGGCGAAATATGATGTGGCGTGTACATCGAGTGGTGTGGACAGAAAGGGAAAGAAGGGTTCTCTGGGGAATTCCAAAGCCTGTGGAATCTGTCACAGTTTTTCGGCAGATGGCAGATGTATCTCGTTATTGAAAGTACTGATGACGAATCATTGTGTCTACGATTGCAAATACTGTGCAAACAGGGTATCGAATGATACGGAACGCACCGCATTTACACCGAGAGAATTGTGTGAATTGACAGTGGAATTCTATAAAAGAAATTATATCGAGGGACTGTTTCTTAGCTCCGGGGTGCAAAAGAATCCGGCGTATACGATGGAAAAGATGTGTGAGGCGCTGGAACTGCTTCGTACGGAATATCATTTTAACGGATATATTCATGTAAAAGCAGTTCCGGGTGCACCGGATGATCTGATCATGCGTGCTGGTTATCTGGCGGATCGTATGAGTATCAACCTGGAACTGCCGACGGCGGAGGGAATGAAAAAACTGGCACCGAACAAATCTCACCAGACAATATTAAGACCGATGGCAAAGGTGACAGATACGATTGCCGCGAACAGACTGGCGCATGGGAAGAGTGCATATCTGGAGCGGAGTACCTCCAACCGGTATCTGACCGGGAGTATTTTTTCGGACGAGCAGAGGAAACTTACGGGAAATCAGGCAGATCGGATCGGAGAATCTTCTGTTTATCACATCACGACAAAAGAACATGAAAAACTGAAAAACCGTCCGTTTGCATCTGCAGGGCAAAGTACACAGATGATCATCGGTGCGACACCGGAGACAGATTATCACCTGCTTCGCACCACTCAGAGTCTGTACCAGAAGTATGATCTGAAACGAGTCTTTTTTTCGGCTTATGTTCCAGTGAATGAAGATCGGGATCTCCTGGCACTGGATGCAAAACCGCCCCTTTTAAGGGAACACCGTCTCTATCAGGCAGACTGGCTGCTGCGGTTTTATGGATTCCATGCGGAGGAACTGTTGTCGGAACAGAGACCGAATTTTAACGAGCAGATCGATCCCAAGTGTGAGTGGGCACTCCGGCATCTGGAACTTTTTCCGGTGGAGATCAATACGGCATCTTATGAACAGATCCTGCGGATCCCCGGTGTGGGCCCAAAGTCGGCGGGCAGGATCGTGCGCGCAAGGAGATACGGAAGTCTGGATTTTGATCATCTGAAAAAGATGGGTGTTGTTTTAAAAAGAGCGCATTATTTTATCACCTGCAACGGAAAAATGATGTACCGGATTCCGATAGAAGAGGAGTTTATCACCAAACAGCTGACCAGTGTGGAATACAAAGAAAACTGGCAGCTGATGCATCAGCAGGATTATCATCAGATGTCACTGTTCGGGGATTTTGGTGTACAGGCTTAGAATTGCAGAAAGAAGATAGAAGATGCCAGAAAGGGAACAGAAATGTATTGTTTTACCTGTAAAGAAGATTTTGAGAGTATGATGACCTGTATCTATCGGGTGTGGGAGGCGAAAAAGGGAAGACAGAATGTCAGGCTGGAGATCGAACCGGTGGAACAGATGGAACTGCTGACTGAATATATCCATGTGGAGATGGATCCGGAGCTGGCACAGAAGGTGATTCGATCTATCCGGACAAAAATATCTGCGCATGCATATTATCAGATCTATCTGGCAGCCATGAGCATTGATCCCGGGCGACTGGATGCGATTTATCGGTTCCTGCGGCTTGGGTTTGCCGTCGGAGGGCAAGTGACCGAGTATCTGAGAGAAGAACCTGTGATGCGGATTTTTGAACTGAGTCGGCAGGTGGCAAATGAAAGACACTATTTTTATGAATTCCTGCGATTTGCGAGAATCGAACCGGATATTTATGTCGCGCATATGAAACCGAAAGGAAATGTGGCGGCGCTGGTAGCAGAACATTTTGCGGACCGGATGCCATCGGAAGACTGGATGATCATCGATGATGGGCGGTGTCTGGGCGTGATCCATCCGAAAGATGAGCCGTTTTACGTTACGGAATTCCGGGAAGAGGAGATGGAGCGGCTTTGCCAGACGGAAAAACAGGAAGATCTTTACACGCAGATGTGGAAAGAATTTTTTCACACGATTGCAGTGGAAAAGAGGGAGAATCCGGTATGCCAGAGAAATCTGTTTCCGTTACGTTACAGAAAACATGTGACGGAGTTTTTATAAAAAAGAAAAGAACGAATATGGCAAAATCGCAGGGGTGTTGTTTGAAAAATAGACAGAAAACTGTTATGATAAGAAGAAAAGAAGATATCTGTATACTGTAGGCAACGGAAGGTAAAAGTATCAGGTAAAAAAACAGAAAACAGGATACAGAATGGAGACAGACGAATGAAGATATTGATATTATCCTGTAATACCGGCGAGGGACACAATTCCGCCGGTCGGGCGGTGAAAGAATATCTGGAATTACAGGGACATCAGGTGGTTATGGAAGATATGATGCTTCTGAAAGGAGCGCGGACATCGAAAGCAGTGGGCGGAGCCTATGTGGGGATCGTGAAACATTGTCCGTTGTTATTCGGTCTGGGTTACCGGCTGGGTGGATGGGTTTCTTCGGATAAGAGGAAGTCACCAGTATATTATACCTGCAGTCTTCTGGAGGGAACGTTACAACGGTATCTGGAGCAGAACAGGTTTGATGCCATTGTAACTCCACATCTGTATCCGGCGGAGACTCTGACAGCGATGAAGAAAAAAGGCTGGCTGAAGATCCCGGTGGTGGCGATCGGAACGGATTATACCTGTATTCCTTTCTGGGAGGAGACAGACTGCGATTATTATGTGATTCCGCATGAAGATCTGATTGATGAGTTTGCAAAGCGGGGGGTTCCGAGAGAAAAACTTCTTCCGTGGGGGATTCCGGTACGGCAGAACTTTATGAAAGAATGGGATAAGAGGGAAGCAAGAAAAATCTGTCATATTCCACAGGAGAGTAAAAGTTATCTGGTGATGGGCGGCAGTATGGGATTTGGAAAGATCCAGATCTTTGTGCTGGAACTTGCCCGCAGGATGGAAGCAGATGAGAACATGGTGGTCATCTGTGGAAATAATAAAAAGCTGGAAACACTTTTAAAACGGGAACTGGTTCATCGAAAGAATGTGAGAGTCCTCGGGTATACGGATCAGGTGGCGGCTTACATGGCAGCCTGTGATGTGATTTTCACGAAACCCGGGGGACTCAGCAGCACGGAAGCAGCTGTGATGGGGATTCCGATGGTACATACGAATCCGATTCCGGGATGTGAGACGAAAAATGTGGAATTCTTCCAGAAACATGGCATGTCTATCGGAAAACGTTCGTTTGTCGGACAGGTGCGCGCGGGAGAAAAACTTCTGGAGCGAGAAAAACTGCGCGTGGAGATGCAGGAAGCACAGAAAAAGAACAGTAGACCGGAGGCGGCAGAGCGTATCTGTAAACTTTTGGAAGAGCTGATCGGTAAAGCGAATGAAATGATAGACTAGAAATTATTTGGTAGATAGTATTCCAGATGCATTTTGGCTCGTAATTGTGAAGAAACGGAAACGTTACATAGTTATATAGAACAGCAGCAATGAAGAGGACGAAAAAGAGGTACTTCCATCGAAGAACGATTTGAAAGCGAAAGTACAGAAAGAAACAGGGGGAAAACGAGAGATGATCACATGGCAGGAGTGGTGTTATATCATAGGCGGGTATCTGTCCGGCAGTATCCTGTACAGCTATCTGTTGCCAAAGGCACTGAAAGGAATTGATATTACAGCGGAAAGTCCGGATGGAAACCCGGGAACGGCGAATGCTTTTACCTGTGCGGGCATACCGATCGGGATTCTGGTGCTGTGCATGGAACTGCTGAAAGGTTATCTTCCGGTGCATCTGGCGTTGCGGGAGGTGAATCCGGCACGATGGAGCTTTGCGCTGATTCTGGCAGCTCCGGTTTTCGGACATGCCTGCCCGTTTTTACAGCCACAGAAAGGTGGAAAAGCCATTGCGGTATCGTTCGGGGTACTGCTGGGGCTGGTACCGTTCTGGCTTCCGGTACTGTCTCTGGCAGCCCTGTATCTGATCTTTTCCCTGGTGATCGTGATCGAGCCGCATTTTTACCGTTCGGTTTGTACCTTTGTACTGTTTTCCGTCAGTGTTTTCTGTCGGGTGGCGATGACAGGTATCAGTGTCGGCTGCTGTCTGATCTCGGCTGTGGTGATCCGGAATCATTACGCCAGATATCGGGGAGAGCAGATGAGTGTGCGACTGGTACTTCATCGGTAAGAAAACGACAGGGAATATCGACAGTGATGATTGTTTGCTGAGCATATTGGAATGTGAAGCGTGTGAATGGGAACAGCATTGCTGGATGTCGAAATTATGAAAACAGGGTTGACAGAAGAAAAAATAAATGCTATTTTTGAAGTAACTTATATGACTGACGGAAGTGGAGTTTACCACGGGGAGTATAAGGGTTTGAAGCCGACCGTCTGGGCAGTGTAGCTCGGATTGTAGGCTTTTTTCGTTTTCAGCATAATTTCTGCGTAGTATGGAGAGGGCGAGAAAAGCCAGGTATAGTGATTCTGACAACCAGGATTCGCTATACCGATCCGGACCACAGCAAATCAAATCATAAGACAAAAGGAGAATTGTTCATGAAGATGATATCATTGGAACAGGAACTGAAAGGAAATTTATACCCAGGAAGAGGAATTGTAATTGGCAGATCTGCAGACGGAACCAAAGCAGTTGCAGCCTATTTCATCATGGGAAGAAGTGAGAACAGCAGAAACCGTGTCTTTGTAGAAGAAGGACAGGGAATCCGCACCCAGGCCTTTGATCCTTCCAAACTGGTGGATCCGAGTCTTATTATCTATGCACCGGTACGCGTGCTGGGCAATAAAACCATCGTAACCAACGGAGACCAGACAGATACCATTTATGAAGGAATGGACAGACAGCTGACATTTGAGCAGTCTCTGACATCCAGAGAATTTGAACCGGATGCGCCGAATTATACCCCTCGGATCTCCGGTGTAATGCACATCGAAAACGGAGTATTTGATTATGCAATGTCCATCTTAAAAAGCAACAACGGCAATCCGGATTCCTGCAACCGTTACACATTCTCTTATGGAACCGCACTTGCAGGAGAAGGACATTTTATTCATACGTATATGGGCGATGGCAATCCGCTGCCAAGTTTTGAGGGCGAACCGAAACTCGTGGCAATCCCGGATGAGATCGATGGATTTACCAGCCTGTTATGGGAAAGCCTGAATGAAGAAAATAAAGTATCTCTGTTTGTACGCTATATCAATATTGCAGATGGTACTTATGAGACAAGAATCGTAAATAAAAACAAATAGGAGAGGGAGAAGCAAAATGAAAGAATTACAGTTAAAGTATGGATGTAACCCAAATCAGAAACCTTCCAGAATCTACATGAACGACGGATCAGAGCTTCCAATCAAAGTGCTTTCCGGAAAACCTGGATATATCAACTTCCTGGATGCTTTTAACGGATGGCAGCTGGTATCCAACCTGAAACAGGCAACCGGACTTCCGGCAGCAACTTCTTTCAAACACGTATCTCCGGCAGGTGCAGCAGTAGGTCTTCCGTTAAGCGAGACACTGGCAAAAATCTACTGGGTAGACGATATGGACTGGAAAAACTTCTCTCCGATCGCCTGTGCTTATGCGAGAGCAAGAGGCGCGGACCGTATGTCTTCTTTCGGAGATTTTATTTCTCTGTCAGATGTGTGTGACAAAGATACCGCGATGCTGATCAAGAGAGAGGTATCCGATGGCGTGATCGCACCGGGATATACACCGGAAGCACTCGAGATTCTGGCACAGAAGAAAAAAGGAAATTATAACGTGATCCAGATCGATCCGGATTATGTACCGGCTCCGCTGGAACATAAAGAAGTGTTCGGTGTTACCTTCGAACAGGGCAGACAGGAACTGGCAATCGATGATGAGCTGATCTCCAATCTGGTGACCAAAAACAAAGAACTGACAGAAGAAGCCAAGAGAGATATGAAGATTTCTCTGATCATCCTCAAATATACTCAGTCCAACTCCGTATGTTTCGTAAAAGGCGGACAGGCAATCGGTGTAGGTGCAGGACAGCAGTCCCGTGTACACTGTACCCGTCTGGCAGGACAGAAAGCAGACAACTGGTGGCTGCGTCAGAGTCCGCAGGTACTGAACCTTCCATTCAAGGAGGGTATCACCCGTGCAGAACGAGATAATGCGATTGATGTATATATGGGTGAGGAATACATGGATGTCATTGGTGACGGTAACTGGGAGAGATCCTTTACCGAGAAACCGGCAGTATTTACAAGAGAAGAAAAACGTGCATGGCTGGATCAGCTGACAGATGTTACACTGGGATCCGATGCATTCTTCCCGTTTGCAGATAACATTGAGCGCGCGCACAAGAGCGGTGTTACCTACATTGCACAGCCGGGCGGATCTGTCCGCGATGATCTGGTGATCGAATGCTGTGATAAATACAACATGGTAATGGCATTTACCGGTATCCGTCTGTTCCATCACTAAAAACAGATAGAGTAAAAAAGAACCGATGATTTCTGCTATGCTTGAGAGCGTTTCAAGTTTTGTGTAAACAGAAAAACTGATATAAGATATGTCATTAGTTATCGAGGACAGAACCTGTTTTTCAGGGTTCTGTCCTTGTTTGTATTATAATGCAGTTTTAAGGCATGTCAAGCAGGACTGGCTGTGCCAGCCCTGCCTAGCATGCATTCTGCTTATAACCTTTCCAATCTTTCTTCGAAGAAAATTTCCAGCTGAGAATGGATCTGTCCCCAATCCTGACGGTGTCCCGTCCATTTCTTGGTGATATCTATCATGGCCAGATACAGCATTTTCAAGAGACTGTCATCGGATGGAAATACCGTCTTGGATTTGGTGACTTTCCGGAGCTGGCGGTTAAATCCTTCAATCGTGTTCGTGGTATAGATCAGACGTCTGACAGCTTCCGGATACTTAAAATACGTTGAAAGATTTGCCCAGTTATCTTTCCATGACTTTGCAATCTTAGGGTATTTCCCGCTCCATTTTTCGTCAAAGCTGTCCAGTTCTGCCAATGCAACTTCTTCTGTAGGAGCTGCATATACACGCTTCAGATCTGCCATAAGTGGTTTGATCTCTTTGTAAGAAACAAATTTCGTGGTGTTCCTGATCTGATGGATGATGCACTGCTGGATCTCGGTCTGGGGAAATACTGCTTCAATTGCCTGTGGAAAACCGGTCAGTCCATCCACACACGCAATCAATATATCTTCTACGCCCCGGTTTTTCAGACCATTCAGGATGGAGAGCCAGAACTTGGCACTTTCATTTTGACCCACATACATCCCGAGGACATCCTTACGTCCTTCCATATCGATCCCAATCGCAATGTAAACAGCACGTTTTACAATCCGCCCCTCATTACGGGCATGGAAATGGATCGCATCCATAAATACAACAGCATACACACTTTCTAATGGCCTTTCCTGCCATTCTTTTACTATTGGCAGGATCTTATCAGTAATCCGGCTGACAGTACTGTCGGAGATCTCAAGATCGTATAATTCACGCATGTGGCTTTCTATATCGGCAGTAGTCATTCCTTTTGCGTACATGGAAATGATCTTTTCTTCCATGTCCTGCGTAATCGAATTCTGATACTTCTTTACAACCTGTGGTTCGAAGTCACCTTTTCGATCCCTTGGAATATCAATCTCCATATCTCCGTAACTGGTATGTAACGTTTTCTGGGAATATCCATTCCTGGAATTATCGGTTTCTTTATTTCGATAATCATACTTGGAATATCCCAGTTCTTCATCCAGTTCCTGATCAAGGGCACCTTCCAAAATGATAGACATCATATCCCGCATAATGGAATTAACATCTGTTCCATCTTTTACTTTTACATTGTTTTCTTTCAGGTAGTTTCCCATGAGTTCTCTAAGTGCTGCTTTTTGTGGTGAATCCTTTTTTCTTGCCATAAAATAAACCTCCAAACTGAGTAATTCTATCTTACATCAGTTTGGAGGTTTACACAAACTTTGGGATACTCCCCTATGCTTTTCAGATAAAAGGCATCGTCAGAAACCATCGGTTCTTTTTGGTTTATTGTTTATTTCTTCATTCATAAAATCTCAAATACTGCTATTTCTCAATCTTTTCTTTTAAATTAGCTCTGAAGGCATCGTCTGCCTGGTTCGTGTCGATCAGTAACTGAATATAATTCAGAATTCCGTCTTTCGTTGTCTGACTGTCTACGACACACTGAATCAGTTTCTGCTGTTCATCATAAGCATGCTGGGTAACAATCGGTGCATACGCTCTTCCGGTACGGGTCATGGATTTTCCGATGGAATCTACTTTCAGATATCCTTTTTTGGTAAGCGTGATGATACCGGGTGCTACGGTGTTTCTTTTGAGCGTGGTATCCTTTTTCAGAATCTCTGAGATCAGACAGGGATGACCGATCTGCCATACAGCCTGCATAATCTGCTCTTCTTTGCGGGTTAGTGTCTGCATAAAAGCTCCTTTCACATAAATTTAATAAGTAACAATAATGATACTGCTTTTATTATAAGCTATCTATTAAAAAAATCAATAAATATGTATCTGAATCGAACAAAATGAAACTATTTTCAGTAAATTAAGCTGGAAATTACCGGGAAAACTACGGAGGACGCAAAAAAAGTACGCTGTTATCAACATTCTATACAAAAATCAAAAATTTATACGTGAAAAAGAAAGAATGTTAAAAATGTTTCTTGGACATAATACACAAAAAACATATAGAATTATTGTATAAAATATTGGTGTTTTTGTAAACATGTTGCAAAACCTGACAAAACTAACTAGAATTCAAAACGGTTTATAAGATCAATAAGGAAAGGAATTATGGAAAATGAAAAGACGTGGAAAAGCAGCGCTCTGTCTTGGAATGGCTGGTGTGATGGCAGCTGGAACCATGCTTTCCGGATGTGGAAAAGAGGAAGCAAACGGAAAAGTAAAGATTGAAGTTGTTCAGTACAAACCGGAAGCCGTAGATGTATTTGAAGAGCTGGAAAAGAAATTCAATGAGACACACGACAATATTGAACTGGTGATCGATTCCCCGAACGACGCCATGACCATTCTGAAAACCAGATTTATTCGTGAGGATTATCCGGATATTATCGGAATCGGTGGTGATGTAAACTACTCCAATTTCCTTGATTCTGATATGTTGATGGATATTTCTGATTTTGACGGGCTTGCAGATGTCAAAGAGGCATATCTGCAGAACGATAAGGAACTGGAATATGTACCGATGGACGGAACGTATGCACTGCCGTACATGGCAAACGCAGCCGGTGTTCTTTATAATAGAGATATGTTTGAGGAACATGGATGGACGATCCCGACGACCTGGGATGAATTTACCGCTCTGTGTGAGAAGATCGAAGCAGAAGGCATTCAGCCACTGTACTTCGGATTCAAGGATTCCTGGACCTGCCTGGCTCCGTGGAATGCGATCGCTGTAGATCTGGCTCCGTCTGATGTGTGTTCGGAGGTAAACAAAGGCAATACCACATTTACCGATAATTACAGAGAAGTGGCAGAGAAAGAAAAAGCACTTCTGACATATGCACAGGACAACCCGGCAGCGTACGGATACAACGATGCATGTACCGCATTTGCCAAAGGAGAATCTGCAATGTTTGTGATCGGAAGTTACGCTGTTCCGCAGATCAAATCGGTAAATCCGGATATGAATATCGATTCGTTCGTATTCCCTGCAAGCAACAATGCAGAGGAAAATGTTCTGAACTCCGGTAATGATTTACAGTTTTCTGTTATGAAAAACTGCAAACACAAAGAAGAAGCATATGAGGTACTGCGTTTCTTCATGGAAGATGAAAATGTACAGGCATACATCGATGATCAGAGTGCCGTACCGTGTAAAAAAGGTGATTTTGATCTGCCGTCTATGCTGGATGGTATGAAAGATTACATCAACGAGGGAAAACTGGTAGACTACCAGGATCACCACTATCCGAGTGAAATGTCTGTAGATGCGATGATCCAGACGTACCTGCTGGATGACAGCGACAATGCTACCGACAAATTCCTGAAAAAATTTGATACTGAGTGGGTTCGTTACAACCGTGATCTGATCCAGAAAGTACAGGATTACGAAAAAGAAAACGGAAGTAATAATTAGGAAAGGGGATAAGAACGATGAATAAGAAAGGAAAAACCAACGACAGAGAGCGCACGTTTCTCCTGATTACCATTCCGGTACTGGTACTGTTTTTCTGCTTTAATACATTGCCGCTGATCAAAGGTTTTATCTACAGTTTTACAAACTTCAAGGGATATGGAAGCTATGATTTTGTCGGACTTCGAAACTACAAAGATCTGTTTACGGATGCCCGTGTGGGAAGATCGTATCTGTTTACGTTTAAATATGCAATTGTTTGTACCGTGATCGTAAATATCATCAGTCTTCTTCTGGCACTGGGACTGAATGCGAAGATCAAGGGCAAAACCGTGATGAGAGGAATCTATTTCATCCCGAATATTCTGGGGGGACTGGTTATCGGTTATATTTTCAGTTTCTTCTTTACTTATATTCTTCCGGCAGCCGGACAGGCAGCAGGAATCGAATGGTTAAGCTCCAGTATTTTGGCAAAAGAGAACACTGCATGGTTCGGTATCGTCATTGTAGGAGCATGGCAGGCGATCGCGATGAATACGATTATCTATATTTCCGGTCTGCAGACCGTACCGGAAGATGTCTATGAAGCCGGCGCGATCGACGGGGCAACCGGTTGGAGAAGATTCAAAGATCTGACCTTCCCGCTGATCATTCCGTTCTTTACCATTAATATGGTGCTGTGTATGAAGAACTTCCTGATGGTATTTGACCAGATCATGGCATTGACCAAGGGTGGTCCGTCCCAGAGTACAGAGTCCATCTCTTACCTGATCTACCAGAACGGTATGAGTGGCGGACAGTTTGGTTTCCAGAGTGCGAACGCGGTTCTGTTCTTTGTCGTTATCGTGGCAATCTCTGCATTCCAGATGACAGTAATGGGTAAGAAGGAGGAACAGTTATAATGAGTAAGAAAACAAATAATCAGACAGCAAAAGTTAACTGGCCGATTACTATTTTACTGATCATCGGCTGCCTCACTGTGTTTTTCCCTCTGTATATGGCAGTGATCATTGCGTTCAAACAGCCGTCTGAGATGACAAACGATATCGCGGGAGCACTTGCATTTCCGAAAACCTGGAGTTTTGCAAACTTTGCGGAAGCGATGAAAGTAACCGATTTCTGGCATTCTCTGGGAAACAGTTTACTGCTTACGATCGTGACCGTGATCCTCGCTATCCTGATCCATTCTCTGGCAGGATATGCGATCGGAAGAAGCATGGCAAATAAAAAGTTTTATAATTTTGCATATCTGTATATTGTAAGCGGTATGTTTGTTCCGTTTGCGATCCTGATGATGCCGCTGGTAAAACAGACGGCACAGCTTGGAATCGCCAACCGTGTTGGTGTGATCGTACTGTATGTGGTATTCTTTATGCCGATGAATATTCTGTTATATTCCGGTTATCTGAAGAATATCCCGCTGGCGCTTGAAGAGGCAGCCCGTGTGGACGGAGCTACCACCTGGAGCACTTACTGGAACATTATTTTCCCGATCATGAAACCGATGCATGCGACCGTTGCGGTACTGACTGCGATGAGTACCTGGAACGATGTCATGACTCCGCTGGTTATCATGTCCGGAACAGGAAAAAATACGTTACCACTGGCGCAGTTAAACTTCCAGACTCAGTTCGGAACTAATTATAACCTGGCATTCGCCTCTTATCTGCTGGCGTTGCTGCCGATCCTGATCTTCTATCTGATCTGCCAGAAACAGATTATCAACGGTGTAGTAAACGGCGCAGTAAAATAATAGTTACTGTTCACTGGTAATATCCCGCGAGGTGTTTTTTGTGAGCGAAGGTCACAGAAAACCCGAGACATATCGCGCGAATTTATGCGATTAGCATAAATTCTGTGCATCGCGCAGCGTGTTGCTGGGCACGGAGTGAACAGTAACAAATAATATAAAATATCTATAAAATCAAGGGCATCGGCTTTTACGCCGGTGTCCTTTTTGATATAATGAATTATAAAACAACATTTCCGTGCAGATAGGCATATAGTAAAAAGAAGAAAAGAAATACAGGCGGAAAAGTATGGCATATAAGATTGTAGTGGACAGCGGACACGGAGGGGAGGATCCGGGTGCGGTCTATCAGGGCAGACAAGAAAAGGATGACAATCTGAGACTGGCGTTGGAAGTGGGAAGGCTTCTGGAGGCAGGCAGACAGGATGTGGTGTATACGAGAACCACAGATGTCTATCAGACACCGTTTGAAAAAGCACAGATTGCCAACCGGGAAGAAGCCGATTATTTTATCTCGATCCACAGAAATTCCAGTCCGAGATCGAATCAGTACCAGGGCGTGGAGACGCTGATCTACGATAAATCAGGGATCAAACTGGAGATGGCGGAGGCCATTGACGGGGCGCTGGAAGATGTGGGATTTCGGAATCTTGGCGTGAAAGAGCGGCCGGGGCTTGTGGTACTGCGAAGAACAAATATGCCGGCGCTTCTGATTGAAGTGGGCTTTATCAACAGCGAAGCGGATAACCAGTTGTTCGATGAAAAATTTTCAGAAATCGCAGAAGCCATTGCGGAAGCGATTCTTGGCACGCTGGATCAGGAGACGGTGGAAGATCCGTTGTTGTACCGGGTACAGGTGGGGATATTTAAGAACAAAGAAAATGCAGACCGGATGAATTATGAACTGCTGGATAAGGGATATCCGTCTTATATCTTACAGCAGGACGGATATTATAAAGTGCAGGTCGGGGCTTTCGAACAGCTCGGCAATGCCGTTTTGATGGAACAGAGGCTCCGGCGGGACGGATATCAGACGTTGATCACGACCCGGTAGGAGCCAGGACGAAGAAGGGAGCAGATCCATGGGAATACAAAAGAAAGACAGAGAATATGAGCGTTTTTTAGATCAGATCAGTGATTTTATTTTTGTGGAAGATGAACCGGAGAAGGCAGATATCCTCTTTGTGCCGGGAAACGGATTTCCGCAGATGTCCATAGAGGCGGCGCGGCTGTGGAAAGAAGGGATGGCACCCTGGATTCTGCCTTCCGGGAAATACAGTATCGGAAAAGGAGCATTTGCAGGGGTACAGGCGATGCAGGAAAACTATCCGGGACCGTATCAGACCGAGTGGGAATTTATGAGAGATGTGCTAAGAAAAGAAGGCGTACCGGAAGAAGTGATCCTGCGGGAAGATGCGGCTACATTTACCTATCAGAATGCGATCAACTCCAGAAAAGTGACAGATGCAGCGGGCATTCGGGTGAAAAAGGCAATTATCTGCTGCAAAGCCCAGCATGCCAGAAGATGCAAGCTGTATTATCAGTACTTATATCCACAGACAACCTTTCTCATTTGCCCTTCGGATGTGGGAGTCAACCGGGAAAATTGGTTTGACACGCAAAAAGGCAGGAGGGAAGTACTGGGAGAAGTGGAAAAATGTGGGGAACAGCTGCAACGGATCTTTTGCAGGGAAGCGGATTCGTGGAGTATCTGAGGAATTCGGATAAACAGATAATACGAACAGGATAGTATCATTTCATACGAAAGACAGGAGGGTGTTATGGCAGCATATGTGGAACTGGATCAGGTGACAAAAACCTATCAGATGGGAGAAGTGACGATTAAGGCCGCAGACGGCATCTCTTTTCAGGTGGAAAAGGGAGAATTTGTGGTTGTGGTCGGACCGAGTGGAGCAGGAAAGACAACGGTATTAAATATTCTCGGCGGCATGGACAGCGCGACGACAGGAAAAGTATCCGTGGATGGAACCCGGGTGGATCAGCTAAAGGGAAAAAAGATAATCCAGTACCGGAGAGAGGACATTGGTTTTGTGTTTCAGTTTTATAACCTGATGCAAAACCTGACCGCACTGGAAAATGTGGAGCTGGCGCTTCAGATCTGTAAAGATCCGCTGGATGCAAAGACGGTTCTCGAGGAAGTGGGGCTGGGGGAACGCATGTACAATTTCCCGGCACAGCTTTCCGGCGGGGAGCAGCAGAGGGTGGCAATTGCCAGAGCACTGGCAAAAAATCCCAAGTTGCTGCTCTGTGATGAGCCGACCGGTGCACTGGACTATGTGACCGGAAAAGCGATATTGAAGCTGCTGCAGGATACCTGTCGGAAAAAGGGAATGACGATGATCGTCATCACGCACAACTCTGCATTGACGCCGATGGCAGACCGGATCGTGCGGATCCGGAACGGAAAGGTGGCAGAGATGGTGCAAAACGAGAATCCCACACCGGTGGAAGAGATAGAATGGTAGGTGGAAAGGGATGAAAGCATTTCGGAAGGATTTTTTCAGAGAGATTTTAAAGAACAAAGGACGGTTTTTATCCGTATTTTTCATCTCCCTGCTGGGTGCGGCGTTTTTTTCCGGTATCCGCTCAGCGGAAGGAGATATGAAGACTTCGGCGGATGCCTATTACGATCAGACAAATTACATGGATCTGCGGGTACTGGGAACGCTGGGGCTTACGGACGCGGATGTGGAAGACATCGAAAAGGTGAAAGGCGTGGCACAGGTAACCGGTGGGCATACGTTAGAAGTATTACATAAAGAGGGAGAAAAAGAACAGGCAGTGAAGCTGATTGCGCTGGAGGACGGCGTGAATGAAACGCAGATTCTCGAGGGGCGGCTGCCACAGAAAACGGACGAGATTCTGGTAGATCAGAAGTTTCTGGATGGAACCGGAAAAAAGATCGGTGATCAGGTGACATTTGAGAGCGGTACGGACACGGCACTTTCCGATGATCTCAGTCAGGAAACATTTACGATCGTAGGATCGGCAACGCTGCCCTATTATATGGATCTGACCCGTGGAACGGGAAGTATCGGAAACGGCAGCATCGACAGTTTTGGGCTGTTGCTTCCGGAGACATTTACCAGTGAGATTTATACAGAAATCTATGTGCAGGTGGATGGAGCAAAAGAACTGGAAAGTTACAGTACCTCTTATGAAAAGACCGTAAAACAGGTACAAAACCGGGTAGAAGAACTGGAAGAGGAAGCTTGCCAGCGAAGATATGATACGGTTTACCAGGAGGGAGAAGAGAAACTTTCCGATGCCAGAAAACAGGTAGCGGACGGTGAAAAGGAACTGGCGGACGGAAAAAAGACGCTGGAAGACGGCACTTCTCAGATCAAAGAGGCGAAAGATACCATCACTGAGAAGGAAAAAGAACTGAAGGAAAAAGAAGCCATTTTGGTCCAGAAAGAGACGGAACTGCAAAATGGTGAGAGCCAGCTTGCCGCAAAAGAGAAAGAACTGACTGCCGGTGAACAACAGTTACAGCAGAAAACGCAGGAACTTACAGCCGGAAAACAGGAACTTGCCGCAAAACAGAAAGAACTGACGGATGGAAAGACAAAGTTACAGACGCAGGAAGCAGAGTTAAATGCAGCAAAAAGTCAGCTCGAAGAGCAGGCGGCGAAACTGGAAGAACAGAAAACGCAGCTGGAAGAAAAGGAAAAAGAACTGGATGCAAATGAGGCAGCAGTGACCGCGGGCATCGCACAGGTACAGGAAGGACAGGCACAGCTTGCCGCCGGTATGCAAAGCGTGCAGGAAGAAATCACCCGGCTGGAGGCGCAAAAAGAACAGCTCTCGCAGATGGAAGAACCGGATGCGGAACAGCTGGAGCAGATAGAGGCTGCCTTGCAGGAGTTGAGGACACAGCTTGCCGGACTGGAAGCACAAAAGGAAGCGCTTGCCCAGAAAGAGGCGGAACTCAACGGAAATCTGACGCAGATCCGGCAGGGAAAAGGAGAACTCGAGCAGGCAAGGGCGCAGCTTTCAGCCGGGGAAACGGAAATCAGTACGCATCGTCAGGAACTTGCGGCGGGCGAGGAGAAAATCGCACAGGCGAAGGAACAGCTTGCCGCAGGGGAAAGTCAGATCCGTCAGGCACAAAAACAGCTGACGGATGGCGAGGCGCAGATCGGGCAGGCGAAAACACAGATTGCGGATGGAAAACAGCGGATCGCCGGGGCAAAAGCGACGCTTGCAGATGGAAAGGCACAGCTTTCTGACGGAAAACAGCAGATTGCGGATGGAAAAAGTGCACTCCAGGAGGCAAAAGATGAGATTGCCACAAAAGAAATGGAACTGGAGGATGGCTGGAAGGAATACAAAAAAGAAAGCCGGAAGGCAGAGAAGAAACTGGCAGACGCAAAAGAAGAAATTGCAGACGGGGAAAAAGAACTGGCGGATCTGAGCGTTCCGGACTGGTATGTATGGGGACGCGATCAGGTGACTTCCACAGAAAATTACGGACAAGATGCGGCGCGGATCACAAATATCGGAAAATTCTTTCCGGTGATTTTCTTTCTGGTAGCAGCGCTGGTCAGCCTCACGACGATGACCCGAATGATCGAGGAGCAGAGGCAGCAGATCGGTACGTTGAAGGCACTGGGTTATGGAGACGGTGTGATCGCCGCAAAATATCTTGCCTACGGACTGATGTTTACAATCTCCGGTGGATTTGTCGGAGTGCTGATCGGAGAAAAGATCCTGCCGTGGGTGATCATGAATGCATACGGTATGCTGTATACAGGAATGAAAGAATATCTGACCCCGTTAAACTGGGAGCAGGGAGGACTTGCGATCCTTGCGAGTGCACTGTGTACCGGTGTGGCAACCGTAGCGGCATGTTATAAGGAACTGGCAGCTCGCCCGGCACAGCTGATGCGCCCGGAGGCTCCGAAAAACGGAAAACGGATCCTTCTGGAACGAATCCCGTTTTTATGGAAACATCTGAACTTTACGACAAAATCAACGATCCGGAATCTGATCCGTTATAAAAAGCGGTTCTTTATGACGGTGATCGGCATCGGCGGCTGTATGGGACTGATCGTAGTAGGATTCGGCTTGCAGGATTCGATCACAGCGATCGCGAAGAATCAGTTTGTCAACCTGTTTACCTATCAGGCAAGCGCCGTTTTTAACGGGAATGCCACGGAAGAGAAAAAGGCACAGGTACAAAGCGAGATGGAAGAATATTCGGGAATACAGCAGATTCTGGAGATGTACTGCCAGAGTGTGGAACTGCAGTCACCGAAGCGCAGTGTGGATGCGGTGATGGAAGTACCGAAGGATCTGACGCATTTCGGAGATTTCTTTGATCTGCGTGACCGGGTCAGTGGAAAACATTATGATTTTCCGACGCAGGGAGCTGCCATCAGTGAGAAGACGGCGGATCTTCTGGGACTTAAGGTTGGCGATACGGTGCAGATGAAAAAAGGTGATCAGATCGTGAAAGTGGAGATCACGGAGATTGTCGAAAATTATGTGCGGCATTTTATTTATATGACGACAGACACATATCAGACCTTGTTCGGAAAACCGGCAGAATATAACCAGCTGCTGCTTCGCTACGAAGATACCTCAGACAGTTACGAGGACGGACTGGGTCAGACGATCATGGAACATCCGGAGATCGCAGCCATCTCCTTTACGTCGGATCTGATCAGTGAGATCGGCAACATGCTGCGCTCTCTGAATATCGTTATCGTGGTTCTGATCGTATCGGCAGGTCTGCTGGCATTTGTGGTACTGTATAATCTGAACAATATCAATATAACAGAACGCCAAAGAGAGCTGGCAACGCTGAAAGTGCTTGGATTCTACGACGGGGAAGTGGCTTCGTATGTGTATCGTGAGAATATGGTACTTACCGTATTCGGTATCCTCGCAGGTGTGGGAATCGGTGCTTTCCTACATGGAAATGTGATCCAGACCGTGGAAGTGGATATGATGATGTTCGGAAGAAATATCTTTTTTAGAAGTTTCCTGTACAGCGGACTGATCACACTGGCATTTGCACTGTTTGTCAACGGAATGATGTATTACCGACTGAAAAAGATTGATATGATCGAATCGTTAAAGAGTGTGGAATAAAGATATAACAAAAAAGAAGAAGGGGTTAATCCTCTTCTTCTTTTTTATCGTAAAAATCTTCCGGTATATAGATGTGTACAAGTTCGATCCGGTTTTTGTCTACCTGATCAACAACCAGTTTCAGGTGGTTATCTGTGATACAGGATTCTCCGGGAACCGGCAGGTGATCGAGCTGTTCGATCACAAAACCTCCGATGGAATCATAATCCTCTGTTTCCAGATGCAAATCCAGAGCTTCATTCAGATCATCCAGTTTGGCGGAACCTTTTGCAAGATATTCCCGTTTCGGAACGATTTCTTTAAAATCTTCCTCTTCGTCGGCATCGTATTCATCACGGATCTCTCCGACGATTTCTTCGAGTAGATCTTCCAATGTGATCATACCGGCGGTGGCACCGTATTCGTCGAGGACGATCGCAAGGTTTACCGCGTATTCTTTCATTTCCATTAAAAGATCTGCGGTTCCCTTATATTCATAGGTGAAATAAGGTTTTCTGAGGAAATCCCGTACAGAAAAAGCTTTGTTCGGATCCCGCAGGATCAGGTCTTTCATGTTCAGAGTACCGATGATGGTGTCTGTAGAATTTTCATAGACCGGATAACGGGTGTAACCGTCCTCCCGGAATGCCTGAATCACTTCTTCATAGGTGGCATCGACATTGATCAGAGACATATCGATACGCGGAACCATCACATCCTTGGCCTGAGAATCACCAAAATCGAAAACATTGTAGATCATCTGCCGTTCTTCACTCTCAATGACACCGTCTTCATGACTGACATCCACGATGGTACGAAGTTCCTGCTCTGTCATGGCATTTGGCTTGGCATCGGGATCTACATGAAGCAGAAATAAGACACCTCGCGAAAGCAGATTCACAAGGAAAATTACAGGAGTCAGCAGCCTGGTCAGAGGATAGATTACCGGTGCATAGGCAAGAGAGATTTTTTCTGCCTGTAATGTTGCCAGGGTTTTCGGAGTAATCTCACCAAACAGAAGAATCAGCAAGGTCAGAACGCCGGTGATAAAACCAATAAAGGCATTACCAAGAACTCTCGTGGTCCAGGTGGTTGCCAGAGAAGATGCCGACAGGTTGACAATATTATTGCCGATCAGGATCGTACTCAGAAGCTTTCCCGGATTTTCAATAATTTTCAATAAGGTTTTTGCTTTTTTATTCCCATCGTCAGCAAGAGACATGATACGGATCTTGTTGACTGTAGTCATGGCCGTCTCTGCGGAAGAGAAAAATGCGGAAAGCAAAATTAACAGCAGTAACACAATTAGTTGTATGGCGTCGCCAGAATCCAAAAATATTCACTCCTTTGAAAATATGTAGTAGTTGTACTTGAATATACAGGAATTCGATTCAAAAATCAAGACAAATTCTTGTAAAATCATATTTTTTAGGGTGTTGAAAAAGAGAAGTATATGTTATAATATAAAATTGAATAACTGTGAAAGTAGTAAAAAAAGCTGTGAAACCGCAGCTGAGAATACAAGCAGGAGAGATGTGGATAATGAAGAAAAATAATAAACCGGCAGCGAAGCGATACATGAAGACGGTGGGAATGGTGATGGCATCTGTGATGGTTCTTTCTTCCACAACCGGTCAGATGGTATATGCGGAGTCTGCAAAAGACCAGAAAGATACTCAGGATGGGGAAAAGAAAGAAGAAAAAACTATCGTATATCTGAATGGAAAAACGGGAAATGATAAGAATAGCGGCGAGAGCCAGGATGAGGCAGTAAAAAGCTTTGAAAAGGCAGCAGAACTTGCAGGAGAGTCCGGCGTGATCCGAATCAGCGGAACCGTTACCGTAGAGGATGAGGAGACATGGGAACTGCCATCCGGCGTTTCTATCCGCCGTGCGAAAGATTTTGAAGAGGCACTGGTTCAGGTAAACGGAAGCCTGAAACTGGACAATGTCCGTATGTACACCGAAGACATTACCGGAGACGGCAAGGTGGAAGGTGCAGTGGAAAAAGAAAATATCTATGTTCCCAAAGTGATCACCGTAAAAGATCCAAAAGCATTATCGGAAATTTCGCTGGAAGGATGCGACGGCGACGGTGTATTTTCCTGGAAAGACGAGGATACAGTTCCGTCCGAATACGAGACGGACTATCAGGTGGTTTTCCATCCGTATGACATGAAAAAGATTGATTACAGCAAGGAAAAGGGCTGGGATGCGGAAAGTGAGACCGTTACCAGACAGATCACGGTTCGTGTAAAATCTCTGAAACCGGAAGTAACGCCGACGCCGGAAGTGACCGATACACCGGAAGCCACTCCGACCCCGGAGGCAGCACCGGAAGTGACCGTAACACCGGAGCCGACCACAGCACCGGAAGCTCCTGAACAGACGGAGACCACTCCGGAGCCAACACCTGAGGTGACAGAACCGGCGGATTCCGATACAGGAGTGACCGCTCCGACTGCAACACCGGAACCGACTGCAGAGCCGTCGACAGAACCGGAAGTACCGGCAGAAGATCATACGGCAGCGCCGACACCTGAGACACCGGAAGAACCGGGAACAGAGACACCGGATACGGACAGCACACAGAAGCCGTCAGGACTTACCTGGGAGCAAATGAATGAGATCGCAGCTGTACAGGAACAGCTGGATTTCCTCCCGAGTGAGGTGACAACACCGGAAGAAGTAGAAGCAATCGTGGCAGCCACAAAAGAATACGAAGCACTGTCGGAAGCACAGAAAGCATACATTGAGTCTGACAGCCTGGTACTGTTACAGACAGCCCAGGAAGGAGCGAAGACGGTCAATCGGACAAGCAACGGCGTTACGGTGGCCGGAGATTTTCCATGGTATATCCAGTTTCAGGTACAGCTGAATAACGATAAGTCCGACAGCTCCGTTCTGGCAGGTCAGAATGCAGATACTTTTATCAGCCCGTATGAGATGCAGCTGTGGGATCTGATGAATGAATGTGAATATCAGTTAAATGGACAGCAGGTGCGCATTACGATGCCTGCACCGGACGATCAGCTTTATACACAACTTGTTGTGATCCATTATCTGAAAGACGGAAGCGTCGAATATATCACTCCGATTTATAATGCGGACGGAACACTGAGTTTTGTGACAACTTCTTTCAGCCCGTACGATGTAGCAGGTTTGAAGCTGGCAGGAAGTCAGTCTCTGGTAGGAAATACGGATAAAGCGTATGGAAATAAAAATACCACTTCTTCCTCCGGCACGACGACAAAACTGACACCGAATGTGTCCGCAGGAAGTACATCCGGAAGTGTGACAAAGAAAAATACGCAGAAGAGCCAGACCACACAGTCCCAGACCGGTAAGAAGTCTTCCGGCACAACACTGAGAAGAGTAAATCCGAAAACAGGCGATATGCAGCAGACAGCCTGGTATGCAGGATTTGCGGCAGCAGCGCTTGCAGTACTCGGTATTGCCGGTAAGAAAACCCGTAAAAAAGAAATCTGAGACCGATAAGGTATAGAACGAACAACCCTCCCATATAGTACTGTATGGGAGGGATTTTTTTGGATACAGGGAAAAGCATCTGGATACAAAAGAGCAGCAGAGTCGTGAAAGGACTGATCGTATCGTACCTGGTCAGCGGGACAGGACTTTTGCTTCTGGCATTGCTTTTGCTGAAGTGCCAGCTGGATGAGGGAAAAGTATCCGCAGGTATTCTGGCTGTTTATGTGCTCTCTGGACTCTGCGGGGGAATCTATATGGGAAAAACAGCGGAAAGAAAGAGATATCTGTGGGGAATGGTACTCGGAGGGATGTACTGGATCATTCTGATGAGCATTACGGTGTTTTCCGGTGCGGGTATAGGAACGGGAGTGAAAGGTGCATTTCTTACGCTGCTCATCTGCGCCGGATCGTCAACTTTGGGCGCGATGGTGGCGGGCGCGTGAAAATAGCGTAAATAGGAAGAAGTTGCGAAAAAAACTCTTTGAAAATGAAGGAAGATATGCTATAATGCAAGAAGTAATAACATAAGGAGGAAGCAAAAATGAAACATATCAAAACTTTAAATACAAAAAGTTTACAGAACACAATGAAAAAAGGTGGATGTGGCGAATGTCAGACATCCTGCCAGTCTGCTTGCAAGACTTCTTGTACAGTAGGAAATCAGAGCTGCGAAAACACAAAATAAGAATTCGACAGGCTCCATGATGCTTGGAACATAACAGGCAGCGGTTCAAAAAGCCGCTGCTTGCTTTTTGTTTGTTGTGCATCGGATAAAAACTGCTGATTGAGAAAAGAAAAAGGAGAACAGAAAGTGATTCATCAATATAAAAGTAATGGATACGCAATTGTTCTTGATGTAAACAGCGGATCAGTTCATGTGGTGGATGATATTGTATATGACTGTATCGCCCTGCTGGATCAGGGATGTTCGAAGGGAGAAGTGACAGAAAAACTGTCTGCTTCTTATTCCAAAGAAGACCTGAAGACGGCTCTCGAAGAGATTCAGGAGTTGACCGATCAGGGAATGTTGTTTACCGAGGACATTTATGAAAATGCGATCGAGCATTTTAAAGAGCGGCCAACGGTAGTCAAAGCGCTGTGTCTGCATATTGCGCATGACTGTAACTTGGCCTGTAAGTACTGCTTTGCGGAAGAGGGAGAATACCATGGAAGACGTGCACTGATGTCCTACGAAGTAGGAAAGAAAGCACTGGATTTCCTGATCGCCAATTCCGGAAGCAGAAGAAATCTGGAAGTAGACTTCTTCGGAGGGGAACCTCTGATGAACTGGCAGGTTGTCAAAGACCTGGTAGCTTACGGAAGAGAGCAGGAAAAGATATATAATAAAAACTTCCGTTTTACACTGACCACCAACGGTGTTCTGGTCAATGATGAAGTGATGGAATTCTGTAACAAAGAGATGGGCAACGTGGTTATGAGTATCGATGGACGAAAAGAAGTTCACGATCATATGCGTCCGTTCCGTAAAGGTGCCGGAAGCTATGACCTGGTAGTTCCGAAGTTCCAGAAATGGGCAGAGAGCCGTAACCAGGACAAATATTATGCCCGTGGTACATTTACCCATTATAATCTCGACTTTTCCAAGGATGTACTGAATCTGGCAGATCTGGGATTCAAACAGATCTCTGTAGAGCCGGTTGTGGCACCTTCGGATGCGGATTACGCATTGCAGCCGGAAGATCTTCCGAAACTGTTTGAAGAGTACGATAACCTGGCGAAAGAGATGATCAAACGAAATAAAGAAGGAAACGGATTTAATTTCTTCCACTTTATGCTTGATCTGACCGGTGGTCCATGTGTATACAAACGTCTGTCCGGATGTGGATCAGGAACGGAATATCTGGCAGTTACCCCTTGGGGCGACCTGTATCCGTGCCATCAGTTTGTAGGAAATGAAGATTTCCTTCTCGGTAATGTGGATGAGGGAATCACAAAACCTGCAATCTGCAAAGACTTTAAAAACTGCAACGTCTATGCAAAAGAGGCATGTAAGAAATGTTTTGCGCGGTTCTACTGCAGCGGCGGCTGTGCGGCAAACTCCTATAACTTCAAAGGCAAGATCGATGATGTTTACGAAGTGGGCTGCGAGCTGGAGCGTAAGCGTGTAGAGTGTGCAATCATGATAAAAGCTGCAATGGCAGAAGAAGAGGTATAAGAAAATGAAGAAGAAACAGGGAGTTCTTGTGCTGGTTCTTACAGTAGTTCTGATTGGTCTTTTGGCATTCACAACTGCTGTGGGATTTGGCCCGACAGGGACCGGATCTGCAAGAAACATCAAGACCGGTCTGGATCTTGCCGGTGGTGTAAGTATCACCTACCAGGCAAAAGGAGACAATCCGTCTCAGGAAGATATGGATGATACCGTCTATAAACTTCAGAAACGTGTGGAAGACTACAGTGAAGAAGCACAGGTATATCAGGAAGGTGATGACCGTATCACCGTAGAAATTCCTGGTGTTACCGATGCAAACAAGATTCTGGAAGATCTTGGTAAACCGGGATCTCTGGAGTTCCAGGATGAAAGCGGCAACGTGGTTCTCGACGGAAGCGATATCGCCGGTGCAGAAGGCGGTGTCACAGAGGATTCACAGACCGGAACCAAACAGTATATTGTGGAACTGACACTGACCAAAGACGGTACCACAAAGTTTGCAGATGCAACTGCAGCAAACCTGCAGAAGAGAATCTCTATCGTGTATGATGGAGAAACCATCAGCTCACCGGTTGTACAGGCAGTCATCTCTGACGGTAAAGCACAGATCAGCGGACAGCAGTCCATCGAAGAAGCAAAAGAACTGGCATCGATTATCCGTATCGGTTCCCTGAAACTGGAACTGGAAGAACTTCGTTCCAACGTGGTAGGTGCACAGCTGGGACAGCAGGCAATTAAGACAAGCCTGATCGCCGGTGCCATCGGTCTGGTACTGGTTGGAATCTTTATGATCGTTGTTTATGCACTGCCGGGTGTGGTAGCTGCCCTGTCACTGGCAATCTATACCGGTCTGGAACTGGTTATGTTAAATGCCTTTGACCTGACACTGACCCTTCCGGGTATCGCAGGTATCATTCTTTCCATCGGTATGGCGGTAGATGCGAACGTTATCATCTATGCACGTATCCGTGAGGAAATTGCAGCAGGTAAGAGCGTAAGAAGTGCCATCAAGATCGGTTTCCAGAAAGCGATGTCCGCCATCGTGGACGGTAACATCACAACCCTGATCGCAGCAGCCGTTCTGGGTGCAATGGGAAGCGGAAGTGTCAAAGGATTTGCCATGACACTGGCTCTTGGTATCGTTCTTTCCATGTTTACCGCGCTGGTAATCTCCAGACTGCTGGTAAATGCATTCTATGCCGTGGGACTCCGCGATGAAAAATTCTACGGAAGACAGAAAGAAAGAAAAACGATCGACTTCCTTGGAAAGAGAAAAGTATTCTTTACGATTTCCATTATCCTGATTCTGCTTGCACCGATCGGTATGGGCGTGTTCCATGCAAAAGACGGAAAAGCACTGAACTACAGCCTGGAGTTCATGGGCGGTACTTCTACGAATGTAACTTTCAATGAAGACCTGTCCATCGACGATCTTGACAGCCAGGTAAAACCGGTAGTACAGGAAGTAACCGGTGATGCGAATATTCAGATTTCCAAAGTTGCTGACAGCAATGCGGTTATCATCAAGACAAGATCTCTGACTCTGGATGAACGTCAGGAACTGAATCAGAAACTGGTAGACAGCTTTGGTGTGGATGAAAGCAAGATCACTGCGGAGAGTATTTCCTCGACGGTAAGTTCCGAGATGAGAAGAGATGCTATCGTGGCAGTCCTGATCGCTACAATCTGTATGCTGCTGTACATCTGGTTCCGTTTCAAAGATGTACGTTTTGCATCCAGTGCGGTTCTGGCATTGTTACATGATGTTCTGGTAGTTCTGGCATTTTATGCACTGTCAAGAATCTCTGTAGGTAATACCTTTATCGCCTGCATGCTGACGATCGTTGGTTATTCTATCAATGCGACCATCGTTATTTTCGACCGTATCCGTGAGAATCTGAAGACTGCGGGCAAGAAAGCGGATCTGAAAGAACTGGTGAACTTAAGTATTACCCAGACACTGACCAGAAGTATTTATACATCTTTCACAACCTTTATTACAATCTTTGTAGTATTTGTTATGGGTGTATCTTCTATCCGTGAGTTCGCACTTCCGATCATGGTAGGTATCGTATGCGGTGCTTATTCTTCCGTATGCATCACAGGTGCTCTGTGGTATGTTCTGAAGACAAAAGTTGGAAAACGTGCAAAATAAAAATCAGTAAGCAAAAAAGCTGTTGCAGCGATGCAGCAGCTTTTTTCAATCACAGAGGAAACAGGAGCAGACAAATATGGAAAAATGGATGGTAGCAGCGAAACGTGCTGATTTTAAGGAAATCGGAGAGCACTTCGGCATTGATCAGGTTACGGCGAGGATTATCCGCAACCGCGATGTGATCGGGGAGGAAGCGATTGAGAAATATCTGCATGGAAGCCGGAAAGATTTCTACAGTCCATGGCTGCTAAAAGACATGGAAAAAGCAGTGGCTATCCTGCAGGAAAAGATAACGAATAAAAATAAGATCCGGATCATCGGAGATTATGATATTGACGGAGTGATGTCCACCTATATCTTACTGGTGAGCCTGCGGGGACTCGGAGCGGATGCGGACATGGTGATTCCAAACCGCATCATGGACGGATATGGAATCAATGAACATCTGATCGAACAGGCATGGGAGGACAAAAGAGATACGATTATTACCTGCGACAATGGAATCGCAGCGGCAACACAGATTCAGAAAGCGAAAGATCTAGGAATGACGGTGATCGTGACAGATCATCACGAGGTGCCGTTTGAAGAAACCGAAAACGGTAGGACAGAGATTCTGCCGCCGGCGGATGCCGTTGTCAATCCGAAACAGAAAGACTGTGGGTATCCGTTTTCCGGACTCTGCGGTGCGGTAGTGGCAATGAAAGTGATGGAAGCACTGTATGAGAAAATGGTACCGGAAGTGGATCTGGTAGACCGGATGCTTCCTTTTGCGGGAATCGCAACGATCGGAGATGTGATGGATCTGAAGGATGAGAACAGGATTCTGGTAAAGGAAGGTTTGCAGGGACTCCATCACACGACGAACCTGGGATTACAGGAACTGATCCGGGTAAATGGTCTCGAACCGGAGAATATCAGTCCCTATCATATCGGATTCGTCCTCGGTCCGTGTCTGAATGCCTCGGGAAGGCTGGATACGGCAAAGCGTGCCCTTAAGCTGCTGCTGGCAGAGACCAGAGAGGAAGCAGCCGTGCTGGCAGGTGATCTGAAGAATCTGAACGAGAGCCGCAAGGAGATGACCGCACAGGGAGTAGAAAAAGCCATCGAACAGGTAGAATCCACTTCCATGATGGAAGATACGGTTCTGGTAGTCTTCCTGCCGGAATGTCATGAGAGTCTGGCGGGCATTATCGCCGGCCGTCTGCGTGAGCGATACCACAAACCGTCCTTTGTGCTCACCAGAGGGGAAGAGGGTGTCAAAGGATCGGGACGGTCAATTGAAGCCTATTCGATGTACGAGAAACTCTGCGAGTGTAAGGAATATCTGACAAAATTCGGCGGACATCCGATGGCGGCAGGACTGTCACTGGAGGAAGAAAATGTGGAAACATTCCGCAGAAAATTAAATGAGAGCTCCGGGCTGTCACAGGATGATCTTGTAGAAAAAGTGTCAATCGATGTTCCGATGCCGATTCATTATATCCGCAAGGATCTGGTGCGGGAACTGTCCCTGCTTGAACCGTTCGGAAAAGGAAATGAAAAGCCGCTGTTTGCACAGAAAAATCTGTGGATCAGTCAGCTGCGTGTCTTTGGAAAAAATCGGAATGTCGTAAAGATGCGTCTGACCGATGAAAACGGTTATCCGATGGACGGCGTGTACTTTGGGGATGGCGATGCATTTGCCGAGGAGGCGAGAGGAAAACAGAAAATTGCCATCGTATACTACCCGGATATCAACGTGTATCAGGGACGGGAAAGCCTGCAGGTGATCATTCGGCATTATCAGTTTGATTGAAAGATCAGATGAAATAATAGAGTTACTGTTCACACGCTACTATCCCGCGAGGTGTTTTGGCATGAATATGCCAAAATCCCGAGACATACAGCGCGAATTTATGCGGTTAGCATAAATTCTGTGCATCGCGAAGCGTGTTACTGAGAACGGAGTGAACAGTAACATAATAGATAAGAATCATAGATAAAAATGACGGAAAATATTGCTTCAAAAGATGGTTTATGGTACTATATATACAAAACTATGGTATGCAGACCATAAATAAACGAAGCAGGAGAAAAGAGCGAGCTTACCTGGCGGCGCGCGCCGCTTTGGTTCGTTTGCTCTTTTTCTTTTGAAATGATTTTGGGAGGAAAGAATGGCAAAATATGTAATGGCACTGGATGCAGGAACTACCAGCAACCGCTGTATCCTGTTTAACGAAAAGGGAGAAATGTGCAGTGTGGCACAGAAAGAATTTACCCAGTATTTTCCGAAGCCGGGCTGGGTAGAACATGATGCCAATGAGATTTGGTCCACCCAGCTTGGAGTAGCGGTGGAAGCGATGTCAAAGATCGGGGCATCTGCGGAAGATATCGCAGCCATCGGAATCACCAATCAGAGAGAAACTGCTATCGTCTGGGATCGTCATACCGGGGAACCGGTGTACCGGGCAATCGTCTGGCAGTGCCGCAGAACTTCAGAATACTGTGATTCTCTGAAAGAAAAAGGACTGACGGAAGTGTTCCGTAAAAAAACCGGACTGATCATCGATGCGTATTTTGCCGGTACAAAGGTAAAATGGATCCTTGACAATGTACCGGGAGCACGGGAGAGAGCAGAAAAAGGAGATCTGTTATTCGGAACGGTAGAAACGTGGCTGATCTGGAAGCTGACGAAGGGTGCGGTTCATGTGACGGATTATTCCAACGCATCCCGAACCATGTTATTTAACATCAATACGCTGGACTGGGATGACGATATCTTAAAAGAACTGAACATTCCAAGATGCATGCTTCCGAAACCGATGCCGTCAAGCTGTGTATACGGTTATGCGGATCCTGCATTTTTCGGAGGAAAGATCCCGATCGGCGGGGCAGCGGGAGATCAGCAGTCCGCACTGTTCGGACAGACCTGTTTTGCACCGGGAGATGCCAAGAATACGTATGGCACAGGTTGTTTCCTGCTGATGAACACCGGGGAAGAGCCGGTATTTTCGGAAAATGGGCTGGTTACTACGATCGCGTGGGGCATCGACGGAAAAGTGTATTATGCGCTGGAGGGATCAATCTTCGTGGCAGGAGCGGCGATTCAGTGGCTGCGTGATGAACTGCGGGTGATTGATTCCGCGGCAGATTCGGAATATATGGCAAAGAAAGTAAAAGATACCCACGGCTGCTATGTAGTGCCGGCATTTACCGGACTGGGAGCACCGTACTGGGATCAGTACGCCAGAGGAACGATCGTGGGACTGACACGTGGTGTAAATAAGTATCACATTATCCGGGCAACACTGGAGTCCATCGCGTATCAGGCACACGATGTCATCAAAGCGATGGAAGCCGATGCGGGCATCCGGCTAACCGGACTGAAGGTAGATGGCGGAGCAAGTGCCAACGATTTCCTGATGCAGACGCAGGCGGACATGATCCAGGCACAGGTCAACCGGCCATCCTGCGTGGAGACGACAGCGATGGGAGCCGCTTATCTGGCGGGGATGGCTGTAGGATACTGGAAAGACCAGGAAGAAGTAAAAGCCAACTGGTCCATTGACCGGACCTTCGAACCGGAAATTTCCGTGGAAGAACAGGAAAAACGGATGAAGGGATGGAAAAAGGCGGTTCGTTATTCGTTCGACTGGGCGAAAGACGAAGACTGAAAATAACAGCAAAAGTAGTTGTTAAAGTAAAACAAACAATTCAATAAGAACTTGCGGAGAACAGAGACAGGCAGGAAAGACATCCGGTGACGGGTGTTTTTCGGCTTGTCTTTTTTCATTTTATCTATCGCGTTTATTTACAGGAGGGAAAGATTATGTATGATGTAATAATTATAGGCTCCGGTGTCAGCGGGAGTGCTGCTGCCCGGGAATTATCCCGGTATGATCTGAAAATCGGGGTACTGGAAAAGGAAGAGGATGTCTGCTGTGGAACATCCAAGGCGAACAGCGGAATCGTGCATGCCGGATTTGATGCCAGTCCGGGCAGTCTGATGGCAAAGATGAATGTGCGGGGAAACCGGATGATGGAACAGCTGGCGAAAGATCTGGATATTCCGTTTGAGCGAAACGGTTCCCTGGTACTTTGTTTTGCTAAAGAAGAGAGGAATCGTCTGGAAAAACTGAAAGAACAGGGCGAGGAAAACGGTGTGGAAGGACTTCAAATTCTTTCCGGCGATGAAGTGCGCCGGATGGAGCCGGATCTTTCCGAAGAAGTGTATGCAGCCCTGTATGCACCGACCGGCGGTATTGTGTGTCCGTTTGAACTGAACCTTGCACTTGCGGAGAATGCCTGTGAAAACGGAGCAGAATTTTATTTTGACACCGCAGTGGAACAGATTGAAAAGACAGAAGGCGGCTACCGGATCCATGCAGAAGAAAAAATATACGAGACCCGGTGTGTGGTCAATGCGGCGGGTGTCTATGCGGATGTCTTTCACAATATGGTAAGTGCAAAAAAGATCCATATCACACCGCGAAAGGGAGAATATTATCTGCTGGATAAAAAAGCGGGTACAACCGTGCACCATACGATTTTCCAGACACCGGGACCGTATGGAAAAGGCGTGCTGGTGACACCGACCACACATGGCAATCTTTTAGTGGGACCGACCGCTTTGGATATTGAGGAGAAAGAGGGAACGAACACCACAAAAGGAGGACTGGATGAAGTGGCACAGAAGGCGGTGCGAAGCGTTCCGAAGCTGCCGCTTCGCCAGGTGATTACCTCGTTTGCAGGACTGAGAGCGCATGAAGCCGGACATGAATTTATCATTCAGGAAGTGGAGGATGCAAAAGGATTTTTTGACTGTGCGGGAATCGAATCGCCGGGACTTACCAGTGCACCGGCGATCGGAGAGCTGGTGGCAGAGCTGGTGAGCACACACCTGTATGCGAAGAAGAAAGAGCATTTTGTGGAAAAAAGAAAAGGGCTTGTGGATCCGAAAAAACTTTCCAGAGAAGAGTATCAGGAACTGATCCGGAAAAATCCGGCTTACGGCAATGTGATCTGCCGGTGCGAGACGGTGACAGAAGGGGAAATCGTGGAAGCTATTCACCGCCCGATCCCGGCAAAGTCTCTTGACGGAGTCAAACGGAGAACCCGGGCAGGTATGGGAAGATGTCAGGCGGGCTTCTGTTCTCCGAAAACCATGGAGATTCTGGCAAGAGAATGGAATGTACCGATGGAGACAATCACAAAAGCAGGAAAAAATTCCCGGCTGATCAAAGGATACAATAAGGACAGCCTGTAGGCGAGGAGGAGTAAGATGAAGGCAACATATGATATTGTAATTATCGGCGGGGGACCGGCAGGACTTGCCGCAGCCTGCGCAGCATATGACCAGGGGGTACAGGATGTCCTGATCCTGGAACGTGACAAAGAGCTGGGAGGTATTCTGAATCAGTGCATCCATAACGGATTTGGACTGCATACATTTCAGGAAGAACTGACCGGACCGGAATATGCAAAACGGTACGAGGTGGAAACGGAAAAGAGAAAGATTCCGTATCTTCTCGAGACGATGGTTCTGGATATCAGTCCGGAGAAAGAAATCACAGCACTGAACCGGAAAGACGGATTATTTACCATTCAGGCAAAGGCAGTGATCCTTGCCATGGGATGCAGAGAGCGTCCGAGAGGGGCGCTGAATATTCCGGGGTATCGTCCGGCAGGCATCTATTCGGCGGGAACCGCACAGCGGCTGGTCAATATTGAGGGATATCTTCCGGGCAGAGAAGTCGTGATCCTGGGTTCCGGGGATATCGGGCTGATCATGGCAAGAAGAATGACACTTGAAGGGGCGAAAGTCAAGGTTGTGGCAGAACTGATGCCGTATTCCGGCGGTCTGAAACGAAATATTGTCCAGTGTCTGGATGATTTTGGGATTCCGTTAAAATTAAGCCATACCGTGGTGGATATCAAAGGAAAAGAACGGGTGGAAGCGGTGACACTGGCACAGGTGGATGAGAACCGGAAGCCGATTCCGGGAACGGAAGAAGAATATACCTGCGATACGCTGTTGTTATCGGTAGGACTGATCCCGGAAAATGAACTTTCCGATAAACTCGGTGTCCGCCTCCATCCGGTAACCGGAGGTCCGGTGGTCAATGAGAGTCTGGAAACGAGTATCCCGGGTGTATTTGCCTGTGGAAATGTCCTGCATGTGCATGACCTGGTGGATTTTGTATCGCAGGAGGCATCTATGGCGGGAAATTGTGCGGCTGCATTTGTAAAGACAGGAAGAACGGAGGAGACAGCGGAAGTTTTAGTCAAATGCGGAACTGGTGTGCGCTATACGGTTCCGGCGAAGATCCGTCCGGCATATATGGAAGAAAAATTGCCGGTGAGGTTCCGTGTGGGGGCGGTGTACCAGAGGGCAAGTATCGTGGTACGATCTGGTGATACGGTACTGTTGAGAAAAAAACGCCCGGTTATGGCACCGGGAGAGATGGAGACAGTATACATAAAAAAAGACGCTCTGTTATCTGACGAGAGACCGGAAGAGATAACCATCAGCATAGAGGAGGAGTAAACCATGGAAGAGAAAAAACTGACCTGTATCTGCTGCCCCATGGGATGTCAGCTGCAGGTTACACTGAAGGACGGACAGGTGGAAAAAGTAGAAGGAAACACCTGTAAAAGAGGAGCAGAATACGGGAAAAAAGAGGTGACCAATCCGACAAGGATCGTGACCACGACGGTGCGGGTACATGGCGGCAGCCTTCCGGTGGTACCGGTAAAGACAGCTTCAGATATTCCGAAGAGTGCAGTGATGGACTGCATCCGACAGTTAAAAGAAGTGGTTGTAGAGGCTCCAGTGTACATCGGGGATGTGGTGCTGACAGAAGTTGCAGGAACAAAAATCGCGGTAATAATTACTAAAAATATCGAAAAACTTTGTGAAAAACAGAACTTGTGATCCCTCAGACTCTTAGGTAAAATAAATCGTAACTATTCAGTAGGTAGTATCTCGCGAGGCGTTTTGGCTCGTAACTGTGAAGGTACCGAACAGTTACAATAAATCAAATAAAAGCAAGAAAAGGAGACGGGAAGGAAATAATTATGGCGGTAAATGAAAAAAATATGACCAGCGGATCTCCTGGGAAACTGATCATCACCTTTGCCATTCCACTGATGCTTGGAAACGTGTTCCAGCAATTTTATACGATGGCAGATACGATGATCGTCGGTCAGGTGGTCGGTGTGGAAGCTCTGGCAGCAGTGGGGGCTGCAGACTGGCTTGTCTGGCTGGTATTTGGTATCATGACAGGGATGGCGCAGGGCTTTTCAATTCTGATATCCCAGTATTACGGTGCAGGAGAGAAAGAAAATCTGAAAAGAGCAGTAGCAAAAAGCTATGTACTGACAGCGATACTTTCCATAATTGTACTGGTATTGAGCGAAGTGACCGTTCAACAGGTACTGCAGTTTTTACATACTCCGGAGAATGTTATCGGACTGAGTTTGATGTATATACGAATGGTATTTGCAGGAATTCCAATCATTGCAGCGTATAACATTTTTGCCGCAATCCTGCGGGCACTGGGAAACAGCAGATCTCCTCTGATTGCCATGATTATGGCAGCGTTTATCAATGTGGGACTGGATCTTCTGTTTGTGGCAGTGTTTGGCTGGGGTGTACTGGGAGCAGCGATTGCCACGGTGATCGCACAGGGCTTTTCAGCAGCGTATTGTCTGTCGGTCCTGCGGCACATTCCGGATGTGCGTCTGACAAGAGAAGATTTTCATCAGCAGCCGGCGATGAGTCTGCGGCTTTTAAAACTGGCAGCTCCGCTGGCAATACAGAATGTGATTATTTCTGTAGGAGGACTTACGGTACAGTACGTGGTGAATGGATTTGGATTCCTGTTTGTGGCAGGATTTACAGCTGCTAATAAGTTGTACGGTGTGCTTGAGATGGCATCGGTATCCTATGGCTATGCCATTACCACGTATGTAGGACAAAACCTCGGTGCCAAAAAATATCGCAGGATCCGAAATGGTGTCCGCAGTGGCGTTTACATGGCACTGATTACATCTATTGTGATAGCCGGTGTGATGGTGATTACCGGAAGAAATATCCTGTCACTGTTTGTATCCGGAGAAGCGGGGCAGGTAAAACAGGTATTGGATATTGCATACAAGTATCTGTTTATAATGGCAATATTTCTGTGGGTTTTATATCTTCTGTATGTCTATCGTTCAGCCATTCAGGGACTGGGCAATACACTGATACCGCTTGCCAGCGGCGTTGTGGAATTCTGCATGCGAGTGGGTGTGGCGCTGTTGCTGCCGAAACTGATCGGTGAGGATGGAATTTTTTATGCGGAGATCAGTGCATGGAGCGGAGCGGCGATTTTACTGATCGTCAGTTATGTGGTAATTATACGAAAATATAAAGAATAAGGTTTCCTCTTCAATTTTTCCCGGTTTCGTGGTATGATGAAGCCAGTTCGGGATTGTCCGGGAAGTGACCGGCACAGAGAGAGGAATTATTATGAAATGTGAAGAAGCACTGACAAAAATAGAAGCGTATATCGATCATACCCTGAGCGGGCGGGAGCTGGAAGAATTTCTGGAACATGTAAAATCCTGCCGGGAGTGTTATGACGAACTGGAGACCTATTACATTATCAGTGTGGGTATGCGGTATCTGGAGGAGGAAAATCTGGAATCCTATAATATTCCGAAGATGCTGCAGGAAGATCTGCACACCAGAGAACGGCAGGTGAGACGGAGAAATATTTTCCGGAAAACAGCGGTTTTTCTTGGTGTGCTTTTTTTCATAGTACTACTGGTTCTGGTGCTTTCCTATCTGGGACATCAGGAACTGCCCAGACTTTTTTGAACCGGGTAATCGGGGAAAAGTCTGAGAAAGGAATAAAACATGAGTGAAAAAATCTTACTGATTGACGGACACAGCATTTTGAACCGTGCGTATTACGGGCTGCCCAACCTGACGAACTGGGAAGGGCTGCATACCAATGCGGTGTACGGATTTTTAAATATTATGACGAAGGTGTTAGAGGAAGAAAAACCGGAATATCTGGCAGTTGCATTCGACCTTCATGCGCCTACGTTCCGTCATAAAATGTATGATGCTTACAAAGGAACGAGAAAACCTATGCCGGAAGAACTGCGGGAACAGGTTCCGCTGATCAAAGAGGTTCTGACAGCGATGGGTGTGGCTATTGTCACGAAGGAAGGATACGAGGCAGATGATCTGCTGGGAACCATTGCCGGGTTGGCGGAAAAGAAGGGGATGGATGCAACGATCCTGTCGGGTGACCGGGATCTTCTGCAGCTTGCTACCGATCATGTACTGATCCGGATTCCGAAGACCAAAGGCGGAAAGACAGAGGTGGAAGATTATCACGCGAAAGAAGTACTCGAGACGTATCAGGTGACGCCGCCGCAGATCATTGAACTGAAAGCCCTGATGGGAGATACCGCGGATAATATTCCGGGAATCCCGGGCGTGGGTGAAAAGACAGCGACGAAAATTATCGCAGCTTACGGCTCGATCGAGAATGCCCATGAGCATCTCGAGGAGATCAAACCAAACAAAGCGAAAGAATCCCTGCGGGATCACTATGATCTTGCGGTGCTCAGTAAAAAACTGGCAACCATCGATACAGAAAGTCCTGTAGAATTTTCCTGGGAGGCTGCCCGGATGGGTAATCTGTATACGCCGGAAGCGTATGATTACTTCAAACGGCTGGAATTCAAGAATCTGTTATCCAGATTTGACCAGCAGGAGACGGAACAGAAAGAACTACCTTCCTGGCGGAGCGTAGAAGATTTTGCAGAGGCGGAAAATATCTGGAACCAGGCAGAACAGTCCGCACAGACCGGCGTGGCTGTCGTGGACGGGATGGAAGGAATCCGCGGTGTCGCGGTAGCGATGGAAGATCAGGAAGTGGTGTATTTCCCGGTGGAAGGCTTCCAGACCGAAGGTGTGTTATGCGGTCATCTGGAGCGGCTTTTTGCGGGCAGTTCCGAGATTGGAGCCTGGGATGTAAAATCCATCCGTAAAAAGATAGAGATTCCGGAACGGAAAGGAATCTTTGATCTTGGCATCGGTGCATATCTGATGAATCCGCTGAAAAGTGATTACACCTATGACGATGTGGCAAAAGAATATCTGGGAGAGCAGCTTCCGTCGCAGGAAGAAGTATTTTCAGGAATGAAAAAGCCGGATCCGAAAAAAGCAGACAACGAACAGGCGGCAGCCTACGGAGCCTATCAGGCGTATGTGGCACTTCACGGAAAGGATGCCCTGAAAAAAGCCTTACAGGAAGCCGGTATGTGGAACCTGTTTGAAGAGATCGAGATGCCTCTGGTATTTACCCTGGACGATATGGAAAAAGAGGGAATCCTTGTAAAAGGAGAAGAACTGAAGTTGTACGGGGAAAAACTGGAAGTCCGTATCCGGGAGCTGGAGGAGAAGATTTACGAGGAAGCCGGAGAGACCTTTAATATCAATTCTCCGAAACAGTTGGGTGTGATCCTGTTTGAAAAGATGCAGATGCCGGGTGGAAAGAAGACAAAGACCGGATATTCCACCGCGGCAGATGTTCTGGACAAACTGGCACCGGACTATCCGTTTGTTGCCGACATTCTGGAATACCGACAGCTTACAAAATTAAAATCCACGTATGCAGACGGACTGGCAGGCTATATCGGGGAGGATGGAAGAATCCATTCCACCTTCAACCAGACGATCACAGCAACCGGAAGAATCAGCAGTACAGAACCGAACCTGCAGAATATCCCGGTGCGTATGGAACTGGGACGGCTGATCCGAAAAGTATTTGTTCCGAGAGACGGTTTTGTATTCCTGGATGCGGATTATTCACAGATTGAACTTCGTGTGCTGGCGCATCTTTCCGGGGATGAGATGCTGATCAAAGCGTACCGGGAGGCGCAGGATATCCACAGGATGACAGCTTCTCAGGTTTTTCATATCCCGTTTGATGAGGTAACGCCGTTACAGAGAAGAAATGCGAAAGCAGTCAACTTCGGCATCGTCTACGGGATCAGTTCTTTCGGACTGAGCCAGGATCTGAGTATCACAAGAAAAGAAGCAGCCGATTATATCGAAAAATATTTTGCCACCTATCCGAAGATCAAGAGTTATCTGGACGGAGAAGTGGAAAAAGCGAAAGCGGACGGATACAGCCTTACGATGTTCGGACGCCGCCGCCCGGTACCGGAATTAAAATCAAGCAATTTTATGCAGCGCTCTTTCGGGGAACGAATCGCGATGAACTCTCCGATTCAGGGAACGGCTGCGGATATCATAAAGATTGCGATGATCCGTGTCAATCAGGCACTTCGAAGCGAACATCTCCGCTCCCGCCTGGTGCTGCAGGTACATGATGAGCTGCTGATCGAGACGGCGAAAGAAGAAGTGGAAGAGGTATCTGCGATTCTGGAGCGTGAGATGCGCCAGGCGGCAGATCTGTCTGTTCCGCTGGAGGTGGATATGCACACAGGAGAAAACTGGTATGAAGCAAAATAATTGCTGTCCGGAATACGGGAAACGGTAACGAAAGAAAGGGGAGATACCAGATGAAGGTGATAGGAGTAACCGGCGGAGTAGGAGCCGGAAAAAGCGAAGTCCTTGGCTATATCGCAGGGAACTGGAATGCGACGGTTGTGGAAGCAGATGAAGTGGGTTATCTGGTCATGCGGCCGGGAAAAGCCTGCTACAGTGCCATTGTAGACCTGTTCGGAGTGGGGATTTTAAAGGAAGATGAGACACTGGACCGGGAACAGATCGCAAAGATTGTCTTTGAGGACAAAGAGATGCTTGCAAAGATGAACGCGATCGTTCATCCGGCAGTAAAAGAATATATCAGAAAAGCAATAAAACGGGAAGAAGAAAATGAGACAGACATCTTCATCGTGGAAGCGGCTTTGCTGATTGAAGATAAATATGATGAAATCTGTGACGAATTGTGGTATATTTATGCGGATGAAGAAACCCGCATGGAGCGATTGAAACAAAACAGAGGATATTCAGAAGAAAAATGCCGCAGTATCTTCAGAAACCAGCTCAGCGAGGAAGAATTCAGCAATCACTGCGATTTTGAGATTGACAACAGTGGTGATTTCAAAGAAACAAAAGAACAGATTCAACAAAAGATGCAAAGGATGCAGATTGATGAGACTATGTAGTATTGCAAGCGGAAGCAGCGGAAACTGTATATATGTGGGGAGCGATACAACTCATCTTCTGGTAGATACGGGAATCAGTGGAAAGAAAGTGGAGTTCGGGCTGAATTCCCTGGATCTTACCACGGGGGACCTGGATGGGATTCTGGTCACACATGAACATTCGGATCATATCAAGGGACTCGGTGTGGTGGCAAGAAAATGCGGGGTACCGATCTATGCGACAGCGGGAACGATCCGTGCCATGGAAGATTCCGGAAGCCTCGGGAAAATGCCGGAAGGTATTTTCCATGAAGTAATACCGGATCAGGACTGCCCGATCGGGGATCTCACCGTACACCCGTTTCGGATTTCTCACGATGCCGCTGAGCCGGTTGCCTACCGGATCGGGCAGGGTAAACGGGAAGTCGGGATCGCTACCGATATGGGTGTTTATGATGATTATATCGTGGAAAACCTGAAGGGACTGGATGCCCTGCTTCTGGAAGCAAACCACGATGTAAATATGCTGCAGGTAGGAAAATATCCCTACTACCTGAAGCGGAGAATCTTAGGGGATAAAGGTCATTTGTCCAATGAGACGGCAGGACAGTTGCTTTGTCAGCTGCTTCATGATAATATGAAACAGATCCTGCTGGGACATCTGAGCAGAGAAAACAACTACGAGGCGCTGGCTTATGAGACCGTCTGTGCAGAGGTGACGATGGGGGATAATCCTTATAAAGCAAAGGATTTCCGGATTGATGTCGCTCACAGAGATACAGCATCAGAAGTAGTAGAAGTGTAAAGGAGAAGAAAGATGAAAAAAACAATTATCACAGTAGTAGGAAAAGATACTGTAGGAATCATTGCAAAAGTTTGTACTTATCTGGCAGACAATCAGGTGAATATTCTTGATATCACGCAGACGATCCTGGATGGCTACTTCAACATGATGATGATCACAGATGCAAGCGCATGTGAAAAAACAACCGGCGAGATCGCAGAAGAACTGAACGCACTGGGTGAAGAGATCGGTGTAAATATCCGTTGTCAGCATGAGGATATCTTTAACAAGATGCATCGTATCTAAGACCGGCGCAGGAGGGCAGAAAAATGATTAATATGTTCGAAGTAAACGAAACCAATAAGATGATTGAGCAGGAAAACCTGGATGTGCGTACCATCACACTGGGTATCAGTCTGTTAGACTGTATCGACAGTGATCTGGAAAAAGTCAATCAGAAGGTTTATGAAAAGATCACAGGACTGGCAAAAAATCTGGTACAGACCGGTGAAGATATCTCCAAAGAATACGGAATCCCGATTGTAAATAAACGAATCTCCGTTACCCCGATCGCACTGATCGGCGGTGCAGCATGTAAAACACCGGAAGACTTTGTCACACTGGCAAAAACACTGGATAAAGCAGCAAAAGAAGTAGGCGTAAACTTTATCGGTGGTTATTCTGCACTGGTATCCAAAGGGATGACAAAAGCAGATGAACTGCTGATCCGTTCCATCCCGCAGGCTCTTGCAGAAACCGAGCGTGTCTGCAGCTCCGTAAACCTGGGATCCACAAAGACCGGTATCAACATGGATGCTGTAAAACTGATGGGTGAGATGGTTCTTGCCACCGCAGAGGCTACAAAAGAAGACGATTCTCTGGGCTGTGCAAAACTGGTTGTATTCTGTAATGCACCGGATGACAACCCGTTTATGGCAGGTGCTTTCCACGGTGTGACAGAAGCAGACGCAATTATCAATGTCGGCGTCAGCGGACCTGGTGTTGTAAATTACGCCCTGTCAAAAGTAAGAGGCGAGAACTTCGAAGTTCTGTGTGAAACCATCAAAAAGACCGCATTCAAGATCACCCGTGTCGGACAGCTGGTTGCACAGGAAGCATCCAAGAGACTGAACGTACCGTTTGGTATCGTAGACCTGTCTCTGGCACCGACTCCGGCAATCGGAGATTCTGTTGCTCAGATTCTGGAAGAGATCGGTCTGGAGCGTGTAGGCGCACCGGGAACCACAGCTGCACTTGCCATGTTAAATGACCAGGTGAAAAAAGGTGGTGTTATGGCATCCTCCTATGTCGGCGGCTTAAGCGGAGCATTTATTCCGGTCAGCGAAGATCAGGGAATGATTGATGCCGTCAATCTGGGAGCACTGTCTCTGGAAAAACTGGAAGCCATGACCTGTGTCTGCTCGGTAGGTCTGGACATGATCGCGATCCCTGGAGATACACCGGCAACTACGATTTCCGGTATGATCGCAGATGAGATGGCAATCGGTATGGTAAACCAGAAAACCACAGCAGTCCGCGTGATCCCGGTCATCGGAAAAGGTGTGGGAGAAACCGTAGAGTTCGGTGGATTACTCGGTTATGCACCGGTAATGCCTGTGAATACGTTCCGTTGCGATGATTTCATCAACCGCGGAGGAAGAATTCCGGCGCCGATCCACAGCTTTAAAAACTAAGAGGAATATTTTTCAAAAAAGACTTGCACATTGGGTGCAGGACTGTTATACTGGGTTCTGTCAGATAGTTCTTTATCTGACAGAACCTTTTTTGGTTCATTCCGGCAGTTCTGCCATCCATTCCATTTTATGAAAAACGAAACAAGAAGGTCAGGAGCAGAGTATTTTTGCGCCTCAACACAGGAAAAGAGGGGTGATCGAGATAAGAACAAGATAAACAACATTTTCAACATTTCCATTTCAATGAAACATATCAAAAAACACATGAAAAAACACATCAAAAAACATATCAAAGGAGATCACAAATATGAAAAACAACACATGGAAAAAATATATGGGTATCACTGCAATCACAGCTGTCCTTCTGGTAGGCTCCGTATCTGCGTACTTTACCGATCAGGACGAAAAAACCAATACCTTTACGGTTGGAAAAGTCACGATTGATTTGGAAGAGCCGGAGTGGGACAAAAAACCGGATGAAAACGGGAACGACATCCCGGACGAAGCGGAAAACATGACACCGAATCAGACCATCGAGAAAGATCCGCAGGTAAAAAATACCGGAACGAACGATGCGTTTGTTTATATGACCGTGGAAGTTCCGTGCAAAAAGATCGTTACGGTAAACAATGACGGCACAAGAAATCCGGAAGTAGTGAGAGAACTGTATACCTATCAGACAGACAGCTCCTGGAAATTACTGGGATCTGTGGATGTCACAGATGAGACAGGAGAAAAAACAGCAGTCAAACATCTGTATGCCTATGCCGGAGCACAGGGAACCTGTACCGTGGTAAAACCACAGGAAACCACAAAAAATCTGTTCCGCGAAGTTACGTTTGTCAATGCAATGGAAGGTCAGGGACTCGAAAACGGCATGTATAAGATCGGAATCAAAGCATTTGGTATCCAGACAACAGATCTGAACGGAGGAACCAATAATGCGGTAGAAATCTGGAAGATCATTTCCAATCAGAGAGAACTGGCAGAAAGTTTTTCATGATAGAAAGGAACGGGAGGAATGAAAAGAGTCATGACTGTTACAGGACTCCTGTCTGCGCTGCTGATGATGATGCTGCTGGTCGGTGGACGAACCATATACGGCTGGTTTACCGACCAGAGCCGGCAGGATAATACGCTTTCTGTCGGTATGAATGAAGTGGAGATAGAAGAGGAATTTCCGGATCCGGAACTGAAACCGGGGGAAAAGATCAAAAAAGAAGTGACGTTTACCAATACCGGACGGGGTCCGATGTATGTGAGAGCCTGCTGTCTGTTCAGCAGTAAAGAGGCAGAAGAAGGAGCCAGACTTCTGATGGGAAGCAGCCGGTGGGAACTTGCAGAAGACGGGTATTACTATTATACCGATATCGTAAATCCCAAAGAACGTACAGAGGTGCTTCTGTATGGACTGACTTGGGAGAGCGAGGAAGAAATCACGGATTTTGATCTGACCGTCTATACCGAAAGCGTACAGGCAGCAGGACATGAAAACAGCAGAGAGGCATTTGCACATCTGATGGAACGGGAAGAAGGGCAGGAAAAATGAAAAAGACAGGAAAAATCGGCAGTATCTTGTGTTTGCTTGCGCTTCTCGGGCTGACAGGAATCTATGCACTCCCGAAAGTATATGTTCTGTATCAGGCAAATACCGGAAAAGTGGATATCTGCTTGAAAGAATATATGCTGGAGGAAGGAAAAGAAGTACCCTGGAAAAACGGAAAAGATGTACTGCCCGGTGGTTTTGTATCAAAGATTCCACGAATCCGAAATGACGGAGCGGAATGTTATGTGAGGGCAACGGTGTCTTTTTCCTCACAGAAAGAGTCAGAAAAACCACTGTCACTGGAAAATCTGGAAGGAATCAGCAGTGACTGGGTACGGGATGGTGATTACTTCTATTATAAGCATACGGTAAAACCGGGAGAAAAGGTGGAGTTCTTTCAGGGAATCCGAATCCCATGGGAATGGAAAACACCGGATGAAGATAATGTGTGGAAGGCCTGTGTCCGTGCAGAGGCAGTACAGGCAGAATATTTTTCACCGAATTTTACGGGGGAAGATCCGTGGGGGATGAAGGTGTACACCTTTCCGATTCAGTATGCACCGGGGGGAGACATACAGGAACAGACGGCAGACACAGAGGAAGTGGAACTGTTACTTGCCGAGCAGGTGCAGGGATTTGCGGTAGAACAAGAAGGATGCATGAAAACACTCGAAACCTTTGTTCCGGGAAAAAGCCAGACGGGAAGTATCCGGCTGAAAAATACGACCGAAAAAGAACGGGAAGTATTTTTCAGAGCGGAAACACAGGAACAGAGTGTATTGCTGGAAAAGATGGAACTGAAGGTGGAACTGCTTGAAAAAGAAGAAAACCGGATTCTGTATCAGGGAAGTGCGGCAGCATGTACACCAAAAGAACTGCAATCCCTGGGAAAACTTGCACCACAGGAGGAAAAACAGTTACGGTTTACGTTTTCCCTTGCGAAGGCCGCGGATAATACTTATGCGCTGCAGAAAGGAAAAATAAAGTTCTGGTTTACCACAGGAGAAGAAGAAACCGGAAAAATAGCAACTGCAGTCAGCACCGGAGACCCGCAGAAACCGATCGGTTATCTGGTGACGGCAGTCGGTGCGGCAATTGTTTTACTTTTCATGCTGCTTGGCAGAAAGCGGCCGGTAAGGAAGTGATGAGCAGATGAGAAAAATGATCAGATATGCAGAGTATGGACTGCGGATCCTTCTGACATTGACAGGAATTGCAGGGGTTCTGCTGTTTATTTTTCCACGGGTGGCGGGCTGTACACCGAGAATTGTTGTGAGTGGATCGATGGAACCGGCAGTTCCGGTGGGAAGCATTACCTATACCTGCTCGAATATTCCGCCGGAACAGATAGAAACCGGAGATGTCATTGCATATAAACTGAAAAACGGGATTGCGGTACTTCACCGGGTGGTAAAAAAGGATGCAGAGAAAGAAATCTGGGTGACGCAGGGAGATGCCAATGAGACAGAAGATCCCGCAGCCGTATCGTACGGGCAGTATCTTGGAAAAATGGTATTTCATGTGCCGTATGCGGGGTATGTGGCGAACTGGCTGCAAAAAAAGAAGATTCTGTTTCTGGCAGTGGCAGCAGCTGTTTTACTGCTGATCGTGCACCCGACAGGAGAAGAAAGGAGACAGATCACTTGAGAAGGTGGATAAAAAGCAAACATACGGTTTCGGGGCTGGCATTTGGAATCTTTCTGTCCGCTCTGGCTCTGGCAGGTGGAATGAAAATTTACGGAGCCGGAACCGGGATGCAGGAACAGGCGGAAGTATATCAGGAAGAAGAACTGGAAGAAAAGGAAACAAACGAAGAAGCCGCAGAGCAGCAGGAGGAAGAAGGCATCCAGTTTTATCTGAAACAACAGACATCTTCGGATATAGATACCTATTCTTTTGACAACAGTGCGACACTTCCTGTATCCAATGTCCGTTATGACAAGTTTTTGTCAAAAACCGGAGGATCGGGAACTACATCAACACCGAACATGGGAATGGGAATCAAGTACATCGAAGGCGATGATAAAAATGTAGACGGCGGGGGAAAGTGGCGCTATGTCTATTGTGTGGAGTTTAAGAAGGACTGTCCGATCGGTGGTCTTGGAATGGAATTTATCGGATGGAATAACCGGAAAATAGCCTATGCGATGTACTACGGTGCGCTTTATTACGGGTATCCGTGTCGGTTTGGTCCGTATTCTACCGGGGACTGGCAGATGGATTATTTTATCACGCAGGTGGCAATCCATATCCTGAACGGAGAGTATACCCTTGCAGCGGCAAGAAACGGAATGAACCAGAGCAATGCGACGACAGCGGAAAAGAACCTCGCGTATGACAGGATTGAAAAGATCGTAAACGGGGCAAATAACAGCAATAATTACGGAGGATTTACCGGGGACGGCTGGCTGAATATGGATCAGGCAAAGTTTTCACTGACCGGTTACAGCGACAGCTGGCAGCTGCTCAATGGAAATTATCTGTCCGGTGGAACGTTTCACGGTGTATTTACCAGCTATTACGGATATGATTTCCGGGAACAGCTGACCGGATATGAGATATCGGTTCCGCAGGGTGCTTATGTCGAGAAAAGCGGAAAGGAGACGTACAGTGATTTCCGGGTGGGTATACCGGAAAAACAGTACAAACGCTGGCAGCTGACCGGGAAAAAGATACCGGTCACGGTAACCGCAAGTATTCCCCGGTACTGGGGAGCGGGAATCTACCGATGCAAGGCTGCATCCAATTTTCAGGACGTATGTCTGCTGACCTGGGATGGCTCCGGTGGAACCACCAAGATGGAACAAACGGCAAATCTGAATATCCCACAGGTTACGGCAGATCTGACGATTTATAAAAAAGACCAGAATGACGGAAGCAGTCTGAAAGGTGCAAAATTTTCACTATGGGGATATGAGGACAATGCGTACAGTAAAAAGATCGGAGAATTTGAAGATATGCAGGATGGCAGCTATCAGCTGGAAAATATTGCATATACCGATACGGAAGACGGATGGTTTCTGATCCGGGAAGAGGAGCCGCCCGAACATTATAGCGCGAAGTATCAGCTGAAAAACAGCAAAGATGAGGAAGAATATCAAAAATACGGAGGACGCCAGGTACGAATGAATGAGAATGGATTTTATTCTCCATGGATCGAGGAGCCGGAGGTTTTCTGCGATGAAAAAGCAGCTTCCGGGATGCATGTGGCGGTAAAGAAATACGACGGCAAAACAAAAGAAGTGCTTCCGGATGCGGAGTTTCAGGTGTTTCCCTGGATACAGGAAAACGGGACATACAGTACCGTCCCGGAGCAGACACTGATATTCAACAGCGAAAGCCGGCAGTATGAGACAGTGCAGATGCTGAAGGCAGATGGAAAGAATCAGGGAAAATTTCTGATTCGTGAAACAAAAGTACCGGCGCATTACAGCGGAAGATGGCAGCAGGAGATTACGGTAACAGAAGCAGGTACGACAGATCTTGTGCTGGAAGCATACAATTATCCGGAGCGGAAGTTCACGATCTGGAAAAAAATCAGGGCAGACGAGGTGGTATGGGATCACGGTACGCCGACTTTCTTTTTTCGGATCTCGGGAAAAGATCTGGATGGCATTCAGCGCTGGTATCAGTGTATGATTCATTTTACGAAACAATCCGTGAAGGAGCAGGAATATCTGGTTGGAAAAGCAGAAGTGAACGGCATTCCGGCAGGACAGTATCAGGTGGAAGAACTTCCGTTGACGGCACGGTATATTCTGACGGATGCATCGTCCTCAGATCCGAATGTGACCGTAAAAAATACATTGCTGGATACCGTAAACGGAATTCAGAAAATCCGATCGGAGATTACGGCGGATCTGACACTGGAAGACGGAAGTGTGATATTTGAGAACCGGAAGGTATTTTTTGATGAGTACTCTCACGATGATGTGGAAGTCAATCATCTGAAAGCATCGGAGGAGAAAAACGGAAAAAAACAGTAAAAAACTGCCAATAACAGGGGAAACAGTTATCGGCAGAAAATGAGAGCTCGGTATCAGGGAAGAATGATAAGAGGTTTCTGATATTCATGCACAAACGGGGTGTGATATTTTTCACACCAGACACTCTCGTAAAGATTGGAAACCTCCACATTTTTTGCAAAAACAGCAGCGGATTCGTCGGACAACAGGGAAGATGCATCCGCTGCCTTTGTAATGAACGGGATGGAACTGTGCTTTTTGAGTGCGGAGAGTACCGGTGATGCCTGACGGCGGAAACCGAGCAGGCGGGCGTAGGAAAGAGGCGGCACATCGGAAATCTGCAGCAGACAGTGCATCAGCATCCGGCAGATTCGGCTGTAGGTAAGTTCCCGCGTCTTTAAAAGTGCCGCATATTGTCCCCAGCTCTCATAAGAACCTCTGGTGTGAAAAAGACGCTGCACAAAGTCCGGTGTGACATCCTGATAAGAAGCCAGCTGTGCTTTGTCTGTCGAAAACAGAAGCCAGCGAAGATAAGGAGAAAAATCCTCCTCATCCAGAAACTGCGGGCAGGAGAAAGTCTGCGAAAGAAGCGCAGATATGGCGGGCGGAAAACAGGAAGATACAGTAGAATCTGACATCTTGCAGTCCGCAGATTTCCACAGGGCACGGATAGCGGAAGCAGAAGGAAACTGTTCTTTTAATGATTCCTCGTGATAGGCGTTTCCTTCGCGTTTCACCGTAAACGGCCGGATCGGACTGTTCCGTCGGCAGAGTGCCTTACAGTATTCCACACCGAGAATATTATTCGGCGTCTGCAAAAAGGTTCCGGTATCTGTATCGGTGTCCGAAAGCAGCTCCTGAAGGGCAAGACTGCGCGCTTTGGGGAAGGATTCACCTTTCTTCAGATATTTTTTTAAAAGATTCTGATATTCCGGCGTCTCGGTGGCAAGAAAAGCTCCGAGCTGTAAAAACGGTTCGATGTCTCCGCTTTCGCTTCCAAAAGAAAGAACATCCACACAGCCGAGTCCGTCAAGCAGTCCGACGGCACTCTGCGCAAAGAATTCCGCACTCTCGCAGGCATGGGTTGCCGGCAGTTCGAAGACCAGGTCCGCACCGCCGAGAAGTGCCATCCGAGTGCGCAGATGCTTGGAATACAAGGCGGGTGCTCCCCGCTGTACAAAATCTCCGCTCATGACAACGACGATATAATCGGCTCCTGTAAGTTCTCTTGTTTTCTGTATATGATAGGCATGTCCTGTGTGAAACGGATTATATTCCGCGATGATTCCGGCAATTTTCATGGTTGCACCTCAAAAAATACATAAATTATTTTCTCATTCTAACAGGGAAAATGCAGAAAAACAAGGCTTTCCGGAGAAATAAAGAATATATGTTAAAAAATTAACTAACCTTGTCACTGTAAAGGAAAAAGAGTATAATTTTATGTAGTGAGCAAAATAGGAAAGGAGTCATGAAATCATGGGATTTATTGACACAATCAAAGCAAGAGCAAAAGCTGATAAAAAAGTAATTGTACTTCCGGAAACCGAAGACAGAAGAACATATGAAGCAACTGCACAGATCCTGAAAGAAGGAATCGCAGATGTTGTTCTGGTTGGTAGCGAAGAAGCAATCAAAAAAGGCAGTGAAGGACTGGATATTTCCGGTGCAAAGATCGTAGATCCTGCTACATCCGAAAAAACACAGGGATATATTGACAAACTGGTAGAACTGAGAAGCAAAAAAGGTATGACACCGGAACAGGCAAAAGAGATCCTGTTAAACCAGTATCTGTACTACGGTGTTATGATGGTTAAGATGGGCGATGCAGACGGAATGGTATCCGGTGCATGCCATTCTACCGCAGATACACTGAGACCGTGTCTGCAGATCCTGAAAACAAAACCGGGAACAAAACTGGTATCTGCATTCTTCCTGATGGTAGTTCCGGATTGCGAATATGGCGCAAACGGTACTTTCGTATTTGCAGATTCCGGACTGAACCAGAACCCGAATCCGGAAGAACTGGCAGCTATCGCAGCTTCCTCTGCAGAATCCTTCAAACTGCTGGTTGAAGAAGAACCTGTAGTAGCTATGTTGTCCCATTCTACCAAAGGCAGTGCAAAACATGCCGATGTAGATAAAGTTGTAGAAGCTACAAGAATCGCAAAAGAACAGAATCCGGATCTGAAACTGGACGGAGAATTCCAGCTGGATGCTGCTATCGTACCGAGCGTTGGTGCTTCCAAGGCTCCGGGAAGTGAAGTAGCAGGAAAAGCAAACACTCTGATCTTCCCTGATCTGGATGCAGGAAACATCGGATACAAACTGGTACAGAGACTGGCAAAAGCAGAAGCATACGGACCTGTAACACAGGGTATCGCAAAACCTGTAAACGACCTGTCCCGTGGATGCTCAGCAGAAGATATCGTTGGTGTTGTTGCAATCACAGCAGTACAGTGCCAGGCTGAATAAAACAGATACATAAAAGGATGTTTAAGTGGAGGAAGAAAACATGAACGTATTAGTAATCAACTGCGGAAGTTCATCTCTGAAATATCAGCTGATCAACTCCGATACAGAAGAAGTTCTGGCAAAAGGTCTCTGTGAGAGAATCGGAATCGACGGAAGACTGGTATACCAGAAAGCAGGATGCGACAAAGAAATCACAGAAGCTTCCATGCCGACACATAAAGAAGCCATCCAGATGGTTCTGGATGCCCTGACCAATGATAAAACAGGTGCAATCGCAAGCCTGAAAGAAGTAAATGCAATCGGACACCGTGTCGTACACGGCGGAGAAAAATTTGCTTCTTCCGTAGTTATCACAGACGAAGTAATCCAGGCTGTAGAAGAGTGTAACGATCTGGCACCTTTGCACAACCCGGCAAACCTGATCGGTATCCGTGTATGCGGCGAACTGATGCCAGGTGTACCGCAGGTAGCAGTATTTGATACCGCTTTCCATCAGACCATGCCTGCAAAAGCATATCTGTACGGTCTGCCACTGGAATACTACAAGAACTACAAAGTAAGAAGATACGGTTTCCATGGTACAAGCCACAGCTTTGTATCCAAACGTGCCGTAGAATTCCTGGGACTGAACCCGGAAGACTCCAAAGTAATCGTTTGCCATCTGGGTAACGGATCTTCTATCAGTGCCGTAGTAAACGGAAAATGTGTAGATACCACCATGGGTCTGACTCCACTGGAAGGTGTTGTTATGGGAACCCGTTCCGGTAACATCGATCCGGCTATCATGGAATTCATCGCAAAGAAAGAAAACCTGGATATCTCCCAGATAATGAATGTACTGAATAAAAAATCCGGTCTGTTCGGTCTGTCCGGCGGTCTGTCAAGTGACTTCCGTGATCTGAACGAAGCAGCAGAAGGCGGAAACCAGGATGCAGCAAATGCAATCGATGTTCTGGCATACGGTATCGCAAAATTCGTTGGCGGCTATGTAGCAGCTATGAACGGTGTAGATGCGATCGTATTTACCGCAGGTATCGGTGAGAATGCAATTCCGGTACGTGAAAAAGTAGTAAGCTATCTGGGTTACCTGGGAGTTACACTGGACAAAGATGCAAACGGACACAGAGGAGAAGAAATCGTAATTTCTACTCCGGATTCCAAAGTAAAAGTTGCAGTAATCCCGACAAACGAAGAACTGGCTATCTGCCGTGAAACAGTAGCTCTGGTATAAAAACAGAGAAAAACTGTAAGATTATATATAAAAGAAAGTCCCCTTTTGACTGTAAGCCGAAGGGGATTTTCTTCCCACTGAAAGACAGGACAATCTGTAATTATTGTAAAAATATTTCAGAAATATTGCAGGTTGTCAGGAAAAAACAGTTGACAAAAAGAAAATGCTTCTGTATAATTGGAGAAGTGTGGTTAGGAGTGAATTATGCTGATTGATTTATCCAAATTACTGACTCATGAAGGAAAGCAACAACAGGTAGAAATATTGTCGTCAGGAGATACTTTTTCCTGTGAACTGGGTGAGTTTTCTTATGGAGAGAACGAGCCGGTGATGCTGACGATCAAGCACAAAGAGAATCAGATTCTGAGTATCCGTGCGGAAGGTCAGGTTGCTGTATGGATTCCATGTTCCAGATGTCTGGAGCCGGTGCTGGTATCATGTCCGGTCGATTATGACGAGGAGATTGATATGAAGCTGTCCGAGGAAGAACGGATTGAGGCATTGGATGAAAGCAGTTTTATCCAGAACAAAGAGCTGGATACCGATAAGCTGCTGCATAATGAAATACTAATCAATTGGCCAATGCGGGTACTCTGCAAAGAGGACTGTAAAGGAATCTGTAGCCGTTGTGGAGCAAATCTAAATCAGGGATCCTGTGATTGCGATACGGCAGATTTAGATCCCAGAATGGCTGTTATCAGTGATATATTTAAGAATTTTAAGGAGGTGTAACTGATGTCCATCTGTCCAAAGAATAAATCATCTAAAGCCAGAAGAGATAAAAGAAGAGCAAACTGGAAAATGGCTGCTCCGAACCTGGTAAAATGCAGCAAATGTGGTGCGCTGATGATGCCTCACAGAGTATGCAAAGCTTGTGGTTCCTACAACAAGAGAGAAATCGTTTCTCAGGAAGCTTAATTCAAGCAATTAGAAAGCAGATCCGTATGGGTCTGCTTTTTTTGTATGGGACACAGGAGACAATTTCTTCCACAGCGTTCTAGAGCGTGTCTGAAAAATCATTTCCGCAATCTGCAAGCCCCACTTTGCGGTATATTTTACCCTTATTCGGTTGCCGTAGCCCGCTACGCCGCCCTCATTCGGATAAAATCTCCCACAAACTGGGACTCGCAGCTCACGAAAAGCCTTTTTCAAACACGCTCTAGTCAGGGCACAGCGAAGGGAGGATGATGGAATTCTCAATAAAAAGAGTAATCAAAACTGCTCCACTGGATCAACTGTTGCTATACAATACAAAAAAACCGGCAGACCCTCAAAGCCTGCCGGTTCTCTCTTGTTTCTTAAAATTATAATTTTACAACGTTAGCTGCCTGCATTCCGCGAGCGCCTTCGGTTAAATCATAAGTTACAGCCTGTCCTTCGTCTAAGGATTTGAAGCCTTCTCCCTGGATTGCAGAGAAATGAACGAATACATCTGCTCCGTCTTCTCCTGTGATGAAACCATAGCCTTTTTCAGCATTGAACCATTTTACAGTTCCCTTGTTCATGATATTACCTCCATAAAAATAAAATAAATAGAAAATATAATGCAGAAGAATAATTCCAGAGATAAAAAATCCACCCGGCTCTGGAGATTAGCATTGATAAAATAAATAATAATCCCGTTCAGCCCGATGGGTAATATTAGATATATCCAATTTCCTTCTACAATGCTCATTATAGTTGGAATATTTGTAAAAGTCAAGCAGAAAAAGGCTTTATTTCAGTACAGTTTTCGTGTATGATAGTAGATGGAAAACAGGGTTCCTTACAGAAAGAGGGAACGAAAAAAAGTGTGAAGATATGCAAAAGATGCAGAAGCTTCAGGAAAGGATGCAATATGAAAATCCTGATAAAAAATGGTCATGTGATCGATCCGGATACAAAGCTGGATCAGGTTGCAGATGTACTGTTGGAAGATGATAAGATCCAGGAAGTGAAAGAGAACATCAAAGAAGAAGCCGATCGGGTGATCGATGCCAGAGGCTGCTACGTCATGCCGGGGCTGATCGATATGCATGTACATCTGCGCGATCCGGGGCTGACACATAAAGAGGATGTATTTACCGGATCGAAGGCTGCGGCAAGGGGTGGTGTTACAACACTGGTTGCTATGCCAAACACAAAACCGGTCATTGATAATCCGGAACGACTTTCTTATGTGAAAAATAAAGCAACGCAGTGTAATCTGGTCAATGTCCTGCAGGCAGGAGCTATCACTCAGGGGATGAAAGGCGAGGAACTTTCTGATATTGAAGGGATGGTTCGGGCGGGCGCGCCGGCGATCAGTGAGGATGGAAAATCTGTTATGAATGCGCAGATTTATAAAGAAGCGATGCAGATTGCAGCACGCATGAATATTCCGGTACTGGCACATTGTGAAGATATTCATATGGTAAACGGCGGCTGTATGAATGAAGATACCAATTCCGAGAAGTTTGGTCTGCCTGGAATTTGTAACGCAGTGGAAGATACTATTGTAGCAAGAGATATTTTGATCGCAAAAGATACCGGATGCCACCTGCATCTTTGTCATTGTTCCACAAAAGACAGTGAAGTGATGCTGCGTCTGGCAAAAGAAGAAGGAATCTCTGTATCCGGTGAAGTATGCCCCCATCATTTTACACTGACTTCGGATGATATCGTGGAAGGTGATACTAATTATAAGATGAATCCACCACTGCGCACAAAAGAAGACCGGCAGGCACTTCTGGAAGGACTGAAAAATGATGTCTTTGATGTGATCAGCACCGACCATGCACCACATACGATGGTGGAAAAGGGTGTTTCTATGAAGAGCGCGCCGTTTGGTATCGTGGGACTGGAAACCAGTGTATCTCTGACCATCACCGAACTGGTGGACAAAGGATGGATCACACCGATGCAGATGGCAGAAAAGATGAGTTACAATCCGGCGAAGATCCTGCATCTTGCCAACAAAGGATCCCTGAAACCGGGAAAAGATGCGGATGTGGTTGTGATCGATCCGAAAGAATCGTATGTGATCGATGTGAAAGATTTTGTATCGAAGGGTAAGAACACACCGTTCCATGGTAAAAAAGTAAACGGCAAAGTGAAAGTGACGATTTGTGGTGGAAGAGTCGTATATGAAGATAAATAAACAGGAAACAGACAACATACAGAAAGCAAAAGGCGAGGAGAAAAACAGATGATTAATAAATTGATTGAGAAAATTCAGAAAACACATGCACCGATCGTAGTAGGTCTTGATCCGATGTTAAATTATGTACCGGAACACATCCAGAAACGTGCATTTGCAGAGTACGGTGAGACACTCGAAGGTGCAGCAGAAGCCATCTGGCAGTTTAATAAAGAAATCGTGGATGCTACCTATGATCTGATCCCGGCGGTAAAACCACAGGTTGCCATGTATGAGCAGTTCGGTATCGAAGGTGTGAAAGCATTTAAAAAGACCGTGGATTACTGCCATGAAAAAGGACTGGTAGTCATCGGTGATGTAAAACGTGGAGATATCGGTTCCACTTCCGAGGCTTATGCGGTAGGTCATCTGGGAAAAGTAAAAGTAGGTTCCCAGCAGTTCGCAGGATTTGATGAGGATTTTGCTACTGTCAATCCGTATCTCGGTTCTGACGGCATCAAACCGTTCATCAAGGTTTGCAAAGAGGAAAACAAAGGCCTGTTTATCCTGGTAAAAACTTCCAACCCGTCCAGCGGAGAGTTCCAGGATCGTCTGATCGACGGTCGTCCGCTGTATGAGTGGGTAGGAGAACAGGTAGATGCGTGGGGCAAAGAACATATGGGCGATTCCTACAGCTATATCGGTGCGGTTGTAGGAGCAACGTATCCGGAACAGGGAAAAGTATTAAGAAAACTGATGCCGAAGACCTTTATTCTGGTACCTGGCTACGGCGCACAGGGCGGAAGAGGAAAAGATCTGGTACATTTCTTTAATGAAGACGGACTGGGTGCGATCATCAACTCTTCCAGAGGTATCATCGCAGCATACAAACAGGAAGCATATGCACAGTTTGGATCTCAGAACTTTGCAGAGGCATCTCGTCAGGCGGTAAAAGATATGATCGCAGATATCGACGGTGCACTGCAGGCGGCAAAATAAACTGGAAAAGACAGGAGTATCGAACATGAAAAAGAAAGAAATCTGTACTGTGATCTGTCAGAAAGAAATTGGTGACGGAATTTTCAGCATGTGGATTCAGACGGAAAACATCGGGAAAGAAGCAAAACCGGGACAGTTTGTATCGTTGTATAGTAAGGATGGAAGCAAACTACTTCCCCGTCCGATCAGTCTTTGTGAGATCGACCGGGAAAACAGTCGCCTTCGCCTGGTGTACCGTGTCACGGGAACGAAGACCGGAACCGAAGAATTTTCCGGACTGAAAGCCGGAGATACGATCCCAGTGATCGGACCGCTGGGAAATGGTTTCCCTGTAGAAAAAGCAGAGGGAAAACGAGTTTTTCTGATGGGCGGAGGTATCGGAGTACCGCCGATCCTGGAACTGGCAAAACAGATGCAGTGCGAGAAAAAACAAATCGTTGTGGGATACCGCAACGCGCAGACCTTCTTAAAAGAAGAATTTGAAGCAGCCGGAGAACTGTATATTTCCACAGAAGATGGCAGCGTGGGAACAAAGGGAAATGTAATGGATGCAATCCGGGAACAGAAACTGGAAGCGGATATCATCTATGCCTGCGGTCCGACACCGATGCTTCGGGCGATCAAACAGTATGCCGAGGCAAATAATATCGAATGTTATATTTCACTGGAAGAGCGTATGGCATGCGGTATCGGTGCCTGCCTGGCATGTGTCTGCAAGTCAAAAGAAAAAGATGCACACAGCAACGTGAACAATAAGAGAATCTGTAAAGACGGACCGGTCTTTCTTTCTACGGAGGTGGAAATCTGATGGATATGAGTGTAAATATTGCCGGCGTAGAATGGAAAAATCCGGTAACTGTGGCATCCGGAACATTTGGATCTGGAGAAGAATTTTCAGAATATGTGGATCTGAACCGTCTGGGAGCAGTGACCACCAAAGGTGTGGCAAATGTTCCATGGAGCGGCAATCCTACCCCGCGCGTGGCAGAAGTCTACGGTGGTATGATGAATGCGATTGGTTTGCAGAACCCTGGAATTGATCTGTTCTGCAAAAGAGATATCCCGTTTCTGAAACAGTACGATACAAAAATCATTGTCAATGTATGCGGACACGCACCGGAAGAATATCTGGCGGTGGTAGAACGGCTGGCAGACGAACCGATTGACATGATGGAGATCAACATTTCCTGCCCGAATGTCAATGCAGGATTTCTGGCTTTCGGTCAGGATGCACATCATGTGGAAGAACTGACCGGACAGATCAAAAAAATCGCAAAACAGCCGGTGATCATGAAACTGACACCGAATGTAACGGATATCACAGAGATTGCAAAGGCAGCGGAAGCCGGTGGTGCCGATGCGGTATCTCTGATCAACACACTGACCGGTATGAAGATCGATATCAACAGAAAGACCTTTGCCCTGGCAAATAAAACCGGCGGCGTATCCGGTCCGATCGTAAAACCGATCGCTGTCCGTATGGTCTACCAGGTGGCACAGGCAGTCAACATCCCGATCATCGGTATGGGCGGTATCTCCTGCGCAGAGGACGCAATTGAGTTCATCCTTGCCGGAGCAAGCGCTGTATCTGTGGGAACCGCCAACTTCCACAATCCGGCAGTGACGATGGAAGTGATCGACGGAATCGAAGCCTATATGAAGAAAAACGGTTTCTCATCCGTAAAAGATATGGTTGGTATTGTCAAATAGTAAATTTATTAATTTACCACTTGAAAGTAACAGAACCTTTTGCTATAATAAGAGCCGACAAAGGCGTCAGAAGAAAGAAATATTTCTTCTGGCGCCTTTTGCGTAAGATTAAAAAGCGTAAGAAAAAAGGAGGATGTTATTATGAACGCAGGAGACACTGGATTTATGTTGATCTGCACGGCACTGGTATTTTTTATGACACCGGGTCTTGCCTTTTTCTATGGAGGGCTGGTGCGAAGAAAAAATGTGGTAAATACTATGATGGCGTGTACCTTTATCATGGGACTTTCCGTAGTTATGTGGATACTTTTCGGATATTCCCTCTCTTTTGGTGGCAATCACGGCGGAATAATCGGTGATTTCCGATGGTTTTGCCTGAACGGAATCGGAATGGATGATGCAGGACCGTATGCGGCAACGATTCCTCATTTTGTTTATATTGCCTTTCAGATGATGTTTGCAATGATCACACCGGCGCTGATCACGGGATCCCTGGTGGGAAGGGTAAAATTCAAAGCCCTGTTTTTCTTTGTTCTGTTCTGGTCGATTCTGGTATACTATCCGATGGCACATATGGTATGGGGCGAAGGCGGATTCCTGGCAGAGATCGGTTCCGTGGATTTTGCCGGCGGTAATGTGGTTCATATCAGTTCCGGTGTGAGCGCACTGGTATTTGCCATCATACTGGGAAGAAGAAAAGGTTATGAAAATACAGCATATAGAGTACATAATATACCGTTTGTAGCGCTGGGAGCATTTCTGTTATGGTTCGGCTGGTTCGGATTCAACGCGGGAAGCGCATTGGCAGCGAATGGTTTGGCAGCACATGCATTTCTGACGACAGCGGTGTCCAGTGCCAGTGCGATGCTGACTTGGATGTTGATAGATGTGATCAAGGACGGAAAACCGACACTGGTTGGTGCGTCCACCGGACTGGTCATCGGTCTGGTGGCCATCACACCGGGAGCAGGATTTGTTCCGATCTGGTCTTCTTTCCTGATCGGTGGACTGGTAAGCCCGATCTGCTGCTTTACGATTTCTACAATTAAAGGGAAACTGAAAATTGATGATGCACTGGATGCCTTCGGATGCCATGGAATCGGCGGTATCTGGGGAGGTATCGCAACCGGAATCTTTGCAAAAAGTTCCATTAACCCGGTGGCACGCTGGGACGGACTGATCTTCGGAGAGTATTGGCTCTTTGTCGCACAGATTGTCGGCATCGTTGTGACGGCAGCGGTTGCTATTGTCGGAACACTGATCTGTCTGTGGCTGGTAAAACGCATTACGCCGATCCGCGTCAGCGACAAAGAAGAGAGAATCGGTCTGGATATCTCTGAACAGGGTGAAAGTGCGTATCCGACCTTCAATGGACTGGATTCATAAAAAGGAGAACAGAAAATTATGATGATAAAAGTAGAAGCCATCGTCAGAGAGGAAGTCTTTGATGATGTCAAACAGGCGTTAAATGATATCAAAGTGAATGGCATCACCGTATCTCAGGTTATGGGATGTGGTACTCAGCGTGGATATAAAAAACTGGTTCGTGGAACTCAGGTGGATGTGGTCATGCAGCCGAAGATCAAATTTGAGATCGTGGTATCTTCCGAAGAATGGGAGAAAAAGACGATCGAGGCGATCCAGAAAGCAGCGTATACCGGAGAGGTGGGAGACGGAAAAATCTTCAGCTATGAGATCCGGACAGCGATGAAGATCCGGACAAAAGAGACAGGATATGATGCGTTGAATTAAACTAAGAGAACGGCGGTTTTTCACTGCCGTTCTTTTGGCATATATACGGAAAAGCGCAGGTTCACGCAACAGTTGAAAAAAAGTGCGTAACGTAGTATACTTATCATAGATATGGAAAAATTCGGGCGCACGCCGAAAAACAGGAGGATGACAGAGCATGGAACAGTATAAGCAGGATTTTATTAAATTTATGGTAGAGAGTGACGTATTAAAATTCGGTGACTTTACGCTCAAAAGCGGAAGAAAATCACCGTTCTTTATGAATGCAGGTGCTTATGTAACAGGATCTCAGCTGAAGAGACTGGGTGAGTATTATGCAAAAGCAATTCATGATACTTACGGAGATGATTTTGACGTATTATTCGGACCGGCTTACAAAGGAATTCCCCTTGGCGTTGTAACGGCTATCGCCTACAGTGAACTTTATGGAAAAGAAGTACGCTACTGCTCCGACAGAAAAGAAGAGAAAGATCACGGTGCAGATAAGGGAAGCTTCCTGGGAAGTAAATTAAAAGACGGTGACAGAGTCATCATGATCGAGGATGTCACAACTTCCGGTAAATCCATGGAGGAGACCGTACCGAAAGTAAGAAATGCAGCAGATGTAACAATCGTTGGTCTGATGGTATCTCTGAACCGTATGGAAGTAGGAAAAGGCGGAGAAAAATGCGCGCTGGATGAGATCAAAGACCTGTATGGATTTGAAACTGCAGCGATCGTATCCATGGCAGATGTGGTAGAATGCCTGTATAACAAAGAATGCAACGGAAAAGTAGTGATCGACGATGCGTTAAAAGCAGCCATCGACGCATATTATGAACAGTACGGTGCAAAATAAAAAGGGAAAGAGGTAACAGAGATGAACAATGAAAAAATTTACCGGACAATTTCCCACAGCGGCGGTGCCAGCCTTGCGCTCGGCATCGTGGTACTGGTGACAGGAATTGTCTCCGGTGTGTTGATGATCGTGACAGGAGCGAAGCTTCTGAAACAGAAATATCAGATTACTTTTTAGAAAGGCGTAAGCCGAAGTACGGGGATCAAGGGGTAAATAAAGAAGTGAAAAAAGAAACAAAAAACAGAATCCGGATCATAAGCTGGATTCTGTTTGTGATTTATATAGGATTGCTGGTCTATTTTCTGTTCCTTTCGGAGGAGTACGGAAGGACAAGCTTTGATCAGCGGATATATCGATACAATCTGACACCGTTTCAAGAAATCAAAAGATTCTGGATCTATCGTCACCGGGTAGGATTCTGGGTGGCATTTCTGAATCTGGCGGGAAATGTGATCGGTTTCCTGCCGTTTGGATTCTTTCTTCCGATTCTGAGCAGACGCTTACGAAACGGAGCTGTGGTAACGGCTCTTGGATTTGGCTTAAGTCTTCTGGTGGAATCGATCCAGCTGGTTTTTAAAGTGGGATGTTTTGATGTGGACGATCTGATCTTAAATACACTTGGTGTATTGCTCGGGTATCTGTCCTTTTGGATCTGTAACGGGATAAGGAGAATGATTTATGAGAAGAAAATTTAAATACACATTTACCAGGAAAGAAGAGACAGAGGGCGGTTTTTCTTCAATGGTTTTTGCCGGCTGCTCGCTGCTGCTGTTTCTGGTATCTGCGTGTCTCTCTTTTTTCTGGGAAGGGAAAGCAGAAAGCTGGATCGGAGCGCTTGGTCTGATGGCAGTGCTTTTTTCGGTCAGCGGCTTTGTGATCGGAATGAAGAGTTTTAAAGAAAAAGGAAAAAATTATCGGTTCAGTGTGATGGGGGCGATGGCAAACGGAGTGATCTCCGTGGGCTGGCTGGCACTGATCCTGATTGGATTATAAAACGAGAACAAGTAAAAAGAAATGTAGAGGGATTGCCTGTGGATGAATTAGCAAAAGAAAGATATGATCTGGCTGTGGAAAGGATCCGCGAGATCCGGGAGGAAAAGACGGTGGCAAAGCCGTATCTGGACTTTTTTAAAAAAACAGCCGGATTTCTCGAAGAGATGATCCGCCTGCGCGACCGGGTGGAAGCCGGAGAGATGAAAAAACTGTCCCTGGAAGAGCTGCGCCGGGAAAATACGCAGTGCTATCAGGATATTCTGCCGGAGAACTACCCGACTTCCTATGCAAGTCCGGATTATGCGGCAAAGATGCTGGGAGAAGATTTAGGCGTTTTATTAAGTTTTCTGTATACAGAACTTCGCGGAATGATCGTGTATGCCTGGGAGCAGAAAAACTGGGATTTTCTGGTGGGACTGGAACTGTTTTTGCAGGTGTACAGCGAGTTTGAGGACGGGGAAGTACCGACCAGAGAAAATGTACGGAAAATCTTATACTGGTATGTGAACGATTACTGTCAGGAGATGGTAGAAGAACGGGTGCGCCAGGCGGTGGATCCGTCACTGGATTTTGCAGTAAAGATCATAAAAGATGCAGATCTGAAGGATCTTCGGTATCTGTATCAGTTCGGTGAATATGTGACCGAAGAGGAAGAAAAGACTGCCGCCTTTTTAAATACGCTGCCGGAAGAAGAAATTACTGCGATGGCGTGTACCTATACGGAAGGTTATCGGATCGGTTTTATCGCTACCGGCAAAGATTTGTCCAGAAAGAAAACCGTGAATATTCGGTATGTGCTGGGATTTGAGCGGATGATCCGTGCTGCGATTACGCAGTTTGAGCAGATGGGATTACAGCCGGTGATCTACCGGAGTGCTGTGCACATGGTAAATAAGGGACTGCACCGGATCGGCTATTACGGAGCGATTCCGAATCCACAGTTTGACTATGACCACCGTAACGATATTGCACTGTATCTGGATGATGATTTTGTCAGCCGGAAGCTGCGGGCAACCCGCGGGGCATATGAAACTTATAAGGAACTGGCGGGTGTGCATGCCGGACCTGCCGTTGTGGAAATCTTCGGAGAACGGCCATTTGTACCGGAGACCTGTGAATATGCGATGAAGCTTACGGAAAAGCAGCAGAAGTTAAAAGTGCATATGCAAAATGAGATTGGTCAGATTACGAACCGTTATATCAAAGGCGAGGAGAGAAGTTTCACGATCATCGCCTATCCGGTACCGGCGATCGGAGATCAGTTTGAAGAAATCTTTCGTGAGACGGTAAAAATCAATACGTTGGACTATAATCTGTATCAGCAGATTCAGCAAAAGCTGATCGATGCACTGGATCTTGGAACGAGTGTGCATATTCTGGGAAAAGGTGAAAACCGGACAGATCTGCGTGTACAGCTTCACAAACTGGAAGATCCGGAAAAACAGACGAATTTTGAAAACTGCGTGGCAGATGTCAATATCCCGGTGGGGGAAGTATTTACCTCTCCGAAACTGGCGGGAACAAACGGAAAGCTGCATGTAACGAAAGTTTATCTGAATGAACTGCAGTATCAGAATCTGGAACTGGATTTTACGGATGGAAAGATTACAGACTATACCTGTACCAATTTTGATTCCGAGGAAGAAAATAAAAAATACATCCGGGAAAATATTCTCTATCATCATCCGACACTTCCGATGGGTGAGTTTGCGATCGGAACCAACACAACGGCATACCGGGTGGCGAGAGAATATGGCATCGAGGCGAAACTTCCGATCCTGATCGCAGAAAAGACAGGACCGCACTTTGCAGTGGGAGATACGTGTTACAGCTGGGCAGAAGATACGAAAGTATATAACCCGGATGGAAAAGAGATCATAGCGAGAGACAATGAAGTCTCGATCCTGAGAAAAGAAGATGTGAGCAAGGCGTATTTTGGCTGCCACACCGATATCACGATCCCGTACGATGAACTAGGAGCTATTCTGGTGGAGACGGAGGACGGAAGAGAGATTTCGCTGATTCAGGATGGAAGATTTGTGCTTGCAGGAACAGAAGAACTGAATAAAGAACTGGATGCGCTGGAAAAATAAAAAAGTACACAGAGGATAAAAAAGCGACCGGAAATCAGAGAGAACCTTGAAAAGTTCTGAGTTGATTTCCGGTCGCTTTTGAAATTTGAGCAGGTAAAAATAAAAATTGACAGAAATTACAGGCAATGCTAATGTAAAAGAGAAAAAAAGCAAAAAACACAGTAACTATTCAGTAGCCACTGTACCGCGAAGTGTTTTGGCATGAATATGCTAAAATCCTGAGACATACAAGCCAAAATGCCATCACCGAAGGTGATTTTAAATGCATTTTGGCTCGTAACTGTGAAGGTACTGAACAGTTACAAAACACAAAATAATACATAAATACACAGGAAACAGCAAGAGGAGGTATCAAAAGATGAAAGTAGGAGTCATTGGATGTGGCGGAATGGGAACTACTCATTATCTGTCCTTAAAAGTTCTGTCTTCCCAGATGGATGTGGAAGTGGTCGCACTGGCGGACTGCCGGGAAGAATTTTTACAGAAAGCAGCAGCAGAATTTCCCGAAGCGCGGACCTATACTTATGGAATGGAACTGATCGAACGTGAAAATCTGGATGCAGTACATATCTGCCTTCCAAGCTACCTGCATACAGAGCATGCCGTAGCAGCGATGAAAAAGGGCATGAATGTTCTGGTAGAAAAACCGGTCTGCCTGACCAGAGAAGAAGGAGAACTGCTTTTGGAGACACAGAAAGAAACAGGAGTGAAAGTCATGGTAGGACAGGTGGTCCGTGCCTTTGACGAATACCGCTATCTGAAAGAAGTGTACGATAACAAGACACTCGGAAAGCTTAAATCGATCGTGATGCAACGTGTGAGCGGCAATGTCCGCTGGGGATTTGAGGGATGGTTCCATGATGAGAAAAAGAGCGGTTCGGTCGTGCTGGATCTTCACATCCATGATCTGGATTTCCTAAGATACATGCTGGGAGAGCCGGATGATTTTGAAGTGCGGGCAACGACATTTGACTCCGGTATGATCAATCAGGTAATTACCACCTATGAGTTCGGTGATGTATTTGCTACAGCAGAAGGGGTGTGGGATGTGTCTCCGATACCGAAATTCCAGGCAGGATTCCGGGCGTATTTTGAAAAAGGAACTGTTTACTTTAATCAGGCAGGGCAGCCGGGGCTTGCGGTATACAAAGCTGATGGAACAGAGATTGTTCCCGAGTTGCATCCGGAGTATGAGGGACAGACGAATACCGGTATCAACATCACGAACCTCGGACCATATTATACAGAGATCAAGTATTTTCTGGAATGTCTGCAGGATGGAAAAGAAATCACTCTCGCGCCGCTTCAGGAAGGCGTAAAATCCGTAGAACAGGCATTGGAAGAGTGGGAAGCTGCGAAGCTGTATCTTCGTGAGAAAAAAGAAATGTATATCTGAGAAATACAGGAGGGAACATATGCGGGTAGGAGTGATCGTCCGTATGGAAGCGGACACAGATATTGATGAAAAATTTGCGGAAGTCCGTGCGATGGGCATGGAGAGCTGTCAGCTGGTATGCTGGGAGCGGAAAATTATCAACGATGAGAAGGCAGCAGAAGCGATTCTGGCGGCAGCCGAAAAACACGGGATTACTATCAGTGCATTCTGGTGTGGCTGGGGCGGACGGAAAGTCTGGGATTTTTATGATGGTCAGCTGACACTCGGTCTGGTTCCGGCAGATTATCGGGCAGAGCGCGTGAGAATGCTTCTGGAAGGTTCCGATTTTGCAAAGAAACTGGGTGTCATTGATTTTGTCACCCATGTAGGCTATATGCCGGAAAATCCATATGATCCTAATTATCAGGGAACACTGAACGCCTGCAAAGAAGTGGCAGAACGGTGCAAAAAGAACGGACAGGTCTTCTTATTCGAAACCGGACAGGAGACGCCGGTTACATTGAAACGTGCGATGCAGGATATTGAAAAGAGCGTGGGCGAAGGATGCGTGGGAGTGAATCTGGATCCGGCGAATCTTTTAATGTACGGAAAAGCTAACCCGGTGGATGCGCTGGAGGTCTTCGGGGAATATGTGCGCGGTGTCCACGGAAAAGACGGAAAATACCCGACGGACGGTCATTTTCTTGGAGAAGAAGTGCCGATCGGGCAGGGAAAGGTCAATTATCCGGTCTTTGTCGAACGGTTAAAAGAAGCGGGATATGACGGAGATATTACCATCGAGAGAGAAATCTCAGGAGAAGAACAGAAAAAAGATATTCTGGCAGGAAAAGAATATCTGGAACAACTGATCGGATAACAGAGAAGAAAAGAGAACAGCCTGTGGGGAGGTTCTCTTTTTTTGACTGTTCCTGGCAATTTTCATGATTTATATTGACAAGAAGTGACAGACTTAGTATTATTACTAATAAGTAGGGATGAATTAATTAAAACTACTTATAAGAAGAACTAATAAGTATTTATGAGCAAAGGAGACAAGCAATGGCTAAAGTAGGAATTGTTATGGGAAGTGATTCTGACATGCCGGTGATGAGCAAAGCCGCAGCAATGTTGGAAAAATTAGGCGTAGATTACGAGATGACGATTATTTCTGCACACAGAGAACCAGATGTATTCTTTGAGTATGCGAAGAGCGCAGAGGAGAAAGGATTTAAAGTAATCATTGCAGGCGCCGGTATGGCTGCCCATCTGCCGGGTATGTGTGCTGCTATTTTCCCGATGCCGGTGATCGGTATCCCGATGCATACCACTTCTCTGGGAGGCAGAGATTCCCTGTATTCGATCGTACAGATGCCGACCGGTATCCCGGTGGCAACCGTGGCAATCAACGGAGGAGCCAATGCAGCGATTCTCGCAGCAAAGATTCTTGCAACATCTGACGATGCGCTGCTCTCCCGCCTGAAAGCATATACACAGGAAATGAAAGAAGAAGTAGAAGCAAAAGACGCAAAATTAAAAGAAGTAGGATATAAGAACTATACAAAATAAAAGTGCCGCAGAGCAGATGGAGGATCAAGATGGATTACAAGAAAGCTGGAGTAGATATTGAAGCAGGTTACAAATCCGTAGAACTGATGAAGGAACATGTAAAAAGAACTATGAGAGAAGAAGTTCTTGGCGGACTTGGCGGATTTTCCGGTGCATTTTCTCTGAAAAAGATCAAAGAGATGGAAGATCCGGTACTGCTGTCCGGAACAGACGGATGCGGAACCAAAGTAAAACTGGCGATGATCATGGACAAACACGATACCATCGGAATCGATGCGGTTGCCATGTGTGTGAATGATATTGCCTGTGCAGGCGGAGAACCATTATTCTTCCTAGATTACATTGCCTGCGGTAAGAACTATCCGGAGAAGATCGCACAGATCGTAAGCGGTGTGGCAGAAGGATGCGTACAGTCCGATGCAGCCCTGATCGGCGGCGAGACAGCAGAACATCCGGGTCTGATGCCGGAAGAGGAATACGATCTGGCAGGATTTGCCGTTGGTGTCTGCGACAGAAAAGAGATGATCACCGGCGAAAACCTGAAAGACGGAGATGTATTGATCGGTATGGCATCCACAGGCGTACACAGCAACGGATTTTCTCTTGTAAGAAAAGTTTTCGATATGACAAAAGAATCCCTGGATACCTATTATGACGAACTGGGAACCACACTGGGAGAAGCACTGCTGGCGCCTACAAGAATCTATGTAAAAGCTCTGAAAAATGTAAAAAATGCAGGTGTGACCGTAAAAGCATGCAGCCATATCACCGGTGGCGGATTCTATGAAAATATTCCGCGTATGTTAAAAGACGGTGTTCACGCAGTGATCGAAAAAGACAGCTATCCGATCCCTCCGATCTTTACCCTGATGGCAAAGAAAGGGGATATCGCAGAACAGATGATGTACAACACCTACAATATGGGTATCGGTATGATCGTTGCCGTAGATCCGGCAGATGTGGACAAGACCATGGAAGCTATGCGTGCAGCAGGCGATACGCCGTACGTTGTCGGTAAAATCACAGAAGGTGAAAAGGGAGTGACCTTATGTTAAAAATGGCAGTTCTGGTATCCGGCGGCGGTACCAATCTTCAGGCGATCATCGACAGCATAGTAAACGGAACCATCACCAACGCGGAGATTTCCGTTGTGATCAGTAACAATGCCAACGCCTACGCACTGGAGCGGGCGAAAAAACATGGTATCGAGGCAAGATGCATCTCTCCGAAACAGTATGAGACGCGAGAAGCATTTAACGAGGCGCTTCTGGCAGCGATCCAGTCTTACGATGTAGATCTGGTAGTCCTGGCAGGATGTCTGGTTGTGATTCCGGAGATCATGGTGAAGGCATATCCGAATAAGATCATCAACATTCATCCGGCACTGATCCCGTCTTTTTGCGGAACTGGCTATTATGGACTGAAAGTGCATGAAGGTGTGTTAAAAAGAGGCGTAAAAGTAACCGGAGCTACCGTGCATTTTGTAGATGAGGGAACGGATACCGGTCCGATTATCCTGCAGAAAGCGGTAGAAGTGAAAGAGGGAGATACCCCGGAAGTTCTGCAGCGAAGAGTTATGGAAGAGGCAGAATGGGTGATCATGCCGAAAGCGATTGATCTGATTGCAAATGATAAGATAGAGGTAGTGGACGGACTGGTAAGATCCAGATAGGAGGAAAAGACATGAAAGTACTGATCGTAGGGAGCGGCGGAAGAGAACATGCTATCGCATGGAAAGTAGCACAGAGTCCGAAAGTTGACAAAATCTACTGTGCACCGGGCAATGCGGGAATTGAAGAATATGCAGAATGTGTCAACATCGGTGCGATGGAATTTGACAAACTGGTGGCTTTTGCAAAAGAAAAAGCGATCGATCTGACCGTCATCGGTATGGACGATCCGCTGGTTGGCGGCGTGGTAGATGCCTTTGAGGCAGAGGGACTGCGTGTATTCGGACCGAGAAAAAATGCAGCGATCCTGGAAGGCTCCAAAGCATTTTCCAAAGATCTGATGAAAAAATACAACATTCCGACAGCTGCTTATGAAAACTTTACCGATCCGCAGGAAGCGCTTGCCTATCTGGAAACCGCAAAATTCCCGATCGTTTTGAAAGCGGACGGACTGGCACTGGGAAAAGGTGTACTGATCTGTAATACACTGGAAGAAGCACAAGACGGTGTCAAAGAGATCATGGAAGATAAAAAATTCGGCAATGCCGGCAATACGATGGTAATTGAAGAGTTCATGACCGGTCGTGAGGTATCTGTTCTGACTTATGTGGACGGAAAAACCATCAAACCGATGACTTCCGCGCAGGATCACAAACGTGCCAAAGACGGAGATCAGGGACTGAATACCGGTGGTATGGGAACCTTCTCTCCAAGCCCGTTCTATACGGAAGAAGTGGATGCATTCTGTAAGGCACATATTTATCAGGCAACGGTAGATGCGATGGCAGCAGAGGGAAGAGAGTTCAAGGGAATCATTTTCTTCGGTCTGATGCTGACCGCAGACGGTCCGAAGGTACTTGAGTACAATGCCCGTTTCGGTGATCCGGAGGCACAGGTTGTTCTTCCGAGAATGAAGACCGATATCATCGATGTGTTTGAGGCATGTATTGACGGAACGCTGGATCAGATCGATCTGGAATTCGAAGACAACGCAGCCGTGTGCGTCGTTCTGGCATCTGACGGGTATCCGGTATCTTATCAGAAAGGCTTCCCGATCAAAGGACTGGATACATTCAAAGAAAAAGAAGGTTACTATGTATTCCACGCAGGAACCGCAAAGAAAGACGGACAGATCGTGACAAACGGCGGTCGTGTGCTGGGTGTAGTAGCAAAAGGAGACGATCTGAAACAGGCGAGAGCGAATGCGTATAAAGCAATTGATCTGGTAGAGTTTGATAACAAATATTATCGTCATGATATTGGAAAAGCGATTGACGAGGCATAAGATAAGGTAAAAAATAACAGGGGCAGAAGACGAAAGAATCGTTTTCTGCCCCTGTTTTTCTGTGTTGCATATCAATAATTGATTCAGTGGATCAATTTTAAATTACGCGAGCAACGAGCCAAAGTTCATGCTTGCATGAAATCTTGGAGATTGCTGCGATAACGAGTAAAATTTGTGAAGCGTATTTTATCTCGTTATATAAGAGTTTTAAGTTGTATGAAAGTTGTATAAATACTGCAAAAACAATAAGTATTTATCAAGCATTTGTTTTTTATAGGTGCAAGATGTTTCTAATATGCATATTTATGTATAGCCGCGGTCAGGAGTGAAAAATCAGTGTTCTTCCTCCGGATATGTCATCCCCCAGTCTTTCCGGATCGAGGTCATCATATCCATCACATCGATCGTATAGTCGAGATGTATCCGATCCGCTTCTCCTGCAACTGCCGCTTCCATGTCTGCAATTTCATATTCCAGCGCCCGGTCGGTAGAACCGGCGGATATCACTTCTTTGTGACCGTCTTCCGTATAAGTGATGATGGCTTCTTCGCCCCGCGGATACTCGAAAAGTTCGATGTAAGCCTTATCAAAAGAGATCGTTCCCCGTTTGGGCTGTTTGGCATGTAGAGATAAAATGACGGTAGCCATTTCCTCCTCTTTGTTTTTCAGCAGAATTGATGCTTGCTCGTCCACGCCGGTAGGCGCGTATTTTACCTGAGAGAGAATCTGATCCGGCTTTGAGGACATAAACCAGCGAAGGAAAGACAGCGCATACACACCGATATCAAGCAGTGCTCCGCCCGCGAGATTCCGGTTGAAAAAGCGGTTTTTCATGTCATACTCTTTGTAACTTCCGAAGTTCATCTGCAAAAGCCGAAGTTCCCCGAATTCCCCGGCATCCATCCGGCTGCGAAGTTCCTTGTAGATTGGCATGTGGAAAATCGTCATGGCCTCGGCAAGAACTACATGATGTTCTTCAGCGAGACGAACCGCTTCTTCCAGTTCTTCAGCGTTGAGGGTAATGGATTTTTCACAGAGTACATGTTTTCCGGCACGTAAAGCCTTCCGAAGGTAGGAAATATGTGTGTTATGCGGAGTGGAAATATAGATAATGTCCACCTCATCATCCGAAAATACATCGTCAATCTGATCATAAACTTTATCAATTCCATATTTCTCAGCAAAAGCAACTGCCTTTTCGTGCGTACGGTTTGCTACGGAATATAGTTTCCGTCCGTTTGCAGCAAACGCCTGTGCCAGCTGATTGGCGATCACGCCACATCCGAGAGTAGCCCACTTATATTCTTTCATAACGGTGTCCTTTCTTACTCTTTCTATAAGATTTTGTCATGTATTTATTATAGCGAAGAGAAAAGAAGGGTGCAAGTGGGAAGTATTGTGTTGACAGTGAATGGGACGGTTTCGATCATTACTTGTTCCTGTTCGCAGTAACATTACTTTTTAGAAACACAGGGAAAATACAGAAAACAAATGTGAATAATGTGATTTTATTCTAAATATTACAAAAGAACCTTAGTAGGAAAATTAAAAAGAGCATTTGCAAAAACAAGTGCTCAAGTGTATGATCAAATTAGAAAGGTAATCGGATATGACTCCGATTTGCCCTCTGTCAATTAGCTAAAAAAGAAATAGCATCCTAAACTTTGGGCGGTAGAGGATGCTATTTCTTTTTATTTTTCTTTTTGCGTTTCTTTTTACGCTTATGTTTCTTTTTATGATTGTCTATGTAAGACAGAGTCTCAAAAACTACTAACAATAAAGTAAGAACTTTCATTGCGTTCATAGGGCATCACCCTCCTTTCATAAGATCAGAGGGCATAAAATAATCAGAAATCACATCCTGCTTTCTATTCGATTGTACAAATGTAGTATACTACATTGCAAACAGATGTTCAAATGGAAAGTATTCCGTATGAATAGACTAAAAATTAAAACGTTACTGTTCACTCCGTGCCCAGCAACACGCTGCGCGATGCACAGAATTTATGCTGTTCGCATAAATTCGCGCGATATGTCTCGGGTTTTCTGTGACCTTCGCTCACAAAAAACACCTCGCGGGATATTACCAGTGAACAGTAACATTAAAACATTACATTTTCACCCGAATCAACACCGAACAAAAAGACCAACTGGTTTTATCCGCCCTACAGCCACCACAAGATATAGTAGCCCCACCACCCAAAAACGTGAGACGGCGTGAGATAAAAATCGTATCATTTAGACAATAAAAAAAGCAGAAAACCTGAATAAAATCAAAGCTTTCTGCCCTTTTCTCTGTATGCGGGAGATGGGACTTGAACCCACACGAGCATACACCCACAAGATCCTTAGTCTTGCCTGTCTGCCAATTCCAGCACTCCCGCGCGCTTTCTTTATCTGAAAGACAAGTGATATTATATCCCCGTAAAACAGAAAAGTCAACACTTTTTTTGAAAAATTATGCAAAAAAATTAAAATAGACAGTCAGAGGTGCGCGCGGTATAATAAAGCCGACATAAGAATACGATCCCGACAGCAAATGTCAGGCACCGTTTGGCAGGAGGGTATCAATGAACGAGAAAGAGAAAGTATTAACACATCTGGATATTCCATATTCCTATGAACTGGCAAAACGTATGGAGATGTATCGGTGTAATCCGGTGCTGGGATATCGGTCGGCAGGATCAAAAGCAGAGTTTCTGACCGGCGAGATGTTAAAAAAAGAGATGGAAGAGATTGGCCTGTCCGAGGTAACCAAAGACGAGATTACCGTGGATGGGTGGGAATTTCGCAAAGCGGTTCTGTATGTGCTGGATGAAAACGGAAAGAAACGTGAGATCCAGCTGGGAGCCTACCAGACCAACTGTGTGACCGATGGAGCGGAAGAATATCCACTGGTCTATGTTGGAAAAGGAACAGAGTTAGACTATAAAGACATCGATGTAAAAAATAAACTGGTATTAGTTGACATTAATCAGCGTGACGAATGGTGGATCAATTTTCCGGTATATCAGGCACATCTGAAAGGCGCAAAAGCACTGATCGCGGTGCAGCAGGGCGGTTACGGCGAGATTGATGAAGACGCGTTAAATGCACAGGATATCGCAGGACCTGCAGATGCTCCTGCATTTTCCATATCCAGAAGAGACGCTCAGTGGCTGAAAGAACAGCTAGATAACCAGCAGAGCCGGGAACTATGGGTGACACTCGAAGCGGACAGCCGGGTGATGCCGGAGTGCAAAACCTATAATATCACTGGTCAGATTCCGGGAAAACGCAAAGACCGTATGATCGTGCTTTCTGCTCATTACGATTCGTATTTTGACGGATTTCAGGATGATAATACGGCGGTGGCAATGATGTTCGGAATCGCGAAAGCATTGATCGATGCGAAGATTCAGCCGGAAAATACGATCCTGATCTGCGCGATGGCAGCAGAAGAATGGGGCGTGATCGATTCGGATTTTGACTGGTCGACGGGTGCCTACGAACAGGTCTTTACCGCACATCCGGAATGGGTGGGAAAAGTAATCGCCGACCTGAACTTTGAACTTCCGGCGCTGGCACACGGAGCCGGGGCGCGGATCCGAAGCTGTTATGAATATCAGCCATTTTTGGAACAATTTCTGGAAGACCTCCCGGTTCTTACGAGAGCGTATCCGGAGGATGCATCCGTGGTATCTCCGATCGAAACCTGGTCCGATGACTTTTCGATGGCGATCGCAGGAATCCCGTCCATGGTAAATGATTTTACCGGCGGAAGTTTTATGGAGACACACTATCACTCACAGTTTGACAACGACGAATACTACGATCCGCAGGTCTACCAGTTCCATCATGAACTGTATGCACTGCTGATTCTGGCAATCGACGCGACAGCCGTAGTACCACTTTCCTTTACCGGTGTTATGAAACGCGCACAGGAAGGTCTGGAACTGGTAAAATCCTGTGAAAACAGCTGTCTGGAAGAAAAATACGAAACAATCAGCAAATTACTGACCGGAGCAGAAAAACAGCAGGAAGAAAATTACCGGTGGATCATGCAGAAAAACAGTGCATATAAAGCGTGCGAAGATCCGGAACAACGGGAAACACTGTATCAGAGCCTGCGACAGACAGAGACGGAACTTCTGAAACGCTTCAAAACAGAACAGGATGCATTTGTCCGCATTGACTGGTACGGAAATGTATTCTATCCACATGAGATTTTACTGAGAAATATCCACCTTTTAGAGGGAGCCAAAAAGAATCTCGAAGAGGGAGAACTTTCGGTGGCACTCAGAAAACTGTATGATGTGGATAACAATGCCTATGCATTTATGTTTGATAAAGAAGTCTACAGACATTTTACCGATTATGTGTACCATCAGCCGAAAGAACGGCTGAAATGGGGATACAGACGTCTGATGCAGCATGAAAATCTGTACGATCTGGTAAAACAGCTGCTGAAAAAAGAAGAAGCAGGAGAAAAAGACTGTCGGGAAGAGACAGCAGCACTTGCAAAAGTAATCGATAAACAGTACAAAATGGCAGAACAGACAATGGAAGAGATTTATCAAACCGTGAAAGAACATTTTGTGCATCCGATACAGGAACAATAAGAAAGGTGACGGGGAAACCCGCTGAAAAATATGGAAAGCGATAAGTTATATAGGGTAAAAAAAGAAGATTTACCTAAGTTAGAGGAACTTTTAAATATTTGTTTTGCACACGATCCGTTGTACGAGACACTGATCCCGGATCCGGATGTGAGAAAACGTCTGATGCCGGAGCTGTTCCACTGCGATATGGATGAATTCTATGAAACATGTGAGATTTTTGCGGACAGCGAAGAACTTAACAGCGTGCTGGTGGTATCCGATGAGACGGAGTCCTACAATCTGTTTCATTTCCTGCTGACAGAAGCGAAGGCTACCCTGCAAAATGATCTGTATCTGATCAAGGAGGATCCGTCTTTTCATACCTTTTATAATTTTATCAAAGGCGGTGACTACCTGAATTCGAGCTGGACACAACAGCTTCATCAGACAAAACGACTGCATATTATTTACCTGGCGGTTCATCCAAGGATGCAGCACCACGGAATGGCAGCGATGTTGATGAATGAAGCAATCCGGTATGCCCAGGAACATGGAATGATGATTTCACTGGAAACACACAACGAAAAAAATCTGGAATTCTACAAAAAGTTCCAGTTCAAAGAGTATGGAATCTTAAAAAAGAACTTTAATCTAAAACAATACTGTCTGATCCGGGAATATCAGTAAGGGTCTGCTTTACAAACCGTGGGATCTGTTATATGATGTATAACACACAGAAAAGAGAAAGCAGGGTGAACAGATGCAGATAGAATTGCTGGAGATAGACTTTAACAGTGAAGAAGCGATTTATATGCAGCTTCGCAACCAGATCATACTGGGAATCGCGACATCCAGACTGCAGGACGGAGATACGCTTCCGTCGGTAAGACAGATGGCAGAATGTATCGGGATCAATATGCATACAGTAAATAAAGCATACGCGGTTCTCAGAAAAGAGGGCATCGTATCCATAGACCGGAGAAAAGGTGCGGTGATCTGCATCGATTCGAATAAATTGCTGGCACTGGAAGAGATGCGTCGGAATCTGTATATCATTCTGGCGAAGGGAAGATGCCATAATATATCCAGACAGGAAGCACATCAGCTGCTGGATGAAATCTATGATATGTGGGAGCAATCCCCCGAAGACCCGTTGGAATAATCTGCGGGCAAAAAGGACACGAAAAATGGAGGATAGAACGCTGCATGAGTACACAATATACGAATCAGGCAAAGACAGCGGTAAAATATGCGGAAAAGACAGCGCGCAGATGTAAACATAGTTATATCGGAACGGAACATTTGCTGGCAGGTCTTTTACACGAAGAAGAGGGAACAGCCGGTATGGTTCTGCGTGATATGGGAATCAGTGAAGAACGGCTGATGGAAATGATCCGGAAACTGATTGCACCGGAAGAGAGTAATGTGCTGACTGCGGATCGGGCAGGATATACACCACGGGCGGCAAGAATGCTGGAAGGAGCTGTGGAAGAAGCAGATGATCTTCGCAGTGAAAAGATAGGAACAGAACATCTGTTGCTTGCGATGCTGCGGGAAGTAGACTGTATGGGAACCCGTCTGCTGCACACGATGGGAGTAAATATCCGAAAACTGCAGAATGAAGTTCTGACAGCGATGGGAGAAGAAGTTGCGAATCCAAGAGATAATGGCAATGCAAGATCCCAAAATGAAGCGGCTACAGGCACGCCGACGCTGGATCAGTACAGCAGAGACCTTACCGAGATGGCGCGGCAGGGAGTTATGGATCCGGTGGTCGGAAGAGAAGAAGAGATCGGACGCGTGATCCAGATCTTAAGCCGTCGGACGAAAAATAATCCGTGTCTGATCGGCGAACCGGGAGTTGGAAAAACAGCGGTAGTAGAAGGACTTGCCCAGCGGATCGCACAGGGATTGGTGCCGGAAAAAATGAAAAACAGACGGCTGGTCGTTCTGGATCTGTCCGGTATGGTGGCAGGATCCAAATACCGCGGGGAATTTGAAGAAAGAATCAAAAAAGTGATCACAGAAGTGATGGAACATCCGGGGATTTTGCTGTTTATTGATGAACTGCATACGATCATCGGAGCTGGCGGTGCGGAAGGAGCACTGGACGCGTCCAATATTTTAAAGCCGTCTCTTTCGAGGGGAGAGATTCAGATCATCGGTGCGACTACGATTGAAGAGTACAGAAAACATATTGAAAAAGATGCGGCACTGGAACGAAGATTTCAGCCGGTTACGGTAGAAGAACCGACCGAAGAGCAGGCGGTTGAGATCCTGAAGGGACTACGTCCTTATTATGAAAAACATCACGGAGTTACCATTACCGATGATGCGCTGGAGGCAGCAGTCAAGATGTCTATCCGCTACATCGCTGATCGTCATCTGCCGGACAAAGCCATCGATCTGATGGATGAAGCGTCTTCGCGGGTACAGCTGGCAGGGATTGCAGTGCCTCCACAGTTAAAAGAGATGGAGCAGAACTTGCATGTAATTTCCGGGGAAAAAGAAGAAGCGATTCGAGAAGGCGATTTTTCAAGAGCACGGGAGTTACAGGAAGAACAGAAAGAACTGGAAGGATCCTACGAAAAATTGAAAAAACGTCAGGAACAGCGCTATAAAAATAAAAAAATGCAGGTGACCGAAGAAAATATCGCGCAGATTGTATCCAGCTGGACCAAGATTCCGGTACAGAAACTTGCACAGAAAGAGTCCAAACGTTTGGCAGGTCTGGAAAAAGAATTGCACAAACGGGTAATCGGTCAGGAAGAAGCGGTGGAAGCAGTCGCCAAAGCGATCAAACGTGGACGCGTGGGCTTGAAAGATCCGGCAAGACCGATCGGTTCCTTCCTGTTTCTCGGACCAACCGGTGTAGGTAAGACGGAACTGTCCAAAGCACTGGCAGAGACAGTCTTCGGCTCCGAACAGGCGATGATCCGTGTGGATATGTCGGAATACATGGAAAAGCACAGTGTATCTAAACTGATCGGTTCACCACCGGGATATGTGGGATATGAGGAAGGCGGTCAGCTCTCCGAAAAGATCCGGAGAAATCCATACAGTGTGATCCTGTTCGATGAGATTGAAAAAGCACATCCGGATGTATTTAACATCTTATTACAGGTGCTGGATGACGGTCATATCACCGATGCACAGGGAAGAAAGGTGGATTTCAAACAGACCTGTATCATCATGACATCCAATGCCGGTGCACAGTCGATCGTAGAACCAAAACGTCTTGGATTTTCTCAGGGAGAAGACAAGAAAAAAAACTACGAAGATATGAAACGCGGCGTTATGGAAGAAGTGAGAAGGATCTTCAAGCCGGAATTCTTAAACCGTATTGATGAGATCCTGGTCTTCCATATGTTAGATAAACAGGAGATCCGGCAGATCGTCAATATTCTGGTGAAAAAACTGGAAAATCGATGCAAAGAACAGTTGGATATCGAACTGGTTGTACGAAGCAGTGTGAAAGACTATCTGGCAGAAAGCGGATTTGACAGCAAATACGGTGCCCGACCGTTGAAAAGAGCGATCCAGAACAAACTGGAAGACAAGATGGCGGAGGAAATCCTGGAAGGAAAGATCCACAGAGGAGACCGGGTTATTGTGTCTGTATCTAAAAAAGTTATTAAATTTTCAGTCAATGACTAGATGTTTTTCTGAATTTATTATATAATATATACAAAACAAAAGCAACGTCAGAGATGACGGAACGCACAGAGGAAAACTAGGAGGGTACTATGGCTACGATTAAAGAATTGATCAGAACAGAAGCAGCTGGAGGAATCAGTTTCGGTAATTATGAACTGGACACCAAGACGAAACTTTCTGATTATGAATATGATGGTGACTTATATAAAGTAAAAACCTTTAAAGAGATTACAAAGCTGGAGAGAAACGGAATGTTCGTATACGAATCCGTTCCGGGAACCACAGTTTTAGATATGAAGATCGGAAATAACGGTATGGTATTTTCTGTGGAAGGAACAGAGAATACACAGATTACAGTAGAGATGGAAGCAGATTGCGAATACAAAGTTCTTCTGGATGATGTGAGCGTTGGTCATATGAAAACCAATCTGGGAGGAAAATTATCTTTCAGCGCAGACCTATCCCCGGATAAAGCCGTGTGCGTAGAGATTGAAAAATTATAAGCAATCAAAAGCTTGTGATAAAAAGAGCTGTCGTCTTACCGGAAAACGGTAGGGTGGCAGCTTATGTTGTATATGAGGATGAACAGGAGCAGAAAAGAGTATGGCAAAAGCGAAGAAAACAGTATTTTTCTGTCAGGAATGTGGATATGAATCACCAAAATGGATGGGACAGTGCCCGGGATGCAAAAGCTGGAATACGTTTGTGGAAGAGACCGTGAGTCCGAGCCAGACAAAACATCAGGAGGCAGCAGGAAGAAAGAAAGCAGAACCCGTGGCACTTTCCGAGATTTCCCTGGATGAAGAAGACCGCATCCATACTGGCATCAAAGAACTGGACCGAGTTCTTGGTGGTGGAATCGTGCAGGGCTCGATGACACTGGTAGGCGGTGATCCGGGTATCGGAAAATCTACGCTTCTTTTGCAGGTGTGCAGAAATCTGGCAGATCAGGTATCGGTTCTTTATATCTCCGGTGAGGAATCCTTAAAACAGATCAAGCTGCGGGCACAGAGGATCGGTGCGTTCGGAGATCGGCTACGGCTACTGTGCGAGACCAATCTGGACACGATCCGCCAGGTGATCGAAAAGGAGAAACCTACGGTGGTTGTGATCGACTCGATCCAGACTATGTACAATGAGGAGGTATCTTCGGCTCCCGGAA